>NZ_JBJJTG010000001.1:0-951917 GCF_046054285.1 Enterobacter sp. DN
AAACCGACGTTTTATAGATTGCCCTGCGGCAGCCATGCCGATAACTTCACCTGATTTTTTTGCAGAAAATATTGGGTGAAAAATATGCAAATTGGCTACGTAAGGGTGTCAACAAATGACCAAAATACGGATCTCCAGCGACAAGCTCTCGAACGCGCAGGATGTGAACAGGTTTTTGAGGAAAAAATGAGCGGGACGGTAGCGAACCGGCCAGCGCTTAAAAAGCTTCTGCGAACTCTGAATGAGGGCGATACGCTGGTAGTGTGGAAGCTGGATCGCCTCGGGCGAAGCATGCGAAATTTAGTTCTACTGGTGGACGAACTCCGGCAGCGCGGCATTCACTTTAAGAGCCTCACGGACAGCATTGATACATCCAGCCCAATGGGGCGTTTCATATTCCACATCATGTCAGCCCTGGCCGAGATGGAGAGGGAGTTGATCGTGGAACGCACCCGGGCAGGACTGGCGGCAGCCCGGGAGAAAGGGCGCATAGGCGGCAGAAGGCCGAAGTTAACCCCGGAGCAATGGGCGCAGGCTGGCAGGTTGATTTCAAACGGAATGGACAGAAAGCAGGTGGCAATTATCTATGATGTTGCTGTCTGTACGCTTTATAAAAAATTCCCTGCATCCAAACCGGCTTAAATTTGTGCATCTGGGATTCCAGTCGGAAAATTTACAAAAATAATAATTCGAAGCCTGGTAGAAACTTAGTTACGAAGCGGTGAAGCTTTAAACAGTCGCTATGACTAAGGTGTATTGCGTGCTAACAGAAATGAAACTACTGTATATAAAAACAGTATTTGAGGTGTGCGTAATGGAATTTATCAGGCCTACTGAACTGCGAGAAATTGTCGCAATCCCACTATACAGCGATTTGGTGCAATGTGGTTTTCCCAGCCCCGCAGCTGATTATGTAGAGCAGCGCATTGATCTTAATGAGTTGCTTGTTTCCCATCCCAGCTCAACGTATTTCGTTAAAGCCGCAGGGGATTCGATGATAGAAGCGGGGATCAGCGACGGTGATCTGCTGGTGGTTGATAGCTCACGGACTGCTGAACACGGAGACATTGTGATTGCGGCTGTGGATGGGGAATTTACTGTTAAACGGCTTCAACTGCGTCCAACTGTTCAGCTCAATCCGATGAACCGTGCTTATAGTCCGATTGTGGTAGGCAGCGAAGATACGCTGGACATTTTCGGCGTAGTTACTTTCATTGTTAAATCGGCCAGCTGATATGTTTGCGCTCTGTGATGTGAATTCATTCTACGCATCATGCGAGACAGTGTTCAGGCCCGATTTGAGAGGACGGCCGGTGGTTGTTCTTTCGAATAATGACGGCTGCGTCATAGCGCGCAGCGCCGAGGCCAAAGCTGCTGGAATTACCATGGGAGAGCCTTTCTTCAAGCAAAAGGACTTATTCCGGCGCGCTGGCGTTGTTTGCTTCAGCAGCAACTATGAGCTCTACGCTGATATGTCGAACCGGGTAATGACTACGCTCGAGGAAATGAGCCCCCGCGTCGAAATTTACAGTATCGACGAAGCTTTTTGCGACCTGACAGGTGTCCGCAACTGCCGGGAGCTGACGGAGTTTGGCAAAGAGATTCGCGCTACGGTTCTGAAGCGCACGCATCTTACAGTTGGCGTTGGCATCGCGCAGACGAAAACCCTCGCTAAGCTGGCTAACCACGCCGCAAAGAAATGGCAGCGGCAAACGGGCGGTGTAGTGGACCTGTCAAATGTCGATCGGCAGCGCCGACTCCTTGCCCTGGTACCAGTTGAGGACGTATGGGGCGTTGGCCGCCGCATCAGTAAGAAGCTTAACGCCATGGGCATTAAAACGGCTCTGGACCTCTCAGAAGAAAGCACATGGATTATTCGCAAACACTTCAATGTCGTGCTGGAGCGAACTGTCCGGGAGTTGCGCGGCGAGCCTTGTCTTGAGCTGGAAGAGTTTGCGCCAGCAAAGCAGGAAATCGTATGCAGTCGGTCATTTGGCGAACGCGTCACCGAGTACGAACAGATGCGGCAGGCTATTTGTAGTTATGCGGCACGTGGTGCTGAAAAACTTCGGGGTGAACATCAGTACTGCCGCTTTATCTCTACGTTCGTGAAAACCTCTCCCTTTGCGCTTAACGAGCCGTATTACGGTAACAGTGCGTCCATGAAGCTTCTCACCCCCACTCAGGACTCCCGCGACATTATCAACGCTGCGGTAAAATGTCTGGACAAAATCTGGAAGGATGGTCACCGGTACCAGAAAGCAGGGATCATGTTGGGCGACTTTTTCAGCCAGGGAGTGGCCCAGCTTAACCTATTTGATGAGAACGCGCCGCGCGCTGGTAGCGAAAGATTGATGGAAGTGCTCGATCACCTTAACGCGAAAGACGGTAAAGGGACACTCTACTTTGCTGGCCAAGGCATACAGCAGCAATGGCAGATGAAGCGAGAAATGCTTTCGCCGCGGTATACGACGAGATATTCAGATCTGCTTATAGTCCGATAAATTTTCCTGATGTCTTGGTCCGCTTTGTGCCAGAAGCGGATGTTTTCAGTATCCCGTAACGCGGACAAAACCTTTGCTCAATCAAATAGCGGAGCGAAGAAAGATAGGACGTAACACCAACACTATTAATCTACTGATTTATATGTATTTATAAATAATTGTCCTTTCCCTAATGGCCCAGAACCAAAATCCTGCTCCATTCAGAAACTGAATTCCGGCATGATACATACTCCCCTAAACGGAGGTGGTGCCGATGAAAAATTCACGATTCCTTGAAGAGCAGATTGTCTTTGCCCTGAAGCGAGCATGAGTTCGGGTAAATTTTAAGCTGGAGCAGCGATCTTGCCTGAAGGTACGATCTCTTTCCAAAAAATATAGTCGAGTCGTCATATTGCCTTATATCAGAGAAAGCGGGGAGCGAGTACAGAATCACACCAAAAATGCACCACAGGATGGAAAAGCTTTACCGCGCAGCCGGAATGGCTACTTTTACCTCTCATATAAACTTTTGCAGGGTGATTAAACGTGTGGTCTAATCGGTAAAATAAAGCATAAATAATACATTTGAAAGGAAGAGGATGTGGCTAAGATAATCATTAAAAAATTACGGCATATTAATAGTCTTGAGTTTGATATTCCTGGTCCTGGAGTTTGGTTACTTACAGGCGCCAATGGTACTGGCAAGTCCTCTGTCCTAGGTTGCCTGCGCCGAATTGGGTATAGGAACGCTTTTCCTGTACACTTTCCGGCATCAAGAAAGTCAGATCGACTTGACTCCAATGAGGGGGCCTCGATTGGTTACGTGACCAGTAATGGTGAAGTAGCATACACTTACGTTACTGAACGATGGTCACCAACTCCTAAAAGTGCTAGTAAGTTTTTACAAGGTTTAGGTTACCCTGAAACTATTTATGTAGCCGCTGATGCTGACCGGATTGAACCCCGAAAGGAGGATTTTTCACCGAAGAAGCTTCGCCCTGCTCAGCAAGATATCGTCGATGCTGCTAATAAAATATTTGGGACGCAAAAGTTTTCTGCTTTGAAGGTAACCAACGTTCGAACGGGTATTGGTTCTCAAGCGTTTGTTTTAGAGCTGCCGGGTCCTAGCAAGCAAGCAAAAAGTTACTACTCAGAAAAGAATTTTAGCCTTGGTGAAATATGTATTCTAAAGCTTTTGCGTAAGCTATCGTCATGTAAGCGTGGAGCGATGATTTTAATTGATGAGATCGAACTGGCATTGCATCCGACAGCGCAAGCAGAATTGCTTGAATATCTAAAAAGAATCGCTAAAGATAAATCTCTTACAATCGTAGTGTCCACGCACTCGGCTACCTTAATAAAACAAGCTAGCCGAGGCAGTATTCTGCACTTGCAATCGGATGAGAATGGCAATGTAATTTGCGCTAAGAATTGCTTCCCTTCCTATGTGTTAGGTGCCTTGGCATATCAAGAGGAATCAGCCTCTGACGTTATCATATATGTTGAAGATGAAGCTGCCCGAACGATTCTCGAACAGTTTATACGAAGTTTTCTGGCAGTCACAATTGCCCAGCAGCATTTAACGCCAAGTGTCACCGTAATTGCGGTGGGAGGCTTTGTAGAAGTATTGAGGTTTTATGTCCGGCAGCGGCCCATGCTACCATCAATTACTCGGTCTTACGTGATGCTTGATGCCGATGCTGAAGTTGATCTCGAGAATGCTACGAAGCAAGACCTGATCAGCATCTACAAAGAGGAGAGGCAGAGAATATCGTTTTTACCGTTCACGCCGGAGGAAGGGGTTGCTCAATATTTACACATGAATAGGGATCACTTAGTGACTGAAATTCGTCTGTACTTCGGACTCAATGTTATACATCTTCGATCGCGCGATGTCCGCCAACCTCCTCAGCAGGGAACCCCTAAGTCGCGTGATATTTGTAAGGACATAGTTAATGAAGTTTGTGATGTATTATTGGCCCAGATTCCGAACGCGACATTCATAAGTGTAAAGGAGGCTGTATTAAAGATTTTTGCTCAGCACTACTTTGCAGAGAATCGGCCAGCTATCATGCAGCTAATTGGGCCAATAATCCGAGGTTAGTTGCTCGGCGGTGCGGCCAACAGAGCGGCCAGAGTTGCTTTGTTGGTCCTGTCGCCGCAAGAATTAATTATGAAAAGGTGATATTTTAATTCTTCCTTTCTGAAGTGGTCTCTATTTTTAAGGGCTGAAACGACTTGCAGCCAATGCCGGGTGACCTGCACCCCGTTGATTAACATGTCCTCGATGGAAGCAATGCCATGTGAATCTCAGATCCTCGCTCATTTCGGACGTGCCTGGTCTCTTTTACCTTTTATTGTGCTGCCTCGATTAGCTCCGGACCCTGGTTCTTCACATTCCCCACGGCGCGCGTCACAGCGTGCCAGATAAATTTGTCGGCTGGAACAGCGCCGTCGGCTGCTATCTCTGCCGCTTCCTTCCCGCCTATATCATGGCGCATCCACTCCCGGGCGGCTTCCGGTGACAAAACCAATGGCCGGCGGTCGTGAATGTCGACCAGACCTTTGTCGGCCGCAGACTTCACTATCAGGAAACCTTCTGCATCATCGCCACGCTCAAACGGTGTGCTGCCGATCGCTGCCATAAAAATCGGCTGGCCATCGGCGCGGTGAATGAAGTAGGGCTGTTTCTTGTCGCCTTCCTTCTTCCATTCGAACCACCCATCCGCAAAACATATAGCCCGGCCATGCTGCCATAGCGGTTTAAACATTCTGCTGGTGGCAGCCGTCTCGACACGCGCGTTAATCAGTGGCGGTTTATCCCACCACCCCGGTGCGTAACCCCAGAACACCGGATCGAGGTGCAGCTGCTCGTCGCGTTCGCTCAGTAGCAGGACCTTGGTACCGGGCGCGACGTTGAATCGGCCAATAGGTTCCGGGTCATAAGCGATGTCACGATCGGCTTCATCGGCCAGATATGCCAGATATTCTTCACGGGTTTGGGCTTGTGCAAAACGTCCACACATAGAAACCTCCAGTCAGTCAGACTGAAAGTATAGGGCAGGGAGAAAAGTAGCGCGCGCTGGTTAAGTCTTACAATCGGATCGGTTGTGATTATGGTTAGACGTCAGATGGGCGTAAAGCGGGACGTTGCGAAACTGGAAAGAGCTACGCAAAAGAGAGGGATTTTGGGGGCAGATTTGGGGGCATTTTGAAAGAAGGGACACCGATAGGGGCACAAAAAAGACCGTGCACGTCCGTAGATGTCCGTTAAATGTTTTTGGCTAACTCATTGAAATCATGATAAATTAAGCCATTTCAATGAGTTGCGGATTTTCTGCACACTAAAACTGCACAAACAGCTTTTTCATTGGATAGCACCGCTAAATCAATCAATTAAGAACCCGGCTTTACTTCGTCAGCCCTGCGTGGACATCCATATCACCACAGGAACGAAGAAGGTTGATGATACACTTTCTTCGGAAACAGAGGGAGCAAAGTGAGCAGCACGATTATGCGGAATAGTTAAATTTAAAGGGCAATGTCGTAAAAAAGCCTGCATTTTGCAGGCATTAATAATGATGGATTGTAATTTTTCTCATTCTGAGTGAAATAAATGCTGTGTTGTTAACCGGACTAGTGACAGAAAATATTATAAATATTGTTTGGCAGCATCAGATATTTCCTGAGAGGTAAGTTCCCTGTCTGAAGCAACATAGATAGAATTATGATCTCCCGTCAACGACAGAAAGCTTGCAGTCATGATCTGAAGATTTATTTCTTCACCATCCGGATATGTCTGGCGTACAGACGTTATGCCCTTAAGCACGATAATGACTTTGCTGGGGTTGGCATTAAAAAAAATGATCACCTTTTTCATATATCACTCTATATCTCTTTGTGATTGTGCAAGGTAAGAATGTTCCAGAAGCGTGGCTCCTTTCCTTTTTTTGCTCTCTTTGGGAAATAAAAGCAAGCAATATCCTGCCTTAACGTGTATGGTGGCAATCCTTTTCATTCAGGAGCAGCCTATGTCGGGACGTAAAAACTCGCAACTTCGTCGCAATTATTTAGTCAAATGTTCATGTCCAAACTGCGCTAAAGAGTCAGAGCACAGTTTCACTCGCATACAAAAGGGGGCCCAGCTTGTCTGTCCCTACTGTAGCGCTTTGTTTAAATCCTCTCAGCGTCTCTGAAGAAATACTCATACAAGAAGTGGAAGAGACGATGTTTTTCGCGGCCGCCTGACCTCAATAACACTTTACTGATTTACAAGCAGTTAGCATCGGATTGTAGACTGCTTGTGCAGTCCATGAGCCAGAAGCAACATCATCGTCAACGCGGCTGTGTGCTGATATTATTTATCGCAAAGCGTTACATTCGCAGCAGCAGGGCCTTTATCGCCGCTTACGATGATAAATTCGACTTTCTGACCTTCAAAAAGTGTTTTGAAGTTCTCTCCCTGAAGGGCAGAGAAATGCACGAAAACATCTTTGCTGCCATCTACAGGGGAGATAAAACCAAAGCCTTTATCTTCCTTAAACCACTTAACCAGACCTAAAATTTTTGATGACATAAAGACTCCATTTGAACATTTCCGAAGTGATATAAAAGCTAATAAACATATAATGCTAAGGTGTGGACTCAAAAGGAGGGGATATCAGCGATAGCGCCTGGTTATGAGAATTGTCATGCAACTTGTCCAACTATTATTGGATCGGACTAACGAGACCATTAATGCACGGGCAGGGTTAATTAGCAATTTTTATTTTAGCCTTCCGGATGGCTTGCTTAAAATTGCACAATAAAAATTAATTTGGTACAAGAAGCCAGAGTTGCCAGGCGTGACTACAGCCCAAATGTCCCCACAGGAGCATTTGGGCTGTAGTCACGGAGATTTATCCGGACAAAGGCGGTGCAGCAGAAATATTAATTATCTTGATCTCAATATTTCCGATTTTCGCTAATGTCTGGATTTACCTGTGCTGACAATCAGTGGGTTGGTGGCAAACCCATGCGGGCATTTCCGCGCGTTGCAATGCACCGCGTAAGTGCATATCTCCTCGTGCTGGTTTCGATTGTATGGGCAGGCCATCTTGTTTTTAATTTCACTCCACAACATTTCGTTGTAAGGTGATATGTTGTATATCGATATAGGCTTGAAAACACCATTTATGAAGACGCCATTTTTTGTCGGATATATCCTGTCACCGGGGTACAAATAGACATCGCTTTCATACCAAATGATGAGTTTCAAGAACTTGAGTCCCAAGATGCTTGAATAAACGATTCCCGTGTTAGGACAAATTACCGAGCTAATGACTCTCCATGACATTGCTATACCTCTTTCATTAAATAATTGAGAGAGTATAAGGTTTAGCATGAGAATTAGATTTCTGCAAACACGTAAGCTATTGAAAAAGATCGATATTATTTATATGTTCGCCATTATCCCCTTTGTTTTCATAAGGATAAGATAATGATTAAGTCAATTGTAAAGATCATTTTTAGCCTAATGTGCATTTAAGTGACGGATTTTTGATCGATGATGGTGCCTGCTCTGCTGAATATATATTGTACTATAGCAATCAAATACATTAGCGCTACTTTTGTTTACGCGAAAAATGCACATCGAAATAGAACTGGAGAGAGGAATCAGACCAGGGGATATGTCATAACTGACGATGCATATAATCGATAACTTTCGACGAACATCGATAACAATTCCGATGCATCGTCAGTTATTTTTCGAATATTCCTGTTTGCTCCTTTTTCAGGTTTCCCAGGCGTGCGGTGCAAACAGATAGCCCTTGTTGCGTACGGTTTTGATGCGGTAAGGTTCCGTGGCGTTATCCAACAGTTTTTTACGCAGTCGTGAAATCGCCACATCAACGCTACGATCCATTCCGTCGTAACTTACGCCGCGCAGATTTTTCAGTAATGCATCCCGGTCCATAATTTGTCCGGCATGGGTTGCCAGCTCCCACAGCAGGTCAAAATCTGCGGTTGAGAGCGCAATCAGCTCCCCGGAAAGCATAACCTGTCGGTTGACCGGGTCGATAGAAAGTGTGCCGAAACGCATCGCTTTATGCGGCGTTAAGGAGGGCGCAGGCGCTTCACGCTCAGCGCTGGCACGCTGACGCAGATGGAGGCGTAAACGGGCTAGCAGAACCGCCGGCGGCGTGGTTTTCAGGATGTAGTCGTTTGCGCCCATCTCAAGCGACAGAATATGATTCATATCGCTGTCGAGAGAGGTCAGCAGCACGATCGGGCCGTCCCATTTCGCGCGCAGATCCCGGCAGAGCGTCATACCATCTTTCCCGGGCAGCATGATGTCCAGCAACACCAGATCCGGATTTTCGCGGTTGACGACGTCTTCAGCGCGATCGCCACGAGGCTCGACAACCACTTCCATATCATGTTTACCCAGATAAGCGGCGATTAATTGCCCCACCTCGGGTTCATCTTCAACATAAACAATCTTATTCATACAACGTCTGTCATCGCGAAAAACGTCAACATACACCGCGCAACCTTAACCTTCCATTAATCTTTCAAAATTAGCCGGAGTTCCGTTATCCTGCACGGGAATGTTATTTGATTGTTAAGGGAAAAGAATGGGGCTGGTGATAAAAGCCGCGCTAGGTGCGCTGGTCGTGCTGCTGATTGGGGTGCTGGCTAAAACGAAGAACTACTATATTGCCGGGCTGATCCCGCTGTTTCCCACCTTTGCGTTAATCGCGCACTATATTGTGGCCTCTGAGCGGGGTATTGAGGCACTACGCGCCACCATTGTGTTCGGGATGTGGTCGATCATCCCATATTTTATCTACCTGCTGTCGCTGTGGTACTTCACCGGTTTTCTGCGTCTGCCCATGGCGCTGGGCGGGGCGGTGGTCTGCTGGAGCCTCAGCGCCTGGGTGCTCATCTTCTTCTGGAGCCGCTTTCACTAGCGCAGGGGGCGGCCACCGTCCACGGCAAACGTTCGGCCCGTGACGTAACAGCTGGTCAGCAGATAATCGATCAGGTCGATCACCTCTTTCTCGCCGGGCGCAATTTTCATTAACGACTTGTTGAGCGCCTGCTGACGATACTCGGCATCATCGCCTTCGTTAAATAAAATCATCGCCGGAGCAATCGCGTTGACCTTTACCTCGGGCGCCAGCTTGCGTGCGAAAGAGCGGGTCATATTATCCAGCGCGGCTTTGCTGGCCGCATAGGCGATGTGTTTGTCGCTTCCTCGCTCCACCACGTAATCGGTGAAATGGATAATGTCTCCTGCGGCATGGCCGTGTCCGCGCAGCAAATCCTGTAGGGCATGGTTGAGCAGATAAGGCGCATTAACGTGGATCTGCATCATGCAGGCGAGCGTTTCGCTGAGTGAATGTCCTGCTTTTTCGGGAAGCCAGGTACTGGCGTTGTGAATAACCGCCCGCAGTCCGTGGGTGGTCGACTTCACTTTGTCCGCGAAGGCGAGAATACCTTCATCTGTGGAGAAATCCGCCTGAATGCAGACTGCTCCGGCATTTCGTAGCCCTTCAATGGAGGGATATTCCGTGCGGTAACTGACGATAACCGGATGGCGAAGATTGAGAAAGTGATGGGCGAGGGCGAGGCCAATGCGACGGCCTGCGCCAGTGATCAATATTGGGCGTTGCTGCGTGTGTCCCATCGTAATCTCCTTTTCAGTTCAACAATGGGACAGGCGGCGCTATCCCATTAACATCCACGTTGCCGGTACGGCAGCGACTAACAGCAAACCTATCAATGCCATTTCGCGGCGCTTAAGGGCATTATCAAGCTGATGTGTACGGCGAGCGTAGATAAACACCAGCAGGCCCGGCGCGTAGAGCACCACGGACAGCAGCAGATGCATCGGTCCGGAAGCATACAACAACCATAGACCGTAAATACAGGCGCCGACGCCTACCGCATAGTGTGCCGGGCGGGTCGCAATTTTTAACAGATATGCGCCCACTAAGAAATAGGGTACCAGAATCATCTCGGAGGCAATGGTCAGCAGCGTGTTATAGTCCGATCCTGTGAGCCAGATCAGCACCAGACAGACCTGCACGCTGATGTTGGTGAGCCACAGAGAGGCCGATGGTGCACTGTTTTTGTTCTGACGGGCAAACAGGCGCGGGAACGCTTTGTGCGTGGCGGCCAGGAACGGGACTTCCGCTGCCATAATGGTCCAGCTCAGATAGGCGCCGCAAACGGAAACAATCAGACCCGCCGCGATAATCACGTCCCCCCAGGGGCCCAACATTTTCACCATCAGCCCGGCCATGGACGGGTTACGCATTTCCGCAAGTTCAGGGCGAGCTACCACGCCGAGCGACAGCAGCGTCACCAGCAGATAAACGCCCAGCGCCGCCAGTACGGCCAGCAGCGTGGCGCGTCCCACATCGCGCTTGTTACGCGCGCGGGCAGAGACCACGACGGCACCTTCAACGCCGATGAACACCCACAGGGTGATCAGCATGGTATTTTTCACCTGTTCCCAAACGGGGACGCCCAGCGCAATGCCGCTGAAATCGAGCGTAAAGACATCGAGACGGAAGGCGAGGAAGGCCAGCACGACGAACAGGCCAAGCGGCACCAGCTTGGCCAGCGTCGCCACCAGGTTAATGCTGGCCGCGGTCTGGACGCCACGCAAAATCAGCCAGTGAACTATCCACAGCAGCACCGAGGCGCCGACGATGGACTGCCAGGTATTGCCGTCGCCAAACAGGCGCAGTTCGGGCGTGTCGGTAAAGAAGCTGAGCGCCGAGAAGACGATAACCAGATAGGAGACGTTGGCGATCACCGCGCACAGCCAGTAACCCCAGGCGGAGCAGAAGCCGATCAGCTCGCCGAAACCTTCCCGGGCGTAAGTGAATATTCCGCCGTCCAGATCCGGTCGGATACGGGTCAGCAGCAGCATGGCGAACGCCAGCAGCAAAATCCCGACACCGGTAATGCCCCAGCCAATCAGTAATGCGGCTGGGCTGGCGACGGCCGCCATGTTCTGCGGCAAACTGAATACGCCCGCGCCCAGCATTGAGCTCAATACAAGTGCAGTTAAAGCACTCAGGCCAAGTTTCTTTTCCATTGGCTTCCTGTTATGAAAAGTCCAAATCCAGAATAATTATTTCGCTAAGGCGCATAAAAATGGTGGATCACGCTAAGGCGCGGGATTTTACGGAGTGTGAAGGATGCATGCAATGACGTGTGGCAGAAATCAGAAAAAAAGTAACAAAAAAGGCGGCACTGCGCCGCCTTTATGAAACCGTTTTGTTACTTGTACAGATCGGCGCTGATGGTCAGGTTGTTACCACGTTCCTGCCACTGGCGGGTGATGTGGTAATACTTCGCGCCTTTCTTCGCAGCACGCTTCGCCACCTGATAGGAGATTTCCGTCATGTTGCCATAGTTGCCCGTAAACTTGATGCTGTCGAACGGCACCATCTGCGCGGCAGT
The DNA here is from genome assembly GCF_046054285.1 of Enterobacter sp. DN. Lineage (NCBI taxonomy): Bacteria > Pseudomonadati > Pseudomonadota > Gammaproteobacteria > Enterobacterales > Enterobacteriaceae > Enterobacter > Enterobacter sp. DN. The sequence continues at coordinate 11,946 of NZ_JBJJTG010000001.1, forward strand.
GGCTTTGTTCAGCTCTTCAATTTTCGTGCCGTCTGGTAACGTAACGGTATAACGACCGCCTTTGGTGGATTGGGTTTCAAAGAAACGACCCACTTCAGCGCTTGGTGCCGCCGAGGTTGCAACGCCCGGAATTTCCACTTTCTTCGCTTCTTCACCGCCTTTCGCTAACGCGGCACGTCCCGCATCTGAATCCGCTGGAATGGCATCCGGGCTTTGTACTACGCGTTTTTTCGCATCTTGCTTATAGATGAAGGCGGTGATGCGCTGGTTTCCGCCCTGGTTGGCATCAACCTGACGCACGATATAGAACGCGTAAGCGCCTTTTTCTCTCGCGGCTTTGGTGATGGCATCGTTAACTTCAGGCTGGCTGCGGTAGAAGCCCTGAACGGTCACGGTGTCATACGGTTCCAGCTGAACAGCCTGATCTTTCGGCAGTTCAACAATGCCGTTAATCACGCGGTTTTTCTGTTCATCTGCTTTTGGGGCATTCTCTTTGTACAGCGCAATCGTCACGCGCTGGTTGCCGCTGTTGCCCTGATCGGACTGGTCAACAACGTAAAACGAGGCAGCGCCGTTTTTATCGGCGGCTTTTGATGCGGCGGCGACGGCATCGCCAATAGAGTTATAGCGACCCACAATGACCGTATGGTCAAAAGGTTTTAACGCTGCCGCTTGCTCCGGCGTCAACTCTGTCGCGGCATTCGCAGACAGGGCGGTCGCGGAAAGAAGTGCGGACGCCAGGAGTGTGTTCTTAAGCTTCATAAAAATAATCCTTCGCCTTGCGCAAACCATGTACTGGTGTTGTTGTTAATTTGAGACGGTCCCGATTATGGCATTTAACACCCGTCGCTGTCTGCGGCATTTTTCACAGCCTGTGCTCACCAAAGGACCTGATTCGATAACATTTTGTGATATGTGGAAAAAACAGGCGTTTCACAAGAAAAACTGATTAAGCATATGACTTTTACAAGTTAATTTAATGTTAATGAGTTGTTCTTTTATGGCGCTATATCATGTTTTTACCGCTTCGCTTGCGCGATTTATCGGTCCTGAAGGCGAATTTAAGGTAAATATCTCTGTCAGTGACCCCGATCGCTTATTTTTCACAGATAAAGTAAGAAATAGTGTTTTCTGGCGGTAGATCACGGGCGCTATTTTCAGTAGGTTATAGAAAGTTTGTTACTGTTTTATTTTCCGGGGTTAATCATTCTCCGTCGATATCTCGATGGTGAAAATTGATACAAACCGTGGGCAATTATCGACAAACCATCATCAAAAACCGATGGAAGGGAAAACTATGCGTATTGGGGTACCAAAAGAACGGTTAGCCAATGAAACCCGCGTAGCGGCAACACCAAAAACGGTGGAGCAACTGCTTAAACTGGGTTTTACCGTCGCGATTGAAAGCGGCGCGGGCAAACTGGCGAGTTTCGATGACGAGGCCTTTACTCAGGCTGGCGCGGACGTAGTGGACGGTGCTGAGGTCTGGCAATCACCCATCATTCTGAAGGTCAACGCACCGGAAGAGAGTGAAATTGAACTGCTGAACGCGGGCACGACGCTTGTGAGCTTTGTCTGGCCAGCCCAAAACCCGGAGCTGATGGAGAAGCTGGCAGCACGCGGTGTCACCGTGATGGCGATGGACTCCGTGCCGCGTATTTCGCGCGCGCAGTCTCTGGATGCGCTGAGCTCCATGGCGAACATTGCCGGCTATCGCGCCATTGTCGAAGCTGCGCATGAGTTTGGTCGCTTCTTTACCGGTCAGATTACGGCGGCAGGTAAAGTACCACCCGCGAAGGTGATGGTGATTGGTGCCGGTGTGGCTGGTCTTGCCGCTATCGGGGCCGCAAACAGCCTGGGCGCTATTGTTCGCGCGTTTGATACCCGGCCGGAAGTGAAGGAGCAGGTGCAGAGTATGGGCGCCGAATTCCTTGAGCTGGACTTCAAGGAAGAAGCGGGCAGCGGTGATGGTTACGCGAAGGTCATGTCTGAAGCCTTTATTAAGGCGGAAATGGCGCTCTTTGCGGCGCAGGCAAAAGAGGTGGACATCATTGTCACCACCGCGCTTATTCCGGGTAAACCGGCGCCGAAGCTGATCACCCGTGAGATGGTGGATTCCATGCAGCCGGGCAGCGTTATTGTCGATCTGGCGGCGCAAAACGGCGGTAACTGTGAGTATACCGTGCCAAACCAGGTCACGACGACCGCGAACGGCGTGAAGGTGATCGGTTATACCGACCTGCCAGGGCGTCTGCCAACCCAGTCCTCTCAGCTGTACGGCACGAACCTCGTTAACCTGCTGAAGCTGCTCTGCAAAGAGAAAGACGGCAACATTACCGTTGATTTTGATGATGTGGTGGTGCGTGGCGTTACCGTGGTGCGTGAAGGGGAAATCACCTGGCCTGCACCGCCGATTCAGGTTTCCGCTCAACCTCAGGCTGCGCCGAAAGCGGCGCCAGAGCCCGCGGAGCCAGCAAAACCTGCGTCGCCGTGGCGCAAATACGCCATCATGGCGCTGGTTATTATCCTGTTTGGCTGGCTGGCGGATGTCGCGCCAAAAGAGTTCCTTGGCCACTTCACCGTCTTCGCGCTCTCCTGCGTGGTGGGTTACTACGTCGTGTGGAACGTTTCTCATGCGCTGCATACCCCGCTGATGTCGGTCACCAATGCCATCTCCGGGATTATCGTGGTCGGGGCATTGCTGCAAATTGGTCATGGCGGCTGGATCAGCTTCCTGAGCTTCATTGCGGTGCTGATCGCCAGTATCAATATTTTCGGTGGTTTCACCGTGACTCAGCGCATGCTGAAAATGTTTCGTAAAGGCTAAGGGGTAGCATATGTCTGGAGGATTAGTTACAGCCGCATACATTGTTGCTGCAATCCTGTTTATTTTCAGTCTGGCGGGGCTTTCCAAACACGAAACGTCTCAGCAGGGAAATAACTTTGGTATCGCCGGGATGGCGATTGCGCTGATTGCCACCATCTTTGGGCCGGACACCGGCAACGTGGCGTGGATCCTGGTGGCGATGATCATCGGCGGCGCGATTGGTATTCGTCTGGCGAAACGCGTTGAAATGACCGAGATGCCGGAGCTGGTTGCCATTCTGCACAGCTTCGTGGGTCTGGCGGCGGTGCTGGTGGGCTTCAACAGCTACCTGTACCACGAACCGGGCCTGGAGCCGATTCTGGTGAACATCCACCTGACCGAAGTGTTCCTCGGCATCTTCATCGGTGCGGTGACCTTCACCGGGTCGATTGTGGCGTTCGGCAAGCTGCGCGGGAAGATCTCTTCCAAACCGCTGATGCTGCCTAACCGCCACAAGCTGAACCTGGCGGCGCTGGTCGTTTCCTTTGTGCTGCTGGTGGTCTTCGTGCGTACCGAAAGCGTAGGCTTGCAGGTGCTGGCGTTACTGGTGATGACCATCATCGCGCTGGCCTTCGGCTGGCATCTGGTGGCGTCTATCGGCGGAGCAGATATGCCGGTGGTGGTTTCCATGCTGAACTCCTACTCCGGTTGGGCGGCGGCGGCGGCAGGCTTTATGCTGAGCAACGACCTGCTGATTGTCACCGGTGCGCTGGTCGGTTCTTCCGGTGCGATCCTGTCTTACATCATGTGTAAGGCGATGAACCGTTCGTTTATCAGCGTCATCGCGGGTGGCTTCGGTTCTGACGGCTCATCAACCGGTTCTGATGAGGAAGTGGGTGAACACCGTGAAATCAGCGCGGAAGAGACCGCAGAGATGCTGAAAAACTCGCATTCCGTCATCATCACCCCAGGCTATGGCATGGCGGTGGCGCAGGCGCAGTATCCGGTGGCGGAAATCACCGAGAAACTCCGCGCGCGCGGCATCAAGGTTCGCTTTGGTATTCACCCGGTGGCGGGGCGTCTGCCAGGCCACATGAACGTGCTGCTGGCGGAAGCGAAGGTGCCTTACGACATTGTGCTGGAAATGGACGAGATCAACGATGATTTCGCCGACACCGACACCGTGTTGGTGATTGGCGCCAACGACACCGTTAACCCGGCGGCGCAGGACGACCCGCGTAGTCCGATTGCGGGTATGCCTGTTCTCGAAGTGTGGAAGGCGCAGAACGTCATTGTCTTCAAACGCTCTATGAACACCGGCTATGCTGGCGTGCAGAACCCGCTGTTCTTTAAAGATAACACCCACATGCTGTTTGGCGACGCCAAGGCCAGCGTGGATGCGATCCTGAAAGCGCTGTAATTGCGCTTCATCCTGACAAACCGCCCCCTGGGGCGGTTTTCTTATTTCTGCGGCCAGCTTTTCTCCTCTGTCTATACTTTACCCTTTGTGTAATACGAGGAGGTGTAATGCGATTTTTGTCCCGCTTCGACATCATCGAGCTGATGATGACGCCGTCTTTCTGGATCGGCGTCGCCACGGTGGTTTTTATGACTCTGCTGGTGTACTGGCTGCTGACGCGTCTGATCGCCTTCGTTAAGAAAGGGATCACTACCTGGGGCGACAAGCACCCCACCACCAACCGGATGCGTTTTATCCTGACGGATATGCTTAACCGCACCAGCCGCTTCCTGCTTTTTGTCGTGGCGCTGTTATTCAGCCTGCGTTTCGTCGACTTACCGGATCATCTCTTTGGTACCGTGAGCCACGCCTGGTTCCTGGTCTTCGCTATCCAGGTGGCGCTGTGGATGGATCAGGGGGTGGTGTCGTGGCTTCGTCACGTCATGCTGGCGCCGGGAAGCCATAAAAACCCGGTGACGCTGGTGATCACGGGGCTTATCCTCCGTGCCATAGTCTGGTCAGTGATGCTGCTGTCTATTCTTGCTAACGCGGGCGTCAACATCACTGCTCTGGTTGCCAGCCTTGGGGTAGGGGGTATTGCAATCGCCCTCGCGGTGCAAACGATCCTGAGCGACGTGTTTGCATCGCTTTCCATCGGTTTTGATAAGCCGTTCGAAATTGGCGATTTTGTGGTGTTTAACGATGTCGCCGGGACGGTAGAGCACATTGGCCTGAAAACCACCCGTATCCGCAGCCTGAGCGGGGAGCAGATTGTTTGCGGGAACGCCATTCTGCTGCAACAGACGCTGCATAACTACAAACGGATGCAAACGCGCCGGATCGTCTTTACCTTCGGGGTTGCCAGCGACACGGCGCCGGACAAACTGCGTTCAGTGGGTGATATGGTCAAACAGATCATTACCGACGTCGGGGAAACGAAGTTTGACCGCGCCCATTTCCTGGGCTTCGATCGCGATCGCCTGACCTTCGAGGTGGTCCATATCGTTAATACGGCGGACTACAACAAGTACATGGATATTCAGCAGGAGATCAATATCCGTATTCTGGAGGGGCTGAACCAGCAGGAGATCAAGCTGGCGCTGCCGAGCATGGTTCTGCACGCGCCCTGGATGAATGCCGGCGACGAGGCACCGACGCAGCGGTTGAGCGAAGCGTAATAAAAAGGCCCGCCGTTACCGGCGGGCTTTCATTTTGGGGTCAATCGTCTTCCTCATCGTCCAGTTCAACCGGCGTTTGATACTGATCCGGTTTGATGACCAGAAGGTCGCAGCGCAGGTGGTCAATCACCTGCTCGGCGGTATTTCCCAGGAACGCGGCAGAGATACCGGTCCGGCCAATGGTGCCCAACACCACAATCCCGGCCTGCAAATGCTCCGCCAGATCCGGAATAACCTCTTCCGGTAACCCTTTTTCTACGTGCGTCATATTCTCATCGATACTGAATTTCTGGCGCAGCGCTTTCATGGCCAGCAGATGCTGACCGCGAATCGCGTCGTTATACACGCTCGGGTCAAATTCAGGCAACTCGATGGCGATATTGATTGGCGTAACCGGATAGGCACCCACCAGATGGACTTCGGTGTGGTTAACCTGGTCGGCAAGCTGGATGGTTTCCTTCACCAGCTTCTCGTTCAGCGAATTGTGATAATCCTCTTCGCTGGCCAGATTCACCGCCACGACGGCTTTCCCGCCCTCAGGCCATGGCTGATCTTTCACCATCCATACCGGGCAAGGGCATTTGCGCAGCAGGTGCCAGTCGGTTGGAGTGAAAATCACGGATTCCAGTTTGTCATGCTGGTGCGCCATTTTCAGCAGCAGGTCATGCCCACCGGCCACCACTTCCTGAATAATGGCTTCGAAAGGTCGGTTGTGCCAGACCACTTTGATATCAATCGGTACGCCCGCTTCCAGGTAATATTTCGCCTGCTCGCGGATCCACGCGGTACGCTGGCTGATCACTCCCTGACGCATAGCGGTGCGCTCGTCAGGCGACAGAAGGGTGGTCATCTCGTATGAGAAGTCATAAATCGGCAAAAAGGCTTTAATTTTGCCACCAATCCGTTGATGTAAATACACAGCACGTCGTAATGCCGGCTGATCGTCCTGATTAGGATCGATAGCCACCAGCATGTTTTGATACTTTGCCATACAGGTCTCCTTACTACTGTCACCACAGTCTGTAAGTAAAAGAGTAACCTATATATCTTGAATGAAACAGGGGGGAAGTTTTTGCCAGATCAATAATCATGAAAATTTATCGACCTGGCATAAGATATCCGGGAGAGTTATGCCACGTTACGTGAGTGACCCGCCAGAATGGCCAGCGCTTCACCGTTTTCGATGGTGATGTACTTACCTTTAACCGCCAGCATTCCGCTCTTCTGGAAGCGACCCAGCAGACGGCTGATGGTTTCCACGGTCAGGCCCAGATAGTTACCAATATCACCGCGCGTCATGGTCAGACGGAATTCACGCGGGGAGAAGCCACGCTCCGCGAAACGGCGGGAGAGGTTATAGATAAAGGCGGCCAGACGCTCTTCGGCATTCTTTTTGGAAAGCAGCAGGATCATATCCTGATCGCCTTTAATCTCACCGCTCATCAGACGCATCATCTGCTGACGCAGGTTCGGCATCTTACCGGACAGATCGTCCAGCGTCTCAAACGGAATTTCGCAGACCATAGAGGTTTCCAGCGCCTGAGCAAAGCTCGGGTGATGGCCACTGCCGATGGCGTCAAAGCCGACTAAATCGCCTGCCAGATGGAAGCCGGTGATCTGCTCGTCGCCCTGTTCGGTAATGGTGTAGCTTTTGATGGTGCCAGAACGGATAGCATAGAGCGATTTCAGTTCGTCTCCCGCCTTAAACAGCGTCTGCCCTTTCTGAATAGGCTTTTTGCGCTCGATGATATTGTCAAGCTGATCGAGTTCGTGCTCATTCAGAGTAAACGGGATACAGAGCTGGCTGATGCTGCAATCCTGGCAATGGATAGCACAACCGCCAGACTGAATGCGTCGTATAATTCGCTTTTCCGGGATCATAGGTTTGCTCAAGCCTTAATTGATATTGGTCAATTTTAACATCTTTTTGGTAAGGACGTAAGTCTGGCAAACCCCCAATAAAGACAAGAGACGGCAGCGTGTTGCCATCTCCTTGAAATTCCACAGAATGATTAAGGATTATGAACCTAACAGGAAGAAAATTAAGCACAAAAAGCCTGGGAATTACAGCAGAAAATACCCTTCGTGACGCAGCAGCCACTCTTTGCGCTGTACGCCCCCGGCATAGCCGGTGAGGGTGCCGTTGCGCCCGATCACGCGATGGCAAGGCACCACAATGCTGACGGGGTTAGAGCCATTTGCCGCACCGACCGCGCGCGCCGCGCCGGCACGGCCAAGCTGTTCTGCCAGCTGACCGTAGTGCATCACCTGCCCGCAGGGAATATTACGCAGCGCCTGCCACACCTCGCGCTGGAAAGGGGTGCCCGCCGTGGCGGTTGGCAGGGTATTAATAATGCTGAGATCGCCCTCGAAGTAGGCCGTCAGTTTATCGCTCAGCCCGCCAGGATTACGGGCAGTAATACGCTCGTAACCCTCGGCGCGATAATGGATGTTGAGCAGCTCAACCATCCGGTCGCTGTGCTCTTCCCATTCAACCGCGCGCAGATTGAACGCTTCATCCGCGATAACCCACAGCGGCCCCAGCGGCGTCGCAATCTTATCTTCGAGTAATCTCAGCATCAGTACTCCTTAGTTCAGCCTCGGGTAAACACCCGGTCCAATCGGCAGGCCGACAAGATACCACGCCACCAGCATCACCAGCCATACCCCTAAGAAGATAAGCGGATAGGGCAGAACCAGCGAATAATAGGTACCCAGCTTAGCCTCCGGTCTGTAGCGTTGCAGGAAGCCTAAAAACAGCGGAACGAAGGGTGACACGGGCGCCAGCGGGATCACCGAGGAATCGGCGACACGGAACAGGATCTGGGCGAACGCAGGATGGAAGCCGAGCATCATAAACATGGGGACAAAGATGGGCGCCAGAATCGACCAGATGGCCGACCCGCTGGCAATAAACATGCACAGCAGGGACGACAGCAGCGCCAGGCCGACAAACGCCGGAACACCGCTCAACCCCGCCGCCTCCAGCGCGTCCGTCAGGCTCACGGCCATAAACTTGCCCATGTTGCTCCAGTTAAACATGGCGACAAACTGCGCCAGCGGGAACACCATCACGATAAAACCCGCCATCTCCTTCATCGGCTCGATCATCAGGTGCGGCAGATCTCCCTGACGGCGGATTTTGCCGGTGGCGATGCCGAACGCGAGCGAAACGACGAAGAAGAAGAGAATTATCAGCGGCACAATGCCCTGAATAAACGGCGAGGGCAGTACGGTGTGTTTGATCGGATCGCGCAGCACGCCATTTTCCGGCACCACCATCAGCGCCACCACCGCAATGAACGCCAGCGAGACGATCCCGGCTACGCGCAGGCCGAACTGCTGCTCTTTGCTCAGCGCCTCCAGCTTTTCATCGCTCCGGCCTTCCCATTTACCCAGGCGCGGCTCAATGATCTTATCGGTAATCAGACCCCCGACAATCGTCAGGACAATCACCGAACTGGCCATAAAGTACCAGTTGTCGATCACGCTGACGTGCATAGTCGCATCGATGGTGCTGGCTGCCTCCGTACTGATGCCGGAGAGCAGCACATCGGTGGTCACGATAAGCAGGTTAGCGGTAAACCCACAGCCGACGCCCGCAATCGCCGACAGCAGGCCCGCAACAGGATGACGGCCAACGGCGAGGAAAATCAGCGCCCCCATCGGCGGCATGATCACCAGCGCCGCGTCGGACGAGATATGGCTGAAGAAGGCAATAAACAGCACCATATAGCTGGCATAACGCGCGCTGACGTGCGAGGCCATTTTCACCATCAGCGCGGGCAGCAGACCCACGCGTTCGGCCAGTCCCGCGCCTAACACCAGCGCCAGGATGGCGCCCAGCGGCGCAAAACCGCTGAAGTTTTTAATCACGTTCGGCAAAAACCAGTGCAACCCTTCAACGCTGAGCAGGTTTTTCACTGCTACCATACTGCCGTCGGCCGGGCTGCGCACGCTCACCTCAAAGGCGGACAGCACGGCCGTCGCGACCATCAGGATGACAATTAAATAGATAAAAAGCAGGAAAGGGTGCGGCACTTTATTGCCGATCCTTTCAACCCAGCCATAGAGCTTACCGGATGGGGAATGCGAAGGTATGGAAGACATACTCATGGGCGTTCCTCGGGACTGTTGTTGTGTTGTTGTGTTGTGTTTTTTTATTTTAAAGGTGACGGTGTCACGCCCTGCGGGATCGGACACTCGTACGGTTTTTCTGTTATGTGTTGTTCGAACTCTTCCCGGCATTTTCGCAACAGGTCGGCATCCTGAAGCAGATGCAGCGCGGTCGCGCCCATCACTTTTCCGGCCAGCAACATGCCTTTATGGGCAATTGAGGTACGCCCCTGCGCCACTAATTGCCAGGTATGCAGTGGGGTGCCGACGGTAAAACAGGGGCTAAAGCACTGTGCAACAGGCATCTTCCAGCTGACATCCCCCACATCGGTGGAGCCTGCCAGCACGTTATCGGTGATGGCGTAAGGGGCAACTTCATCCACCAGCAGCGTCTCCTGATGGCGTCGGGCAAACGCTTTTCCCTCTTCGGCCCCCGTTGCGGCAATGTTTTTCAGGCTGTTTTGCAGGTCGTTTGCCGTGAGCGTGGCGCGGATTTCACGGGCAAATTCGCGTTCCTCTTCAGTCCAGGCCGGCGTGCCATAATGCTGCAATGCGCGGTACATCGCCGCTTCGAGCGTACGGTTCGGCAGATAGCTGGAGCAGGCTTTATCAAAGCGGCACTCGACGGTGGTTTCGGTCATCATCGCCGCACCCTGGGCGATTTTCTCGATGCGCGCGTAGATCTGCTGCGCATCGGCCATCTCCGGGGCGCGGATCAGGTACAGCACCTCGGCCTGGGCCTGTACCACGTTGGGCGAAATCCCGCCGGTATCGGTGATGGCGTAATGAACGCGCGCTTTTTCAATGATGTGTTCGTTGAGGAAGTTTGTACCGGTGGTCATCAGCGTCACGGCATCCAGCGCGCTGCGCCCCAGATGTGGGGAGTTTGCGGCATGAGCGGCGATCCCCTTAAACCGCCAGGCGGCCTGAATATTGGCCAGCGTGCTGACGTTAAACATCCCGGCAAAGGCCTCCGGGTGCCATGTCACGGCAGCGTCCACGTCGTCAAACAGACCTTCACGTACCATAAAGGTTTTACCGGAGCCGCCTTCCTCGCCGGGGCAGCCGTAAAATCGTACCGTTCCGCTGCCGCCGTGTTGTTCCAGCCAGCTTTTCACCGCCACCGCCCCGGCGAAGGCAGCAGTGCCTAACAGGTTATGCCCGCAGCCGTGGCCGTTCGCCCCCGGGGTGGCGGATTGCGCCGTCGCGCAGTGCGCCTGCTGGCTTAGCCCGGCCAGGGCATCGTATTCGCCCAGAAGGGCGATAACGGGCTTGCCGCTGCCGTAGCTGGCAATAAAGGCGTTGGGAATGCCTCCGGCTTCCCGCGTCAGGGCAAAGCCCTCGGCTTCCAGCGCGCTGGCGAGCCGTTCGGCGGACCAGAACTCTTCGAAGCGCGTTTCGGGATGATCCCAGATGTCGTCGGCAATATCGGTAAACGTCTGACATCGCGTGTCGATGGCATCGGCGATAAAAGCGTAGTTCTCCTGCATTACACACCTCGCGTCCACGGGAAATTAAGCGCAGTTCGCGCCAGCGTTTCGATGGCAACGTTCATCACCTGCTCATCAAAATCGAATTTTTCGTTGTGATGTCCGGCGCTCAGCTCGGTGCCGAAGACCATATACGAGGCCATGCCGCCGTTCTGCTGTACGCGGGCCATCATTAGCGTGGCATCTTCGGAGCCCGCAGGCGCTTTGACCTTATCAATGGCATGAGTCACGCCGGGCACCTGGCTTGCCTGTTCGCGCAGATAATCGACCCAGGCCGGGGAAGGGGCGCTGGAGGTCGCCGCCCCCATCAGGTTTACCCCGGCTGTTACGCCGTAGAGCGCCGCCGCGCCGGTAATTACCGCCTGTGCGCGCTCAAAGACATACTGATTAATAGCCTCGCTTTCGCCGCGGGTTTCAACCTTAAGCAACGCATCAGCCGGAACCACGTTGCGTCCGCTGCCCGCCTGCATGACCCCGACGTTAACCCGGGACGCGCCTTCGCTGTGTGGTGCGATGCCATGCAGCGCGATGGCGGCCTGGGCAGCCGCGAGCAGGGCGTTACGGCCCTCTTCTGGTTTACCGCCAGCGTGTGCGGCGACCCCGGTAAAGCGCACGTCAAATTTGGTGGTCGCCATGAAGTTATCGCTGCCGCAGATCACCGTCCCTTCCGGAACGCCGGTCCCGATATGAATGGCGGTAAAGTAGTCCACGCCGTCCAGCGCGCCTGCGGCGACCATAGCCCGCGCGCCGCGCGTACCCTCTTCGGCAGGCTGGAAGATCAGTTTGATGATGCCGTTGAGCTGCGCTTCATGCTGCTTAAGCACCTGCGCGAGCCCCAGACCAATGGTGGTATGCCCGTCGTGGCCACAGGCGTGCATCATGCCCGGGTTGCAGGAGGCAAAACCGTCGCGGAAGGGGCGATGACTTTCGTCAAGCGCTTCGCTTAAATCAAGTGCATCCATGTCTACCCGAAACGCCAGCGTCGGGCCCGGACGTCCGGTATTCAGGGTCGCCACAATGCCGGTAAATCCGCCCTCAAACGGCGCCAGCCATTTCTCCGGCGCACCCTGCGCCCGGGCGCGGGCAAACTCTCGCGAAAGGGTGGCATCATCGGGCAGTCCCATACGGCTTTCGGCATCGACCACGTCGCGACCCATCGCCAGTTCGTAGCCCAGCGAGTCGAGGATTTCCGCGACTTTCGCAGCTGTTCGAAACTCTACCCAGCCGGATTCCGCAAAATGGTGGAAATCGCGACGCCATGCGCTCAGTTGTGGAGCTAATGTCTGAATGTACTGCGCCAGTGCGTTCATATCTTTTCCTGTCATCATTAAAATATGTGAACTGCTTCACGCTGTGATAGTTTTTACTTATCACTAATCGTTTTTTCACAGTTTTAACCGTTCGGGAATTACCCTCGCACATCCGTTTCCATTAAAGTAGATGACAGTTTCTTTACTCTGATAAACAACGGTTATCGGTCTCGTTATGTCATTTCAGATTAAATTTCATCAAATCAGGGCGTTTGTCGAAGTGGCGCGTCAGGGCAGCATTCGCGGCGCCAGCCGGACGCTTAATCTTTCGCAGCCCGCGCTGACCAAATCCATTAAAGAGCTGGAGGAGGGTATGGCGGCCCAGCTATTTGTGCGCCGGAGTAAAGGCGTCGCGCTGACCGAGTGCGGGGAAGGGTTTTATCACCGCGCTAATTTGATTCTGGAAGAGCTGCGTGCAGCGCAGGATGACATCCGCCAGCGGCAGGGCGAACTTGCCGGGCAGATCAATATTGGGATGGGGGCCAGTATTTCACGCAGCCTGATGCCAGCCGTTATTACGCGTTTTCATGCGCAGCATCCTCAGGTCAACGTCCGGATTATGGAAGGCCAGCTGGTGTCGATGATTAATGAATTACGTCAGGGTGAGCTGGACTTTACCATCAATACCTATTATCAGGGGCCGTACGATCACGAATTTACGTTTGAAAAGCTGTTCGAAAAGCCTTTTGCCGTATTTTGTCGGGCAGGGCATCCGGCGACAGGGGCGACCTCAATTAATGAGCTTCTGCAATATAACTGGACGATGCCTACGCCCCGGGGAAGTTATTATAAACAGTTGCAGGATACTTTTAACCACCGCTCTCAAATACCGCGAATTGGCGTTGTCTGTGAGACCTTTTCCTCCTGTATTAGCCTCGTCGCACAAAGCGATTTCATCAGCATTTTACCGCAGGAGCTGGGCTGCGATCCGCTTCTGGCGCACCGTCTGATAATGCTGCCGGTTGTCGAAACCCTGCCTAAAGCAGCATATTATTTAATTCAGCGTCGTGATTCTCGCCAGACACCGCTTGCCGAATCATTAATCACGCAGTTTCGAAGGGAAGCCAGAAAATTAATTTAATCAAAATAACAACAATAAAAAAATAGAGTCTGTCCGACATCAGACAGACTCCACAGTACACACAGTCGTGCATCCTTTCGCGGATCCTACATGCATTATCCATTGGGCAGGTTTATTAAGTTATAACAGCTTTTTCTTAAAAGAGAAGGACGTTGAGTGATTGATTTCACGATTTTTTAACGTAAATTATTTAATTAATTACGGCTGAAATTTAAGTTAAGGTTGGATTAAGTTTATTGCGTCTGCGATTATCCGTTCCTTAAGCCATTATTTGAACCCGTGCCCGGATGATTGAGACCCGCAACGGGCGCAGGTATAGTACATCACTCAGATGTAGCCGGAGGATTTCCATGAACCCTGACGACAAATCACTTTTTCTTGACGCCATGGAGGATGTCCAGCCGCTCAAACGCTGCGCGGATATTCACTGGCAGCAGAGCCGCAACACGCGGGCGCGTCAGGAAATAGATACTGAGCAGCTCGATAACTTTCTGACGCTGGGGTTTCTGGAACTGTTGCCCCTTGACGAGCCGCTGATGTTCCAGCGCGAAGGGGTACAGCTGGGGGTATTTGATAAGCTGCGTTCCGGCAAATATTCCCGTCAGGCCAGCTTAACGCTGTTACGCCAGCCTGCGGAGCAATGCCGCCAGCTGGTCTATTCCTTTATTCGCCAGGCCGGACGTGACGGGCTACGCAACCTGATCATCGTGCATGGTAAAGGGCGTGAACAGCAGTCGCATCCTAACGTGGTGCGCAGCTATCTTGCGCGCTGGCTGACCGAGTTCGATGAAGTACAGGCCTTTTGCGAAGCGCAGCCGCATCACGGCGGCAGCGGAGCATGCTATGTCTCGTTGCGTAAGTCAGAGGATGCGAAGCGAGATAACTGGGAGCGCCACGCCAAGCGCAGCCGCTAATCAGGAAGGCGGGCGAGATGCCCGCCTGTCACTCAGAAGGTTTCCCAGTTCGCGTCAGCTGTATTCGCGCCTGCCGCTGACGGGCGCAGCAGTACGGGCGTTTTCACGTTTTTAGGGCGAGCCGCCAGCGATGCCTGAGCGTTCAGCCGGAATGCCGCCACGGCCTGACGCAGCTGTTCAGACTGATCTTCCAGCGCTGCCGCCGCCGTTGCCGACTCCTGTACCAGCGCGGCGTTTTGCTGCGTGACGCTGTCCATCTGCGAGACCGCCAGGCTGACCTGCTCTATACCGCGGCTCTGCTCGTCAGACGCCGAGGAAATCTCAGCCATAATATCGGTTACGCGCGTCACGGCCGCGACGATCTCTTTCATGGTCGCACCCGCCTCGCTCACCTGTTCCGAGCCGGTATTCACCCGGCTGACAGAGTTCTCGATAAGCCCTTTGATCTCTTTTGCCGCCTGCGCGCTGCGGCTGGCCAGCGTCCGTACTTCACCTGCCACGACCGCAAAGCCGCGACCTTGTTCCCCGGCACGGGCGGCTTCAACCGCCGCGTTGAGCGCCAGAATGTTGGTCTGGAAGGCAATGCTATCGATAACGCCGGTGATGTGCGCGATTTGCTGAGAACTGTCGGCAATGTCATTCATGGTACGCACCACGTTATCCACCACCTGACCGCCGCGAGCGGCGGTTTCAGACGCATTCTTCGCCAGCAGCGTCGCCTGACGGGCGTTATCCGAGTTCTGTTTCACCGTGGCAGTCAGCTCTTCCATACTGGCGGCGGTCTCTTCCAGCGAGGCTGCCTGCTGCTCGGTTCGCGCGGAAAGGTCGTTACTCCCGGCGGCAATTTCTCCTGCGCCCGTGTAGATAGAATCTGTGCTGCCGCGCACGGCGCTGACGGTGCTCACCAGCGACTGCTGCATCTCGTGCAGACCAGCAGCCAGCTGGCCCATCTCGTTGCGCCCGGTAATCGCGACATTTTGCGTCAGATCGCCGCTCGCGATGGTGCGAATATGGTTCATGATGGCGTTGAGCGGTTTCAGGAGCAGGTGCTGTAAACCCTGCCAGATCACCACCAGCACGGCGATCACAGTCAGGAAGATCGCCGCCAGCGTCCACTGCATCTGGGTAAAGCTGCTCTGATTCTCTTCGGCGGCGGCTTTCAGCAGCACGTTGTTTTCAGCGCGCCAGCGGGTATAGACCGCCTCCATCTCATCCTGCGCCTGCTGGGCGTCCAGGTCGCCATAGGCCTGATAGTTATCGGCGCGCAGATACTCAATGGACAAGCGCATCACCTCGTGCATTTGCTTCCAGGCTTTCTGCATCTCTTCGGTGAGCGCGGCATTCTGGCCCTTCACCTGCGAAATCGCCTGCCAGTTTTTGTAATAGTCTTCGGCTTTGGTCAGCGAACCGTTCGCGGTGCCCAACAGCGTGTTGATTGCTGCGAGAGAGGCCGGATCGCGCTGGTTTTTCAGGTAGCGGATCGCCACGCGGGTGACGGTAACGCGCGTTTTCACCAGCGTGTTCACGCTGTCGCTCAGGCTCTCCTGTTGGGCATTGAGTAACCCGGAGTTCTGAAAGTTGTGACGATCGTTGTTAACGGCAGAGTAGAACAACCCTCCCGTGACAACTTGCAGCAGACAGAATATGGTTAGGGCAAAGATAATACCGGTAATCACGTGCAGATTTTTCAGCATGGCGGTCATCCGTAAGAGAAGAGGCAGGGTTACATCAATACTATCGTCGTAGCGAATTTAAACTTTAATTTTACTATTGCTTAACTAATGGTTTCGTTGCGGAACCTGTTGTAAATCCGGATCATTTTTTATGAGGAAGGTCAGCATGAGCAGCATAGATAAAAGCGGAACGTTCACGCTCGGAACGCGTACGGTTAAACGATTTGGCTATGGCGCGATGCAGCTTGCCGGGCCTGGCGTTTTTGGTCCGCCAAAAGACAAAAATGCGGCGCTGGCGGTGCTGCGTGAAGCGGTGGCGTCGGGTGTGAATCACATTGATACCAGCGATTTTTACGGACCTCATGTGACCAACCAGCTTATCTGCGAGGCGCTTCATCCGTACCGGGACGACCTTACGATTGTGACCAAGATCGGAGCCCGACGCGGCGAGGATGCCTCCTGGCTGCCGGCGTTTTCCGCGCAGGAGCTGACGCAGGCGGTGCATGACAACCTGCGTAACCTGAAGCGGGATGTGCTGGACGTGGTTAACCTGCGGATCATGTTTAGCGCCCACGGACCGGCGGAAGGTTCGATTGCCGCGCCGCTGAGCACCCTTGCGGAGCTGCAACAGCAGGGGCTGGTTCGCCATATTGGGCTGAGCAACGTCACCGCTTCGCAGGTCGCTGAAGCGCAGAAGATGGTTTCCGTGGTGTGCGTACAGAATATGTACAACGTTGTGAATCGCGGTGACGATGCGCTGGTCGATTCGCTGGCGCAGCAGGGGATTGCCTGGGTGCCGTTCTTCCCGCTGGGTGGTTTCACGCCACTGCAATCTTCCGGACTACAGGCGGTGGCGGATTCACTGGGCGCGACGCCGATGCAGGTGGCGCTGGCATGGCTGCTGCAACGCTCGCCAAATATCCTCTTGATCCCGGGAACCTCGTCGGTGGCGCATCTGCGTGAAAACCTGGCGGCAGCCGATCTGGTATTGCCGCCTGAGGCGCTGGAGACGTTAAATTTGCTGGTGGGGTAATCCCGATACCAGCAAAAGCCCGGAGAATTTTTCGGGCTTTTGCTGTTTATGATCCAATCTGACTTCTTTGGCGGTGAAGCGCTAACGCTTCCGCCACGATTTCCTGCTTACTTTTCCGTGTTTCATACGCAGTAATGCGGATGTACTCCATCAGCGCAGGATCGATGCGCGCGCTTAACATCCTGAGTTCGGCCTCCTTTGCGACACCGCGAGCAACACGCTTATCGGGATAATCACGGGCGGGCATAGAAAACGTCCTCCAAAAATTGTCTTGTTAATTTGTGCTGTAAAATATGCGCCAGTCTAAATAGAAAGTCAACGGATAGTGATTATGCAGTGATGCCAAGTTGTCTTTTGTGTATTTATAAGTCATTGGTAAGTGATTTGATAGTGATGTTTTATGACGCGTTAAGCTTGCCCATACGTAAAAATTTACAAAGCAAATAATCTTCATTGCTATAGGGGGTTATAAGCGAAGCGGTTAAGGCGTAGCCAGCCGCTTACGCTGACATGGCTTGATCGATACCTCAGTTAAAACTACTGTATATAAAAACAGTGTGGAGGTATTTATCATGATCTTTTTCAGACCCGCAGAGTTGCGTGAAATCGTTGCTATTCCACTTTTCAGCGACTTAGTACAGTGCGGCTTCCCCAGCCCGGCAGCGGATTATGTAGAGCGGCGTATCGATTTAAACGAGTTATTAGTCGCCCATCCCAGCTCCACTTACTTTGTCAAAGCCGCCGGTGACTCGATGATAGAAGGGGGGATCAATAACGGTGATTTGCTGGTGGTGGACAGTTCCCGCAAGCCTGAGCATGGCGATATCGTGATTGCGGCGGTAGAGGGCGAATTTACCGTGAAGCGCCTCCAGTTGCGTCCCAATATTCAACTCAACCCCATGAACAGCGCCTATTCACCGATTATTGTCGGCAGCGACGATACGCTCGATATCTTTGGTGTAGTGACGTATATCGTGAAATCCGCGAGCTGATCGCGTTTGTGAAGCTTAATTAATAGGCAATAAGTTAATTCTCATCATGCAAAAATCTTAGGTTATCGGGGCTGTCTTGTCGGCAAACCTGATATTCATCGCATAAGCCGGAACTGACTGGTCAAATATTCTGGTATTGGCGAATTACAGAGTGATATCCCATTTTTTTATTTTGTTATGTTCCTGCACTTTAGTGAGTTTTCTTTTCTTCCGACAGAATACATTTTGTCTACATTATAATTTTAATTTATGATTCGCACACGAACAATTGATGTTATGCAGGGTTTTAGCATCGTGGCAGTCAATAAAACCCTGCTGTTATAAAGTAATCAGGAGATTCATTTTTATGTCAGACAATAATCCCCGCCCATCCGGCTGGTTAGGCCCGTGGTGCCTGCTGGTGGGTGTGATACTTCTTGTAACGGGGCTCTTTTTTGCCATCGGCGGTTTTAAACTGGTTTCCCTGGGGGGGAGTTGGTATTTTCTCATCGCCGGGGTTATCACTCTGCTCTCTGCGATTCAGTTCTTCCGCCGCAAGTCCTCTGCCGTGGGGCTGTTTGCCCTGGTGTTTCTTGGCACCCTGATTTGGGCATTTTTCGATGCCGGGCTCGACTTCTGGCCGCTGGTTTCCCGTTTAATGGTACCCGCCGGGCTGATGGTGCTGGCAGCCGCCACCTGGCCTGCATTGCGTAAACGTGAAGGAAAACCGTCCTGCGCAAAAGGGGCCCTGGGGGTCTGCGCGGTCCTTATTATCGCCATGGGCGTCACCTTTGTTCAGATGTTTCAACCCCATCCGACCGTGCCGTTTAGCGGTGAAAAACGCCCGCTGGTGCCGGTAAAAGATGATGCGAAACAGCAGAACTGGGATCACTACGGTAATACGGCTGGCGGTAGTCGCTTTGTGGCGCTGGACCAGATAACCCGTGACAACGTGAAAAACCTGAAACCGGTCTGGACCTACCATACCGGTGACGTACCGGAAAGTCCGGACGGCAATGGCGCAGAAGATCAGCAAACGCCGCTACAGGTTGGCGATCGTGTCTTCCTCTGTACGCCGCATAACAACGTGATCGCCGTGGATGCCGATAGCGGGAAAGAGATCTGGAAAGCGGAAATCAACGCCAAGTCTGCAATCTGGATGCGCTGCCGTGGCCTGGCGTACTTTGATGCCACCAAACCGCTGGCGCAGCCAACGGTAGCCGGCTCCACGCCGGTTCTGCCAGCGCAGGTGGCACCGGGCGCTGCATGCCAGCGCCGTATCCTGATGAACACCATCGACGGTAAGCTGATCGCGTTAGACGCCGATAACGGCAAGTTCTGCCCGGACTTCGGTACTAACGGCAGCGTTAACCTGCATGAAGGGATGGGCGACGCGTCAGATCCCACCTACGTGCTGACGTCGGCCCCGACGCTGGCGGGTACGACGGTTGTCGTTGGCGGCCGCGTTGCGGATAACGTCAGCACCGATATGCCGGGAGGCGTTATACGTGGTTATGACGTGATCACCGGCCAGCTGCGCTGGGCGTTCGACCCGCGTAATCCGGATCCGAACTATGTTCTGAAGCCGGGCGAACACTACAAACGTAGCTCTGCAAACTCCTGGGCCCCTATGTCCTGGGATGCGTCGATGAATACCGTGTTTATCCCGATGGGAAGTTCCTCTGTCGACCTGTGGGGCGCTGACCGTATTCCGGAAGATCATAAATACGCCACCTCAATCCTCGCGCTGGATGCGACTACCGGGAAAGAGAAGTGGGTATACCAGACCGTGCATAACGACCTCTGGGATTTCGATATCCCGATGCAGCCGAGCCTGGTTGATTTCCCGACGAAAGAGGGCAACAAGCCCGCGGTGGTGGTGGGCACCAAAGCGGGGCAAATTTATGTTCTTGATCGCCTGACGGGTAAACCGCTCACTGAAGTGAAAGAGGTTCCGGTAAAACCAGCGGATATTCCACGTGAACAGTACCCGGCAACGCAGCCGCGTTCTGTGGGAATGCCGCAGATTGGCGCGGAAACCCTGAAAGAATCGGATATGTGGGGGGCGACGCCGTTTGACCAGCTGGCCTGTCGTATCAGCTTCAAATCAATGCGTTATGACGGTCTGTACACGATGCCGGGAACCGATATTTCCCTGAGCTTCCCGGGCTCGCTGGGGGGAATGAACTGGGGCAGCTTGTCCACCGATCCGAACAACCAGTACATCTTTGTCAACGACATGCGTCTGGGTCTGTGGGTCCAGCTGATTAAACAAGATCCGCAGAGCGCGGTGGCAAACACAGGCGGTGAAGCCGTGAACGCCGGGATGGGCGCCGTTCCGATGAAAGGAACGCCGTATTCGGTCAACAAAAACCGTTTCATGTCACCACTGGGCATTCCGTGCCAGAAACCACCGTTTGGTTCCCTCTCCGCCATTGACCTGAAAACGCAGAAAATCGTCTGGCAGGTGCCGGTCGGTACCGTTCAGGATACCGGTCCGTTTGGGGTAAAAATGCGTATGCAGATGCCTGTCGGTATGCCGACGCTGGGCGGTACGCTGGCCACGCAGGGCGGTCTGGTCTTCATTGCGGGAACCCAGGATTACTACCTGCGCGCCTTTGATTCTTCTACGGGGGAAGAAGTGTGGAAAGCGCGTCTCCCGGTGGGTAGCCAGGGCGGACCTGTCAGCTATGTATCACCGAAAACCGGCAAACAGTACATTCTGATCTCTGCCGGCGGTGCACGCCAGTCGCCGGATCGTGGTGACTACGTGATTGCCTACGCGCTGGATAAATAACAGCGAAATAAGCAGCCCGGCCCCGTCGTAGTACGGGGCTTTTTTTTGACTAAAAACTACGCACAGGAAGAAAGCGTCGGTTCTGGTCAGCCCGTGAAAAGCACCCGCCAGCGTCGGCGACGGCGAGTCATCTCGCGCCATAGCGCGATTATCTCGTCAGGTTGCAGGGCATCAATAGCCTGCGGCGTTAACACCGGCAAACCATAGCGCTGGCGCAGGGCGGCCACTGCCGTGGCGCTGGCATCCATCGGTGAGCGGATCTGCGTCGCCAGCTGCTGTCGCAACACGCTGAACGCTGCCTCATCGCACGGCGTCAGCTCACGCAAAAATCGTTTGCAGCAACCCAACAGGTTCACGGGAGAACGGTCAGGCGACTGTAACGCCAGCAACAGGCCATCGCGATCGGCAATACGCTGATAACGACAGCTGACCACGTAGCCAATCTGCTGTTCCACGCGCAGGCGCTGGAAAAATTGCGGTTCGCAGCATAACGCCAGCAGCCGCAGCGCGGCGAGCGACGCGCCCGGCGGCAGGGGAATAAACACCAGCAGCGCCGAATCCGCGCTGGCGTGCGGGATGTGTTCGATCCCGCCGGGACAACCGCTTAACGGCAACGGCTTAGCGTTAACCGGCGTCCGGAGCAGGCCAAGCTGCCGGGCTAACCCGTGCGCGTGTCCGGCGCTGCCGCCAACTAACGCCGCCAGCCAGCCGTCCCGTGGCGGATCCGATGCCAGACGTTCAGGCAATTGCTGAAGCAGCTCACGGATGGCAATGCCTTCTGGCGCTGGCGTAATAGCAGGAGCGGGGTGGGAGAGGCGATCGATTATCGCCCCGATGATGGGGCCCGCCGTCACCATGGCGTCAGGAAGCCGCAGGGTGAGCTGCCAGCTACCGTCAACCGTTTGCCACTCGCCGCTGCCGTCGATATGGCGCAGTTCAGCAAGAAGAGGGCGTAACTGTTTGCCCATCGCCACCCCCTGAGACCTGTCCACGCGCGAATAAAAAGGCCTGCGCAGGATCAGCGTCGGCGGTTGTGTCTGCGCCGACAAATGCAGCAGTGGAGCGGCTTCTGACGTCGGGGCTGGCGCAGCATACCTGGCAGTCTGCGGGTAGAAGGAAAACGCGATGGGGCTATCATCTGCAACCGGCTGGCGACGCCAATGGCTAAGCGGCAGGGCAAAACCCTGGCTGGCAATAATTTCAGCGGTTTCCATTTTTTTGCAGGCCAGATACGAGACTGGCGCCGCCAGTAAGTCAGCACAGAAGGCGGAAAAACCTACGGGCGCCGCGCCGGGCGCAAAACCAAATGCCCGCTGGCGCAGCTGCTCCAGCGTCGGCAGGGCGCTGAAACGCTGCTGTGCCAGCCGATAATAATGCCGCTGCTGCTCATCCGTCGTTTGCTGTAGCGCCCGTAGCCAGTGGGTAATATGCGGGTCAATGTCCTCGGGCCGTTCGCTATCAACCGTTAGCGCCAGCCAGCCGTAATCGTCATCCTGATAAAGCCAGTTCAGGGCTACCTCTTCTGCCAGCCCGCGCGCCCGTAGCCCGGCAATCAGGCTTCCGGGGGCGTCGTCCAGTAAAAACTCCCGAAATAAAGTGACGTTGTCACTTTTTCGGATTAACGGACAACGCCACAGTGCGGGTCGCTCCGTTACCGCCAGCTTATAATCTGCTTCAGCGCTAAGACGCAACGGGGGAGCGGTTTCAGGCATGCCTCCTGACGCAAAATCTGACGCAAACGTATGGGCAAGCTCGGCCAGCACATCCAGCGTTTGCGGCCCTTGCAGCCACAATTGCAGGTGTCCGGCCACATAATAGCGACGATGAAAGTCGCGCAACGCGGCTTGCAGCGATACCGGGTCCTGTCCCAGAGAATCCTTGCTACCCACCTGAAAACGGCGAAAAACCGCGGGTTCTTCCATCGCGTGGCGCGCCGCCGCTTCGCGCCTGGCGGAATCATGTTGCTGGATGAGCCGGTTTTCCGCATCAATGACAGCCACTTCGCGCTGTATGTCATGCGGTGAAAGCAGCGGCGCCTGCAACATATCCCGCAGCCGCGCGACGCCGTAGGACAGGTTATCGGCGGCAACGTCGAAGAAAAAAGCGCTATGGCGAGCCAGCGTGGTGGCATTGACGCTGCCGCCCTGGCGCTGGATCCAGGCCATGAGTCGATCATCGCCCTGATAGCGCTGGCTACCGCGGAACAGCAGGTGCTCAAGCAAATGCGCAAGACCGGCGAAGCGCGGTGGTTCGTGATGGCTTCCGGCACTCACGCGCGCCAGCGCCGCCGCGCGTGTCGCCTGCGGCTGATGCACCAGCGTTGCGCGTAAACCGCCTGCCAGTTCCACGATGCGGGTGGTCATTATCGTTACAGTTCCCGGGTTTTATAGATAAGCTGAGAACGGGTACGGTTGCGGAACTGAAGCTGACCGATCTTCATATCACTACAGGCTGCTTCGCGTCGCGCCTCGAGGATTTTATGATGATGCGGCGATTTGCTGCACACCGGATCGGCGTTATCAGCATTCCCGGTGAGCATAAAGGCCTGGCAGCGGCAGCCGCCGAAGTCCTTCTCCTTTTCATCGCAGGAGCGGCACGGCTCTGGCATCCAGTCAAACCCGCGATAGCGGTTGAAGCCGAAAGAGTCATACCAGATGGATTCCAGGCTCTGCTCAAGCACCGACGGGAAATCCACCGGCAGCTGGCGCGCGCTGTGGCAGGGCAGCGCCGTGCCTTCCGGGGTCACGCTGAGGAAAATCGACCCCCAGCCGCCCATACAGCCTTTTGGCCGCTCTTCGTAATAATCGGGGGTGACGAACAGCAGGTTGGTCAGATTGCCGCTGGCGGCCATTTTTTGCCGATATTCGGTAACCACGCGTTCCGCGCGGGCGATCTGTTCCCGCGTCGGCAGAAGCCCCTGACGATTAAGGAACGCCCAACCGTAGAACTGGCAGGTGGCAAGTTCGACATCGTCGGCGTCCAGTTCGATGCACAGCTCGATGATTTTATCGATCTGATCGATATTATGTCGGTGCAGGACGAAATTCAGCACCATCGGGTAATCACGGGCTTTGACCGCTTTGGCCATCGCCAGCTTCTGCTGGAAGGCTTTTTTATTCCCCGCCAGCGCAGCGTTGAGCACTTCATCGCTGGCCTGGAAGCTAATCTGGATATGGTCCAGACCGGCCTCGCTGAACGCGTCGAGTTTGCTTTCCGTCAGGCCAATTCCCGAGGTGATCAGGTTGGTATAAAAACCGAGATCGCGGGCGGCGCGGATCAGCTCCGGCAGATCTTTACGCGTCAACGGTTCGCCGCCGGAAAAACCTATCTGCACGCTGCCCATCGCCCGCGCCTGGCGGAAAACCTCAATCCACTGTTCGGTGGTCAGCTCCTGATCCTGCCGGGCGAAGTCCAGCGGGTTAGAGCAGTAAGGACACTGTAGCGGACAGCGATAGGTCAGCTCCGCCAGCAGCCACAGCGGTGGATTGACGGCGGGTTTATTCTGGCTCACGGAAAATAATCCACTTCTGTTGATAAGCGATTTGCAGGAATTCTACGACGTCGTCATCCACGCCGCCGGCTTCCGGGAACCGTTCGTTGAGTATGGCAATGATGGCCGCCGCGTCGCGTTGGCCATCGACCAGTTCGAGGATCGCGGCCGCGGTCTCATTGAGTTTGGCCATGCCTTCCGGATAGAGGATGACATGGCTGTCCTGAGCGGCTTCCCATTGCAGGCGATAGCCGCGACGAAAGGCGACGATGGAGTTTTTTTGCATGCTTATACCAGTCGGGTTGTGTGCCAGGCCGCTTTGTCGGTGACCGTGTGATAAGGCGGACGCTGTAGCGCGTAGGCCATGGTCATCGCGTCGAGCATCGACCACAGGATATCGAGTTTGAACTGAAGGATCTCCAGCATCCGATTCTGCTTTTCCGCGCTATCGCAGTAACGCTTCGCCAGCTCCAGACCGTGTTCAACGTCGCGGCTGGCCTGGCTGAGGCGGCTGCGGAAATAAAAATAGCCTTCCTCTTTGATCCACGGGTAGTGCTGTGGCCAGCTGTCGAGACGCGACTGATGGATTTGCGGGGCGAACAGTTCGGTGAGCGAGCTGCATGCCGCCTCCTGCCAGTTGGCGCGGCGGGCGAAGTTAACGTAAGCGTCGACGGCGAAACGGACGCCGGGCAACACGTGGCGTTCGCTGATTAAGTCCTCGCGGCTGAGCCCCACGGCTTCGCCCAGCTGTAGCCAGGCTTCGATACCGCCGTCATGACCGTTGCTGCCGTCGTGATCGAGGATCCGCTGCACCCATTTGCGACGCGTGTGCGGATCCGGGCAGTTCGCCATAATTGCCGCGTCTTTCAGCGGGATCGTCGTCTGGTAGTAAAACCGGTTCGCCACCCAGCCCTGGATCTGCTCGCGGCTGGCCTCGCCGTTATGCATCGCGATATGGTACGGATGGTGAATATGATAGTAGGCGCCTTTCGCCCGGAGGGCGTGCTCAAACTCTTGCGGTGAGAGCGTTTCGCGAATGTGCATAGTTAGTCCTGAAGCGTGATGTTCATCCCGTCCCAGCTCACTTCTATTCCCTGCTGCGCAAGGGCGTGACGCTGCGGCGACTGCTCGTTAAGGATCGGGTTGGTGTTATTAATGTGGATCAGAATCTTGCGCTTTGCCGGCAGCGAGGCCAGCAGCGCCATCATGCCGTGTTCATCGCCGAGCGCCAGATGGCCCATGTCGCGGCCGGTATTGCGTCCGACGCCGGTGGCCTGGAGTTCATCGTCCTGCCAGACGGTACCGTCAATCAGCAGACAGTCCGCTTTTTTAAGCCACGGCAGGATGGTGTCATCGGGTTCACCGAGACCCGGTGCGTAGAACAGCGTCTGACCGTTGCGGCGGTTTTCGATAAACAGCGCCACGTTATGCCCCGGCAGCGGGCGGTCGCGCCACGGCGAATAGGGCGGTGCGTTACTGGCGATGGGGACAGCGGTAAACTGCAAATCAGGGCAGGCTTCCACGCTAAAGGCGGTGAGCGGCGCGATCGGGTGATGAATCAGGCCGCCGTTCCAGTGCCGGAGCATGGTAAAAATCGGGAATCCGCTGGAAAGATCTTCATGCACCTCCGGCGTACACCATACCTGATGCGGGCACCCTTCGCGCAGGCTGAGCAGCCCGGTGGTGTGGTCAATCTGGCTATCGGTGAGAATAATGCCGCCAATATGTGTGCCGCGCAGAACCTCTTTCTTATTCAGTTCTGGCGTATGGGCAATCTGCTGGCTGATATCGGGGGAGGCGTTACACAGCACCCACTCTTTGCCGTTATCGCTGACGATGATCGACGACTGGGTGCGAGGGGTCGCCTGAAGGGTACCGTCGCGCAAACCCTGACAGTTGGCGCAGTTACAGTTCCACTGGGGGAAACCACCGCCAGCGGCGGAACCGAGGACTTTTATAAACATGAAGATGGGCCAGGTAGTCGAACAAAAATGCCCGCACGGATGGCGGGCAGAGCGATTAGCGGTTGGAAATGTACAGGGTCACTTCCAGGCCAAGACGTAAATCAATAAAAGCAGGTTTCTTCCACATCGTTTTTTCCTCTTTAAAAATGCAGCACTAACGCCATTGTTTGTGCCAGTTTTGTGATGGTCATCAAATAATGCGTCACAGGAGGGCAAAGCTCAACCCGAAAGATGTAAGGAATTAACTTAATGTTTACAACGTAACCTATTGTTGCCAAACATTTTGCAATACCTTTTGCCAGTTGCCCCACAGCAGCTTATTCAGCACAAATTGATCATAGCCGCTGTCACGCAACGCGCTGATTAGCCGCGGTAAACCACTCACATCGTGTAAGTCATCAGGCAACGTAATGCCGTCAAAATCGGAGCCCAGCGCGACATGATCGTCACCCATGATGTTAATAAGATAGTCGATATGGCGAACAATCGTACTCAGCGGGGTATCGCTATCGCGTTTACCGTCGGCGCGCAGAAACGCGTTGCCGAAATTGACGCCTGCCACGCCGCCGCTGTCGCGGATAGCCAGTAGCTGCCGATCGGTCAGATTGCGCGGTTGCGGGCACAGCGTATGGGCGTTGGAATGGGTGGCGACCAGCGGTGAAGAGGAATGACGAGCGGTATCCCAGAACGCTTTTTCATTCATATGCGAAACGTCAATCAGCATGTTCAGGGCGTTAGCGTGCTTAATGAGGGCGATACCCTCAGCGGTAAGCCCTGGGCCGCTGTCCGGGCTGCCGGGAAACGCCCCGTTAACGCCGGTGCCAAAACGGTTAGCAATGTTCCAGAAAGGCCCAATGCTGCGCACCCCGGCGGCATAAAAAGCCTGTAGATCGCCTCCCTCGCCGTCAAAACCGCCCGCGCCCTCAATATGCGCCACCATCGCCAGCACTTTATCCTGACGGCAGCGTTCGATATCCGCCGCGCTCAGGCACAATCGCGCCCGGCCATCGGAGTGGGCGACAAGCTGCTTAAGGATCGTCAGCTGCTGCCAGAGAATGTCGACCGGCTGCCACGGCTCGCTGGCGTATTGTGGCGCCATGCGGGCGATATACTCCTGCGGCGGCACGAACAGCGCGAACAGCCCGCCGGAAAATCCGCCTTGCTGCATGCGTGGATAATCGAGGTGTCCCTTCTCAATGCCGGAGAAGAAGGCCGTTACCGGATCCTGGCGATGGTGAAGCCATAAATTAAGCAACAGGTCATTGTGACCATCAAAAATCGCCATAGCGCATCCCACTGTCTTTTATTGCTGCGAAAGTTGCCTGGCACGATAACCGATTTGTCCGGTCCGGCAAGGGGAAAATTACAACTTAGCAGCAATTGTTAATATCACTTAACAGTGAGGAGATCCGCAAAGCGGGTGGTGTAGCGGGGTGAAAGCATTTCCCGTTTCATCTGCCACGGCTGCTGTATACCCTGTCCCGCGAAGTAAAGCGTGCCACGGCCATTTTCAGCATTCAGATGGTCTAATACATCCATTAACTTTTGGCTGTTTTTCCTGGGTGCGTTGTCGTCAAACAGATTAAGTTGCGCGACGCCCTGGCTATAAAAATCTCCCAGCATCACTCCGGCTTTCTGGTACCGATGGCCGTTCTTCCAGACCGCATCCAGACAACGAACTGATGCGCCGATAATATCCCGGCTATCCTGGGTTGGGGTGAGCAGTTTTACCGACGCGCTATTGCCATAATATGGCTCGTTAAGCGCGAAGGGCGAGGTTTTAACAAATACGGAGATAAAGCGGCAATGCTGATGCTCATTGCGAAGTTTTTCTGCTGCCCGGGCGGCATAACTACAGATGGCCTGGCGTACATCGTCATATTCGGTGAGGCGTTCGCCAAACGAGCGCGAACAGACGATTTCTTGCTTTACCGGGGCAAACTCTTCCAGTTCAAGACACGATTCGCCCCGTAATTCACGCACCGTTCTCTCCAGCACGACATTGAAATGTTTTCTTATGAACCGGATATCGGTGTCTGCCAGTTGCAGGACGGTCTTAATCCCCATCATCTCAAGCTTCTTCGCTATGCGACGTCCTACACCCCAAACGTCTTCGACGGGTAGCGCCGCCATCAGCTTTCTCTGACGATCCACATTGGATAAATCAACAACGCCTCCCGTCTGGCGCTGCCAGCGTTTCGCCGCATGATTTGCCAGTTTCGCCAGCGTCTTTGTGGGTGCGATGCCCACTCCGACGGTCAGATGGGTGCGTTGCAGTACGGTCGCTCTCATTTCATGCCCAAAATCGGAAAGATCGCGACAATTACGCACGCCGGTAAGATCGCAAAAGATCTCATCAATTGAGTATATTTCGCTACGAGGCGACATCTCTTCAAGCGTGTTCATTACCCGGTTGGACATATCCGCGTAAAGTTCATAATTACTGCTGAAACAAACCACGCCATGATGCCTGAAGAGATCTTTCTGTTTGAAGTACGGTTCACCCATTTTCACAAAGGGTTTGGCTTCAGCGGAGCGAGAGATGACGCACCCATCGTTATTGGACAACACGACCACCGGTCGTCCCTTCAGGTCCGGGCGAAAAACCGTTTCACAGGAAGCATAGAAAGCGTTCACATCACACAGTGCAAACATGGTCAGCTCGCAGATGTCGCGATACAGGTCACTACGCCGCGAGCCTTCGTGGGCGCGCTTATACGTTCATTCAGAACGTAAGGAACAGGGTCATTGAATAGGGGAAGGGCCACGCTCCGGCGTCGCTCTGATGGCGTGAAAAACTGCATGATGATCACCGTCAATCAATACTGTATTTATATACAGTATTGTATATCGATAGCAAAGATCAAGGGTAACAAGGCATCATGGCGTACGGGCGTAGAAGGGTAATTATCACGACCAGACTATTTGGGTATACTTCTTCACTTATAACTATGCATGTCAGGTAACGAAATATGCGGGAGAGCATTAACGTTCTTTTTGTGGTGCTGTCTTTTGTGGCACTGATTATGCTGATACGCTTTTTCGTCAGGCGTATTCGGCATCCAACGCGCATCGTTGCCGATAGCCGGGGAATGAAAAAAATCTCAACCCATCCTGTCTGGTTTGGCGGCTCGTCAGGTAAAACCTACTTTTATGATGAGCAGTATTTATACGAGGTTATAAAGAGCAGCACCCGTAAAATTGAGCTGGCGACTATCATAAAAATTAAACCAGGCTCGATAGTGATAAATAACAGGCGGATCTGGTCTGTGACTTATCTTGAGGGAACCCGTGAAAAACAGGTGCAATTTTATAATAATCTGACGGTGTTTAATCAAAACTTCGCTGCGTTTTTAGAGGCAGTAAAACGCGTGAACCCTGAGGCAGATATTAAAGCCTTGTCATTGTTCAACCTGTGACTGGAATACAACATATGTGGCTTTCTGACTGCCCATACGACAGGTATGGGCAGTGAAGCCGTCGAAATTACTTCTTCTTGTTCATCATCGCCTTGAGATCGGCAAAGGGGTTAAACGTGGCGACACCCACGTCTTTTTGCGCATCCTCACCCGCGACAACGGTGGTGCCATACTGATCCGCTTCGGTGTACTTTGAGTGTTCGTGATCGTGACAAAACAGGCACAACAGCTCCCAGTTACTGCCATCTTCCGGGTTATTGGTGTGATCGTGGTCGATATGGTGAACCGTGAGTTCACGAAGATTTGAATAAACAAACTCACGCGAGCAGCGTCCACAAACCCAGGGGTAGATTTTTAGCGCTTTTTCACGGTAGCCGCTTTCCAGCCGTGCGTAGTTTTTGGGGATCAGAGCCATTGCTGATGTTACCTGTTAAAAAGAGAATAGTTCACACTATATCCCATTATGAGATGTCAGGAGAATGCCTCCTCTGCGGGAAGGCAGCGTGCGATTTGCGTATTTCTGTCAGTTTATTTGAAGCATTCCGTTAAATAATCACCATTTATTCTCATCCGTTAATGCGTAGAGTAGGGATAACGCAATGCTTTATCAGGATACTCCACTATGAAAAAGATCGGATTTTTGTCGTTTGGTCACTGGACGCCGTCACCTCAGTCCGGCACGCGAACCGCGGCTGACACGCTGCTACAGTCCATCGATCTGGCGGTCGCCGCCGAAGAGCTGGGCGCGGACGGGGCTTATTTCCGTGTGCATCACTTTGCCCGCCAGCTCAGTTCGCCATTCCCCTTGCTGGCTGCAATAGGCGCGAAAACCAAACGCATCGAAATCGGGACGGGCGTGATCGACATGCGGTATGAAAATCCGCTGTATATGGCGGAAGATGCTGGCGCGGCAGATCTCATCTCCGGCGGGCGATTACAGCTTGGTATCAGCCGGGGTTCCCCGGAGCAGGTGATTGATGGCTGGCGTTATTTTGGTTACGTGCCGCAGGAAGGGGAAAACGAATCTGATATGGCGCGCCGCCACACTGAGGTACTGCTTGATGTATTACGCGGTGAAGGGTTTGCAAAGCCTAACCCACAGCCGATGTTCCCAAACCCGCCGGGATTATTGCGTCTGGAGCCGCATTCAGAAGGCTTACGCGATCGTATCTGGTGGGGGGCTGGCTCTAATGCAACGGCAGTATGGGCGGCAACACTGGGGATGAACCTGCAAAGCTCAACGCTGAAAGATGATGAAACCGGCGAGCCGTTCCATATTCAGCAGGCAAAACAGATCCGTGCCTACCGACAGGCCTGGGCTGAGGCAGGGCATACCCGTCAGCCACGCGTTTCGGTCAGCCGCAGTATTTTTGCCCTGATGGACGATCGCGACCGGATGTATTTCGGTTCAAGCCGCAATGAAAGCGACAGCGTGGGCTATCTGGATGAGAAAACGCGGGCCATTTTCGGACGCAGCTATGCCGCAGAGCCAGACAAGCTGATTGAACAGTTGAAAAAGGATGAAGCGATCGCGGAAGCGGATACGCTGTTACTTACCGTGCCGAATCAGCTGGGCGTGGAATACAACGCACATGTGATCGAGTCCATCCTGAAACATGTCGCACCGGAAATGGGATGGCGCGATCGCAATGCTTAATCTGGCCCTCTGGTATCGCCGGTTTGGTGAGCCTGAATCGGTACTGCAAGCGGAAACTACACCATTGTCGCCGCGACAGCCGGGAGAGATACGTGTGCGCATGCTTTTTTCCCCGGTGAACGCCTCCGATCTCATCCCCATCACCGGAGCATATCGCCATCGCACGCCGCTGCCTGCGATAGCCGGTTATGAAGGGGTCGGAATAGTGACCGAAACGCCCGCCGCTTATCCGGCGCTGCTGGGCAAGCGGGTCCTGCCGTTACGGGGGCAGGGAACCTGGCAGCGCTATGTCGACTGCCCGGCGGCGTATGCGGTTCCCGTCCCGGACGACGTCGACTCGCTACTTGCCGCGCGGGCGTATATCAACCCGCTTGCCGCACAGATGATGCTGGACCGCTATCCTCCGGTCGGGAAAACGGTGCTGCTCACCGCTGCCGGTTCTGACTGCGCCGTTCTGCTCGGGCAATGGGCACGCCAGGCGGGCGCAGAGGCGGTTTACGGGATCCATCGCTCGCCCGTGCACGCTCAACGTCTGGCTGAAATGGGGATCGTCCCGATTGCGCAACATGATACGACCGCCGTCAACGCTGCCGCCGCGCAAGCGGAGGTGGTGTACGACGCCACGGGCGGCAGTCTGGCGGAGACGATCCTGAGCGTGACGCCCGAAACCGGCACCTTTGTCTGCTACGGGCTACTCTCCGGGCAGACCTTCCGGCAGCAGCGGCCGTTGCCGCGCGTGGCGTGGTTTCACATTCGTAACTATCTGGACGCGCTGAGCGCTGAGGCGTGGCAGGCGGAGTTTCGGCGCATCTGGCCTAAACTGCGCGCCAGCCAGTGCAGCGATGTCACCCTCTACCCGCTGTCGGAATGGCAGCGGGCAGTGGGCAACTATCGCGAAGCGGGAAGAACGGGTAAGCCCATGCTGTCGATGGACAATTAATCGGCCTTATGGCTCATGTCGCTCAGCAGTACAGCGATACTTTGTCCACCGGCGGTCTGCTCCAGGCCAATTTTGACAATAATTGTCAGCGGAACGGAGAGCAGCATGCCGACAGGCCCGAGCAGCCAGCCCCAGAAAATCAGGGACAGGAATACAACAAGGGTTGAAAGCCCCAGCCCGCGTCCCATGATCCGTGGTTCGAGAATGTTCCCGAAGACAAGGTTAATCACCAGATAGCCTGCCAGCAGAATCAGGGCATCATACAAACCGCTGAAAACCAGCACCTGAAGGATAGGGGGGATCGCCGCCAGCACGGAGCCGATGTTAGGAATATAGTTGAGCGCAAAGGCCAGCAGCCCCCAGACAAAGGCAAAACGCACATCCAGCGCGGCGAGCATCCCCCAGACCACTAATCCCGTCACCAGGCTGATGGCCGTTTTCAGCACCAGATAGCGTGAAACGCTGTCGAGCGCGCGCTGAATGGCGCCCATTCCCTCTACCGGACGCACCATGATGTGCTGGAGCTTTGCAGGCAGCTGTGGAACTTCCAGCAGCATAAACACAACCGTCAGGAACAGCAGGAAAATCGAGGTCATGGCGTTGGAGAGTTGTGCCAGCAGGCTGGTGACAATCGTCATGGCGGCATTCGGATCGATATATTTAAGCAGTTCCTCAACCGAGACTTCGATACCCGCGCGTTGCAGCCAGGGTTCAATTTGCAGCAGCGGGGTCGCCAGGGAAGAGCGGTATGTCGGTAGCGTCCGCGCCAGCTCGTTCAGGGAGGTTCCCAGATAGGCGACTAACAGCACCATCGCAACGATAATAATACTGATAAGCAGGCTTATCGCCAGCACACGCGGGATGCGTAGCCGCACCATTCGCTGCACTAGCGGATTGAGGATCACCGCGATAAAAAGCGCCAGGATAAAAGGCACGATGATATCGGCCGCAAAACGAACGCCGGTCAGAATGATCACCAGCATGCCCAGCATGATGACGATCTTAAGCCCGTTGAGGGTGATAATAGGTTTGGCCATGGACGTTCCTGAACAGTTTTTTATTTATAATAGAGGGGAAAGCGGATTAAAAAAACTAACCAAAATCAAACAGACTGGGTAAAGAAATGAAAAGGCTTTGAGTAAATTCCTGGCTTATGATACAAATCAGGCGTGTTCAACTACCGAGGACAATTTTCATCCGCAAAGACGAGAAGCAACACCGCGGATAATTGTAATTTTATGGACAATTTGTTCAGGACGTATTTTTCAAACAACTCTGCTCTGTTTTCAACCTCCCTCTGCCTGCTTTCTGGTGAGCAACACTGGCGTTCCGCGCTATAGTCACGTCTTCTGCCTGAGCTGGCGCTATGCGCTTAGCTAACTGATTTAATTCCCAATTTTTTGGTTTGCTGTCCGCAGCGAGCCTCGATGGATTATATTCTCAAGCAGGAGAAAAAACATGTTTTACTGGATTTTATTAGCTCTGGCGATCGTCGCTGAAATTACCGGCACCTTGTCGATGAAATGGGCAAGCGTGAGTGAGGGCAGCACCGGTTTTATTTTGATGCTGGTCATGATTACGCTTTCCTATATTTTCCTCTCTTTTGCGGTTAAAAAAATCGCGCTGGGCGTGGCATACGCATTGTGGGAAGGTATTGGTATTTTATTGATTACGCTGTTTAGCGTCATGTTATTTGATGAAACCCTGACGACAATGAAAATTGCCGGGCTGACGACCCTGGTCGCAGGTATCGTGCTGATTAAATCGGGTACACGCAAACCGGCAAAACAGCAGAAGGAGCAGACCCATGCAGCAGTTTGAATGGATCCACGCGGCCTGGCTGGCTTTCGCCATCGTTCTGGAAATTATTGCCAACGTCTTTCTGAAGTTCTCCGACGGTTTTCGTCGTAAAGCCTACGGCCTGTTATCGATTGCCGCGGTTCTGGGGGCGTTTAGCGCCCTGTCACAGGCGGTGAAAGGCATCGATCTGTCCGTGGCCTATGCGCTGTGGGGGGGCTTCGGTATTGCCGCCACCCTGGCGGCAGGCTGGATTATGTTCGGGCAGCGTTTAAACAATAAAGGCTGGATAGGGCTGGTATTACTGCTCGCCGGTATGATCATGATTAAACTGGCCTGAGTGACCTACTGCTGCGCCAGGGCTTCCAGCCGGTCGCGAAAACCGGTCACCGACAACGCCCGGTTATCGGCGCGCCAGCGGTCTTTCGCCGCTGGCGCAGAACTCTGAACGCCAATCAGCTGCCAGCCGTTATCGGTTTTTAACATCAGGGGCGATCCGCTATCACCCGGTAGCGTATCGCACTGATGCGACAGTACGCTGTTTTGCGCCCAGCCCGTCACCACGCAGTCCGTATGGGTGTACAGCGAATCGAGGTGATCAACAGGGTAGCCTGACTGCGTCACTTTTCGATCGGCGGCTTTCAGGGCGGCGGTGAGCGCGGCTTTATCGCCATCAAAGAGCGGCAGCGGGGTGATCCCGGACGGCGGATAACGTAAAACGATCAGCCCGAAATCCCAGGAGGCCGCCCCGGGCGGCACAATCCAGCCATCGCCATCCGGTTTCAGGCGTTTGCCAAGCGACGGATCCACCCGCCCCTCAATACCGTGAATTTCGTAGCGCCATATTCCTTTTTGCGACACAAAGCGCAGGGCGATCGCTTTATCCGGTTTGCCTTCAGGCGGCATTAACAGGCAATGACCCGCCGTCAGCGCAAGGCGTGGCGTAATGAGGGTCGCGGTACATAAATTGCCGCTGGCGGTTTCCAGTTGCCCGATGG
Organism: Enterobacter sp. DN; assembly: GCF_046054285.1. Classification (NCBI taxonomy): domain Bacteria; kingdom Pseudomonadati; phylum Pseudomonadota; class Gammaproteobacteria; order Enterobacterales; family Enterobacteriaceae; genus Enterobacter; species Enterobacter sp. DN. The sequence continues at coordinate 47,039 of NZ_JBJJTG010000001.1, forward strand.
CATCCCAGGGCGATTCGGTAGGATCGGTGACACGCGTACGATCGTCATGACCAAAAAACAGCGTCTTTACCTCTTTGGCGCTAATGGCGTCATCGTCGCCATCATCCGCATGTGAAAAGCCAGCAAAAAGGCTAAACGTTCCCAGTAACAACACAACAGATTTACGCATATCACACTCTGGTGGGGGTAATTATGATTATTAAAAGTGAACCCTATGAAAATACTATAGACGCGACGGCGAGAAAGTGGGAGTAAAATCAGCGTGCTACATTCAGGAAAGATAAAAGTGGCTGGCGATGAGCGCGCATAAAATTAGCAGGATAAGAATGAACTCAAACCGATAGCGCCGCAGCATACGCCCTCCGGATAAAAAAACGGCGCTGACCGCAAACCCGTTCAGCGCCGGTTTACCAACGTGCCCCGAAGGGCACGGTTAAGCTTGCACTCTTACGCTGCTGGCTGTGCAGCAGGTTTAGCCGCTTCGTGTTTTGCTGCTTTTTTGTGATGCTTTTTAGCCGCCTGGGCTTTCTGCTCTACCGCAGGTTTTGCCGCTTTTTTATGGTGCTTTTTCGCGGCCTGCGCTTTCTGTTCTGCCGCTGGTTTAGCCGCTTTGTGATGTTTTTTATGGTGAACCGTTTTGGCCGGAGCAGCGGTGGATGCCGCAGGCGCTGCGGTGGCGGTAGTTTCAGCCGCGAATGCAGCGGAAGACAGACCCATAGCAGCGGCAACAACCAGAGCTAATACTTTTTTCATTTTCATACCCTCGAATTTGGTTTCTCATTTAACCCCACTGCGGGGCCGTTGAAATAACTATATCCCTGTAAATTCGGGGTTTCCGTGAGTGATTGGTATCGGCGTGTAACCATATGTACAACGCCAGGGTGGACCCCCGGCGCGTTCGGTTACAGGTAGCGGGACGTCAGGTGTTCGCGGAAGTAGCGGATATTCAGATCTTCACCCGTGGCCTGGGTGATGAGCTGCGACGTGCTGAAACGGCTGCCGTGCTGCCAGATATTCTGACGCAGCCAGTCAAACAGCGCCGAGAAATCGCCCCCGGCAATGGATGCCTGCAACCCGGGCAGCGCAGTTTTGGCGGCATGGAACAGCTGTGCCGCATACATTGCCCCCAGCGTGTAAGACGGGAAGTAGCCAAAACCGCCGTCGGTCCAGTGGATATCCTGCATACAGCCGTTGCGGTAGTTATCTTTGGTGGATAACCCAAGCCACGCCTGCATTTTCTCATCCCATAACGCGGGAATATCATCGACTTCAATTTCGCCATTGATTAGCGCGCGCTCGATCTCATAGCGCAGCACCACATGCGCCGGATAGCTCACTTCATCCGCATCAACGCGGATGTAGCCCGGCTTCACGCGCTGGTTCCAGGCAATAAAATTCTCTTCGCTGAATGCCGCCTGGCTACCGAAACGGGCATGAACCGCCGGAAGCAGATGCTTCAGGAAAGCGTCGCTGCGGCCCAGCTGCATTTCAAAGAACAAGCTCTGGGATTCATGGATCGCCGTAGAGCGCGCCAGCGCAACGGGCTGGCCGGCCCACGCTCGCGGAAGGTTTTGCTCGTAGCGGGCATGTCCGGTTTCGTGGATCACGCCGAAAAGCGCGCTGAGCAGTTCATCTTCATCGTAACGCGTGGTGATACGCACATCTTCCGGCACGCCGCCGCAGAACGGGTGGGCGCTAACGTCCAGACGACCGCCGTTAAAATCGAAGCCAAGCATTTTCATCGCTTCCAGGCCCAGCTCGCGCTGCGTGGCGGTCGGGAAGGGACCCTGTGGCGGAACGAACGATCGTTGAGCCTGTTTTTCCACAACCTTTGCCAGCAGCTCCGGCAGCCAGGACTTCAGATCGCCGAACAGCACATCCAGGCGAGCGCTGGTCATGTCGGGTTCAAAGATATCCAGCAGCGCGTCGTAAGGCGTGCAGCCTTTAGCCTCAGCGCGCAGGCGGGCCTCTTCACGACTGAGTTTCACCACCTCTTTCAGGTTGGCTGAAAAGCCCTGCCAGTCGTTGGCCGGACGCTGAGTGCGCCACGCGTGTTCACACCTGCTGCCCGCCAGCGATTTGGCCTCCACCAGCGATTCCGGCAGTAAAGTGGCCTGCTGGTAGTGGCGTGTCATTTCACGCAGGTTGGCTTGCTCAACGTCATTCAGATCTTCGTCTGCCGCCGCCGCCAGCCATTCACCCACTTTTTTATCGGTCAGGATCTGATGTTGCAGGACGCTCATCTCCGCCAGCGCTTCACCGCGCGCGGCGCTGCCGCCTGGCGGCATCATGGTGAACATGTCCCAGCTGGCGATGGAGGAGAGGTGCGAGAAGCGGGAGAGGCGCTGGAAGGTGCGGGTGAGTTGTTGATAGTTATTGTTTTTCATGAAGTCCTCGTGTCTGAATCAGCCGATGACAAAAATTAGCATCGGCTCGATTTAAACACGAAGAGGGCTGAATGTTAATGCAGTCGTTTATGCAGGCTCGCGCCCACCAGCAGTGCCGCGCACAACATCAGCGCGATAAATCCGCCCACGCCGTTCCAGCCGTAGTTATGCCAGAACACCCCGCCGAGCGTACCGGCTATGCTGGAACCGAGATAGTAACTGAACAGATACAGTGACGAAGCCTGACCTTTGGCGCGGCGCGCGCGTGGGCCAATCCAGCTGCTGGCAACGGAATGCGCGGCAAAGAAGCCCGCAGAGAAGAGCAGCATTCCGGCAAAAATCAGCCACAGGGAAGAGAAAAGCGTCATCAGCAGTCCGAACAGCATCACGGCGGTGGAAACCAGCATCACCGGACCTCGACCGAAGCGCGCGGTCATAGCGCCCGCTTTTGGCGAACTCCATGTCCCGGTGAGATATGCCACAGAGAGCAAACCCACCAATGCCTGGCTAAGATGCCACGGTGAAAGCATCAGACGATAGCCGATGTAATTAAACAGCGTCACGAACGAGCCCATCAGCAGGAAACCGGTCAGGAACAAACGGGGCAGCCCTTGATCGCGCCAGTGCAGACGAAAGTTGATAAATAACGTTTTCGGACGCAGGGAGGTCGGGCGGAAATGGCGCGATTCCGGCAGGATTTTCCAGAACATCAGCGCCGAAGCGAGGGCGAAGCAGCCGATAACGGCCAGCGCAATGCGCCAGTTAAAGAAATCAGTAAACACACCGCTGAGCAGGCGTCCGCTCATCCCGCCGATAGAGTTCCCGCTAATGTACAGCCCCATGGAGAAGGCCACGAAGCTCGGGTGGATCTCCTCGCTGAGATAGGTCATCCCGACCGCCGCCACGCCGCTCAGGGATAACCCAATCAGCGCGCGCATGACCAGAATGCCGTGCCAGCTGGTCATCATGGTGGACAGCAAGGTACACACGGAGGCCAGCATTAACGCCGTTACCATGACCTGCTTACGTCCGATGGCATCCGAAAGTGGCCCGGTGAACAGCAGACCGATCGCCAGCATCCCGGTTGAAATGGAGAGCGAAATACTGCTGCTGGCTGGCGACACGCCAAATTCATGCGACAGGACCGGCAGGATCGGCTGAACGCAGTAGAGCAGGGCAAAAGTGGCGAGACCCGCTGAGAAGAGCGCCAGCGTGACGCGCATAAACTGGGGGGTACCACGTTTAATAAACTGAACCGGCTGCGGTGCTGCGGGTAAATCATCAATGTCGCTGGCCGGCGCGATATCAACGGTCGTTGTACGGCTCACACATAATCCTTGCTTAAACATCCCCGTGGTTTCTGGTGACGGGTATGACCACAAGATTAGGGTAGGAAAATGTAAATATTCTGTCTAATATATTAATAATCTCAAATGATACTTTAAAAATATGAATATCGAGCTGCGCCATCTGCGCTATTTTGTCGCCGTCGCCGAAGAGCTGCATTTTGGTCGTGCGGCGGCAAGGCTGAATATCTCTCAGCCACCGCTAAGCCAGCAGATCCAGATCCTGGAGCAGCAGGTCGGGGCGCGTCTGCTGGCGCGAACCAACCGCAGCGTGAGCCTGACGGCGGCGGGAAAACAGTTTCTCGCCGATAGCCGGCAGATCCTGAGTATGGTGGAGGACGCCGCCGCCAGAGCGGAACGGCTTTATCTTGGGGAGACGGGGGAGCTGCGCATCGGGTTTACCTCATCGGCCCCCTTTATCAGCGCTGTTTCACAAACGCTATCCTCGTTTCGCCGTAACTTTCCGGATGTGCATATTCAGACGCGCGAAATAAATACCCGGGAGCAGATATCGCCGCTTAACGAAGGATCGCTCGACCTGGGGCTGATGCGTAACACGCAGTTGCCTGATACCCTGGCGTGGCAGGTGATCCTCCGCGAACCGCTGATGGCGATGATCCCCCGGGATCATCCGCTCGCCGCGCAGCACAGCGTCTCGCTGGCTGAACTTGCGAAAGAGCCGTTTGTCTTTTTTGACCCACAGGTGGGTACCGGGTTGTATGACGATATTCTTGGTCTGATGCGGCGATATGGCCTTGTCCCGACTATCGCGCAGGAGGTGGGGGAAGCCATGACGATCATTGGTCTCGTTGCCGCAGGGCTTGGCGTATCGATTCTCCCGGCCTCATTTAAACGGGTACAACTGGCGGAAATGCGCTGGGTGAAGATAGCCGAGCAGGATGCAGTCTCAGAGATGTGGCTGGTGTGGTCTAAACATCATGAACAGAGCCATGCGGCACAGCGTTTCAAAGAACAATTAATTACCGCTTCTCGCGGGCATTATTTATAGGGAAAAGTGGGCGAAAATGTGCAGTAAATCACATGGCTAAGTAAAAATTTGACGTCAGCCATTGAAGTGCTTCACCATAGCCCTCAGTTTATTTCGAAGCTCGAAAATAAGGGAGTACGAGGTGGTTGCTGATAGTCAGCCAGGGCATATCGATCAGATCAAGCAGACCAACGCGGGTGCCGTTTATCGCCTGATTGATCAGCTTGGTCCGGTTTCGCGTATCGATCTTTCGCGCCTGGCACAACTGGCACCCGCCAGTATTACCAAGATTGTCCGCGAAATGCTGGAAGCCCATCTGGTTCAGGAAACAGAAATTCAGGAGCCGGGCAGCCGTGGCCGTCCGGCGGTAGGGCTGGTGGTGGAAACGGAAGCCTGGCACTACCTGTCGCTGCGGATTAGCCGCGGGGAAATCTTCCTCGCGCTGCGCGACCTCAGCAGCAAGCTGGTGGTGGAGGACCGGCTGGAACTCCCGCTTAATGCAGAGCAACCACTTCTCGATGCCATTCTGACCCACATCGACCAGTTCTTTATTCGTCACCAGCAGCGTCTTGAACGTTTAACGGCGATTGCGATCACCCTGCCGGGAATTATTGATACCGAAAATGGCATTGTGCACCGCATGCCGTTTTATGAAAACGTCAAAGAGATGCCGCTGGGCGACGTGCTGGAAAACCACACCGGTGTGCCGGTCTACATTCAGCATGATATCAGCGCCTGGACGATGGCGGAGGCATTGTTTGGTGCCTCCCGGGGCGCGCGCGACGTAATTCAGGTGGTGATTGATCATAACGTTGGCGCAGGTGTGATCACCGACGGGCGTCTGTTGCATGCTGGCAGCAGTAGCCTGGTGGAGATCGGCCATACGCAGGTCGATCCGTACGGAAAACGCTGCTACTGCGGTAACCATGGCTGTCTGGAGACGATTGCCAGCGTCGAAAGCGTGCTGGAGCTGGCGCAGGTGCGGCTCAGCCAGTCGATGAGCTCCACGCTGCACGGTCAACCGTTAAGCGTCGAGGCACTGTGCGCTGCGGCAAGGCAGGGCGATCTGCTGGCGAAGGACATTATTACCGGCGTGGGCAATAATGTCGGGCGCATTCTGGCCATTATGGTGAACCTGTTTAACCCGCAAAAAATACTGATCGGCTCCCCGCTCAGCCAGGCTGCGGATATCCTCTTTCCGGCGATTTCCGCCTGCATCAATCAGCAGGCGCTTCCCGCGTACAGTAAAAACATCGTGGTCGAAAGTACGCAATTTTCCAACCAGGGTACGATGGCCGGCGCCGCGCTGGTAAAAGATGCGATGTACAACGGCTCGTTACTGATTCGTTTGCTACAGGGCTAACTCTTTTCCAGAGATGTACGAAAAATTGCGCTATCTCAAGCCGGGTAGCGCACGCATCCCGTAGACTTTCCCCACTGAATTATTTACCTGGTTTATATTTTGAAGCATACCCAAGAGGTGGAATGAGTCATGCTTAAGCGTTTCTTTATTACTGGTACGGATACGTCTGTCGGGAAGACAGTCGTATCCCGCGCGTTACTCCAGGCCCTGGCGGCAAGCGGTAAACGCGTTGCAGGATACAAGCCGGTTGCAAAAGGCAGTAAAGAGACGCCAGAAGGGCTGCGCAATAAGGATGCCCTGGTTCTGCAAAGCGTCTCGTCTCTGGAACTGCCTTATGATGCCGTTAATCCTATCGCCTTAAGCGAAGAGGAAAGCAGCGTCGCTCACAGTGGGCTTATCAACTACAGCCTGCTTTCTGATGGTCTGGCAAATCTGAGTGAAAAGGTTGACCACGTGGTCGTTGAAGGGACCGGCGGCTGGCGCAGCCTGATGAACGATTTACGTCCCCTTTCCGAATGGGTGGTGCAGGAGCAGTTGCCGGTGATTATGGTCGTGGGCATTCAGGAAGGGTGCATCAACCATGCCTTGCTGACGGCGCAGGCTATCGCTAATGACGGCCTGCCGCTGATTGGTTGGGTGGCGAACCGTATTAACCCGGGCCTTGCGCACTACGCTGAAATCATCGATGTGCTGAGCAAAAAGCTGCCTGGCCCGCTGGTGGGCGAACTGCCTTATCTGCCCCGCGCCGAGCAGCGCGAATTAGCGCACTACATCGATCTCTCGGCTTTCGGCGGTATGCTGGCCGTAGATCGAGTCGTGGCGTAGCGTTCTCGACAATACCGACGCCACAACACAGGCAACCAGCAAACCGGGAAGTAAAAAATACTGCCCGGTCATCTCACATACCATCAAGGCCGACATGATTGGCGCATGCGTTGTGGCGGCGAGCAGCGTCGCCATACCCGCCAGCCCGAGCAGGATCGCCGTCTCAGAGCCAGGAAACCACAGCGCAAAGATCTGCGCAAACAGCATTCCCGTTGCCATACCGACGAACAAGGTTGGCGTGAACACGCCTCCCGGCGCGCCGGACCCGCTGCTTGCCAGCACCGCCAGCAGTTTGCAAATAAAGACGCCAGCAATCACCGACAGCAGCGGCGGCGACTGCAAAAACGCCTGAACCACGCTATAGCCATTCCCCCATACCTTCGGCGTCAGCAGCGACAGCAGCCCTACGATCAGACCACCCAGCGCCAGCTGCCACGGCGGTGAAAGTTTGAGACGCAGAAACAGCCTGTGGCTGGCCGCCATCAGCCACATCAGCAGCGGGCCGCAAACGCCAGCCAGCAGACCCACGCCAACGATCAGGAAATAATCCACCGCCGTAAGCATCTCGCTGAGATGGACATCATATAGCGTATTCGCGCCGGGACTTAACAGGCGCGTGGTCAGCAGGGCCACTACAGCAGCAATCACCACCGGGCCGAGGGAGGCCAGCATCAGCGTGCCAAACAGGATCTCTGCGATAAACAGGCTGCCCGCCAGCGGCGCATGATAGGCGCTGGCCATCCCGGCGGCGGCACCGCAGGCGATCCACAGTTTCCATTCGGATTTCGGCGTACAACGTTGTGCAAAAAAGGAGGCGGCGAGGGCGGCAAGCAGGATCATGGCGCCTTCACGGCCGATGGCGCTGCCGCTGGCGACCACCAGCAACGACGCGAGGGATTTCACCAGGCTGGCGCCGTAATCAAACTGGCCGTCACCCGTCTCAAGCGCTTCCATATAATCGGTGGGGGCGTGGGGACGTTGTGCCGTCATGCGCTGCCATCCCCACAGTAGCATTCCCGCGGCCAGACCACCCAGCGCAGGCGTCAGCGCCCGCCGCCAGGGCGATAACGCGGCTGCGGCGTTCACCAGACTTCCGCTTTCGTTGCTGAGAAATAGCCACTCCAGCAGATACATGCTGTGGCGGAACACCGCAACGGCCAGCGCCGCCAGCACGCCGGTGACGGTAGCAATCAGGAGACGACGAAACATCGCTCGGATGTCGGGGTAAGCGTGAAGACGTTGCATGAAGTCGTGATTTAACGGGGACGATACAATATTGTGGCGGTAAATCGGGAGGTTAGCAAAAGGTATGCGTGCGGAAAAAGGCCGGGCAGTACCCGGCCTGAATGCTTAACTCTCGCTATGAATATTCAACGCCCGGCGCGTACGCCCTGAGCTCAAATACTCCGCAATATAATCCTGGGATATTTCGCCGTTATAGCGTCCGTCCTCGTCCACAATCGGCATCCAGCTGGTGTTGCTCTCATACAGGCGAGAAAGCACCACGCGCAGGTTATCCTCGGCCTTACCGGTCATGCGGAACGGATGCAGAATATCCCCGCAGCTGCCGCTGGCGTTACGCGCTTCGCGGCGCTTCACAAAGCCGAGCGGTTTGCCGTGCTCATCAACCACGGTAATGGCGCGAATATCGTTGTCATCCATGGTGGCGAAGGCCTCCGGCAACGGCGTCGATTCGCGTACCGTAATCGTCGGCTGCTGGTCGGTGACGTCGCCCGCCGATACCAGCAGCAGGCGTTTCAACGTCCGGTCCTGACCAACAAACGAGCCAACAAACTCATTCGCGGGTTTCGCCAGCAGCTCGTCCGGGCTGGCGCACTGCACGATACGTCCCTGACGGAAGACGGCAATACGGTCGCCCAGCTTCAGCGCTTCGTCAATATCGTGGCTCACCAGCATCACGGTCTTTTTCAGCTTGCGCTGCATCTCCAGGAACTGGTTCTGGATCACCTCACGGTTAATCGGGTCGACCGCGCCGAACGGTTCATCCATCAGCAGGACCGGAGGATCCGCTGCCAGCGCGCGGATGACGCCGATACGCTGCTGCTGACCGCCGGACATTTCGCGCGGATAGCGGTGAAGGAATTTATGCGGATCCATTGCCACCATATCCATCAGCTCTTCGGCACGGGATTTACAGCGCGCTTTATCCCAGCCCAGCATGCGCGGCACGACGGTAATGTTCTCTTCGATGGTCATGTTGGGGAACAGGCCAATTTGCTGGATCACGTAGCCAATGTTGCGACGCAGGGTCACGGTGTCCATTCCGCTGGTGTCTTCGCCGTTAATCAGGATCGTCCCGCTGCTTGGCGTAATGAGACGGTTGATCATCTTCAGGGTAGTGGTTTTCCCGCAGCCGGACGGGCCGAGCAGCACGCACATTTCCCCTTCAGGCACGTTCAGGTTGACGTTGTCGACGGCCTTAAACGTCTGGCCGTGTTTCTGTGAAAATTGTTTGGTGAGGTTTTCCAGTTTTATCATTATCGAATCCCCTTCGGAGTCAGTACCACCTGCAAACGGTGCAGCAACCAGTCGAGCACAATCGCTAAAAGACAAATCATCAGCGCGCCCGCAATCAACATACGAATATCACTCCCGCCAATACCGTTAAGCAGCAGCAGGCCCAGCCCGCCCGCGCCGATCACGGCGGCAATCGCCATGACGCCGATGTTCATCACCACGGCGGTGCGGATGCCGCCAAAAATCACCGGCAACGCCATCGGGATTTCCACCCAGCGCAGACGCTGCCAGAAGGTCATGCCGATGCCGCGTCCCGCTTCACGCAGGCCCGGCGGCAGGCTGTCGAGCGCCGTGTGGGTGTTACGCACAATCGGCAGCAGCGAATAGAGGAACACTGCCGTAATCGCGGGCAGGGCGCCAATGCCCTGACCGATCAGCGAAAAGAGCGGGATCATCAGGCCGAAAAGCGCAATTGACGGGATGGTGAGCACAATGGTGGCAATCCCCAGCACCGGCGTTGCCAGCCATTTATGGCGGACAATTAAAATGCCCAGCGGCACGCCAATAATAATCGCCAGGCCCACGGCGAGCGCCACCAGCCACAGGTGTTGCAGCGTCAGGGTTAAGAGATAGTCCCAGTTGTCGAGAATATAGTGAATCGTCTCCATAGCGCCTCCTACAGCAACTGTTTGCTACGCAGGAAATCACGGGCGACCTGCTGCGGTGACTGATGATCGATATCCACCTTCTTATTCAGTTCGGTGATAACGTCGTTATTGAGCTGGGCTGATAGGGTGTTCAGCGCCTCCTCCAGCCCCGGATTAGCCTCCAGCGTGTCTTTTCGAACAACTGGCGTCACGGCGTAACTCGGGAAGAAGCCTTTATCATCTTCCAGCACTTTAAGATCGAAGCCCTTTACGCGCCCGTCGGTGGTGTAGATCAACCCCGCATCGACAAACCCGTCGCGCACCGCGTTATAGACCAGACCCGGATCCATCTGGCGGATCTGCGGGCGGTCCAGCTCCATGTTGTAGGCCGCCTGCAACGGTTTCATCCCGTCGCTGCGCCCGGCAAATTCCAGGTCAAGGCCCAGCAGCCAGTTGTTATCCGGATCGGTTTTACGGATCTGCTCAATCTTTGCCACCATCTCAGACATGGTATTGATATGTTCAGCCTCGGCGCGCTTGCGCTGCATGGCAAAGGCATAGGTATTGTTCATATCGGCAGGTTTAAGCCACACCAGACCGTGCTTCGCATCGAGGCGTTTCACCGTCTCGTACGATTCCTGCGGCAACATGCGTTTGTTGATGTGGTTGAAGATGATCAGCGAGGTGCCGGTATACTCCCAGGTCATATCAATCTGCTTGTTGATCATCGCGTTACGGGAAATCACCGTTGCAATATTGGTCTGAGGCTGTACCTGAAACCCTTTCTTTTGCAGATACTGCACGGTCATGGCCGAGAGAATGTGCTGCTCGGTAAAGCTCTTGGTGGCCAGGATCAGCGGCGCGGCGAGCGCCTGGCTGGTGAAGAGCGCGGCGGCGCATAGCGCCGTCAGCCCGGAAAACAGTCTCATAGAAGCTCCTTGTTATAATTATCGCGCGAGATGCGGGCTCAGTAATCGGCCCAGTGCCGCCAGCAGCGTATCCAGAATCAGGGCGAACAGGGCGGTGGCCGCCGCGCCCAGGATCAGCGTCGGAAAATCATTCAGATAGATCCCAGGGAAAATCAGCTCGCCGTAGCTGCTGGCGCCAATCAGGAATGCCAGCGGTGCGGTACCGACGTTAATTGCAGTGGCAATGCGAATACCGGAAAGCATCACCGGCCACGCGTTAGGGATCTCAACCTGACGCAGGCGCTGCCATTTGGTCATGCCGATACCGTTTGCCGCTTCCAGCAACGACGCGGGAACAGAGCACAGCCCGGCATAGGTGTTACGCACAATCGGCAGCAGAGAGGCCAGAAAGAGGGCGATAATGGCCGGTTTATCACCGATGCCAATCACCACCATCGCCAGCGCCAGAACGGCCAGCGGCGGCAGGGTGTTGCCCACGTTAAAGATTTGCATCACATATTCGGCGATACCACGTGCGGCCGGACGGCTCAGCAGAATACCGCTTGGAATGCCCACCAGCAGGGCAAAGAACATGGATGAAAAGACCAGAATCAGGTGCTGTTGCCCGAGGTAAATCAGGTCAACCTGGCGCGCCTTAATCGTCTCCAGTCCAATTCCCCAGGTGAGGAGAGCGAGAACCACGATAATCGCGCCGACAAAAAGCAGCGAACGTTTAAGTAATGGGTGCATTGCGGTGTGTCTCCCTGTGCGCATGCGTTATAGCAACCACCGGTTGCCTGTTGTTATGCCATGTTTCGGCAGGGGTACTTCACCTATAGCAAGCGAAACGGAAGGGTTCCAGCGAAGGGGGTAAATCAGTAACCCTATGAAATTAGTGACAACCTGAGTGAAGCCTTATGGCATAAGGGCTGTCAGTGGGCAGGCAGAATAGTCTTAAAGAAGCACGCCTTACGTGACAACGTCACATAAAGCGTGCTGATTATACTTGTCGACTGAGCGCGGCGCGCACCTTGCGTACGCGCCACGAGATGCGGACGATAGAGAAGGCGGCGACGATTACCAGCAACAGGCCCAGCGCCAGCATCGCGTGGAATCCAAACTCTCTGAACAGGATCAGCCCCGCGATCCCGCCGCTGATAAAGGAGAAAAGGGTAGTTAAATGGGTTTTGAGCTGACTCTTTTGCGCGGCCGTATCTTTGGAGTAATCCCGGCGCAGCATGGCGACCATAACGGAGGCCAGCGAAATGCCCGCATCGGTCAGCGTGCCGGTGATGTGCGTGGATCTCACCCGACCGCCGGATAGTTGAGTGGAGGTGGAATTATGAATTCCCATCAACCCGCACAGGAAAATAATAATCTCCTGATTCGTGGCGAAGGAGTGAAAATACATTTCGTACAGGGATACCCCGGCCAGTAATAGCCCTTCAACAAACAGAACCTGGCTGAATACCAGCCTGACGTTATGGATAATCCCCCAGATAACAATAATCCGCGCAGCGATGGCGCCTGAGACAAACGAAAGAATAATAGCGCCAAAGAAAAGAATATCGCTGAGATCGGTGGAGGAAACTTCGCTGGATAGCTGCGAGGTATTGCCCGTCATATGCGAGGGAAAAAAACCGAACGCGCCCAGCGCAATGGCATTCAGCAGTCCCGCGGAGGTCGCCAGCCAGAGGGCAAGACGACGATCCTCCTGATGCGTTCGTTCTTTCTTTAATTTAATCAGCAAAGAATACCTCCGGTTTGAGCTTTGCCTGAACGCTCAAGCTAACAAAGCGATGTCGCTGGCTGACCAGGATATTGCTTAATTATTATTTCAATGGGAGGTGAGCGAGGTTTTGTAATTAAATAAAACAACCCTGTTAATATAATGCCTTATTTCCGATGGCGCGACGTCGTAAAAGTCAACACCCCTGCACTCAGGAGTAATATGCTGCTTAAAGCGAAGGTGCTCTGCCAGCCAAAGGTATCAAACACCACGCCACCCGCCGTTGAGCCAAGCGCAATAGAGAGTTGGATCACCGCGACCATTAGCCCGCCGCCAGCCTCGGCATCTTCCGGTAACGTACGGGCTATCCACGTCCACCAGCCGGTGGGGGCCGCAGTTGCCAGCATTCCCCAGAAACCTAACAGCAGGGCCACGATCCACAGGCTGTCCCCGGTGAGCATTAATACCCCTGCAAGCAGCGCCATAAGCAGCGGTATGGCCATTAAGGTGAGGTAAAACGCGGCATTCAGGACCAGCGCCACGATCAGCGTGCCGATGAAACCTGCGATACCGATAGTGAGCAGGATCAGCGATAAGCCGGAAGGACTGACGTGGGTGACGGTTTCGAGGAAGGGGCGCACATAGGTAAATAACGCAAACTGTCCCATGAAGAACAGGCCGCACGCCATCAGACCCACCGAAACCGCAGGCTGGTGGAGCAGGCGAAATACGCTTTTACGTGGCGACGGCCGCTGGTTCCCGCCCATGTTGGGCAGGCTAAAATATTGCCAGATGAACGCCACAATCGCCACGGGAACCAGGCAAAGAAACGCGCCGCGCCAGCCAATGGTCGAGCCGAGATAACTGCCCAGCGGGGCGGCGACCACCGTCGCCAGCGCGTTGCCGCCGTTAAAAATCGCCAGCGCACGAGAGACCTGATGCTGAGGCACCAGCCGAATGGCGGTGGCAGCAGACATCGACCAGAAACCGCCGATGGCGATGCCGATCAGCGCCCGGCCTGCCATATACATCAAAGCGTTTGGGGCGAAGGCGATAATGATCCCTGACAGCGCCATCAGGACGGTCATGCCTGAAAGAAGATGTTTGCGATTCATATTCCCGGCAAGCCGGGAAAGAAAAAGGCTGGTCAGGACAGCCAGCGCACCAGAGAGGGCGATCCCCTGGCCAGCCGTCCCCTCTGTCACCCCTAAATCTCTGGCGAGGGGCGTGAGCAGGCTGACGGGCATAAATTCCGAGGCAATGAGGACAAAAACGCACAGGGTCATGGCAAAAATACCGCCCCAGTGTGCACGCTCAGCATCACGGGATGAGGTTTGATTCAGTGTGGACATAGGTGTAATTCACGGCGAAGAGAAGATAAGCCCCCTGATTGCCGGGGGCTAAGAGAATTAATCCAGACTGGTTTTGAAAAACTGCCCGAACTGCGCGAACGGGATTTTCCCTGCGACGTTATCGTAGAGATCAACGTGATTCGCACCGGGAACAATCACCAGTTCCTTCTGTTTGCTGCCGACAGCTTTAAACGCATCTTCCGCAAAATAACGTGAGTGCGCGTTTTCACCGGTCACAATCAGCGTTGGGATGGTGATCTCCCCGGCATAGCTCAGCAGCGGCATATTCATAAAGGACAACGGCATGGTCGCGGTCCATGCGCCGGTGGAGTTTACGGAACGGGCATGGAAGCCGCGCGGCATACGGTAGTAATCATAGAACTCTTTCAGTACCGGATGCGGATCGGCGGGTAATGCTTCCGGCAGAATACGCCCGGCCGCCGTTACCTTACCGTTTTCATCGACATAAATATCGTGGCCGCCATGGGCGAAGGTGCCGCTTTCAGCATCTTTCCAGCGTTGCGCGTTCAGATACTGCAACACGGCCCGGCGATCGGCCGCTGAATAACGATCTCTCCCGTCGCCCACGCCGTGACCCATCGCGCGGCTCATATCGTACATTACGCTGGTGGCGACCGCCTTCACGCGGGTATCCATGGATGCCGCGTTCAGCGCCATACCGCCCCAGCCGCAGATCCCGAGAATGCCGATACGGTTACGGTCGACTTCTTTCTGTAATCCGAGGAAATCCACTGCGGCGCTAAAGTCTTCGGTGTTGATGTCAGGGGAGGCAACGTTACGCGGCTGGCCGCCGCTTTCACCCGTGTAGGATGGGTCGAAGGCCAGGGTCACGAACCCCTGTTCAGCCAGAGTCTGGGCGTAAAGACCACTGGATTGTTCTTTAACCGCACCGAATGGTCCACTGACGGCAATCGCCGCCAGCTTCTGGTCGCCGCTGTTCCTGGGAATGTACAGATCGCCGACCAGGGTGATCCCGTATCGGTTCTCGAACGTCACCTTGCGGTGGTCGACTTTATTGCTCTCGACGAAGGTCTTATCCCAGGTTGTCACCATCGAAACGGGGGCGGCAGGATTTCGTGTTTCTGCATAACTCATTGTTGTCACTCCACTTAATGATGCGCATAGCAGCAGCGCAACGGACAGTTTTTGGGTGAATGTTTGCATAAGAGGTACCGTGTGTTGTTGTAATGCGGTCATTATAGTTAGCAGAAATAGTGCTGATTAGAGGCCAAAGGCTGCTAGGATTAATATCATATTGTTATGAATTGATGAGGCATGATGGCGAAGCGGGAAAACTACAATGAGCTGTATCTGTTTATCCAGGTGGTGCGGGAGGGAAGCTTCACGGCAGCCGCGCAACGGCTCGGGCTGGCACAATCCGGGATCAGTCGATCGGTTCGCGAGCTGGAAGAGCGGCTGGGCGTTCGGCTTCTGGTGCGTACAACGCGCAAACTGTCGCTGACCCACGCCGGGGAGCAACTTTTCCAGACCGCTGGTTCAGCCTTTGATGCGCTCGATACCGGGCTGACCAGACTGGCGCATTACCGCCAGACGCCATCCGGCACGGTGCGCATTAATGCCAGCCAGCACGCCATCGAAAAATGCCTGCTGCCAAAGCTCGCTATCTTCAAACAGCGTTACCCGGATATCCGTCTGGAATTGATGAATGAGAGCCGGTTCGTGGATATCATTGCCGAGCGATTCGACGCGGGCGTCCGGCTTGGGCCGGAGGTGGGACAAGGAATGATTGCCGTGCGCATCACGCCCGATATGGAGATGGCTGTGGTTGCCGCTCCGGCGCATTTTCGGCGCTATGGTTTCCCGCAGACGCCCGCCGATCTGGATGCTCATCCCTGCATTGCTTACCAGTTTGCCGACGGTAACCACTATCAATGGGAGCTTGTTCAGGACGGGAAGCATGTTACTCACCGCCCGGAGGGGCAATGGGCCTTTTCCGACAGCTACATGGAGGCCGAAGCGGCCCGGCTGGGACTCGGGCTGGCCTATGTCCCGGTTGAGCTGGTGGCTGACGATCTGGAGCGTGGCACGCTCATACGCGTCTTACAGCGCTACAGCCTGCGGATGGACGGACTGTACCTCTATTATCCACACCGCAACGTATCCCCGGCGTTGAGAGCGGTGATTGATACGCTGAAAATTTAGGGTGCCTCTTCGCTACGGTCTATACAGCCCCTACGTTTGTGATACGCTACTATTTTATATAGCGCAGCTCAACTAAGGCTCTGAAATGACAAAAATAATGCCAGAATATACGGTAGTTGACTTATCACGTTGGGCAAGAAAGGAACACTTTGAAGTATTTCAGGGCTTTGCTCAATCTACATTTAACCAAACGGTTCAGCTGGACATTACCGTGCTGCTAAAGCATATCAAAGAGGTTGGCTGGAAATTTTATCCTGCGATTATTTCCCTTATTTCTGACGTCGTAAACCGGCATCCGGAATTCCGTATGGCCATGAAGGATGATGAGCTTGTAATATGGAATGAGGTTCATCCAAGCTATACCCTTTTCCATAAAGAAACGGAGACATTTTCATCGTTATGGAGTCATTACGATGGAAATATTCACCATTTTCAGCGCGTTTATGCAGAAGATGTTGCCCGCTATGGCAATATCCTTGCTTACTGGCCTAAAGAAGAGTCCCGGGAGAATATATTCTTCATATCGGATATTCCGTGGGTCAGTTTTAGCAGTTTTAACGTCAACGTCGCTAACATGCGGAATTTTTTTGCGCCCATGTTCACGTTTGGAAAATACTATAACCAGGATGGAAAGGTCTTGTTGCCTTTCGCCGTTCAGGTCCATCATTCTGTCTGTGACGGTTTCCATGTGGCCAGGCTGATCAACGAGTTACAAGAGTTGTGTGATAATTTACCGCACCATTCAGAGGCGCTCAACGTGTGATTCACGTGTTTTTAACATACGCCTGACGAGGGGAAATAATGGAACCGAATTTTACGCCAGAACAGATTGAAATGATTAACCGCATTGTTTTCGAGCAGATCGAGATCATGCATGAGAAAATGGCTGAAATAATCGCAGATACAGAGACGGTGGCGCATCAGCGCCTGAAGGATAACGGGATCACTATGACAGATTTCTACCCTGCGAATAAAAATTTCCTGATGATGACCCTTGTACAGGATCTGATAGATAAAGTGCACGGGGGCGATAAGGACCTGGCCAAAACAATGATAACCATGGAAGCAAAAAGGCTGAATATCAGCGTAAACGTTGAGGCGGACAAATCAAGATAACAGGACGTATTTTCAGGGTTACGGTTGATGAATATAAGGTTCAGCCGACCTTAATAAAGCCGCGAGCCGTTTCCGGCCCGCGGCGGAAGGACAGGTGATTAGACGTTCTGACGATCAGGCGGCTTTGACGGCCCGGATTTTTTTGCTGCTGTCCGCATCTGATGCTGTTTTATCCGTTTCAGCATTGAGCTCGGGAAGCTTGCTGGTACGCAGGATATGCTGCACGGACTCTTTCTGCTCGGCGAGATAAAGACCAAGGTTCTCCGCCTGCGTTTCATCCATCTGCATTCCGCTTTGCAACAGCCAGTCGGTAAACGCTTCTGCCATATCGAGCAGCTTGTCGTGAGCGTCAGCCTCTTTCTTACTGGCAAATGTCATTTTTTCTTCACCTTTTCTTACGACAACAAATTTTGTTTCAACAGCCATTGTGCACCCCCGTATACTGTAATTATATACAGTATAGCAGTTGTGACGTTGTGTTGCAGCAAAAATGTGCGAGCCTGGCCTGCACAACGGGTGGACAAGCCAGGTGCTGTTATCGGTACAGCGTTTTTTCGACAATCGGGATCAGCAAAGTGGACTGCCATTCCGCCAGCGTCAGCTGGGCAAGTTTACCCAGCGCGGTGTAGAACGGATGGGCCGCGTTTTCAACGAATACGCTAAGGAAACGCGTGCTCCATGGCAGCAGATGCCAGGCAAGAAGCTGGTCGCGTTCTGTTTCGCGACCGTTCTCGGCAAGCCATGCCGCCAGCATCAGCAACGTTCCGAAATGATCTTCGGGCTCATTCTGCTGCATCTCAAAGGCGATATGGTTTTCACGCATCCACTGACGCAACGCGAGGGTCGAATCGCCAAACAGCACGGACTCGCGATCAAGCCAGACCGAGCCCCACGGGGGGGCGGGCAGGGCATACGGGCCAATAAACAGACGCTGCCAGGCGTCTTTCAACGCTTCATCCGATGGGGTCTTAAACATACTGGCGACAGGCAGCAGATTTTCCTCCGCCAGCGGCCAGTCCTGAACCCAGTCACCTGCGGTCAGGGCACTCACCAGCGGCGCGGTCTGCTCGCTGTCTGGAGCGAAATAAAACAGCGCGCCCAGTACCCGGGCGCTGAACGCGAACGATTCGCGGTGTGAGACGTCATTCATTACAACTTTCCTTACTTGCGCGCGGGTAGCCCCGCGCACCTGTGTTAACCTGCAATTGCTAACCCTGCGGTCATATGCAGACCATAAAATAGCCCACGGCCAATCAGTTCACCCAGCGCCACCAGCACGACACCTGCAAACAGGCCGAGCGTTTTTGGCTCCTGACGACGAATCAGCGGGCAGATCCAGCAGCCTAAACCCGCCGCCAGCAACGCGATGCGCCATACCTGAAGCGAACCATAATCCAGAAGCAGGGCGTTAGCCTGCTGGATGGAACTGTGTATTGTCCCCAGCGTATTGCTTTGCAACACGACGACCGCCACGCAGACGATGAGTGCCAGTACGCTGACTGACGCGGCAAGAGTACCTTTGAATGTCACGTTTGCGACGCGTAGCAGCAGCGCGGCCAGCAGAGGACCAGCCAGAACCATCGTCAGGAAGAAGCTCAGCGTGGTGTAACCCGTATACCAGGTCGGGACCGTCTCTATCTGATAGACCCGGGTCATCGCCCAGACAAAAACAATGCCCAGGATCTGGCTGACAACCAGCCAGATTTTGCCCAAAGCTGGGGGCATTTTACCGATAACCGACACCAGCCACCAGAAACCGCCCACGGCAAAGAAGACCGAACCCGCCGCGATCTCATTACTCAGCGCTGACGCGCCCACGCGATTAAGTGAGTTGAAGGCACGCAGCGGGGAGCCAAGATGCAATACCGAGGCCATAAACCCAATACCCATTACCAGCCAGAGAAAAAACAGGCTGCGCACGATGCGCATTCTGGCCTTGTCATCATTTTCCTTAAGCCAGACGAAGCCCATCACGATTAACGCGCCGGCCACGCACTGCCCGAAAACGGTGAAGATCACCAGCGGCCATTCATGCCATCCACTTCCCATCTCACACCTCCTTCGGGTTTGCCAGGTAGCCGGTGGTGTCACCCGTCGGACGGCTGTTAGCGTTAGGTTTAATCACAATACTCGGCTTCGTGAAGTGCGCAGACGGCAGCGGCGCGACGGCAGCAAGCTGGCCGTGTTTTTTGCGCAGCGCCTCAATCGGGCCAAAGTCCAGCGCGCGCAGCGGGCAGGACTCGACGCAGATGGGCTTTTTGCCGTCCGCCACGCGGCTGTGGCAGCCGTCGCACTTGGTCATGTGGCCTTTGGCGGCATTGTACTGCGGCGCGCCGTACGGGCAGGCCATGTGGCAGTAGCGACAGCCGATGCAGACATCCTCGTCCACCACCACAAAACCGTCGTCGCGCTTGTGCATTGCCCCGCTCGGGCAGACCTTGGTGCAGGCCGGATCTTCGCAGTGGTTGCAGGCAATCGACAGGTAATAGGCGAAGACATTCTGATGCCAGACGCCGTTGTCCTCCTGCCAGTCGCCGCCCGCATATTCATAAATACGCCGGAAGCTGACGTCCGGGGTCAGATCTTTGTAATCCTTGCAGGCCAGCTCGCAGGTTTTACACCCGGTGCAGCGGCTGGAATCAATAAAAAATCCATACTGGGTAGTCATCGGTTAATCCTTATGCCTTCTCGATCTGCACCAGGTTCGTGTGCTGCGGGTTGCCCTTCGCCAGCGGTGACGGGCGGTGCGTGGTCAGGGTATTGATGCAGGAGCCGTGATCGACACGATCGCCATTCATGTTGGCGTCATGCCAGGCGCCCTGGCCCATCGCGCTTACGCCGGGCATGATGCGCGGGGTGACTTTCGCGGCAATACGCACTTCGCCGCGGTCGTTGAAGACGCGCACCATATCCCCGTTTTTGATTCCACGTTGCTCCGCATCCACAGGGTTAAGCCACACCTCCTGGCGACAGGCGGCCTGGAGCACATCCACGTTGCCGTAGCTGGAGTGGGTACGGGCTTTAAAGTGGAAACCGAACAGTTGCAGCGGGAACTTGCTGCGCTCGGGCGCGTCCCAGCCTTCAAAGGTTGAGGTATAGACCGGCAGCGGGGTGATGGTTTCGTCTTTTTGCAGTTCCCAGGTTGCCGCAATATCCGCCAGCTTGCTGGAGTAGATCTCGATTTTGCCCGACGGGGTTTTCAGCGGATTGGCATCCGGATCGTCACGGAATTTTTTATAGGCCACAAAATGTCCGTTAGGATCTTTGCGCTTATAAATACCCATTTTTTTCAGCGCATCGTAGGATGGCAGCAGCGGATCTTTGGCGACCATTTTGGCGTACAGGTAGCGCAGCCACTGCTCCTGCGTACGGCCTTCGGTGAATTTCTGATGGATATCCGGTCCGAGGCGTTTCGCCACTTCACTCATGATCCAGTAGATGGGCTTGCGCTCGAACTTCGGGGCGGTAACCGGCTGGAGAAAAATCAGGTATCCCATGTTGCCGGCGTAATCGTTGGGGATGATATCTTCCTGCTCGACGGTCATCAGGTCCGGCAGAACAATATCGGCATACTTCGCGGACGAGGTCATAAAGTTGTCGATGACGACGATCGTTTCGCACTTGTTCTCATCCTGCAAAATGTCGTGAGTTTTGTTGATATCGGAGTGCTGGTTGATGATGGTATTACCCGCGTAGTTCCAGATGAACTTGATCGGCACATCGAGCTTATCTTTGCCGCGTACGCCGTCGCGAAGGGCGGTCATCTCCGGTCCACGGGCAATGGCATCCGTCCAGCTGAAGCAGGAAATTTGCGTTTTCACCGGATTTTCCGGTAGCGGCATGCGTTCGATGGTGATGGTGTAGGTCGATTCGCGCGCGCCGCTGTTGCCGCCGTTAATACCGACGTTGCCGGTCAGGATCGGCAGCATGGCGATGGCGCGGGACGTTTGCTCCCCGTTAGCCTGACGCTGCGGGCCCCAGCCCTGGCAAATGTAGGCCGGTTTCGCCGAACCGATTTCACGGGCCAGCTTAATGATGCGATCGGCAGGGATGCCCGTTATGCGAGACGCCCACTCAGGGGTTTTCGCGGTTTTGTCATCACCCTGGCCGAGAATATAGGCTTTGTAATGACCATTAGCCGGTGCGCCTTCCGGCAGGGTTTTTTCGTCATAACCCACGCAGTATTTATCGAGGAAAGGTTGATCGACCAGATTTTCATTAATCAGCACCCACGCAATACCTGCCACCAGCGCGGCATCGGTGCCCGGACGAATCGGGATCCACTCGTCTTCACGCCCTGCGGCAGTGTCGGTGTAGCGCGGATCGATAACGATCATCCGCGCGTTTGACCGTTCGCGCGCCTGCTCAAGGTAGTAAGTGATCCCGCCGCCGCTCATGCGCGTTTCCGCCGGATTATTGCCGAACATCACGACCAGTTTGGTGTTTTCGATATCCGATGTGCTGTTGCCGTCGTTGCTGCCGTAGGTGTAGGGCATTGCGCAGGCGATCTGCGCGGTGCTGTAGGTGCCGTAGTGGCTGAGGAAGCCGCCGTAGCAGTTCATCAGGCGCGCGACCAGCGAGGCATAAGGGGAGGAGCGGGTGATGTTGCCGCCTACAATTCCGGAGGAGTAGTTAATGTAGACCGCTTCGTTGCCGTATTTTTCGACCACGCTTTTCAGGCTCGCGGCGATGGTGTCCAGCGCTTCTTCCCAGGTGATACGCTCAAACTTGCCTTCTCCGCGTTTGCCCACGCGTTTCATCGGATAGTTCAGACGGTCTGGGTGATTAATGCGACGGCGAATTGAACGGCCTCGCAGGCAGGCGCGAACCTGATGGTTGCCGTAAATATCCTCGCCGGTATTATCCGTTTCAACCCAGTAGACTTCGTCATCGCGAACGTGCAGACGCAGCGCGCAGCGGCTACCGCAGTTTACCGAGCAGGCGCCCCAGACGACTTTGTCTTCTGCGGGCTGAATAGCGGACTGCACAGCGGCGGCGGCGCTTTTCAGACCAAAAGGTAATGCGATCCCACCGGCGGCAAGCGCAAGGGATCCTATGGCAGTAGATTTAACCAGAGTTCGACGGCTTATACCGCCGTGATGTTCAACTTCGGACATAACTCACCCCATCATTGTTAATAATTATTTTCACCCGTGACTACAACCGGGCTAATGATGGGGGGAGTGTTACTTATTTAGAGGTATTAAATATTAATCCTCGTCAAATCAGGGGAATTGAGTGGGAAAATCATTGCGGCTCAGCGGGCGCATTCTCTTGCGTACCTGCGCCGCTCACCGGGTAGTTGCCGCTACTGGTGCGGGTGTACAAAATTTTGAAAGTATCGTTGGCACAATGCCCAACGACCTGCGCATCCGGCTGATCGGCCTGATCGTTCGGGACGATGTTCAGGGTAAAGCCAGACTCCGGTACGCCGTTGTTGATAATCTTCTGCTGAATGTCGCTTTTCACGCGCTCGCAGGAGTCCGGGGCCGCAAGAAGAGCGGGTGAAGCACTCATTAACAGCAGGGCGGTAATCCAGGGTAACCGTTTCATCTGTAGCTCCTTTTCACTGTGTAGACTGTAAGCATAGCAGGGTTAGGGTAAGCTTTTGTTTTTGGACCTGTCTTTCTGAATTGTCCTGGAGCCCTGCCTGCGTCATAAAATAAATTGCGAGTAATGGTGCTGATTGTCTACCAGATAAGAAGGCAGGGTGCGTTTTGATACCTCTTGCCTGACCAGTTTTCGGTCTCGTCCCCAGATATCTTCGGCGTTGGTAATAACCTTCATAATATGTTCCGGGTTATTAAATTCCGGCAGATCGTATTCGGTATGAGAAATGGTAGACATTTTTTCGGAAATTCTTTCTGGAGTCATTACCCATGAGAAATGCCAGCCGCCATCTTTCACAATTTTATTATTGATTTTTAGCCAGTTCCATTTAAACCATGACCAGTTTTTATCTTTGCGCGCACGCTTCCAGTTTCTGAAAGATTCAGGCTCACCGTGGAAGAAATGCTTAAGGTTGTAATAGGACGTCGCGCGGGGCAGGGTACATTTTCTCGGCGTACCATCCGTGTTGTGAACCTGGAGATTAAACTGATAGTTGAACACGTTTTGATGAATAGTCGTGCAGAGCGCGCGCGGATTAATGGCCCTGACCGTGTCGGGAGAGAAGATTTCGTCAACGTCTGACACCAGAATCAGATCGTCGTCTGCCGCGTCTTTTAACCCGTTCATAATGGAGTTGCGAAGCGCTGCTTCATTTGCCCAGGCATCAACCTGGTTATTATCCGCACGGTTTAAAATAGGCTGCGCGTCAAAAGGCACGTAAATGATTTTGTCTTTGAATTTGGCAAACTTTGTAATATCGAAATGCAATTCTCTCGGTATGCCCGTAAAAGAGTGTGTTGCTTCTACAATGACAAAACGGTCAACGACATCAGCGAGAGTATGTAATCTGATGTCGAGCAACATATCTTCGTCATAGTATAAAAAACAGTCGTAAATCATGATGTTAACCCGAAAATTTAAGAATATAATTTTATAATAGTGTGGAATCTTCCGCGCCCAAAGTAGCCACTTTGGCAGGTCTCGTCAATGCAAACGACGGATTTATACAGCGCAAAGAGTCAAATGAAGTGCTGTTATGTAAGTTGCTGTATTTGCTAATATGATTGTATCTCTCTTTGAACGGTAAATGATGTGAACAAATACGCAGCGATAACGCTACTGGCAACGGTACTGGTGGGATGCGACAACAACACCGCGCCGCTGTCATTTACGCCGGAGATGGCGAATTTTTCGAACGAGTTTGACTTTGATCCTCTGCGCGGGCCGGTGAAGGATTTTACCCAGACGCTGTTCAACGATAAGGGTGAAGTCTCTAAACGTGTGACCGGCACGATGTCAACGGAAGGGTGTTTCGATACGCTTGAACTGCACGATCTCGATGCTAATACGGGCGTTGCGCTGGTGCTGGATGCTAACTACTACATCGATGCAGAAACCCAGCAGCAGAAGGTAAAGTTGCAGGGGAAATGTCAGCTGGCGGAACTGCCGTCTGCCGGCCTGACGTGGGACACCGACGATAACGGGTTTGTGGTTGCCGCGCACAGCAAAGAGATGGAAGTGAAGTACCAGTATGACGCCGACGGCTACCCGCTGGGTAAAACTACGGTTTCCGGCGACAAGCGTTTATCGGTCAAGTCGGTGCCGTCGAAAGATCTGCGCAAGCGCATGGATTATACGGCGGTAAGCCTGTTGAACGATAAACCGATGGGCAATGTAAAGCAGAGCTGTGATTACGATCGCCACAATAACCCGGTGAGCTGTGAGCTGGTGATCACCGATGACAGCGTCAAACCTGCCGTTGAGCACAAGTACACCATCAAAAACAGCATTGAATATTATTGAGAATAAAACCGCGCAGGTTACTGCGCGGTGGGTTTAAGCAGGCTGGCGGAGGAGGACTTATGCCCGGCCAGATGCTGATGCTGGAAAATGCACATGCGGATGGTGTTACGGTATTCGCCGTTAATAAAGAACTCATGGATCAGTTCACCTTCCACCATAAAGCCCAGCTTACGGTAGATATGAATCGCTTTTTCGTTCTCTTTGTCGACGATAAGGTAAAGCTTGTAGAGATTCAGGACGTTAAACCCGTAATCCATCGCCAGCTTTGCCGCCCGCGACGCAAGACCTTTCCCCTGATGCTCCGGTGAAATAATGATCTGAAATTCTGCCCGACGGTGAACGTGGTTGATCTCAACCAGTTCAACCAGCCCGGCTTTCTCACCTTCGCACTCCACCACAAACCGGCGTTCACTCTGATCGTGGATATGCTTGTCGTAAAGATCGGACAGCTCGACAAACGCCTCATAAGGCTCTTCAAACCAGTAGCGCATCACGCTGGCATTGTTGTCGAGCTGGTGAACAAAGCGTAAATCTTCGCGCTCCAGCGGACGGAGCTTAACGTCACACGGCGTCGACATTACGGTGCTACCGTGCGGCCAGTACGACGATCCAGACAGCGCAGGGTGTTAGGCTCCCAGTAAGCGTTGACGTTGGCACTTTGCTGGCATTTGTCGCGGGCATCAAACGCGACGTCTTCTTTATCCCACTCTTTTTCCACGCGCTTATTCACTTTCTGACGCAGACTGCGGGTGTCATTCCATTGTTCTTTGTCCATGGCGGCGTTCTGACGGCTTTGCGCGCTGTCACCAGACTCAATGATGAGTTTGCTGGTTTCGGCTGATGCCGTTGCGGCGAAGGCGAACGATGACAGCGCCAGTACGGCTGTCAGACAAAGGCGTTTGCTTAATGTAGTCATAGCGTTTCCTTTAAACGGGTGCAGACAATCGGATTACCCCGTTGGATTCTACACCAATCCGAAAGGGTGTCATACCCGCGCGGCAGGTATGGGAACGATGTGAACATTATCGCGTATGATGTCTAAATCAATCCTCACGAAACGAGAAAAATGTTCAAAACGACGCTGCTTTTTTTCGCGACCGCGCTGTGCGAAATCATCGGATGCTTTTTGCCGTGGCTCTGGCTAAAGCGGGGCGCTTCCGCGCTGCTGCTGATCCCGGCGGGTGTGTCCCTGGCCCTTTTTGTCTGGCTGCTCACCCTGCATCCGGCCGCCAGCGGGAGGGTATATGCGGCCTACGGCGGAGTGTACGTCTGTACCGCGCTGCTGTGGCTGCGCGTTGTCGATGGCGTCAGGCTAAGCCTGTATGACTGGGCAGGCGCGCTGATTGCCCTGTGCGGCATGTTGATCATCGTGGCCGGTTGGGGACGCGCATAAGCGTCCTTATAGTGTGATCGCCCGCTGATTTTACGATCATTATACTTGTATGGTAGTAGTGTAGTTGCGTAAATTTCCTGCATCACAACGAGCGATGTAAGGAAATGGATTATGAAGATTGTCGGGGCTGAAGTATTTGTCACCTGCCCGGGGCGTAACTTTGTCACCCTTAAAATCACCACCGATGAGGGCATTGTCGGCCTGGGTGATGCCACGCTGAACGGACGTGAACTTTCCGTTGCCTCCTACCTGAAAGATCACCTGTGCCCTCAGTTGATTGGCCGCGATGCGCACCGCATCGAAGATATCTGGCAGTTCTTCTATAAAGGCGCTTACTGGCGTCGTGGTCCGGTCACCATGTCAGCGATTTCTGCCGTGGATATGGCGCTGTGGGACATTAAGGCGAAAGCCGCGAACATGCCGCTCTATCAGCTTCTGGGCGGAGCCTCCCGGGAAGAGGTGATGGTTTATTGTCACACCACCGGGCACACCATTGACGACGTGCTGGAAGATTATGCCCGTCATAAAGAGATGGGCTTCAAGGCAATTCGCGTGCAGTGCGGCGTGCCGGGAATGAAAACCACCTACGGCATGGCAAAAGGAAAAGGGCTGGCGTATGAGCCAGCGACCAAGGGCGCCTGGCCGGAAGAGCAGCTGTGGTCCACTGAAAAATACCTCGACTTCACGCCGAAACTGTTCGACGCAGTGCGCAGTCAGTTCGGCTTCAATGAACATCTCCTTCACGACATGCACCACCGTCTGACGCCCATCGAAGCGGCGCGATTCGGCAAAAGCATTGAAGAGTACCGTCTGTTCTGGATGGAAGATCCGACTCCCGCTGAAAACCAGGAGTGTTTCCGCCTGATCCGCCAGCACACCGTCACGCCAATTGCGGTGGGGGAAGTGTTCAACAGCATCTGGGACTGCAAGCAGCTGATTGAAGAGCAGCTCATTGACTATATCCGCGCCACCATAACCCATGCGGGCGGCATCACCGGGATGCGTCGCATTGCGGACTTTGCCTCACTTTATCAGGTGCGTACCGGCTCACACGGCCCGTCGGATCTGTCGCCGATTTGCCACGCCGCGGCGCTGCATTTTGACCTGTGGGTACCGAACTTTGGCGTGCAAGAGTATATGGGGTATTCGGAGCAGATGCTGGAAGTGTTCCCGCACAGCTGGCGCTTCGATAACGGCTATATGCACCCGGGCGACAAGCCAGGGCTGGGCATTGAGTTTGATGAGAAGCTGGCGGCGAAATACCCGTACGATCCGGCTTATCTGCCGGTGGCCCGTCTGGAAGACGGCACCCTCTGGAACTGGTAAACGAGGAGCGAATGATGAAAAGCGTAGTGATCCAACAGCCGGATGTGCTGGTGATTGAAGAGCGTCCTCTCCCGTTGCCGGGCGCAGGCGACGTCCGCGTCAAAATTAAGCTCGCCGGTATTTGCGGTTCAGACAGCCATATCTATCGCGGGCATAACCCGTTTGCGAAATACCCGCGGGTAATCGGTCACGAGTTCTTTGGCGAAATAGACGCGGTTGGCGAAGGCGTGGAGGGCACCCGACTGGGCCAGCGCGTTTCGGTTGATCCGGTGATCAGCTGCGGGCACTGCTACCCGTGTTCCGTTGGAAAACCGAACGTTTGTACTTCGCTGGTGGTGCTGGGCGTCCACCGTGACGGCGGCTTCAGCGAATACGCCGTGGTGCCGGCGAAAAATGCCTGGCGCATTCCGGATGCGATCCCTGACCACCACGCGGTGATGGTTGAGCCATTCACCATTGCCGCCAACGTAACGGGGCAGGCGAAACCCACCGAACAGGATGTGGCGCTGATTTACGGCGCAGGCCCGATGGGGCTGGTCACCGTGCAGGCGCTGAAGGGCGTTTACAAGGTGAAGCAGGTCATCGTGGTGGATCGCATTGATGAGCGGCTGGAGATGGCGCAACGCAGCGGCGCAGACTGGGTTTTCAACAACGGCGAGCAGTCCCTACAGACCGCGCTGGATGAAAAAGGCATCAAGCCGACGTTAATCATCGATGCTGCCTGTCATCCGTCCATTTTACAGGAAGCGATTACGCTGGCGTCTCCGGCGGCGCGCATCGTGCTGATGGGCTTCTCCAGCGACCCGAGCCAGATTGTGCAGCAGGGGATCACCGGCAAAGAGCTGTCGATCTTCTCTTCGCGCCTGAATGCCAACAAATTCCCGGTGGTCATTGACTGGCTGGAAAAAGGGCTGATCGACCCTGAAAAACTGGTCACCCATACATTTGACTATCACCACGTTACAGACGCCATCGAACTGTTTGAAAAAGACCAGCGGCAGTGCTGCAAAGTCTTGCTCACGTTCGACCAATAATAATTCACGCGGTTAAGAGCCTGCGAAGACAGGCTCTCAGTGGTACGCATCTTACCTTGCAGAGATAGCCATTATGACTCAAGCACAACCTCAAAGAAGTACGTCAGATCTGGTGAAAGCCGCCGTATCTGGCTGGCTGGGCACCGCCCTGGAGTTTATGGATTTCCAGCTCTACTCCCTTGGCGCCGCGCTGGTGTTTCATGAAATTTTCTTCCCTGAGCAGTCCGCGGCCATGGCGCTGATCCTGGCGATGGGCACCTACGGCGCAGGCTACATCGCGCGTATTGTCGGGGCATTTATCTTCGGCAGAATGGGCGACAGAATTGGCCGTAAAAAAGTGCTGTTTATCACCATCACCATGATGGGGATCTGCACCACCTTAATCGGCGTCCTGCCAACCTACGCGCAGATCGGGATTTTCGCACCGGTGCTGCTGGTGACGCTGCGTATTATTCAGGGGCTGGGCGCGGGGGCTGAAATCTCCGGCGCAGGCACCATGCTGGCCGAATACGCCCCGAAGGGTAAACGCGGCATCATCTCCTCGCTGGTGGCCATGGGCACCAACTGCGGGACGCTGAGCGCCACGGCGATCTGGGCCGTGATGTTCTTTGGCCTCGATCGTGAAGAACTTATTGCCTGGGGCTGGCGCGTGCCGTTCCTCGCCAGCGTGGTTGTGATGATCTTCGCCATCTGGCTGCGTATGAACCTTAAAGAGAGCCCGGTGTTTGAGAAGGTAAACGATGCCGAATCCGTTGCGCCGGTTGCTGCGCAGGATACCTCGGTCGGCGCGATGTTTAAGAGCAAATCGTTCTGGCTGGCGACGGGGCTGCGCTTTGGTCAGGCCGGTAACTCTGGGCTTATCCAGACCTTCCTTGCCGGGTACTTGGTACAGACGCTGTTATTTGATAAGGCGATCCCAACCGATGCGCTGATGATCAGCTCGATTCTTGGCTTCGTCTCCATCCCGCTGCTGGGCTGGCTGTCCGATAAAGTGGGGCGCCGTCTGCCATATATCATCCTTAACATTTCAGCCATTATTCTGGCTTACCCGATGCTGTCGATTATCGTCGATAAGAGTTACGCGCCGGGCGTGATTATGCTCTCTATCATCGTTATTCATAACTTTGCGGTGCTCGGGCTGTTTGCGCTGGAAAACATCACCATGGCGGAGATGTTTGGTTCGCGAAACCGCTTTACCCGCATGGCGATCTCCAAAGAGGCGGGCGGTCTCGTGGCGGTAGGCTTTGGTCCGGTGCTGGCGGGGATCTTCTGCAATATGACCGGGTCCTGGTGGCCGATTGTGGCGATGCTGGTGGCGTACTCGCTGATTGGGCTGGTCTCCGCTTTGCTGATGCCAGAAGTGCGCGACCGCGATTTGAGCCTGGTGGAAGATGCAGCTGGACCCCTGCGCCAGAGCGATACCGCAGCGAAGCAGAGGAAATATGGAGCCCTGTCATGAGTTTTATTAACGATAACTTTATGATTGGCAATGCGAGAGGTGTTGAACTTTATCGTAACGTCGCGAAAGCGCTGCCAATTATTGATTATCACTGTCACCTGGACGCGAAAGATATCTTCGAGAATAAAAATCTCGATAATATTACCGAACTCTGGCTGGCTGGCGATCATTATAAATGGCGCGCCATGCGCGCCAACGGTATTGACGAAAAATACATTACGGGCGATGCCCCGGCGGAGGATAAATTTGCGGCATGGGCTGAAACGGTCGAAGCGAGCTATGGAAATCCGCTCTATCACTGGACTCATTTAGAACTTCACCACTATTTTAACTGTGACGAACCGCTGGGCAGGCATAACTGGCGTGAAATAATGGAGCACTGTAATCTGCTATTGCAGCAGCCTGATTTTACGCCGAGGGAACTCATTAAACGCTCCAGGGTAGAAGTTATTTGCACGACAGATGCTCCGCTTGATGATTTACGCTACCATCAATTATTGCGTGATGACGCGACGTTCAACGTTAAGGTATTACCGACCTTTCGTCCGGACGATGTTTTTGCGCAAAACGCGGAACAGTTTGCCGACTTTATCGATCGATTAGGTGAGACGACAGGATCTAAAATCCAGACATTCAGCGATTTTGTTAAGGGAATGAGCCAGCGTATTGCCTGGTTCCACGAAATGGGGTGCCGAATTTCCGATCACGGACCCGTGGAGATCCATTTTCAGTCAGCAGATGAAAGACAGGTTGAATCCGTGTTTGCCCGAAAGCGCCGGGGTGAAAATCTGGACGCCCGTAATAATGCGATTCTTGACAGTGCCATTTTTATTATGCTGGCGCATAATTACAGGCAGCATAACTGGGCAATGCAGATACACTTCGGTGCGATTCGCAATAATAATTCCCGCATGTACCGTTCTTTGGGTAGTAATACTGGTTTTGACTCGCTGACCGATCAGTCGAATCTTGCGGCCAATCTCAACCAACTCCTGGATGCAATGGCGCAGGCTGAAGCTTTGCCCAAAACCATTCTATATAACCTCAACGCCAGCTATAACGATATTGTCGCGACGACTATCGCTAATTTTCAGACTGCGGAATTGGGCGTTAAATCGCCGATACAGTTTGGCTCCGGATGGTGGTTTAACGACACTCAACGCGGAATGGAAAACCAGCTACATAGCCTTGCGGATCAGGGGCTATTAATGAATTTTGTCGGTATGTTAACCGATTCCCGTAGTCTGGTTTCGTATACTCGCCACGATTATTTCCGACGTATTTTGTGCAATATCATTGGTGGCTGGGTGGAGCGTGGTGAAGTTCCGGATAATAACGCCATCCTAACGAAGATGGTTAAAAATATTTGCCATGATAATGCTGAAAACTATTTCAGATTCTAAATTCTACTCACTGAGTGGGGATGGAACATGTCTCGTACTGCAAAAAAAATTACTATTCCGGTTAGTATCGGCTACGGACTAACGGATATTATGGGCGGCGGTGCCTTTACCGTTATCGGTGCCTGGTTATTATTCTTCTATACGACATTTGTTGGGTTGTCACCGGTTGAAGCGGCGTCTATTGTTGCTATAGCGCGCATTGTCGATGCTATCGTTAGTTTGTTTATGGGAAGTTTCACTGACCATTTTTACAAAAACTATTTTGGTAAAAAATTTGGTCGCCGACGTTTCTTTTTGCTGATCGGTGCACCGTTGATGCTGGTCTATGCATTGCTGTGGCTTGATGGCATGACATACGGTTTTTATCTCGCCGTCTATCTTGCATTTGAAATTATTGCTGCAATGGTACTGATCCCGTGGGAAACGTTACCGTCAGAAATGACAAAAGACTTTAACCAGCGGACCAAACTCTCTACCTGTCGCATGTTTCTTTCAGCGTCCGGGACGTTTCTGGCGACATTTATTCCCGGATTACTGATAGGCTATTTCGGGGAAAACAGCGCCCATGCCTACCTCATAAACGGCGTTATTTTTGCTGTACTGTTTATGGTATGTGTATTCATCTCGTGGAAAGTGACCTGGGAACGCGAGTTGACGCCGGAAATGCTCTCCGGGTTGGAAAAAAACACACGCCCACAAACAGCAGGAGAGAAGCTGGCTGCCTTTGGACGACTTTTTAAGGAGTATGGTTCCACCCTGAAAATCCGGGCCTTCAGGAAACATCTCGCCATCTATCTGCTGTCGTTTACCGGCAAAGATGTCTACAACACGGTATTTGTATTTTTCTGCGTGTACTGTCTGAATGTCTCTTCCTCACTGGCAGGCACGCTGCTGTCGATGAGTATTGTGGGGCTGCCCGTCACGTTAATTGCGGGTATAGGGATCATCAGATATGGGCCATCAAAGCTATATGTATTTGCCTATTCACTGATGTTGCTCTGTTTGGGGGGCTTCTTTGCCGTGTACCAGATCCCTGCGCTGAATACCGTCGCGACGCTGGTCATTCTGGCCGGGGTGTATCAGGTGGGGCGCTGCGTCCTTGAGTTTACACCGTGGAACGTGTTCCCGTTCATTCCAGATATCGATGAAATGGTCAGCCGTCAGCGTCGTGAGGGACTGTTTGCTGCGGTAATGACATTCTCCCGAAAAACCACGGTCGCTATTGCCACCTTTATTGTGGGTCTCCTGTTACAAAGCGGCGGATTTGTAAAAGGGAGCCAGACGCAGCCAACCGAAGCCATCCACACCATCGCAATGCTGATGTTCATCGGCACTGCTGCCTTGCTTATCCTGGCCCTGTGGCAGGCTCTGACATTCAACCTGAACAAGCGTACGCACAAAATCTTTGTGGATGAGCTGGATCGCCTGAAAGCCAACGGCTCTCCCCAACGCGTATCCGCCGAAGCTCGTCGGGTCGTGGAAGATTTAATAGGCTATTCCTACGACAGGTTGTGGCGTGAGCCGACGGTCCGGTCCGGCGAGCAGACGGTGCGCACCCCTGTATGATCTGGTTTATATCTTTTGCCAGATGTCACACAACTTGATTTTTATATCACACCACTTGGCCGAAAGTTAATGTAAATCAATGTTCATGGCAGCATAACCAGTATTGTGATCGGCAGGATAAAGTAATGACACTGCCATTCTAGTTGGTTTAGTCAACCGGCGCAGCCGCACTGTCACCAGAGCGGCTGCGGATCTCAGCGTTCATAATTAATGAGTCTCAATCATGGAAAACCGTTTATTACAGGCGAAGGCAACGCGTCCTCAGTACGATCGCGACAGCCTCAAGGCACGCATTGTTCATTTAGGGTTTGGCGCGTTTCACCGTGCGCACCAGGCGGTGTACACCGATATACTCGCCGCAGAACAGGGCAGCGACTGGGGTTACTGCGAAGTTAACCTGATTGGCGGCGAACAGCAGATCGCCGATCTGAAGGCACAGGATAATCTTTATACCGTAGCAGAGATGTCTGCCGATGCGTGGACGGCGCGCGTGGTCGGCGTCGTCAAAAATGCGCTGCATGCGCAGGTCGACGGCCTTGAAACCGTGCTGGCGGCGCTGTGCGATCCGCAGGTCGCCATTGTTTCCCTGACCATCACCGAGAAAGGGTATTGCCACTCCCCGGCAACCGGACAACTGATGTTCGATCATCCGTTAATCGTTGCCGACCTGCAAAACCCCCATCAGCCGAAATCTGCGCCAGGCGTAGTGGTTGAAGCGCTGGCGCGGCGTAAGGCGGCGGGGCTGCCAGCATTCAGCGTGATGTCATGCGATAACATGCCGGAAAACGGCCACGTGATGCGCAATGTCACCTGCGCCTACGCGCGCGCTGTTGACGGCGAACTGGCCGACTGGATTGAAGCGAACGTCACCTTCCCGTCAACCATGGTGGACCGTATTGTGCCCGCCGTCACGGCTGAAACGCTGGATAAAATTGAACAGCTGACCGGCGTACGCGATCCGGCAGGTGTCGCCTGCGAGCCGTTCCGCCAGTGGGTGGTTGAAGATAATTTCGTCGCCGGACGTCCACAGTGGGAAAAGGCCGGTGCGGAACTGGTTTCTGATGTCATTCCGTTTGAAGAGATGAAGCTGCGTATGCTTAACGGCAGCCACTCGTTCCTGGCCTATCTCGGCTACCTGGCCGGTTATCAGCACATTAACGACTGCATGGAAGATGAACATTATCGCGCAGCCGCGCATGCGCTGATGCTGAAAGAGCAGGCGCCGACGCTGAAAGTGAAGGGGGTGGATTTAGCTCACTATGCCGACCAGCTGATCGCACGTTACAGCAATCCGGCCCTGCGTCACCGCACCTGGCAAATCGCCATGGACGGTAGCCAGAAATTGCCGCAGCGGATGCTCGATTCCGTGCGCTGGCACCTTGTCCACCAGAAACCCTTCCCGCTGCTGGCCCTCGGTGTTGCGGGCTGGATGCGTTATGTCGGCGGTGTGGATGAGCAGGGTAACGCGATTGAGGTGAGCGATCCGCAGCTGGCGGTGATTCAGGCGGCGGTAAACGGTAGCGCTGAAGGCGAAAGCCGCGTTAGCGCGCTGTTGGGCATTGAGGCTATTTTCGGTAACGAGCTGCCGAAGGACGCGGTGTTTGTGGCTGCGGTCATGCAGGCCTATCAAACGTTGCTGCAAAAAGGCGCGAAGGCCACGGTTGCTGAGTACGCCTCCCGGCTTTAACGCGATGACATGCCGCCGTCCGCGGCGGCATGTCGGGGCGCAGCTTAGTGCATCCCCAGGCGAATCAGCTCAATCGGTTCGAACTTACCTTCGCATCCTTCGACTTCAACCGTTTTACCACGGCGCACCTGCTCGGCATTAAGGCCGTCGCTGTGGATCGCTTTAATCACGCCGAACTGGCCTGTGCCGCTAATCATGACGCGGCTGCCAGTGGTGATTGCATTTCGGTTACGGTCGTATGTCATCATGGTATTTTCTCCTCTCGTACTTATCCGTTACGGCGCTAATTCAACGGCTGCCGTTCACGGGGCACTATTAATACGCCTCTCTTTAACGAAATTATTTGCTTTTGATCAAGCTCACACTTTTTTCTTATTTCATGCAGGCGTTGACGGTTCAGGACACCACTTTACAAAGCGGACAGTTATTTTCCTTAATTGATAGTTTCCGGGTGCAAGTGTTTAGGCTTTGTTTATATCCACAATGTCATTCTGGAGGCAGAAAATAACCCTTCATCGGAAAAGGAGTCAGGCTTATGTATAAGAAAATTTTGATGCCTGTTGATGTGTTTGAAATGGATTTGAGCGATAAAGCGGTACGCCACGCGGTCAACCTCGCGAAGGCGGAAGGCGCGACGATCACCCTGGTCAACATTCTCCCTAACAGCAGCCGTTCGTTACTGCGGGGGTTCAATGCCGATATTAAGAAGTTCGAAGAGTATATGACCGCCGAGTCTGATAAGAAGATGAAGGCGCTGAAACGGCTCTTTGATATGTCCCCGGACAATATTGACTGTGAAGTTCGCTTCGGCAACGTACGCGATGAAATCATCAAGCTCAGCAAAGAGGGGAAATACGACGTTATTGTTATCGGATCAAAAAATCCGAGCATTACAACCCATCTGCTGGGTTCGAATGCTGAAACTATCCTGCGCTACGCCACTATTCCGGTATTAGTGGTCCGCTAATTACTTCGCCGCAACCGAAAGGGGGCGGCGAGGTTTTATTCTTCGCTGAACCACTCGCGGTTTTCCTGGCGAATTAACTGAACTGGCTCACTAATTTCCTGAAGGTGAAGCGTCATCGCTTTATCTACGGCTTCCACGTCGCGTTTTTCCAGCGCGCTGAAAATATCATGATGCTGGCGCAGCAACATCTCTGGCGGAGAAACATGGTCGAGGCTCATGTAGCGCACGCGGTCGATGGTAGCTTTGATGTTTTCGACGGTATCCCACGCGAGCTGGCACTCGGCGATCTGCGCCAGTTTCTGGTGGAACTCGTCGTCCAGCTGGAAAAAGTCGTTTAACTGTTTGCGGTCGATGGCGATTCGTTGCTGATGCAGGTTTTGCTCCAGCAGGTAGCACTGGTTATCGTTGATGAGCGACGCGGCGCGACGCACCACGGCGCACTCGATGGCCTGGCGAACAAAACAGCCATTCCGTACCTGCGAAAGCGAAATTTTATTTACATAGCTGCCGCGCTGAGGGCGGATCTGAATAAGGCCGTTTTCTGCAAGCTTAATAAACGCCTCACGTACGGGCTGACGGGAAACGTCAAAACGTACCGAAACCTCTTTTTCTGAGAGTGGCGTTCCCGGTGGGATCAGGCAGCGAACAATATCACGGCGTAAGATGCGATAGATTTGCTGATTAACGGGCTGGGTAGGATTAAGTTGCGATTCAGCGGCCATGGGTTGTGATTTCTCAGAGAGTTAACCTGAACATACTACCATTCTTTTCCCTGCCATCACATACCCGGCCCGCAGGCCGGGTGGGGTAAATTAACCGCGATGCACGCTGAGTCCGGCATAGGTCTGGCTGACGGGCATCATCTCAACCGTATTGATGTTGACATGCTTCGGCAGATTCGCGACCCACCAGACGGTTTCGGTGATATCTTCCGGCGTCAGCGCATTCGCGTTTTCATAGGTTTTATCCGCTTTCGCGTCGTCGCCTTTGAAACGCACGTTGGAGAATTCAGTTCCGCCTACCAGACCCGGTTCAACATCGGTCACGCGGATCGCGGTTCCGTGCAGGTCGGTGCGCAGGTTCAGGCTGAACTGGCGGACAAAGGCTTTGGTCGCGCCATAGACGTTGCCGCCCGCGTAAGGCCAGCTTCCGGCGGTGGAACCGATGTTAATGATATGGCCACGGTTACGTTCAACCATGCCCGGCAGCACGGCGCGGGTCATGTACACCAGCCCTTTGTTGTTGGTGTCGATCATGTTTTCCCAGTCTTCCACGCTGGCTTTGTGGGCAGGCTCCATGCCCAGCGCCAGGCCAGCGTTATTGACCAGCACGTCAATTTCACGCCATTCGGCAGGCAGGTTGGCAATCATCTCTTCGATGGCGGCGCGGTTGCGGACGTCCAGCTGCGCGGTCAGAATGCTGTCACCCAGTTCGTCTTTTAGCTCCTGCAAACGCTCCTGACGACGCCCTGTTGCAATCACTTTGTGTCCGTTGGCGACGAAGCGACGCGTGATGCTTTCACCAAAACCCGCTGTCGCCCCGGTAACTAAAATAATCATCTCACTGTTCCTCAACGCTTTTTGTGTTGTACTAACATAGCACGCTCTCCGGCACGTCGTTAAGGCAACATTTGTATGACGCTATTGCAGGCCGGCGCAGGCTGGCCTACTCTGGGGAGAAATACCGTGCTCAGGAGTAAACGATGTCGGTCAACAATCCTTTTTTTGTAATTAGCCTGTTGCCTTATCAGGCGCCATGTTTTAATGCGATTAACGACAGCCATTATCGTCCGGCATTTGATGAAGCAATGCGCCTGAAGCGTGCAGACATTGACGCGATTATCGCGCAGCGCGCCGCGCCGGACTTCGACAATACCGTGCTGGCGCTGGAAAAGAGCGGGGCCATGCTGTCGCGCGTGAGCAGCGTGTTCTTCGCCATGACGTCCGCACACACCAACGATGATCTTCAGGCGCTGGACGAGCAGTTCTCCACCGAACTGGCCGGGCTGGCGAACGATATCTGGCTAAACGATACGCTTTTCGCCCGCGTGGAAGCCGTCTGGCAGGATCGCGAGGCGCTGGATGCCGAATCCCGACGACTGACGGAGGAGATGTATCAGCACTTTGTTCTTGCGGGCGCGCGTCTGAACGCCGATGAAAAAGCCGAGCTGAAAGCCCTGAATACCGAAGCCGCCACCCTGACCAGCCAGTTCAACCAGCGCCTGCTGGCGGCGAACAAGGCGGGAGGGCTGGTGGTGGACGATGTTCACCAGCTTGACGGGCTCAGTGCGGAGGAGGTGGCTGCCGCGGCTCACGCTGCCGCAGAAAAAGGGCTGACGGATCGCTGGCTGATCCCGCTTTTGAATACCACGCAACAGCCCGCGCTGGCGGCGCTGTCGTTGCGCGAGACCCGTAAAAAGTTATTCAGCGCGGGCTGGGAACGCACTCAGAAAGGCGACGAAAACGATACGCGCGAGCTGATCCATCGGCTTACCGCGTTACGGGCAAGACAGGCGCAGCTGCTCGGCTTTGACAACTATGCGAGCTGGAGCATTGCCGATCAGATGGCGAAAACGCCGGAAGCCGCGCTCGAATTCATGCGCGGGATAGTTCCTGCGGCACGCGGCAGGGCCGCGCTGGAGCAGGCGGATATCCAGAAGGTCATCGACGACGAGCAGGGTGGTTTTACGGTACAGGCCTGGGACTGGGCGTTTTATGCCGAACGCGTGCGCTCAGCGAAATACGCGCTGGATGAGTCGCAGATCAAACCCTATTTCGCGCTCAATACCGTGCTGGAAGATGGCGTATTCTGGACCGCCACGCAGCTGTTCGGTATCCGCTTTGTCGAGCGTTTTGATATTCCGGTTTACCACCCGGATGTTCGCGTGTGGGAGATTTTCGACCACACGGGTGAAGGCATGGCGCTGTTCTACGGCGACTTTTTCGCGCGTGATTCCAAAGCGGGCGGCGCGTGGATGGGGAATTTTGTTGAGCAGTCTTATGAGTTTGCCGCGCGTCCGGTGATTTATAACGTCTGCAACTATCAAAAACCGGCGAACGGGCAGACCGCGCTAATCTCCTGGGATGATGTGATTACCCTGTTCCACGAGTTTGGCCATACCCTGCATGGCCTGTTTGCCAGCCAGCGCTATGCCACGCTTTCAGGCACCAACACGCCGCGTGATTTCGTTGAATTTCCTTCGCAAATCAATGAACACTGGGCCAGCCATCCGCAGGTGTTTGCGCACTTTGCTCGTCACTATCAAACCGGCGAACCGATGCCGGATGCGCTGCGGGAAAAAATGCTCAATGCGACCCAGTTTAATAAGGGTTATGACATGACGGAGCTATTGAGCGCCGCGCTGCTGGATATGAACTGGCACGGCATTCAGGAGCCCGTTGAAGACGTGGAAGCCTTTGAAGCCGCCGCGTTGAAAAAAGAGGGGTTGGATCTTCCAGCCGTACCGCCGCGCTATCGCAGCAGCTATTTCGCCCACATCTTCGGCGGCGGCTACGCGGCGGGCTATTACGCCTATCTCTGGACGCAGATGCTGGCGGACGATGGCTACCAGTGGTTTGTCGAGCAGGGCGGTTTGACGCGCGAAAACGGACAGAAATTCCGCGAGGCGATTTTGTCCCGCGGCAACAGCACTGATTTAGCTGAACTTTACCGGAACTGGCGCGGGCACGATCCGAAGATCGAACCGATGCTGGAGAATCGCGGATTGAGTGCGTAAGGCTTTTTAGTGTGGGAACAGAACCGGGCGCGAGGCCCGGTTTTTTCTTTCCCAAAATGAATCCTTAATTCTGCGAAATTTGCAGGAGGATAGGGGCCAGCTTCACGTAGCTACACCTTTACTTTTACCCAGTAAGGATCCCCGCGACTTTAGAACATCTGGCGCTTTAACCCGACTTTATCCGTTGGCCGGACTAAATATACTGCTTCAGCGTCCACGTTTATAAGTCAGCCATCCCTCACAGGATGGCTGTATATTGTTTAATTTAATGAAATACGAACCACACTATCCGGGCCTTTCGTCGTGTTGTCGTCATTGAAGTCCTGCTTCACGGTTACGTATAACGTTTTACCGTCCGGTGTTACCAGAAGACTGTTGGGATGGCTGGTGAACGTCCAGCTGTTTTTCACAGCATAGCTCCCGGCGTCAAGCTGCAACACCTTCCTGGATTCGCGCTGAGTGATGAAAATTTCGTTGCGCTCAGCGTTAAACTTTATTCCCAGCGCATCGCCTTTAAGACGCTTGATAACTTTCCCGCTGCGCTCATCAAATACCAGTGTGGTTTTGGCTTTTGAATCATCAGTCACGAACAGGCGCCCGGTGGCCGGATCTTCTGCCATATTCAGGAACAAATACGCTTTTTTATCTCCCGGCGTCCAGCGCTGTTCGATTTTATACGTCTCCGGGTTAATCACCAGAATTTCACCGCCGCCATTGGCGGCATAAAGGCGGTCTGTCAGCGGCGAATAAATAATCCCCGTCACCCATTTCCCGGCATTTTCGATTCGGGCTTTTAGCGTCATGGTGTTGGCATCAACCACGGAGATAAACCCAGGGTCGGCAACGCCGCCGATAAACAGTTGTCCCTTGTGGAAGAGGATTTCACGCGCACCAACCGGGTCGCCATCCTTGTCTTTGCCTTCAAACATCAGGCGCTGTAGCACCTTGCCGCTTTGCACGTCCACTTTCGATACCCCGCCATCAAGGGTGTTGGTGGTGTAGTAGACCTTGCCATTATCGTCCGCTGCCATGCCGAAGTTTTTCAGGTCGGTGTGGGTTTCACCTTGCGTGGCAAGCGTTGTGGGATCCAGTTTATAGAGCACCCCGCCGTTGACGTTTTTGAAACTCTGTGCGCTCGCAACGTACAACGCGTTTGCCGTTGGGGAGTAAACCATCTCATACAGACCGTCAGCGAGTTCGCGCTGCTTGAGCTCAGCCGAACCCGGGAGGGCTGCTGACGCCGTTGCGCTCAGGGTTAACGCCGCGGTAAGAATGCTTAAGCCCCATGTCTTTCCTTTTAGCCAATGGAATGTGTTCATTTTTTGTTCCTGTCATGCGCGAGCCGCGCTGATTTTGATAAATATACATTTATTTACATTTAACTTACAAAATTACCTGTGCATAATAAAGCAAATAATTATCATTTCCATTCTTATTTGGATGAATGATTTGCACATAACGACAACAACAGACAGGTAACATGATGATTTTTAAAGGCAGGGCTAATCGCGCGAAAGCGCCCGCAGGATTAATTCCTGCTTCCTTCTCACTTTCACTGCTTGCGCTGGCAATGTCCGCCGTCATGCACCCGGCACAGGCGGATGAAAATACGCAAGAACAAGAGATGGTTGTCTACGGTGACGGGAACGGGAGCGCCGACTCGCAGCAGGATTATGCGGTAAAAACCACGCGTTCAGGCACCAAAATGCTGCTGACCCCGCGCGATATCCCCCAGTCAGTCAGCGTCGTGACGCGCCAGCGTATGCAGGATCAAGACCTGCAAACCATTGACCAGGTACTTACCAATGCCACCGGCGTTTCGTCGCAGCAGGTTGATAGCGAGCGTTCCAGCTACTTTTCCCGCGGCTTTGAAATCACCAATTTCGCCTACGATGAGATCCCCACATCAATGGGCGACGCGTGGAACTTTGGCGATGCGCAGGAAGATACTGCCATTTATGATCGTATAGAGATTGTGCGTGGCGCAAACGGCCTGATGACCGGCGCTGGCGATCCGGGAGCAACGGTGAACATGGTGCGTAAACGTGCCGACAGTAAAACCTTCAGGGGCAACGTCAGCGCAAGTTACGGAAGCTGGAACAAACAGCGTTATGTGGGCGACATCTCCGCGCCCCTCAATTCCGACGGCAGCCTGCGTGGGCGCGTCGTGGCAGGTTATCAGGATCAGGACAGCTGGCTCGACAGATATGGCAAGCGCAAGAAATTTCTCTATGGCGTCATTGCAGGCGATGTAACGGAACACACGACGGCCTCGCTGGGCTGGGACTATCAGCAAACAAACACAGCCAACCCGACCTGGGGCGGATTACCCAGCCTGTACAGTAACGGCAGCCGTACCCATTACGATCGCAACGTCAATACCTCGGCAGACTGGACGGGATACTCCGTTGAGTCGCGTAAAGTTTTTGCTAACCTCACCCACAACTGGGATAACGGCTGGTCGGTGCGTTTCAATGGAACCCACGGCGAGCAAACGTTCAATGATACCCTGCTTTATGTGATGGGCAATCCGGACGCCACCACCGGAGAAGGCGCATCAGGCTGGGGTAGTAAGGATCGCGGCAAGCGCACTCTGGACGCCTTTGATGCCTACGCCAGCGGGCCTTTTGAACTTCTCGGGCGTCAACATCAGCTGATGGCCGGAGCCAACTATAGCCGACAGCACAATGCTACCTTCAGCAAAGACGGGCCAATGGACAGTGCTCAGATTGGCATCTTCAACAACAGCTGGGACGGCAGCGTGGCCGAGCCGGAGTGGGGCGACTGGTATCAAAATGCGGATGATATCGTGCGGCAAAAATCGGCGTATACGGCGGCACGCCTGTCGCTGGCGGATCCGTTGTCGCTAATCGTTGGCGCACGTTATACCCAGTACAGCTCAAATGGCAGCAGCGGCGATATGCGTAAATACAACACCACCCCTTACGGCGGGCTGGTGTATGACATCAACGACAGCCTTTCCGCTTACGCCAGCTATACCTCAATTTTTGCCCCGCAAACCAAACGCACGAAAGAGGGTGCATGGCTCTCTCCCGTCACCGGTAAAAATTATGAAACCGGCCTGAAGGCAGACTGGATGGACGGTCGACTGACCACCAACGTTGCCGTATTCCGCATAGAACAGGAGAACGCGGGGGAGGAAATCAGCGGGGTATTCGTTAATGGATCCAGCGAACAAGCTTATCGGGCAACCAAAGGCGCAGTGAGCAAAGGGGCGGAATTTGAGGTGAACGGTGCCGTTACCGACAATCTACAGCTTACCTTCAGCGCGACCCGCTATGTTGCCCGTGATTCAGATGGCCGCTTCAACAGCTTTGCGCCGCAGACGCAGCTTAAGGTGTTCAGCCGTTACCGCGTCCCGGCGCTTCCGGATCTGACCGTAGGCGGCGGCGTGAACTGGCAGAATCAGGTGTACAAAGATGTCACCGGTCCGGACGGCGAGACGCAGCGCCTCTATCAGGGCAGCTATCCGCTCGTCGACTTGTTCGCGCAGTATCAGCTGACGAAACAGCTGGCGGTGCAGGCAAACGTTCGTAACCTGTTCGACCGCGAATACTACTCATACCTTGATGACTCTGCCGTCTATGGCGAACCGCGTAGCGTCTCGGTAAGCATGAGTTACACATTCTGATCTAATCAGCTTATCGCTATCCTGGCCATCACCTGTTCCGAAATGCGCTTCGGCCCCACCAGCGGCAACGACACGGCGATGGCCGCCATGCCATTGCCATCCTGGTAACGAATAAAGTGCCGGTTTGAACGGGTGACGAGCCTGGTGCCTGAAACATTGGGCCAGTTAAAGAAGACGTATGTTGGATATGCAGTAAAACAGCCAGACGCAAAAGCGTAAATATTCAATGAACAGGACGCCCTCAGACTCGAGGGGAATCCTGAGCAATACACAACTCCTCAAGTTATTTAATCACTATGTATCTATCTATATAGCGAGTTGGGCTACAACTGTGCAAAAGACATTGATGACAATGAGTTCAAGATTCTTCTACGCAAAGCCACGAGGAGTTTACGCAGCATGTTTCATGAACAATTGCCCACAATTGGATGACAACATCTGACTAAGTCGACCATGCACCATCCAGACCGATTTCCTTTTATTCAACCTTGCATCAACGGCGCGCTTGAGGAGGTTGTCATTGCGGTGATTTTTCAGGAAAATTCGATATATAAAAGAATACATAACGAGAGGGTGTTTATGGCCAGGAAACGAATGCAGGTTGTGCTGGTGGCGGTTGCGCTGCTGCAAATGCCATCCATGGCGCTGGCAAAGGATATCAGGGTGACTTATGCCGGTTCCATGGGCAAAGTAATGGACCAGGGGTTAGGTCCGGCTTTTTCCAGAGCAAATAACGACGGCTATCAGGGGCAGGGCCAGGGTGCATACGGGATGGCACGCCTGCTTGCAAGCCACAAAATTGAGGCCGATGTGTTTGTCTCCATCACCCCGGGGCCGATGCAAATTCTCAAAGACGCCGGGCTGATAGATGAGGCGGTCCCTGTCGCCAGTACCAGCATGGTGGTCGCTTACAGCCCTGAGGGTAAACATGCAGCGCAGTTTGAACAGGCCAGCAGAAAGAAAGACGGCTCGTGGCTGACTCTGCTGACGCAGAAAGATGTCTCATTTGGCCGTACCGATCCTTATGTCGACCCAAAAGGCCAGAATATTGTTTTTAGCCTGATGCTGGCGGAAAAGTATTACAACATGCCGGGTATCACCGATAAAATTTTAGGCTCGCTGCAAAACCCACAGCAGACTCATCAGGAAGGAGGGCTGCTGGCGCGTCTGGAAAGCGGTCAGGTGGATGCAGCAGCGGGATACGAGAGTGAAGTTCGCTCAGCGCATTTGCCGTATGTCGCGCTGCCGGATGAAATAAACCTCAGCAACCCGGCGATGACGAAACAGTGGTATGACACCGTCAGTTTTACCATTAAAGACAGCAAAGGCCAGGATCAAATTCTGCACACTCAACCAATGGTGTTCTATGCGGCGGTGCTGAAAAACGCGCCGAATGGTGTAGAACAGGGACAAAAGTTCGTATCGTTCATGCAAAGCGCCGAGGGGCAGAAATTGTTCAAAGCGTTTGGCTACGCCGAACCTAAAGGAGACAGCTTATACGCCCGCTAAGAAAACCGGGCTGGGTGGCGGGGTGGTTATCTCTGCCCGCTATCCTGC
Source organism: Enterobacter sp. DN (assembly GCF_046054285.1). NCBI lineage: Bacteria > Pseudomonadati > Pseudomonadota > Gammaproteobacteria > Enterobacterales > Enterobacteriaceae > Enterobacter > Enterobacter sp. DN. Next base: position 91,555 of record NZ_JBJJTG010000001.1, read on the forward strand.
TGTTAAGTATCCCCTTTATCACGCTGATTAGCGTCACGCCCTGGCATCATCTGAAGCTGGCCTGGCGCGACGACAGCGCCATTGCCGTCTCAATGGGACTGGGTGTGCTGGCGCTCGGAATTATCATTCTTATCGGCATGCCGGTGGCATGGTGGCTGTCACAAGCCACGGGTCGAAAACGATTGATCGGTGAACTGCTGGTGATGATCCCTCTGCTGACGCCACCGCTGGCAATGGGGATTTTGCTGGTTTCGGCTTTCGGGCCTTATGGCGTGTTTGGCCGCTGGCTTTCACTGTTGGGAGCTACGCTGGTAAATAATCCGGCGGCGTTTGTGCTGGCTCAGGTTTACGGCGCTTTGCCTTATTTTATCGTGGTGTCGCGTTCGGCGTTTGCCACTGTTCCCAAAAATATTCTTGAAGCGGGACAAACGTTGGGAGCTTCTCCCTGGAACCGCTTTCGTTTTCTTACATTACCCCTGGCATTGCCTGGTCTGGCTTCTGCCGTAACACTCGCCTGGGTTCGCGCGGTAGGCGAGTTCGGGATCGTGATGATCTTTGCTTATTTCCCGCAGGGTATACCGGTAAAGCTGTATACCAATCTGCAAAATGACGGGGTGGACACAGTATATACTTTGCTATGGATGCTGCTGGTAGTGACGCTTCCCCTGCCAATGGTCTGCTTTGCTCTTGGCAAACGAATGGCCAGGAAATGAACACCCCTTAGATCGTCCGTTCCTCGTTCATAGCGGATGAGCTTGCTCACGTTTCCTTTTCAGCGGGCTACCTCGAATAACCCCAAACCGGATTCTTCATAAAAGGCCACACACAGAAACCTCCAGTCAGTCAGACTGAAAGTACAGGGCAGGAAGAAAATGTGGCGCGCGCTGGATATGTCTTACAATCGGATCGGTGGGATTATGCTGGGGGAACCATGGAGGCGTAAATCGGTACGTCGCGATAGCGGAAGAAATTACGCAAAGTTAACGTTGTATGCTCTTTGTCTCCCGAAGCCAGAACCGGGCTTTGCGCCCGGTTACTCTTGTATTAACCACATGTCCGACTCTTCGAACATCTCCTCAAGCATGCGGTTGAGCTTTTCACGGTCGCTTTTGCTGGCGTCGCTGTTCAGGCCGTTCGCTTGCATTGGCTTAACCGTCACGCTGGCATCAGGAAAAATCCGGTGCACGCGTTTTGTCAGTTCGGCCAGAATGATTTCCCTGGCTCCCTCCAGCCCCTGTACGTTTCGCTTGTCATAAACCAGTTCCACAAACATGATTGTTTACCTTATGGATATTACGCATGTGATTCAGCCTGAACGTAAAATACTACTGTGTATGGGTACAGTCAAACGGCGTTCAGACTAAAGCATTGTCCAGAGCAATGCAGACAGCGTTGCCAGCCCCCCCAATACGACCAAAAACACCGTCACGCCGCGAAGCTCTGCCAGCGAGGGGCGGGTGTATATGAGGTACGCCGGGATAAGGAACAGGATCACCGCGATCAGTGGTCCGCAGAACATTTCAATCAGGCTGAGCACATCCGGATTGGCATAAACAATGCCATAGGTCAGCAGGAACAGCGCCAGAGAGGCCAGCCGCTTACTGGCGTTGGCCTTTTTGCCGGATACGCTGGCAGCCAGCTGACCAAACGTTTGTGCGACCGACAGACCTACGCCGAGGAAGGATTTCGTCATACCGATGATAGCGATGAGCGGGGCAATGTGGTAAATCAGGCTGAAATCACCGTTTCCCTTCATCACCGACAGCACATTCAGGTTTTCCGCCTTCGCTCGCACAAAGTTGTCATGGGGGATCCCCAGCACGCAGCTCAGCACGAAAAAGAGGATACTGGCGAAGATAGCTAAGTAGGCGATACGGATCACGAACAGTGCCTTTTTCTCACCCTCCGCTTTCCTCTCCCGGTAGTAAGAGCTCAGCGGGGAGACCATAGGCGCACAGCAAAACGAGAAGGTAATAAGCGGCAGCGTCAGCCAGATATTTTTCAGCGTTACCGGCAGCGGCGTGGCGTTCATTTCAGCGGCCGTATCGGTCAGGTTAGACAGATGCCATCCCGGGATAAGTGATACGGCGATCAGCAGTACAGATGCCGCGAACGGCAGCGCCAGTGCGCTCATAATGGCCACGACTCTGTCCCGGCCCTTGCTAAGCACCACATACAGCGCAGCAACCACGATAAACGACAATGGCCCACGGCTGATGGCGGTAATATGCAGATGCTCCACAAGTAAATTACTCAGCGCATTAATCAGCGCCACCCCGTAAACCAGGGTTACCGGGAAGAAGGTCACACAATAGAACAGGGTGATCAGCTTTTCACCCCTTCCGCTGAAGAAGGAGCCGAAGATCGGCAACGTGCCGTTTTCAGTCTTCTCTTCACGCATATATACACGACAAAGGAGTAAATGGGGGATCAGGGATAACGGCAGCCCCAGCAGGAGCATAACCAGAAAAATAACCGGACCACGGGTGCCGATTTCCACGGGAAGGAACAGTGTTCCCGCTCCGACGGCTGTACCATAAAGGCCCAGCGTCCAGATATTATCCTGCCAGTGCCAGTTAGAGCGTGTTGTAATATTAGCTGAGAGAGTTGTGGCTTTATTCATCATATTTTACCGCGTTGTTAGAGGGGCGACGACTTATTTAGTTTTTATCTGTCTGTAGTCGTCGCTGCGCCATTACGTCACGGGTGGGAGGGGTTTGATGTTGCATACCGAAAACCTTATGTGTATGCCTGCAATAACTATCGTTATTCTTTGACGATGCTTTAACAGGCGGTTAATTAAGAAAGGGATTTGTTAAATTAACGAACAAATAACGACTGACTTTCCCTGCCTGCACGTCTGTTAATTAAAGAATAAACACCCTGTTTTATTAAGTACCATAAGGCGCCATCATATTGAAGGGGGGCTTATTTAATTATTTTATTGAGCGTGAAATTATCCCGTTATGCCTGAAATTAAAAAACAGAATGTAGACAATCGTGTAACCCGCTCGTAGCTTTCGAACCGTCTTGTAACATAACGCTCTCTTTATGGTGGCGAAGGGGTTCAGGACGTCGTATGCCTGCTATTAAACGCCCCATAAGAAAATCCTCTTCTATACTCAGTTACGTTTAGTGAAATATGCCGCCGCTCCACACGTCGCGTTCCCTTAATAGCGGCGGGCAGCAGGGGTATATATTCACGAAAACGCCTTAATAATGGTCAATTTTGCATTTTAGAGGGGGGTTCCTGGTATGTTGCATTCTCAATCCTCGCGGGTCGGTAGCATTTTGCTGCTGCTGACCGCGATAATAGCCTTCGCGGTGGCGCTATACGCCTGGTGGACGCCGCTTACCGGCGTCACTGGCACCATTGGCGCACTGGGCGTGGTCATTGCCAGCGTAGTGCTGGCGATCCTGACCTTTATGTTACGTGCGGCATCGCGTCGCGGGGCGCGCGTTTTTCTGATTATTGTCACCCTGGTGGTGTTGGCGGGTATTGCTTTCGCCGCCGCGCTGCTGCACCAGTACATCATAACGGCAGCCATGGTGGTCGGCCTGATTGGTCTGATTATGCTGAGCAGCCATTCCGCTCGTTACAACCATCCCGTCAGAAGCTGAGGAGCCGCCCGTGCACAACGATAAGCATTATCCCTTCATAAAAGTCAGCATGACGGCGCTGGCGCTGCTGGTCGCTCCGCTCGCGCTACAGGCGCAGGATAAGGCCGCTGAAGCCTCTCAGGGGACACAGGAATCACTGAACATTGATGCGGCCGATCAGCAGGCGCCCGGAACCACAAAAACCACCGACGATGCCTCAACCGGCAGCGGTGATGGAAAGAAAGTCGCCTCGGCCAGCCAGCCAGCGACGCCGCTGGTACCCGGCACCGCCACCTGGGACAGCTTCCACGGCCAGCTTAACGCGCAGAAATACAGTCCCCTGACCCAAATTACGGCGGATAACGTCGGGAAATTAACGAAAGTCTGGGAGTTCCATACCGGCGACGTCTCGGATGGTAAAGGCGATACGCCAGCTACCGTCTGGTCCGCAACGCCCATTTTCGCCAACGATACGCTCTACATCGGCACGCCATTCGATCGCCTGATTGCGCTGGATCCGGGGACGGGTAAAGAGAAGTGGCACTATGACACCAAATCGTCGCGCAAGGCGCTGACCCAGCCGGTGCTGAAAAATCGCGGCGTTTCCTACTGGCAAGCCAAAAATCCGGTGACAGGTGAGGTATGCCAGAAGATGGTCTATATGGGCACCGTTGATGGCAAGCTCTTTGCGCTGGACGCCGATTCAGGCAAACCGTGCAGCGGCTTTGCGAACAACGGCGTGCTGGATTTGAACCAGTGGAATACCGTTAACGCGAAGTATCCGCTCTCTGTCCTGCAACCGCCAACCGTTGTCGGCAACCATCTGCTGGTGGGCTGGGCCGGGAAGGACTGGGCCTATGCCGAAGCCCCTCCGGGCACCGTATTTTCAGTCAACGCCCAGACCGGTAAGCTTGAGTGGACCTTTGAGGCGATCCCGGCAGAGATCCGCAAGCGTACCGGTACCGCCAACGTCTGGACGCACATGTCCGCCGATGAGGCCAACGGGCTGGTCTATCTCCCGGTCTCATCGCCGTCTCCCAACTATTGGGGCGGCAACCGCGTGGACGCTATTCCGCTTGGCACCTCGACCACCGCCTTGGACATCAACACCGGTAAAGTGGTCTGGTCACGTCAGTGGGTACACCACGATGTCTGGGATTACGATATCAACTCCGCCCCGACGCTGATGGACATCACCGTAGACGGCAAGCAGATCCCGGCGCTGGTGCAGGCCACCAAGCAGGGTTTCCTGTTTGTGGTTAACCGCCTGACGGGGGAGGACGTATGGCCAATCGAAGAACGTCCGGTTCCGCAGGGTGATGGGTCGGTTCAGGGTGAAGTTCTCTCGCCCACGCAGCCATTCCCGACCAAACCCGCGCCGCTGCTCGACCAGTCGAAAAAACCGGAAATCTGGAAGCTGGCGGATATCGTCGGTGGCGGCCAGTGCTCCCGTCTGTGGGATAACCTGACCTATGAAGGAATGTATACCCCGCCGACCACCAAAGGCGAAGGCACGCTCACCTATCCCGATAGCGCCGGCGGCGTCCAGTGGGGTGGGGTGGCGTTCGATCCGCAAAAACAGATCGCCATCGTCAACACCTCGCATATCGTCCAGTACGTGAAGCTGTACAGCCGTGAGGATTACGATAACGCAGACAAAGACTCCGGCAACGAAAGCGGCTTTGCCCCACAGGAAGGCGCCCCGTACGGTATGCGTCTGCTGGTGGCGAGCAACTGGCTGGGCATGCCGTGCTGGCAACCGCCGTTTGGTGAAATCGTGGCGCTGGACATGCACACGGGCGATGTGAAATGGCGTCGTCCGGTTGGCGCCTCCCAGCAGTATGGCTTCTTCATGCCGGAAAGCTGGGGTTCACCTACCATTGGCGGTCCGGCAGTGACGGCGGGCGGCGTGATCTTCATCGGTGCCTCAATGGATGCCAAAGTGCGTGCCTACTCGGTCGAGAGCGGTGAAGAGCTGTGGTCCGATCAGGCCGAAGCTCCGGCGGTAGCGAACCCGTCCGTCTATGAATATAAAGGTCGCCAGTATGTGGCCTTCGTGGCAGGCGGGAATACGATCCTGAAGGATCAGGTAGGCGATCAGGTGGTGGTCTACGCCTTGCCGGAATAATTCATCAGGAAGGGGAAATAAGCGTGGGGCCTGCGGGCCCCACTTTATTTTGCAGTAGTAGTCGTTTTACCGACGCGTTATTTATCGGCTGATGCGCCAGCACGCGTTGACATCTGCTCGGCGGACTTCAGATGCTGCTCAACGACCGGAGTGTGCTCGTTGGCCAGAGCCTTCACATCTGGATCGTCGATTTTACTGGCGTCGCTCTTAAGCTTCGACAGCACCTTCTCGTGGTCCTTCACGCCAGCATATTCCATATACATTTTGTCAAAAGCGTCACCGCGCTGGTTTTCCAGCCTTGAGTTCAGGGCTTTATGCGCGGCGTCTGGTTCGGTCGGCAGCTCCACGCCCTTTTTCTGGGCAACGGTCTTGACTTTGGTCAGCGCGGCGCCGTGATCGTCGACCATTTTCTGGGCGAATGTTTTCACTTCACTGGTTTGGGCCTTGTCGAGGGCGAGCCTGGCGGCGGCAACTTCGTTGATATTGGCCTGCGCCATGTCCTTCAATGCTTTCTCGTCGCCGGAGCTGAGTCTGGCGTCCGGTTGAGCCTGGCCCGCAGTTTGAGTTTGCGCGGCGCTGGTTGTCTGGGCTTGTACGCCAACGGTGCTGAACATTGCTGCAACTGCTGATACGGCTAGCAGCCTTTTCAGGGTTTTACTCGTGTGCATATTGTTCTCCTGATGGTCATGGTACAGGTAAGTTTCGGTTGCTTCAGGCGCAACCGGCAGATAAATGACGACTGCACAGGTCAGTATAGTAGATGAACCTGCTGCACCCGCTGTTCAGGTCAGTAATGGCTGGTCGTGATGCTCAATCCTTCTACAATATTGATACGGATCATTTACATATTTGCTGCTAATGTTAAATATATAGATTCATCAACAGGAGGAATGATATGAAAAAAGCACTATTAGGGAGTGTATTGGCTTTAACAGTAGCAAGCTTCGGCGCATCTGCGGCAGATATGATTTCCAAGGATGAAGCGCACCACTTCAAACTTGAATACCTTGGTAATGTATCTGTAGGGGCTTCAGGTGGACAAATTTCTTCACCTTCAGATCTTCATCAAAAACTCTCAAAACTGGCAGACGAGAAGGGCGGGAAATACTACGTCATCATCGCTGCCCGCGAGCATGGCCCTAACTTCCAGGCCGTCGCAGAAGTCTTTAAATAATTTTCTCGAATAAGACAAAAACCCGCTTATGGCGGGTTTTTGCTTACAGACAGCCAAAAAAATGCCCCTGATGCGGGGCGAGTGTGAGTCAAAACTTTTCTTATGTTTATCTGTTTTGTGCTCTAAGGCTTTGGGACAATAACACCCTGTTCAAATAATGCAATCTAAATGCATATTTAAATGCGACGGCAGCATACGTTACACAGATAGTCTACTCTTTACATACAGTTATGGTGAAAGGCAGTTAATCGTTAGCTGTCGCCTGCTGGAGAATGGAAACAGTAAACGGTTGCAAGAGGTAAACATGAACGTTGACGCACTGACGCAAAAGGCAGAAGAAGAAATTTCAGCGCTTATAACCAAAAAAATTTCAGAGTTACGTAAAAAAACAGGGCAGGAAGTGTCTGAAATTGAGTTTATCGCTCGTGAAGCCATGACAGGCCTCGAGGGATATGAGGTAAAAATCAAACTTATTTAATCAAAATTATTACCTGTTTCGGGACACTGGATAAAGCAGAGCGGCAAACGTCAGCCAGGACTATCCTTCGCGTGGCAGGATTGAAGCCAAAAAGCCCGGTGACGCTGCGCTTACCGGGCCTACAATTAACGCAATCCACAGGCCGGGCAGGGCGTAGCCGCCACCCGGCTTACCAGGCTTACACTATCGCGTTCGGGCACGCTTCGCCCTTTTCGAGTTGACGCAAATTCCCCAGCGTGGTTTCCGAAATGCTGATCAGCGCTTCGGCGGTCAGGAACGCCTGGTGTCCTGTGAACAACACGTTGTGACAGGCAGACAGGCGACGGAACACGTCGTCCTGGATCACGTCATTAGATTTATCCTCAAAGAACAGATCGCGTTCGTTCTCATACACATCCATACCCAACGCGCCGATTTTTTGCGTTTTCAACGCTTCGATAGCCGCCTGAGAGTCGATCAGCCCGCCGCGGCTGGTATTGATGATCATCACGCCGTCTTTCATCTGGTCGAACGCCGACTGGTTAAGCAGATGATAGTTCTCCGGGGTCAGCGGACAGTGCAGGGAGATAACGTCAGACTGCGAGAAGAGCGTTTTCAAATCGACATACTCCACGCCCAGCTCCAGCGCAGCGGCGCTTGGGTACGGATCAAACGCCAGCAGGCGCATGCCAAATCCTTTCAGGATGCGAAGGGCGGCCACGCCAATTTTGCCGGTACCGATGACGCCTGCGGTTTTACCGTACATGGTAAAGCCGGTCAGCCCTTCCAGAGAGAAGTTAGCATCACGGGTTCGCTGATAGGCACGGTGAATACGACGGTTGAGCGACATCATCATCCCGACCGCATGTTCTGCCACGGCTTCCGGAGAATAGGCCGGGACGCGAACGACCTTCAGACCCAGCTCTTTGGCGGCATCGAGATCGACGTTGTTAAAGCCCGCACAGCGCAGGGCAATGTATTTCACGCCCTGTTTTTTCAACTCTTCCAGCACCGGTCGGCTACCGTCGTCGTTAACGAAGATACACACGCCTTCGCAGCCGTGGGCGGTTTTAGCCGTCTTTTCAGTTAGCAGAAAGTCGAAAAATTCAAGATCGAAACCGTACGTCTCGTTAACATGTTGCAGATACTTTTTGTCGTACTGCTTTGTGCTATATACCGCGAGTTTCATAAGACTTTCTCCAGTGATTTTGGAACCACGTTAGCATGTTTAAAATTATCTTACAATTTTTCAAAATTCATTGAAATCAATAAGTTCTATGAATTATTGTAGAGCATCTACTCTTAAAAATGGCATTACCTTCAACTGACTGGCTAAACATGCGACAATGAGCGGCAAGAACGGCTTATTTTTTTCGCAAAATCAGGATATTAACTGCCCATGAAGGGTAAATACAAAGCCGCAATCGCGCTATTACTGCTGCTATTTCTTGTGCCGCTGACGCTGCTGATGACGCTCGCCCAGTGGGTACCCACGCTCGCCGGGATCTGGCTCCCCGTCGGAACGCGCATCGCGTTTGAAAAAAGCCCACGGCTCACGCGCCACGCCCTGATCATCCCCGATCTCCGCTATCTGGTAGAAGAGTGTGAAATTGCCCGCGTGGAAAACGTGACTCTGTCACACCCCAGCCGCTGGGATCTGGATATTGGCGCACTTGAACTTAACTCTGTCTGCCTGAGCAAATTACCGCAATCGGCGCCATCTACGGTGGCGCCGAAAACGCTGGCGCAGTGGCAGGCCATCCTGCCCAACACCTGGCTGACCATCCATCGCTTTACCCTTTCTCCCTGGCAGCAGTGGGAGGGTGAGCTGCATGCCTCACTGACGCCAGCCCGCCAGGACATCACCTATAAAGGCGAGCAGGTGAGCATTAAGGGGCAGTTACGCGGCCAGACCCTTTCCATCAGCCAGTTCGATGTGCAACTGCCGGATCAGCCGCAGCCCGTGAAGCTGATCGGTGAATTCACCCTGCCGCTGGTGCCGGACGGCGTGCCGGTGAAAGGGCATACGGTCGCGACCTTTAACGTGCCACAGTTATCCTCGCTGGTCGATGCCGATCTGGACTGGGAGGACAATCAGGGCCAGCTGGTGGTCATGGCGCGGGACAACCCCGATCCGCTGCTCGATTTACCGTGGCAGATCACCGCTCAGCAGTTGACCATCAGCGACGGACGCTGGAACTGGTTAGCCTCCGGCGTGCCAATGAGCGGACGCGTCGGGCTGAAAGTGGATAACTGGCAGCAGGGGCTGGAGAAAGCCACCTTCACGGGGCGGCTCAACGTGCTGACCCAGGGGGATGCGGGTAAGGGCAACGCGGTGCTGAATATCGGTCCCGGCTCGCTCAGTATGGATAACAGCGCTATGCCGCTGCACCTGAGCGGGGAAGCCAAGCAAAACGATCTGATCCTGTATGCCAGGCTCCCGGCGATGCTGACCGGCAGCCTTTACGATCCGCAGCTCACGTTTGAACCCGGCGCTTTATTGCGCTCGCGTGGGCGCATCATCGACTCGCTGGATATCGATGAGATCCGCTGGCCGCTGGCGGGCGTGAAGCTCACGCAGAAGGGCGTGGACGGCCGCCTGCAAGCCATTCTGCGGGCGCATGAAAACGAAATGGGCGATTTTGAGCTGCATCTGGACGGCCAGGCTAACGACTTTTTACCGGACAACGGTTTGTGGCAGTGGCGCTACTGGGGTAAAGGGAATTTCACGCCAATGAACGCGCGCTGGGATGTCCGGGGAACCGGGGAGTGGCGCGACAACGTTATCGAACTGACCGATCTTTCCACGGGGTTCGACAAATTGCAGTACGGTACGATGCTGGTCAGCAAGCCGCGCCTGGTGCTGGATCACCCGGTGCGCTGGTCGCGGGACCCGGATAACCCCACCTTTAGCGGCGCGCTCGCGCTTAACGCCGGGCAAACAAGCTTTTCAGGCGGAAGCGTGCTGCCGCCGTCCGTTTTGACCTTCAGTGTTGACGGGACAGACCCGACGGTGTTCCAGTTTAAAGGGAACCTGCATGCGGACGACATCGGCCCGGTCCAGGTGAATGGACGCTGGGACGGCGAACGCCTTCGCGGTCAGGCCTGGTGGCCAAAACAGTCTCTTACGGTGTTTCAGCCGCTGATCCCGCCAGACTGGAAAATGACCCTGCGCGGCGGCGAAATGTACGCGCAGGTGGCTTTCTCTGCGGCGCCCGATCAGGGGTTTGAGGCCGGGGGGCACGGGGTGCTGAAAGCGGGCAGCGCGTGGATGCCGGATAACGAAATCAACGGCGTGGATTTTGTTCTGCCGTTCCGCTTAAGCCAGGGTACCTGGTCGCTGGGCACGCGCGGGCCGGTAACGTTACGAATCGACGAGGTGAAAAACCTGGTCACAGCCCGAAATATCACCGCGGATCTCCAGGGCGATTATCCCTGGACCGAAGCGAACCCGCTCCTGCTCACCAACGTGAAGGTGGAAGCGCTCGGCGGGAAAATCACCATGCAGCAGTTGAGAATGCCGCAGCACGATCCGGCTTTACTGCGCGTGGATAATATATCCTCCAGCGAACTCATAAGCGCGGTGAATCCGAAGCAGTTTGCCATGTCCGGCCCGGTGAGCGGCGCGCTGCCGTTCTGGCTGGACAATGAAAAATGGATCATTAAAGATGGCTGGCTGACCAACCCGGGGCCGATGACGCTGCGCATCGACCAGGACACGGCGGATGCCATTGTGAAAGACAATATGGTTGCAGGGGCGGCGATCAACTGGCTCCGCTATATGGAAATTTCGCAGTCGTGGACAAAACTCAATGTGGATAATCTGGGTGTGTTAACCATGCAGGCGGCCATTAAAGGCACCAGCCGCGTCGAAGGTAAAAGCAGTTTCGTAAATCTGAATTACACCCATGAAGAGAACATTTTTACCCTCTGGCGCAGCCTGCGCTTTGGGGACAATCTGCAAACATGGTTTGAGCAACATGCGGCGATACCCCTTCTCCGCGGTTCGACAGACAAGGAAAGTGAGGAACAACAATGAAAAAGAGGGCTGGTGTACTCACCGTGGCCGTCGTCGCGCTGCTGTCAGGCTGCACGCCGCGCATTGAAGTGGCGGCGCCCAAAGAGCCGATCACCATCAACATGAACGTGAAAATCGAGCATGAAATCCATATCAAGGTGGATAAAGACGTTGAAGCCCTGCTGAAATCCCGCAGCGATCTGTTCTGAGGATGTCATGAAACGATTAGCTCTGATGTTACTGGCGCTGGGGATGAACGTTCACGCCGCCACGCTTACGCTCAACGATGCGCGTGCCCAGGGGCGCGTAGGGGAAACCCTGAGCGGCTATCTTGCGCCCGTTCAGCACGACGCTGAAACCCTGGCGCTGGTGAACCGTATCAACGCCGCACGCACGGAAAGTTACCAGCAGCTGGCTGACAGTAATAATTTACCCGTCGACGAGGTGGCGAAAATGGCGGGACAAAAGCTGGTGGCCCGCGCGCAGCCGGGTGAGTACGTGAAGGGAATTAACGGCAAGTGGCTGAAAAAATAGCTAGCGATAACGCCTGCGGTATTCGCCCGGCGAAACCCCGAAACGCTGCTTAAAGGCGGTGGAAAAATGGCTATGGTCGGTGAAACCCCAGCTGTAGCCAATCCCCGCCAGCTTTTCGTCATCGCTGATGGAACGCAGCGCCTGAGCGCATAAATCGAGGCGACGGTTCTTAATATACTGCGCTACCACCAGCCCTTTCCCGGCAAACATGCGGTACAAGCTACGCACGGACATGCCGCTCTCTGAAGCTATCCACTCCGGTCTTAACGCCTCCGACTGAATATGATCATCAATCAGGGACAGAACGTGGCGGAACTGACGCTCCTTGCGCGGCAGCACCTCGTCACGCTGCTGGAAGGCCGGACGCAGCAGACACACCATCGCCTCAAGCGCCGCTTCGCTTTCACTGGCGCTGAGATCGACATTGCCCATGCTCTCCTGTAGCAGTCGGTAGCTCAGCTGTACGGTAGGCAGACTGCGGGAGAGGGGCAGCGCGCACCTCACTTCCTGAAAACGCGCGTGTTGCTCAATGATTTGTCGCGGGAGCAGGAGCGAAATCTGGCGGGAACGCTCCTGCCAGTAAATGGAGCACGGGCGGGAGGCGTCAATCAGCGTGATATCCCCGGCTTTCAGCATCGCGCGCTGGTCGTCCTGTTCGATTCCGGCGCTGCCTTCCAGCTGAAACACGGTGTAGAACCAGGCGTCGTTGCCGTTTTTGATCTCCTGACGGGTGCGAAACAGGTTAACGCCTGCGGCGGTCACCGTGCTCAGCTTCAGACTTTGGGTGTAGCTGGTTTCCAGCTCGCCGAGAAACGCCCCCTCTAACGGACGTGCCGCAAAGCGCCCACAAACCTGGTTAATTTGCGCCAGCCACTGCTGAAAATTGTCCTGTTCGCTTGCACACGCCATTGATGTTCTCGCTGCACCGTCACTGTTTTCGCATTGTTGCATTTATGTTGCATTTTGTCAGGGCTACGAGGCTGACTATAGGAAAGAACACTCAACGGATACAGCGATATAAGCGGGAATTATCACGATTTGCGGACCCTGTCACAGCTGGCAAAGCGAATGTCACACAGACAAAAGCAGGAATGCGAATCCCCTCTTAGACTGCATACACACCCTGCGAAGCATAACGAAGGAGTATTCTATGTCCGAATCACACGTCGCCATCCTGCCGGGCGTGCAGCAGTTTTTAGATCGCCAGCACGGCCTGTGGATCGAAGGGCGTCAGGCGGCATCCGATAGCGAAAAGCGTCTGAACGTCTACAACCCGGCGACCGGAGAGGTTATTGCCTCTACCGCCGATGCCAGCGTCGATGATGTCGATCGTGCGGTGATGTCTGGCTGGCGCGCCTTTGTCGCCCGAAGCTGGGCCGGACGGCTGCCGGCAGAGCGGGAACGTATCCTGCTGCGGTTTGCGGATCTGGTGGAACAGCATGGCGAAGAGCTGGCACAGCTCGAAACCCTGGAGCAGGGGAAATCGATTAACATTTCCCGCGCCTTCGAGGTGGGCTGCACCCTGAACTGGATGCGCTACACGGCAGGGCTGACCACCAAAATTGCCGGTAAAACCCTCGATCTCTCGATTCCACTGCCGCAGGGCGCGCGTTATCAGGCGTGGACGCGTAAAGAGCCGGTGGGAGTCGTGGCGGGGATTGTGCCGTGGAACTTCCCGCTGATGATTGGCATGTGGAAAGTGATGCCCGCGCTGGCGGCAGGTTGCTCCATCGTGATCAAACCGTCGGAAACCACGCCGCTCACCCTGTTACGGGTGGCGGAACTGGCGAGCGAGGCGGGGATCCCGGAGGGTGTGTTCAACGTGGTGACCGGCAGTGGCGCCGTCTGTGGCGCGGCGCTGACCTCGCACCCGCGCATTGCCAAAGTGAGCTTTACCGGTTCGACGGCGACGGGCAAGCAGATTGCCCGCGCGGCGGCGGACACGCTAACGGGCGTGACGCTGGAGCTGGGCGGCAAAAACCCGGCCATCGTGCTGAAAGATGCCGATCCGGCGTGGGTGATTGAAGGACTGATGACCGGCAGCTTCCTGAACCAGGGGCAGGTCTGCGCGGCCAGCTCGCGCATTTATATTGAGGCTCCGCTGTTCGACACGCTGGTCAGCGGGTTTGAACAGGCCGTGAAATCCCTCAGCGTCGGGCCGGGCATGTCGCCGGAGGCGTTTATCAACCCGCTGGTGTCGCGCGCCCACTGCGATAAGGTCCAGGCGTTCCTGGATGAGGCGAAGGCGCACAATGCGGAGCTGATCGCCGGGAACCGGGGGCCAGACGGCAAAGGCTATTACGTTTCGCCAACGCTGGTGGTCAACCCGGATAATCATCTGCGACTGACGCGTGAAGAGGTCTTCGGGCCGGTGGTGAACCTGGTTCGTGTGGCCGATGGGGAAGAGGCGCTTCAGCTGGCGAACGACACTGAATATGGCTTAACGGCCAGCGTCTGGACGCAGAACATCAGTAAAGCGCTGGCGTATACCGACAGGTTACAGGCCGGAACAGTGTGGGTGAACAGCCACACGCTGATAGACGCCAACCTGCCGTTCGGCGGCATGAAGCAGTCCGGCACCGGGCGCGATTTCGGCCCCGACTGGCTGGACGGCTGGTGTGAAACCAAGTCGGTGTGTGTGCGGTATTAAAAAAACGCCGGGTGGCGGCTACGCCTTACCCGGCCTACGGGATGGAGGAAAAAGGTTGGTTTTGTAGGCCGGGTAAGCGCAGCGCCACCCGGCGTAACTTACAGCGACCACCGATTCCGCCCGGCCTCCTTCGCCCTGTACAGCGCCGCATCGGCGCGGGCGATGATTTCCGGGCCGGCCAGTCCTGCGGTATAGCCTGCAATGCCCATACTCGCCGTCACACATTCACTCACCTTCGACGCGCTGTGCGGAATGGCTGCGTTGCGCAGGCCAGCCTGGATCCGCGCGGCGACTTTCTCAGCAACGCTTTCTTCGCAGTCAAAGAGGATCACCACAAACTCCTCGCCACCGTAGCGCGAAACCACATCCTCTGGCGTGCGCACCGAGGTGTTCAGCACCTCTGCCACCCGCGCGAGGCACGCATCTCCCACCTGGTGACCGTAGGTATCGTTATACAGTTTGAAGTAATCGACATCCAGCATCAGCACCGCGAAGCGTTTGCCTTGCTCCACGGCGTTTTCCAGCACCAGCTCCATCGCCCGGCGGTTGGCCGTTTTCGTCAGCGGATCCTGATGGGCCAGCGCATCCAGCCGTGAAATTAAACGCTGATTCTGCTGGTTGCGACGCCACGCCTCTTCAAACCAGCTCAACAGGATATAGCGCCCGCACACGAGAATGAACGTGAACACCACCCACAGCCCGGCAAAGCGATAATTAATTTCCTGATTCAGCAGCATGCTGGCAACGGGCAGGCTTATCCATAGCGGAACGGTGAAGCAGAGCAGTGCCACCGGGTGAAAATAGAGCGCGGTCATACCGGCCATCAGCAGGGTAACGAATATAGGCCAGGGATGAGGAAGCTGTAATACGTTGATAAACCAGTAACAACTTATCGACCACAGCAGGCTGCACATAAACAAAACGGCGCTGACGCCGCGGATGTGGCGCCAGGCCATGATCACCAGCGCCACGGAAAGGATCACCACGCCCAGCATGGAGGCGTCAATCATCTGCCGCAGCGGGGGGCTGATGTGCAGGAGGGCATCGATATGGCCGAACAGCGAATTGCGCAGCAGGACCATAAGGGCAAAGCTGGCATTCACAAAGGCGAGCCACGGCAGGTTCACGGCCAGCCCGTGAGCAACCATTGATTTACGGGTAGGCCATGTCGCGGGTTCGGGTATGGTTGAGTGTCTTTTTTCCATTGAAGAGAATTTTCCTTGAGCGGGCGGAACGTCCGCACGCGAGTGCTGCCTTTACGGGGTCACAATGTTAAACCAGAATTCAAATTTATCCATGTAACCGAGCATGGCATCGAGTTTTGCGGCATCGCCGGTCACTTTGATATCGCCGTTATCCTGCTCCAGCGCATCCGCTTCCAGGTTTCGCGCGGCCTGATTATTTGGATCGGCAAAGAGCACTGTGCTGACCACCTGGGCCACCCAGCGGTAGTTCCCCTGGTCAAAGAACTGGCAGAAATAAAACATCCCGCCATCGCGAGACTCCTGACGATCTCATTGATTCTCATCCTAAAACCTCTCAGTAAACTGTGACGTTGTTTGTGGAGACTTCGAATCCTGGTGAAAGTGTGTCAAGAAAGGCAAAAGGATTAAGCGAGGTAACAATAACTATAATCGGGGAGAGTAATTCAGCAAGTAAGCGGATGAAAAACCGGGCATTACGCCCGGTCGGTGGGTTATTTCCGCTCTTTTTGCTTGCCGAGCGTTGGCGTCTCGTCAAAGAAATTCCACGGCTTGATTAACGTATGCACCCATTCCGTCGGCATTATCGGCCACTCCTCGGCACGGGCGACATGGGTGGTGCCGGTGGTCATCCAGATGACGTTATCCTGGTCGTTCAGCGACTCGTTATCTTTGCTGTACTGGCCTAGGCCGGTATCGTGCGTGGAACGGTTCGGGTATTTTCCCTCCGGGTACATCTCGTCGGGATGGTAACGCGTCACCCAAAGCTGTTTATCCATAAAGCTCAGGCGGTGATAAATCCACTCGTCCGGGGCAAACTTCGCGCCGGACGCTACCGGGTGTGTACCGCCCGCGTAAGGGATGATCTGATACGAGACCGGGTTGCCCATGCGGTTCTCTTTGCTGGTATTGCTCAGCAGGCGGATGGTGCCCGGGTCAAACTTCTGCGCCGCCTGCTGTTCGGTGTCAATATCATACTGATTAACCTGCATGGTGCTGGTGCGCGGTCCGCCAGCGGTATTCGGTTTGACGTCCGGATCCATGGCCACCAGCTTGTTGTTGATGCCATCCACGTCCATATCCAGACGGAAGTTGTAGATGTGCTGGTGGGTGGTACCGACAATATTATGGTCGATCAGCGTTCCGTATCGGGTGTCATCCTTCGCGGTGGCATCATGCATGGTTTTCGTCTGCACGCCTTTCACTGCTTCAATGCCCGTAGCCCCTGCATCAATGCCGATAGTGCCGTTTTCGTGGAATACCCAATCGAAGATGTAATCGTAGTTACCCACGGTGCTGACCCAGCGTACCACCAGCTCGCGGCGTTCGGCGCTGACGTTGGGTTTACCTAACTCCTGATGCTTATATTCCGGCCCGGCGTAACGCTCGAAAATGGCGATCGCCCGGGGGATCTCCATTGGCGCGCCGGTGTAATCCGGGATGGTTTCGTTGAGCATCACGGCGTTAGACGGAACATCCTTGCCGCGCACCAGCGGGGAGGTCAGGGTACCCATGCCGTAATCGCCGGAGTCCAGGTAGGCTTTAAAGTACCAGCCGATATCCGGGTCGCCGTACGGCACAATCATGCCGCCGAGCGACCCCTGATACATCACCTGTCGTTTTTTGCCGTTGTCGTTATAGGTCACGGTGGAAATTATCGGGCCGACGCGTGAGTCCAGGCTCAGATGAAAATCCCAGTTCTGCCAGTGCACCCTATCCCCGGTGATGGTGTAGTTCTTGCCTTCCGGCTCGATAATCTCCAGCGGTTTTTTCACCGTTTCAACGCGGTCGCGGCCATCATAAGGGCGCGGCGTGAGCGGCACCGGCACGACCGGGCCTTCCTCAATCTTCTGGATTTTCTTCTGCTCGAGATCCACCACCGCAACTAGGTTTTCGATCGGGTGCGCCCAGTAGTTACCGTCGCCCACGTCGAGATAGCTGATCACTTTCAGCAGGCGGTCTTCCTGTTTCAGCCCATCCTTGCCGTCAAAAAAGCCGACGGTAAGCGGGGTGGTGATCACTTTCTTCGGGTCGGTAATGCCGCGCTTTTTCAGCACGGCGGCAAACTCCGGGCTTTCATTGATGATCTGCTGCACGGTATTGAAGTCATCCAGCAGCACCATGCCGTGCGCGTCTTTGATTGGCTCCCAGCGGAGGATCTTTTTCTCCTTCAGATCCACCCGGCTTTCGATGATGTGTTTACCATCAAGCATGATGATATTGGCCTGACGGGGCGCATCCACCGCCGTGCCGTTAAGCACAAAGTCCCAGACTTTGGCCTTTTCTGGCTCCGCCAGCGCAATCTGGGTAAAGCGGGTATTGGGTTTAAAATCCGCTGAGGCTTTCACGATTGCTACGGCCTGGTTGATTTCATCAGCCGTCAGCGCGTTTAACGGGTGGGGGCTTTTTTCAACCTGGAATGTCTGATCAAGACCGGACTGAAAAACATCGTTGATAAAGGTCTCCGGGATATACGCCTTATTGTTCTTCATCACCACGGGCACCTGGAGCGTCAGCGATTTGCCGTTAACGATGGCGGTGTTTGCGCCGGGTTTGACCTTCACAAAAGCACCGTCTTTGACGATGGTGAACATCTGGGCGTAATCATCCCACTGCACGTCCGCGCCAAACGCCTGAAGCGTTTTGTCCATCGGGACCATATGCGCCTCGCTGCCGTGAGCGTGAACGGGGGATTGCCAGGCGCAACAGAGCGCAACGGCCATGGCCAGTGCCGTTCTACGGGCAGAAAAAGAAGAATTGCTTCCCATCGCAGACCTCATCTTGTTGTGTTTATTGTGTTGTGTCAGCCTTATCCTGACAGGCGCGCACGAAAAGCGTTTGCCTGCATCTGCCAGGTTGTTTGTCAGTCTTGCCAGGTTAAAAAAAGACCGGGGGATATCACACCCCGGTCAGGTAGTTGTAGGCCGGGTAAGCGGAGCGACACCCGGCAAGAAAGAGGTGGGTCAGAAGTCACCCTGCTGGCGCGCCACCAGCGTCAGGATGGAGTAGAGCGCCACGGCCTGCTGGTGCTGGTTGAAGATCTCCACCGCCCATTCCACCACGCCGGTGGGTTTTTCCTCGGCATTGCGCTGTTTCTTCAGCGTTTTACGTTTACAGGTCAGGCGCACCTGAATGGTATCACCCGGCTTGACCGGCTCAATAAAGCGCAGGTTTTCCATGCCGTAGTTGGCAATAACCGGCCCAACCCCGGCATCGACAAACAGCCCCGCCGCGGCGGAAATCAGGAAATAACCGTGTACCACGCGCTCACCAAAAATCGACTCCGCCGCGCCAATTTTGTCCATATGGGCGTAGAAATGATCCCCGCTCAGGCAGGCAAAATTCACGATATCCGCTTCCGTCAGGGTACGACGCGGGGTCAGCAGGCTGTCGCCCGGCTGTAACTCCTCGAAGTATTTACGGAACGGATGAACGCGATCTTCCTGCACCTCCGCGCCACGGACCCACTGTTTACCGATCGCGGCGAGCATGGACGGGCTGCCCTGAATGGCCGTGCGCTGAAGATAGTGCTTCACCGCGCGCAGGCCGCCCAGCTCTTCGCCGCCGCCCGCACGTCCCGGACCACCGTGCACCAGCTGCGGCAGCGGTGAACCGTGGCCGGTAGATTCTTTCGAGGATTCCTGGTTGAGGATCTGAATACGTCCGTGGGCGCGCGCTGCCCCGGCAATAAACTGCCGCGCCACGCGGGTATCTGCCGTAACCAGCGTTCCCGCCAGGCTGCCGCCGCCCGCCCGCGCCAGATGCATGGCGTGTTCGGTGTTACGGCAGGGCATCAGGGTTGCGACGGGGCCAAAGGCTTCGATGGCGTGGACGGCCGGGGTTTCGTCCGGCTGCGGGCAGAACAGCAGGGTGGGTGGGAAGAATGCGCCAGCCGCCTGCAAATCGGCTTTACCACCCAGACGGATCTGGCAGCCCGCGGCAAGCAGATGATCGACTTTTTCCTGCACGTCAGCACGTTGCTCACCGTTGACGAGAGCCCCCATCTTCACCCCTTCCTGGGCCGGATCGCCGACGACTACTTTCTCCAGCCGCGCAATCAGCGCCTGGCTGACGGCGTCAACCTGCGCTTCCGGCACGATGATGCGGCGGATGGCGGTACATTTTTGTCCGGCTTTGGCGGTCATCTCGCGCACCACTTCGCGAATAAACAGTGCAAACTCCGGGTGTTCCGGCGTCACGTCCTCACCCAGCACGCAGCAGTTAAGAGAATCTGCTTCCATGGTAAACGGAATGGAATGCGCGACGATATTCGGGTGGACGCGCAGGCTCTGCCCGGTGCTGGCCGACCCGGTAAACGTCACCACGTCCTGGCTGTCGAGCTGGTTCAGCAGATCGCCCGCGCCACCGCAGATCAGGCTGATGGCGCCGTCCGGCACCAGTCCGCTCTCGACGATCGCTTTCACCATCGCCTGAGTCACCTGCGCGGTGGCGGTGGCGGGCTTGATGATGGCGGGCATCCCGGCAAGCCAGGTGGGCGCGAGCTTTTCCAGCATCCCCCAGCACGGGAAGTTGAACGCGTTGATATGCACCGCCACGCCGGATTTCGACGTTAACACGTGACGTGCCGCAAAGCCGCCTTCCTTCGACAGCGGGATCAGTTCATCCTCCGGCCACAGGGTATCGTCCGGCAGCTCACGGCTGCCGAGGCTTGCGTAGGTGAAGAGGGTGCCGATACCGCCTTCAATATCCACCCAGCTGTCGGCCTTCGTCGCGCCGGTCTGGGCTGACAGGGCATAAAACCGCTCCTTCTGGCTCAGCAGATGTTTGGCCACCGTCTTCAGCATGGCGGCGCGCTCGATAAAGCTCATTGCGCGGAGCGCTTCCCCGCCGTGTTCAATGGCGTAACGGCGCGCGGCCGCCATATCCAGCCCTTCGCTGGTGACTTCAAATAGCGTTTCCCCGCTGATGGCGTGGGTGATGGTGCGCTCGCGGCCCCGGCCTGATTGCCAGGTGCCGGACAAGAAGCTGGCTAACTGCTGCATTTCTTCTCTCCAGGTGTTTCGTAATTTCACTATAAATAGTTTGATCGTGAATCATAAAAATCAAGCTGAGTTTTAATGAATTGTTAACGTTGTGATCTGTATTGCTTAGCCTGACAACCCGAAAGCCTTGTTTCATCGGCCTTTCATGAAAAGGCTTGCGAGCGTTGTCACAAAATAAACAAACGCTTCTTGGGGTTATATTTAACCTTTGTGTAACTTTTAAGAAACCAAATGATTCACCATTTTGCTATTTGTGGTGATTTAACGAATCACAAAGGTGGTTATGTGACGCAAGAACAACGCTTTGAGCAACGCATCGCACAGGAGACGGCCATCGAGCCGCAGGACTGGATGCCGGATGCCTACCGCAAGACGCTGATCCGCCAGATTGGACAGCACGCCCATTCTGAGATTGTCGGCATGCTGCCGGAAGGAAACTGGATCACCCGCGCGCCGACGCTGCGCCGGAAAGCCATTCTGCTGGCGAAGGTGCAGGATGAAGCCGGACACGGCCTGTACCTCTACAGCGCGGCGGAAACGCTGGGCTGCGCCCGGGAGGACATCTATCAAAAGATGCTCGACGGCAAGATGAAATACTCCTCCATCTTCAACTATCCGACCCTGAGCTGGGCCGATATCGGGGTCATTGGCTGGCTGGTGGACGGGGCGGCCATTGTGAACCAGGTGGCGCTGTGCCGTACGTCTTACGGCCCGTATGCCCGGGCGATGGTGAAAATCTGTAAAGAAGAGAGCTTCCATCAGCGTCAGGGTTTTGAGGCCTGCATGGCGCTGGCGCAGGGCAGCGAAGCCCAGCGGCAAATGTTGCAGGACGCCATCAACCGTTTCTGGTGGCCCGCGCTGATGATGTTCGGACCCAACGACGACAACTCCCCAAACAGCGCCCGCAGCCTGGCCTGGAAGATCAAACGCTTTGGCAACGATGAGCTTCGCCAGCGCTTCGTGGACAACACGGTGCCTCAGGTGGAGATGCTCGGTATGACCGTGCCGGACCCCGACCTGCGTTTCGATGAAGAGAGCGGCCACTACCGCTTCGGCGAAATCGACTGGCAGGAATTTGACGAGGTGATCACCGGGCGCGGGATCTGCAACCACGAACGTCTGGCCGCAAAACGTAAAGCCTGGGACGACGGCGCATGGGTGCGTGAAGCCGCTCTGGCCCACGCGGAAAAACAACGCGCCCGCCAGGCCGCATAAGAGGAATCAACCATGAGCAATGTTTACTGGCCGTTATACGAAGTTTTTGTCCGTTCGAAGCAGGGGCTGTCGCACCGGCATGTGGGCAGCCTTCACGCTGCCGACGACCGCATGGCGCTGGAAAACGCGCGCGATGCCTATACCCGCCGCAGCGAAGGCTGTTCCATCTGGGTGGTGAAGGCGAGTGAAATCGTCGCTTCCCAGCCGGAAGAGAGCGGGGAGTTTTTCGATCCGGCGGAAAGCAAGGTCTACCGCCATCCGACGTTTTACACCATCCCTGATGGCATCGAGCATATGTGAGGTTGGGGATGAACAACGTATCTGCTTATGCCCTGCGTCTGGGCGACAACGGTCTGGTGCTCTCACAGCGTCTGGGCGCCTGGTGCGGCCACGCGCCGGAGCTGGAAATTGACCTGGCGCTCGCCAATATCGGCCTTGATCTGCTCGGGCAGGCGCGCAATTTCCTGACCTACGCCGCTGAACGGGAGGGTAAGGGCGATGAAGACACCCTGGCCTATGGCCGCGATGAGCGTCAGTTCCGCAATCTGCTGCTGGTGGAACAACCAAACGGCAGCTTCGCTGACACCATTGCCCGTCAGTATCTGATGGATGCGTGGAACGTGGCGCTCTACGAGCGGCTGATCCACAGCAGCGACAGTCAGCTTGCCGCCATCGCGGCAAAAGCCATTAAAGAGGCGCGCTATCACCTGCGCTTTAGCCGCGGCTGGCTGGTGCGGCTGGGGGACGGAACAGAAACCTCCGCACAAAAAATGCAGCAGGCGGTGGATAGCCTGTGGCGCTTTACGGCTGAACTGTTCGACGCCGACGACGTCGAGCTGGCGCTGATTGATGACGGCGTGGCGGTTGACCCGCGCGACCTGCGGGACCCGTGGGAGCGCGAAGTGTTTGCTGGCCTGGCGGAAGCCACCCTCCGCGTGCCCGAAGAGGTGGCGTATCGCACGGGCGGCAAGAAGGGGCTACATACCGAACACCTCGGGCCGATGCTGGCAGAGATGCAGTATCTCCAGCGTGTTTACCCCGGCCAGCAGTGGTAAAGGAGGACGCCATGCAACGCCTCGTCGACATCGCGCCTGCACAAATCCCGCAGATTTGGGCGCTGTTAAGCCAGATCCCCGACCCGGAAGTGCCGGTGCTGACCATCACCGACTTAGGCATGGTGCGCAGCGTGAAGGCGCAGGGGGAAGGCTGGGTCATCGGCTTCACGCCAACCTATTCGGGCTGTCCGGCAACGGAGCATCTGCTGGGGGCGATCCGCGAAACCCTGACCGAAAACGGCTTTAGCCCGGTACATATTGTGCTGCAACTGGAGCCCGCCTGGACCACCGACTGGATGACCGACGATGCCCGCCGGCGCCTGCGTGAATATGGCATCAGCCCGCCTGTCGGCCATAGCTGCCATGCCCACGTTCCCGCGGAGGTGAGCTGCCCGCGCTGTGCGAGCACCGATACCTCGCTTATCAGTGAATTTGGTTCTACGGCCTGCAAAGCGCTCTATCGCTGCAATACCTGCCGTGAGCCCTTCGACTATTTCAAATGTATTTGAGGCTGCCATGACAACGTTTCATTCATTAACAGTGGCAAAAGTAGAACCCGAAACCCGCGACGCGGTGACCATTACCTTCGCGGTGCCGCAGGCGTTACAGGAGGCGTACCGCTTCCGTCCCGGTCAGCATCTGACCCTGAAAGCCAGTCCTGGCGGGGATGAACTGCGCCGCTGCTACTCCATCTGCCGGAGCACCGCGTGCGGTGAGATCAGCGTGGCGGTCAAAGCCATCGAGGGCGGACGTTTTTCCCGCTATGCCCGGGACGAGATCAAACCGGGCATGGTGCTGGAGGTGATGGTGCCCCAGGGGCAGTTTGGCTATCAGCCGCAGGCCGAACGCGAAGGCCACTATCTGGCGATTGCCGCCGGGTCCGGGATCACCCCGATGCTGGCGATTATGTCCGCTACGCTGGCCACTGAAGCCCACAGCCACTTCACCCTGATTTACGGCAACCGCAGCAGCCAGAGCATGATGTTCCGCCGGGCGCTGGCAGACCTGAAAGACAAATACCCGCAGCGTTTGCAGCTGATCGCCATCTTCAGCCAGGAGACGCTCGACAGCGATCTGCTCCATGGCCGCATTGACGGGGAAAAGCTCCAGGCGCTGGCAAAAACGCTGGTGAATTTCCGTCAGTACGATGAAGCCTTCATCTGCGGCCCGTCGGCGATGATGGATGAGGCCGAAGCGGCGCTGCAAGCGCTGGGTATGCCGGAAAAAGCGATCCATCTTGAGCGCTTTAACACGCCGGGTACCGCCGTTAAACGGACAGCCAGCGTGCAGGCCGACGGGCAGAAGGTCACCGTCCGTCAGGACGGGCGCGACAGGGAGATCACCCTGACGGCGGACGACGAGAGCATTCTTGACGCGGCCCTGCGTCAGGGGGCGGATCTGCCTTACGCCTGCAAGGGCGGCGTATGCGCCACCTGCAAATGCAAAGTGCTGCGCGGAAAAGTCGATATGGCGACCAACTACAGCCTGGAGCCGGACGAGCTGGCCGCAGGCTATGTGCTGAGCTGTCAGGCGCTGCCGTTAACCGCCGACGTTATCGTCGATTTTGATGCGAAGGGGATGGCATGAGTGAACTGATTGTCACCCGTCACGGTCGCGTGTTGCAGCTGACGCTTAACCGTCCGGCGGCGCGCAACGCGCTCAACAATGCGCTGCTCCTGCAAATCGCGGAGCAGCTTGAGGCCGCCGCCGCGGATGCTGAGATCGCCGTCTGCGTGGTGTACGGCAACGAACGCTGCTTTGCCGCCGGGGCCGATCTCAACGAAATGGCGGAGAAAGACCTGCCCGCCACCCTGAACGATATCCGTCCGCAGCTGTGGGCGCGGATCAACGCCTTCACCAAACCGCTGATTGCCGCCGTGAACGGCTTCGCGCTGGGGGCTGGCTGTGAGCTGGCGCTGCTCTGCGATGTCGTGATTGCCGGCGATAACGCCCGTTTTGGCCTGCCGGAAATCACCCTCGGGATCATGCCGGGCGCAGGCGGCACCCAGCGGCTGATCCGCAGCGTGGGTAAATCGCTGGCCAGCAAAATGGTGCTGACGGGCGAAAGCATCACGGCGGTTCAGGCGCACAGCGCCGGGCTGGTCAGCGACGTCTACCCGGCCTCGCTGACGCTGGAGTACGCCCTGAAACAGGCGGCGCTGATGGCGCGCCACTCGCCGCTGGCGCTACAGGCGGCGAAGCAGGCGCTTCGCCAGTCGCAGGAAGTCCCGCTTCAGGCCGGGCTGGCGCAGGAGCGTCAGCTGTTTGCGCTGCTCGCGGCCACCGACGATCGCCGGGAAGGTATCAACGCCTTTTTACAAAAACGCACCCCAGACTTTAAAGGACGCTAATTGTGGAATCTATTCTGAGTCATGTTGAGCAGGGCGTAATGACCATTACGCTGAACCGCCCGGAGCGCCTGAACAGCTTTAACGACGTCATGCACCAGCAGCTTTCCGAATGCCTGAAGCAGGCCGAGCGCGATGACGCCATCCGCTGCCTGCTGATCACCGGGGCAGGACGCGGTTTCTGCGCCGGGCAGGATCTTAACGACCGTAACGTCGACCCGAACGGCCCCGCGCCCGATCTGGGCATGTCCGTTGAGACTTTTTACAACCCGCTGGTGCGCCGCCTGGCAAAACTGCCGAAGCCGGTGATTTGCGCGGTTAACGGCGTGGCGGCGGGCGCGGGGGCCACGCTGGCCCTCGGCTGCGACATGGTGATTGCGGCCCGTTCAGCCAGCTTTGTGATGGCCTTCAGCAAGCTCGGGCTGGTACCGGACTGCGGCGGCACCTGGCTGCTGCCGCGCGTGGCCGGACGCGCGCGCGCCATGGGGCTGGCATTGCTGGGCGATAGGCTCAGCGCCGAGCAGGCACAGGCCTGGGGAATGATCTGGCAGGTGGTGGACGACGACCAGCTCTCCGCCACCGCACAGCAGATGGCGCTGCATTTTGCCTCGCAGCCGACCTTTGGCCTGGGCTTGATCAAGCAGGCGATCAACGCCGCCGAAACCAATACCCTCGACGCCCAGCTTGATCTGGAGCGCGACTATCAACGTCTGGCCGGACGCAGCGACGACTACCGGGAAGGCGTCAGCGCGTTCCTGGCAAAACGCGCGCCGAACTTTACGGGGAAATAAGATGGTGAATATCCATACGGTCGCCGTCATTGGCAGCGGCACCATGGGCGCCGGTATTGCCGAAGTGGCAGCCAGCCACGGTCATCCGGTTCTGGTGTACGACATTGATGCAGCGGCGATTTCCCGCGCCATCGACGGCATTCGTCAGCGGCTCTCCTCTCGCGTTGCGCGCGGAAAACTCTCTGCCGACGCCGGGGAACAAATCCTCGCCCGCCTGACGCCGGTGACGACTATCAGTGCTCTGGCGAAAGCCGATCTGGTGATCGAGGCGGCCTCCGAGCGGCTTGAGGTAAAAAAAGCGCTGTTTACCCAGCTGGCAGAGATCTGCCCGCCGCAGACGCTGCTTGCCAGCAATACCTCGTCCATTTCCGTTACCGCGATTGCAGCGGAGATAAACCACCCTGAACGCGTCGCCGGGCTGCACTTCTTCAATCCTGCCCCGGTGATGAAGCTGGTGGAAGTGGTCAGCGGGCTGGCGACCTCTCCCGAAGTGGCCGATGCACTGTGCGAGCTGGCGTTGAGCTGGGGAAAGCAGCCGGTACGCTGCCAGTCCACGCCGGGGTTTATCGTCAACCGCGTGGCGCGCCCGTTCTACTCGGAAGCCTGGCGCGCGCTGGAAGAGCAGGTGGCAACGCCCGAGGTGATCGACGCCGCCCTGCGAGACGGCGGAGGCTTCCCGATGGGGCCGCTTGAGCTGACGGACATGATAGGTCAGGACGTCAACTTTGCCGTGACCTGCTCCGTGTTTAACGCCTTCTGGCAGGAGCGTCGTTTTCTGCCGTCGCTGGTGCAGCAGGAGCTGGTGCTGGCGGGGCGTCTGGGTAAGAAAAGCGGGCAGGGCGTTTACCGCTGGCTGGAGGAGAAACCCGCCGTCAGCTGGCTCGCCCCGGTCAGCGACAGCTACAGCCCGATGCGCGCACAGCGAAGAAGTGACGGTGTCACGGAAATTGACGATCTGTTGCTGATCGAAACGCAGGGTGAAACCGCGCAGTCGCTGGCGCTGCGCCACGGCTGCCCGGTGGTGGTGGTCGACCGCATCGAGCGGGATGTGGCCGTGATAGCCGCCGCACCGGGCAACCCGCACGCCGCCACGCAGAAAGCCATTTACTGGTTGCAGCATCAGGAGAAACGGGTGGTACAGATTGCCGATTACCCCGGCCTGCTGGTCTGGCGCACGGTAGCGATGATTGCCAACGAAGCGCTGGACGCTTTGCAAAAAGGGGTCGCCAGCGAGCAAGACATCGATACCGCCATGCGCTTAGGGGTCAACTATCCCTGCGGGCCCATCGCCTGGGGCGAGCGCCTTGGCTGGCAGCGTCTGTTAACGCTGCTGGAGAATCTGCAACGTCACTACGGCGAGGAACGCTATCGCCCCTGTTCACTGCTGCGCCAGCGTGCGCTTCTGGAGAGTAGCTATGAGTCATAACGCCTGGCATAACGCCCGCGCGATGTACGAACGGGACGCCTGCGCGCAGGCGATGGGGATGGACATTATCGACATGGGCGAGGGCTACGCGGTGGTGACCATGACCATCACCCCGCAGATGCTCAACGGGCATAAAACCTGCCACGGCGGACAGCTGTTCTCGCTGGCCGATACCGCCTTTGCCTACGCCTGCAATAGTCAGGGACTGGCGGCGGTGGCCTCAGGCTGCGCTATCGATTTTCTGCGTCCGGGCTTTGCCGGAGATAAGCTCACCGCCACCGCGCGGGTGAAGCATCAGGGCAAACTGACCGGCGTCTACGACATTGAAATTCAGAACCAACAACAGAAAACCGTCGCTCTTTTTCGCGGGAAATCGCACCGCACTGGCGGCAGTGTGACAGGAGAAGCCTGATGAGTGACGCATTTATTTGTGAGGGGGTGCGTACCCCGGTTGGTCGCTACGGCGGAGGATTATCCAGCGTGCGCGCCGATGACTTAGGTGCCGTGCCGCTGCGTGCGCTGCTGTCGCGTTACCCGCAGCTCGATCTGGAGCGCATAGATGACGTGATCTTCGGCTGCGCGAACCAGGCCGGGGAGGATAACCGCAACGTGGCGCGCATGTCGGCGCTGCTGGCCGGGCTGCCGCAGACGGTATCCGGCTCCACCATTAACCGCCTGTGCGGCTCCGGTCTGGATGCCATTGGCTTTGCGGCGCGCGCCATCAGGGCCGGGGATGGCGATCTGCTGATCGCCGGTGGCGTCGAATCCATGTCCCGTGCGCCGTTCGTGATGGGCAAAGCCACGGCGGCGTTTCAGCGTCAGGCGGAGATCTTCGACACCACCATCGGCTGGCGATTTGTGAATCCGCTCATGCATCAGCAATACGGAACTGACAGCATGCCGGAAACGGCAGAGAATGTAGCGGAATTGTTAAATATAAGCCGTGCCGATCAGGACGCATTTGCCCTGCGCAGTCAGCAGCGCACCGCGCGGGCGCAGCAGAATGGCGTTCTGGCGCAGGAGATTATCCCGGTACAGGTGGCCGGGAAAAAAGGTGCGGTAACGGAAGTGAGCGTGGACGAGCATCCGCGCGCCGAAACCACCCTGGAACAGCTTGCCGCGCTGAAAGCCCCGTTCCGTAAGAACGGTGTGGTGACGGCGGGGAACGCCTCTGGCGTTAACGACGGCGCGGCGGCGCTGATTATCGCCAGCGAGCCGATGGCGCTTGCCCAGGGGTTAACCCCGCGCACCCGCATTGTGGCTATGGCGACCGCGGGCGTCGAGCCGCGCCTGATGGGATTAGGCCCGGTGCCCGCCACCCGCAAGGTGCTGGAGCGTGCCGGACTCAGTATCACCGATATGGACGTCATTGAGCTTAACGAAGCCTTCGCCGCACAGGCGCTGGGCGTGCTGCGTCAGCTGGGCTTGCCGGATGACGCGGAGCATGTCAACCCGAACGGCGGGGCGATCGCGCTAGGTCATCCGCTGGGAATGAGCGGTGCCAGACTGGCGCTGGCCGCAAGCAATGAATTGCACCGACGCGGCGGGCGCTACGCGCTGTGTACGATGTGCATCGGTGTGGGTCAGGGCATTGCCATGATCCTTGAGCGTGTTTGAGCGAACAATAATGTGAGTACCCTGCGATGATAAATACAACAAAGCTTGATCCGATCGAAACCGCGTCCATTGATGAATTGCAGGCGTTGCAGACCGCGCGCCTGAAGTGGACGCTGCACCACGCCTACAACAACGTTCCGATGTACAAACGCAAGTTTGATGCCGCGGGCGTTCACCCTGACGACTTCAACGAGCTGGCGGACCTGCAAAAATTCCCGTGCACCACCAAGCAGGATCTGCGCGACAACTACCCGTTTGATACCTTTGCGGTGCCGATGGAACAGGTGGTACGCATCCATGCCTCGTCGGGCACCACCGGAAAGCCGACCGTGGTGGGGTATACCCAGAATGATATCGACAACTGGGCCAATATCGTCGCCCGTTCCCTGCGCGCCGCCGGGGGCAGCGCGAAGGATAAAATTCACGTCGCCTACGGTTACGGGCTCTTCACCGGCGGGCTGGGGGCGCACTACGGTGCCGAGCGTCTGGGAGCGACGGTGATCCCGATGTCCGGCGGCCAGACGGAGAAGCAGGCGCAGCTGATCCGCGATTTCCAGCCGGATATGATCATGGTGACGCCGTCTTACTGCCTGAACCTGATTGAAGAGCTGGAGCGTCAGATGGGCGGCGATGCCAGCGCCTGTTCCCTGCGCGTCGGCGTGTTTGGCGCCGAGCCGTGGACGCAGGCGATGCGCCGCGAAATTGAAAAACGGCTGGGCATTACCGCGCTGGATATCTATGGTCTCTCCGAAGTGATGGGGCCGGGCGTGGCGATGGAGTGTCTTGAAACCGCTGACGGCCCGACCATCTGGGAAGATCACTTCTACCCGGAGATCGTCAACCCGAATGACGGCACGCCGCTGGCCGACGGCGAGCAGGGTGAGCTGCTGTTCACCACGCTGACCAAAGAGGCGCTGCCGGTGATCCGCTACCGCACCCGCGATCTGACGCGCCTGCTGCCGGGCACCGCACGCACCATGCGCCGGATGGATCGCATCAGCGGGCGCAGCGACGACATGCTCATCATTCGCGGGGTTAACGTCTTCCCGTCACAGCTGGAAGAGGAGATCGTTAAGTTCGAACACCTTTCGCCGCACTATCAGCTGGAGGTGAACCGCCGCGGGCATCTTGATTCACTTTCGGTGAAGGTCGAGCTGAAACAGAGCAGCTTAACGCTGACCCATGAACAGCGCTGTCAGGTCTGCCATCAGCTGCGTCATCGGATTAAATCGATGGTGGGGATCTCGACCGACGTGATGATCGTGAACTGCGGCAGTATACCGCGCTCCGAGGGTAAAGCCTGCCGGGTGTTTGATTTGCGTAAAGTGGCAGCCAACGGTTGAATTTCCCTCACCCCAGCCCTCTCCCAAAGGGAGAGGGTGTATTAAGTTCCCTCTCCCTTTGGGAGAGGGTTAGGGTGAGGGTACACCCCAGATTCGTATGCTATGATTCATCCAGGAAAAAAATAACAACAGAATGAATCACATGAATAAACTTGATGCCTTTATCCAGCACGCAGTCAGCTCTGTTCCCGTCAGCGGAACGTCGCTTATCTCCTCGCTGTATGGCGACGCGCTTTCCCATCGCGGCGGAGAGATCTGGCTCGGCAGCCTGGCGGCCCTGCTGGAAGGGATGGGTTTCGGGGAGCGCTTTGTGCGCACCGCGCTGTTTCGCCTCAACAAAGAGGGCTGGCTGGACGTGTCCCGCATTGGCCGTCGCAGCTTTTACCGTCTCAGCGACAAGGGGCTGCGTTTGACCCGCCGCGCGGAAAATAAAATCTACCGTGCGGAACTGCCGGCGTGGGATGGTAAATGGCTGCTGCTGCTTTCCGAGGGGCTGGATAAAACCACGCTCGCGGACGTGAAAAAACAACTCATCTGGCAAGGGTTCGGCACGCTGGCGCCGAGCCTGATGGCCTCGCCGTCGCAGAACCTGGCGGACGTGCAGTCTCTGCTGCATGACGCGGGCGTGGCGGAAAACGTCATTTTCTTTGAAGCCCATTCGCCGCTGGCCTTGTCACGCGCGGCGCTACGATCCCGCGTGGAAGAGTGCTGGCAGCTGACCGAACAAAACGCGATGTACGAAACGTTTATCAACTCGTTCCGTCCGCTGCTGCCGCTGCTGAAAGAGGCGCCGCCTGAGGATTTGACCCCGGAACGCTGCTTCCAAATCCAGCTGTTACTCATTCATTTTTATCGTCGCGTGGTGCTGAAAGATCCGCTGTTGCCGGAGGAGTTACTTCCTGCGCACTGGGCGGGACAGAGCGCGCGACAGCTGTGTATTAACATCTACCAGCGCGTGGCGGCGGGAGCCCTGGCGTTTGTCAGTGAGAAGGGGGAAACCTCCGTGGGCGAGCTGCCCGCTCCCGGCACGCTTTATCACCAGCGTTTTGGTGGTCTGAATATCACATAAGGAGAGGGTATGCCTGTTTATCAAATTGATGGTCTGACGCCGGTCGTGCCTGAAGAGAGCTATGTTCACCCGACCGCGGTGCTGATTGGCGACGTGATCCTCGGAAAAGGTGTTTACGTGGGCCCTAACGCCAGCCTGCGCGGTGATTTTGGCCGGATCGTGGTGAAAGACGGTGCGAACATCCAGGATAACTGCGTGATGCACGGTTTTCCGGAGCAGGACACGGTGGTGGAAGAGGACGGGCATATCGGCCACAGCGCGATCCTGCACGGCTGCATTATCCGCCGTAATGCGCTGGTGGGGATGAATGCGGTCGTGATGGACGGGGCGACGATCGGCGAAAACAGCATCGTCGGGGCGGCGGCGTTTGTGAAGGCCAAAGCGGAGATGCCTGCGAATCACTTAATTCTTGGCAGTCCGGCGAAAGCGATTCGTGAGTTAAGCGCGCAGGAAATAGAGTGGAAAAAGCAGGGCACGCGGGAGTATCAGGTACTGGTGGATCGCTGTAAGCAGACGCTGCATCAGGTGGAGCCGCTGCGGGAAGAAGAGCCCGGACGCAAACGGCTGGTCTTCGATGAGAATTTACGGCCCAAGTCGGCTGGCCGGGATAAATAAGGCCGTTCGTTCCCGCATGTTGCTCAAGGCGTGAAGATGAGCTTAATACGCTTCCGGCAGGGGCCGGTCAATCGACACCAGCTTTCCGCGCTTCATGGTGATATAGCCCCCGGCTTTGAGATCTGCCAGCACGCGAAAGACATGCGTGCGTGACAGGTTAGTGCGCTTAATGATAAACAGCGCCAGGCCCTCATTCTCTCCCGTGTGGGTCTCCTGCCGATAGAGATAGCGGTACAGCATCGGTTTGATGGTCTGGTAGCTGGTGACCTGCCTGCGTTCATTGTGCAGGTCGATGGTGAAAATGGCCATGTAGGTCAGTATGGTGGCCAGCGCCTGCATGCGCTCAGACCCGCCCTCGAAAAATAGCTGGTCGAAGTCGGCCCAGGCTATTCTCACCAGCTTCACCTTCGCACTGCTGCGATATTCATACTTCGCCAGTGGACAATACCTTTCCATTAACCCTATCGGCATATACTCGATAGTATTGCCAATATTTAGGCCATCATCAGGCATTAATATTGTCAGCGACCCTTCAGTGCAAAAATAGATATAGCCAGGCTCGACGGTGAATTTTTTATTTGCGGCAACGGTTAAGGCCTCGCCTTTACAAAGCATGTGCGGAAAGAATTGCCCAATATTGAGTTGCTGATAATAGGTATGGATATCCTGGAAATTCACGCTAAGCCTCTCCCCGCAACGTCTGCCGTGGTAACGAGTATAGCAGCAATAGCCCCCGGATTACGAACCGATAAATAACCAGTCCCATATGGGACTATGATGAGAAAGTATTCTGATTAGAATGGTCGTCAATGAGTTCGCATTAAAATTATCCGCCAACAGTAAATATCCAGGCGGCGCAATTAATCTATGAGGCCATTCAATGAAATTAACCCTAATTGCTAAACATCTGGCGCTTGCCGGTGTGTTGACGTCGCTGTCGCTTTCCGCGTTTGCGGAAATGCAGCCGCAGGATGCCACTGCCACAACCCGGCAGGCAAATAACGCCCTGTATAACAAATTACCGTTTGCCGATAAAACCGACTTTGAGAACGCCCATAAAGGCTTTATCGCCCCGCTGCCGCAAAACATGATTAAAGGCGAGCAGGGAAACGTTATCTGGAACCCGGCGAAATATGATTTCGTGAAAGAGGGTGAAAAAGCCCCGGATACGGTAAACCCGAGCCTGTGGCGTCAGTCACAGCTGATCAACATTGGCGGGCTATTTAAGGTCACCGACGGCGTGTATCAGATCCGTAATCTTGATCTCTCCAATATGACCATCATTGAAGGTGATAAGGGCATCACCGTTATCGACCCGCTGTTAAGCGCTGAACCGGCGAAAGAAGCGCTGGATCTCTACTATGCAAACCGCGGCAAGAAACCGGTCGTCGCTGTGGTGATCACCCACAGTCACGTCGACCACTACGGCGGCCTGCGCGGTGTGGTTGACGAAGCCGACGTGAAGTCCGGCAAAGTGAAGATCTACGCCCCGGAAGGCTTTATGAAAGAAGCGGTTTCCGAAAACATTATGGCCGGGAATGCGATGAGCCGCCGTGCGAGCTATATGTACGGCAACCTGCTGAAGCCGGATGCAAAAGGCCAGGTAGGGGCGGGTCTTGGCACCACCACCTCTGCGGGTACGGTGACCCTGATCCCGCCGACCAACTACATTACCCATACCGGCCAGCAGGAAGTGATTGACGGGCTGACCTACGACTTTATGATGGCGCCGGGCTCAGAAGCCCCGTCCGAAATGCTGTGGTATGTCAAAGAGAAGAAAATGATCGAAGCCGCAGAGGACGTGACCCATACCCTGCACAACACCTACTCCCTGCGCGGCGCGAAAATCCGCGGTCCGCTGGCCTGGTCTAAGTACATCAACGCCGCCATTGAGCGCTGGGGCGCGGACGCGGAAGTGATTATTGCGCAGCACCACTGGCCGACCTGGGGCAACGAGAATATCGTCAAGCTGATGAAAGGCCAGCGCGATATGTATCGCTACATCAACGACCAGACCCTGCGTATGGCAAACAAGGGGCTGACCCGCGACGAGATCGCCGCTGAATTTACACTGCCGGAATCGCTGGAAAAACAGTGGGCGAGCCGCGGCTATTACGGTTCCGTCAGCCATGACGTCAAAGCCACCTACGTGTTTTATCTCGGCTGGTTCGACGGCAACCCGGCTACCCTCGACGAACTGCCGCCTGAACAGGCTGCGAAGAAGTTTGTGGAATACATGGGAGGGGCCGATGCCATCATGCAGAAAGCCAAAGCTGACTATCAGCAGGGCAACTACCGCTGGGTGGCGCAGGTGACCAGCAAAATCGTCTTCGCCGATCCGCAGAACGCTGCGGCACGTAATCTGGAAGCCAACGCGCTGGAGCAGTTAGGTTACCAGGCGGAAGCGGGTACCTGGCGTAACTTCTACCTGACCGGCGCGCAGGAACTGCGTAATGGCGTGAAGAAGCTGCCGACGCCGAACACCGCCAGCCCGGATACCGTGCGGGCGATGACCCCGGAAATGTTCTTCGACTACCTGGGCGTGCACATCAACGGGGTGCGGGCCGGTAACGCGAAAGCGGTCTTTAACATCGATCTCGGTAAGGATGGCGGCAAATACAAGCTGGAGCTGGAAAACGGCGTGCTGAACCATACCGCCAACGCGCAGGCGAAGGATGCCGACGCAACCATCACCCTGGACCGCACCACGCTGAACGACATCATCCTTAAGAAAGAGACGCTGAAGCAGGCGATGGATAAGGGTGACGTGAAGGTGAGCGGAGACGGAGCGAAGCTGGAAGAGATGCTGAGCTACATGGACACATTTGACTTCTGGTTCAATATTGTCACGCCATAAGTTTAGCGTTCATCCTGGTTAATCCTGGCGCCTTATTACGATAAGGCGCCATTTTTTTCATTCACGCATCGCCAGCGCGCTGGCGCTTGCCGGATCGAACAGCGAAATACTCTCGATCTGATCCAGCATGATCACTTTGCGAAAATCCATGGCGCTTTTGGGCTCCGAATCGAGCGTAATGTCATGCTCGGCATACCATTTGCTGTAGTTATGTTCGATACAGAGCTGCATGTTCTTCCCGTCACGGTAGCCGCTCAGCATCGGAATAAGCACGATATTGGCCGTTTTTTCATACTCCAGCGTAGCGGTATGGATCATGCCAATATAGATCCGCCGCGATTTCAGCGTGACGTGCGCCAGTTCACCTTCCTCCATGCACTGATAGAGCAGTTGTTCAATCCCGCTCGACTGCGCCAGCCGCTTGTACAATTTTTTCCGGCCATCGCCGTCCAGCCGCGCGCTTCCGGCCCAGTTCGATCGGTAGAGACAAAACAGGATCGCGAAGGTCAGCATCACCACCACCGGGGCCTGAATCCCCAGGAAGCTCCAGTTCATAAAATCAATTTGCCAGTCGGCATATTTTGCTGACGTGAAATGGAACGTGTTATCGGCGGCGGAGAGGGCGAACAACAGCAGCCACAGCAGGCCGGTGGCGATCACCCCCTGAAGAACAAAAATACAGCCATACAGTGCAACAAGAAAATAGACGTCCCAGCCAAAGGATCGCTTGATTTTAAACCGTGTTGAGAGGTCGCGGCTGGTGTACCAGTACCCGCATACCATCAATACCATGAATATTGCCGTTCCCATTTCAGGCCCTCTTCAGCGCGTTGACATGGCGCAGAAAGTCCTGCCGTACTTCGTGGCTTTTGTAGTTAACCGAGGCGTTTCCATCCTGATCGATGATGATGCGGTCGCCATCCTCTACGGCTTCGATAATTTCCTGGTGACTCATGACCTGCAACAAGGATTCCGGGCTGGAAAAGAGCGTCATCAGTAAATGTTTCATCGCGTGACATCCTTATGAATTAAAAGGATAAGTCTGGAAGATAAATGGCACCTTTGCCTTAAGGTTATCCCTAAAAAAACGGCAGCCTGGCGGCGAAATTCATATTTTTCACAAAATGGTCGTGCATGGTGATATTCCATGTAACTGAAAAATAATAAGAATAAAAAATTTATCTGCGCAAACTTGGACAAATAAAGTTAATTGTGTAAGTTTAAATTATGCGATTCCGCTACGTTGTTAACACCCAGGATGTGACCCATGAGCACGTTGCCGTCCGTCATCAGTCGGTTCGTTGATTACTACGCCACGCTGGATACCCAGCCACCTTCGGCGCTGGCGGGGATTTATCGCGCCGATGCCACGCTTATCGATCCCTTTGGTGAATTTATCGTCGTCAGCTGGATGTTCCCCGGCTGGCTGGTACTGATGCTCACGTTGTCCGTCTTCACCTGTACCGTGCAGGCGGCAGACTGGCTGCTGCACTTTGATGACTGGATGTATTTGCAGGACAGCACCCGTCTGTTTAATAAAACCGAGATGAAGAAATTTGGCGTCACCGTCGCCACGGTGACGCTGTTCTTTACCCGCAAAGAGGGCGGTTAATCCTCTTCGGGCTGAGGTTTACTGCTTGAGTAGATGAAGAAGAGCGCAATACTCAGGCAGACGACGGCCCCGAAACGGCTCACTGAAAACGGAATGGCTTCATTGTTCAGCCAGCCAAAGTTATCAATCAGCATGCTCATGGCCAGCTGGCCCAGGATAACCGCTACCGTGGCAACGGCGGTCCCGATGCGCTGCACTGCGAGCACCATAATCACGATATAGGGCACGCCGCAGAGGGCCCCCAGAAGCTGCCATTTGGGTACATCCATCAGGCTGACCGCCTGTTTCGGCTCAAAAAAGAAGATCAGCAGGGCGGTCACCAGCGCGCCGACGGAAAACGTCAGAAACGCGCTTTTAAATACCCCCACGCTGCTGCCTAATTGCCCGTTAATGGCAGCCTGAATGCTCAGCGTTGCGCCGCCAATCACCGCCAGAATAATCATAATTACTGTCATAACGTTACCCCTGCGCCACGAGAATGAGCGCGGCGATGATAAATCCCAGCGCAATAATGCGTTTTGTATCGATCCTGCGGTGCGGCGTACCCAGCAGGCCATAGTGGTCAATAATCAGGCTTTTAAAAACCTGGCCTGCCAGAATGCCGATCATCGTCATGGCAATGCCGATCGCAGGCGTGGCAATGGTGAGAATGATGACGTAAACCGGGCCGAGCACGCCGCCCAACAGGTGCCATGAAGGCTGCGCAAAAAGTGAGGGACTGTTGCGCGGGCTGAAAAACAGCATCAGCAGAAACGTCAGCCCCGTTCCCACGCTGAATATGCTGAACGCCGCCCACAGGTCGCCCACCTCTGCGCCCAGCGGCCCCAGCAGCCCGGCTTCCACGGATAGCCCCATGCCGCCGGCAATCACCAGTAAAATTAAAATAATGTGCATAACGCTTTTTCTCCTTTTTCCAGGCGGAGAAGATTACGTCTGAACATCATTGAGAAAAATGCCATAATGCAGGAAACACTTTTGCAGGAAATGCATTAATGATGGATGCCGGACATATCAGCATTCGCGCGCTGCTGATCTTCATCGACGTTTATGAAACGCAGAATTTTTCCGTGGTGGCGAGGCGGGAAGGGATTTCTGCGTCGCAGGTCTCACGCGTGATCCACCAGCTTGAGGACGCCCTCGGGCAACAGCTTTTCTACCGCAACACGCGGGCGATTATGCCCACAGAGAGCGGGCATCTTTTTGTGCGCTATGCCCGGGC
Organism: Enterobacter sp. DN; assembly: GCF_046054285.1. Lineage (NCBI taxonomy): Bacteria > Pseudomonadati > Pseudomonadota > Gammaproteobacteria > Enterobacterales > Enterobacteriaceae > Enterobacter > Enterobacter sp. DN. The sequence goes on from NZ_JBJJTG010000001.1 coordinate 129,488, forward strand.
AATGGCCGGGAATATGGAGGACGCGCGACGCGAGCTGGATGAACGCGCCCGCGAGCCGTCGGGCACGCTGCGTATCAATGGCCCGGTCTTTTTCGGACAGAGGCACATCGCGCCGGGCCTGCCGGGGCTTCTGGCGCGTTACCCTCGTCTCTCCATTGAACTGACCCTCACCGACGATTTTATCGATCCGCACCGTGACGCCGCGGACGTTATCTTCCGCATCGGCGCGCTGACGGACTCCTCGTTTCACGCCCGGGTGTTCGGGCAGCAGTTCTACCATCTGGCGGCCTCGCCGGACTATCTGCAAAAACATGGCGCGCCCGAGGGGCCGGACGATCTCAGCCGTCACCACTGTCTGGTTTACCGCGGTTCGTCCGGGCCTAACCGCTGGCTGATCCGGCAGCCGGGCGAGGCGTGGGTTCACTATCCCATTGTACCGCTGATGACTTCCAATAACGCGGAAACGCTCCTGATTGCGGCGCTGAGCGGCATGGGCGTTGTGCTTTTCCCGGACTGGATGGTGAGCGAACGGCTCAAAAGCGGTGAGCTGGTGGCGCTGCTGCCGGAAATGGAGTGTTCAATTAATACGGAGCCACTGACGATTGCGGCGATTTACCCGAACGCGCGTCATCCGCCCCTGAACATCAGGGCGGTGATTGATTACTATATTGAGCGATTCGGTACGCCACTGTACTGGCAAACCTGAAGGTTAGCGGGCAAGCTCGCGACGGATAATGTCAGCCCCGGCGCTTAACGCCTTCAGCTTACCGTTGGCGACCTGGCGGGAAAGGGGGGCCATACCGCAGTTGGTGGACGGATAGAGCTTGTCTGCATCAACAAACTGCAACGCCTTGCGCAGCGTATCGGCCACCTCTTCCGGCGTTTCGATGGTCTGGGTGGCGACGTCAATTGCCCCGACCATCACTTTTTTACCGCGGATAAGCTCCAGCAGATCCATCGGCACGCGCGAGTTGTGGCACTCCAGCGAGATGATATCGATCTTCGAGGTCTGTAACTTTGGAAATGCCTCTTCATACTGGCGCCACTCGGAGCCGAGCGTCTTTTTCCAGTCCGTATTGGCTTTGATGCCGTACCCGTAACAGATATGTACCGCGGTTTCGCATTTCAGCCCTTCAATGGCGCGCTCCAGCGCGGCGATACCCCAGTCATTCACCTCGTCGAAAAAGACGTTAAAGGCAGGTTCGTCGAACTGAATAATGTCGACGCCGGCCGCTTCCAGCTCGCGGGCCTCCTGATTGAGAATTTTAGCGAACTCCCAGGCCAGCTTTTCGCGGCTTTTATAGTGGGCATCGTATAGCGTGTCGATCATGGTCATCGGGCCGGGCAGCGCCCACTTGATCGGCTTGTCAGTCAGCTGGCGCAGGTATTTCGCGTCGTCAACAAACACCGGCTTCTGGCGCGCCACCGCGTCTACCACGGTCGGCACGCTCGCATCGTAACGGTTACGGATGCGTACCGTCTGACGGTTCTCAAAATCCACGCCGCTGAGATGTTCAATAAAGGTGGTGACAAAATGCTGGCGGGTTTGTTCCCCGTCGCTGACGATATCAATCCCGGCGCGAATCTGTTCATCCAGAGACAAACGCAGCGCATCCTGTTTCCCTGCCAGTAATTCCTCGTCCTGGAGTTTCCACGGCGACCAGAGCGTTTCCGGCTGCGCAAGCCAGGTGGGTTTCGGCAGGCTGCCAGCCGTTGATGTCGGGAGCAATGTTTTCATAAAAGAACCTTTTATCCGTATTAAATTAAAGCGTGAAGTGTTGAGACCACTGCTCAAGAAGGGTTTTATAGGGTTTGATAAACTGCTCTTCGGTATATTTACCCTGTTCAATGGCCAGCCGGCTGCGCTCTTCACGGTCATAGACGATTTTGGTTAATGAGTGATCCTGCTGATTCAGGTCGGGCTGATAGCACTGTCCCGCAGCGGAATTGGCATTGTAAATTTCTGGTCGATAGATCTTCTGGAACGTCTCCATGGTGCTGATGGTGCCGATCAGTTCCAGATTGGTGTAATCACGCAGTAAATCGCCGGTGAAGAAGAAGGCAAAAGGCGCGACGCTGTTTTCCGGCATGAAATAGCGAACCTTCAGGCCCATCTTCGCGAAGTACTGTTCCGTTAGCGACTCGCCGTCCGGCTGGTACTCATAGCCCAGCACCGGGTGGTGGTTACCGGTACGACGATAGGTGTCTTTGCTGGAGACGCTCAGGCAGATCACCGGCGCTTTTTTGAAGTTCGCCTGATATTCCGCAGAATGAACGAAGCTTTTAAAGATATTGCCGTGCAGCTCGCCAAAATTTTCGGGGAGGGTGAAGCGGGGCCGATCTTTATTATGCTCGAGCAGCAGGACGCTGAAATCATAGTCACGAACATACGATGAGAAGTTATTTCCGACGATGCCTTCGATGCGCTCGTGGGTTTTTTTATCCACGATCGTCGTTTGCAGAATTTCGATGGCCGGGAAAGTAAAATCGCCGCCGATATTCATATCGACAGAAATAATCTCCAGCTCGACGGCATAGCGGTCAGCTTTCGGGTTATCCCAGCTCGCCAGCGCGTTAAAGCGGTTGTTGATCATCACCAGCGTATTGCGCAGGTTCTCCTGACGCTTCTCGCCACGCGCCAGGTTGGCGAAGTTGGTGGTGGTACGCGTGTTTTCTGACGGGTTATAATTTTCATCAAAGCAACTGCGCTTAAGGGTAAATGTGAAAGCCTGACTCATTTGGTTATGCATCCTAAGTTCATATTGCCGGAACGTTATCAATGCATAATTTATGCCTGAGCCACTGGCGCAGGGGAAGTGACTTAATTTCACTGCAACATGAGGGTTCTTCATGAACTGCGCGATTCAGGTATAATCCCCCGACATTTCCAACCGGTTTAAACGAACATGACAAAACTCACCCTACAAGAGCAGATGCTGAAAGCGGGCTTAGTCAGCAGTAAAAAGATGGCGAAGGTCCAGCGCACGGCGAAAAAATCCCGCGTCCAGGCTCGCGAGGCGAGAGAGGCTGTTGAAGAGAACAAGAAAGCCCAGCTGGAGCGTGATAAACAGCTGAGCGAACAGCAAAAACAGGCGGTGCTGGCAAAAGAGTTCAGGGCGCAGGTGAAGCAGCTGATTGAGATGAACCGCATCACCGTGGCGAAGGGCAACATTACCTTTAACTTTACCGACGGCAACCTTATCAAAAAAATCGAGGTCGATAAGCAGACGCAAACCCAGCTGATCAACGGCCGTCTGGCGATTGCCCGACTGGTGATTAACGCGAATGGCGACTGTGATTACGCGATTATCCCGGCGGTAGTGGCGGATAAAATTGCCCAGCGCGATGCGGACAGCATTGTGCTAAACAGCGCCCTGAGTCAGGAAGAGCAGGACGAAGACGATCCGTACGCAGACTTCAAAATCCCTGACGATTTAATGTGGTAATCCCCGCTCAGAACGGCGCGGCGTGACGGGCGTTCATCGTCTCGCCGCTCAGCGGATGAATAAAATTCAGAGCGCTTGCATGCAGCATCAGCCGGGGCGTTTCTTCCGCCCCCGGCCATTCCAGACCACCATACAGATCGCACCCCAGAATAGGGTGGCCTAACTGCTGGCAGTGAATGCGCAGCTGGTGGGTGCGCCCGGTCTCCGGGGTAAGCTCAACCCGCGTCAGCGGCATTGTCGTATCCTGGTAAATACGTTCCACCACCCGATAGCGGGAGCGAGCGGGCTTACCGGTGCGGGCACAGATCGTCATCAGCGGAAACAGCGCCGGATCTTTGGCAATCGGCGCATCCACGGTCCCTTCGTCCTGTTCCACATGTCCGCACAGCAGGGCGGTGTAAACCTTGTTCACGGCGCGCTGACTGAACTGGTGGCAAAGCGCGGCGTTGATCGCTTTGTTACGCGCAATGACCATCAGACCCGAAGTGCCAAAATCAAGACGATGCACCAGCGTGCAGCCGGGAAAAGTTTGAACAAGACGGTGGTGGACGGAATCGAGGTTTTGCGGATTTTTCCCCGACAGGCTGAGCAGACCGGAAGGTTTATTGATCAGCAGCAGATGCTCGTCCTGCCAGAGGATCTCAATGTTGTCGTGACAGGGTGGTGCAATAAACGTATCGATAATGACAGACATCAGGCCGCCGGGCTGGAGAGTGGGTGCGGATGATAACGAAATACGGGGGAAAAGAAAAACCCTCCCACCGGGCGGTGAGAGGGGGAAAACTTAGGCAGCGACCAGGCTGTCGATAGCGGCTTTCGCGTCGGTCTGCGCTTTGGTGGCCACTTCCGGGCCGTAAGCGATACCTTCAGCGAACACGAAGTTCACGTCGGTAATGCCGATGAAGCCCAGGAACAGCGTCAGGTACGGTGCGACCAGGTCGGTAGGGGTATCTTTGTGAATACCGCCGCGGCTGGTCAGTACAACCGCACGCTTGCCTTTCACCAGACCTTCCGGGCCGTTCTCGGTGTAACGGAAGGTTACGCCAGCGCGCGCCACCAGGTCGAAGTAGTTCTTCAGCTGGGTAGGAATGTTGAAGTTGTACATTGGGGCGTTGATCACGATAACGTCGTGCGCCTGCAACTCAGCAATCAGCTCGTCGGAGAGCGCCAGGGCTTCCTGCTGACGCGGGGTAAGAGGCGCATCGCTCGGACGCAGCGCGCCAACCAGCTCGCCGTCCAGCACAGGAATTGGGTTTGCCGCCAGGTCACGCACGGTGATTTCATCCGCGCTGTGCTGTTCACGCCACTGTTCAACGAAATAGTCAGACAGCTGACCAGACTGTGAATACCCTGCCAGAATACTGGATTTCAACACTAATACTTTGCTCATGGGAAATTCCTGTTTTGTATTTGATTGAGGGGGTTGCCCCGTTGCTTGTTGACACTTTATTCACAATCCTGCCACAGGGATAGCGCAATATATCGAAGCCTATGTTCGAATTTTTTGAATAAGGCGCGAAAAGCGCTGATGTGGTACTCTATACCAATCATTAAAAAGAGATTTTATCCGGCAGTGCACTGCCCGTTAACGCTATGACAGAACACCAAAAATTGACCTTCCCGATGCTGATGCAAAAGCTTGATTCGCTGATGCTGCGCGATAAACAGCGGTTTGCGCGCCGTCTGCACGGCGTTAAGAAGGTTAAAAATCCTGATGCACAACAGGCCATTTACCAGGAGATGGCCAACGAGATTGAACAGGCGGCAGGGAAAGTTGTGCTGCGTGAAGCCGCACGTCCGGAGATTACCTATCCGGAAAATCTGCCCGTCAGCCAGAAGAAACAGGACATTCTTGAGGCCGTACGCGACCACCAGGTGGTGATCGTCGCGGGGGAAACCGGTTCAGGTAAAACCACTCAGCTGCCGAAAATCTGCATGGAGCTGGGCCGCGGGGTGAAAGGGCTGATCGGTCACACCCAGCCGCGTCGTCTGGCGGCGCGCACCGTGGCGAACCGTATTGCGGAAGAGCTGCAAACGGAGCCGGGCGGCTGCATCGGCTACAAGGTGCGATTCAGCGACCACGTCAGCGATAACACCATGGTTAAGCTGATGACCGACGGTATCCTGCTGGCGGAAATCCAGCAGGATCGTCTGCTGATGCAGTACGACACCATCATCATCGATGAAGCGCACGAGCGCAGCCTGAACATCGACTTCCTGCTCGGCTACCTGAAAGAGCTGCTGCCCCGGCGTCCGGATCTGAAAATCATCATCACCTCCGCGACCATCGACCCGGAGCGCTTCTCAAAACATTTCAACAATGCACCGATTATTGAGGTGTCAGGACGCACGTATCCGGTGGAAGTGCGCTATCGCCCGATTGTGGAAGAGGCGGACGATACCGAGCGCGACCAGCTTCAGGCCATCTTTGATGCCGTCGACGAGCTGGGCAACGAGAGTTCTGGCGACATTCTGATCTTCATGAGCGGCGAGCGCGAGATCCGCGATACCGCCGATGCGCTCAGCAAGCGCGATCTGCGCCATACTGAGATCCTGCCGCTGTACGCGCGCCTGTCGAACAGCGAGCAGAACCGCGTGTTCCAGCCGCACAGCGGGCGCCGCATCGTGCTGGCGACCAACGTGGCCGAAACTTCGCTGACCGTACCGGGCATTAAATACGTGATCGACCCGGGTACGGCGCGCATCAGCCGCTACAGCTACCGCACCAAAGTTCAGCGCCTGCCGATTGAGCCGGTTTCGCAGGCGTCGGCTAATCAGCGTAAGGGCCGCTGCGGCCGCGTGTCGGAAGGGATCTGTATTCGTCTCTATTCGGAAGACGATTTCCTGTCGCGCCCGGAGTTTACCGATCCGGAGATCCTGCGGACCAACCTGGCATCCGTTATCCTGCAAATGACCGCGCTGGGGCTGGGCGATATCGCCGCCTTCCCGTTTGTGGAAGCGCCGGATAAGCGCAATATTCAGGACGGGGTGCGGCTGCTGGAAGAGCTGGGGGCCATCACCACCGACGAACAGGCGACGGCCTACAAGCTAACGCCATTGGGCCGCCAGCTTAGCCAGTTGCCGGTCGACCCGCGTCTGGCGCGCATGGTGCTGGAGGCGCAAAAACACGGCTGCGTGCGCGAGGCGATGATCATTACCTCGGCGCTCTCCATTCAGGATCCGCGCGAGCGTCCGATGGACAAGCAGCAGGCGTCGGACGAAAAACACCGTCGCTTCCACGATAAAGAGTCCGATTTCCTCGCCTTTGTGAACCTGTGGAACTACCTTGGCGAGCAGCAAAAAGCGCTCTCCTCGAACCAGTTCCGCCGTCAGTGCCGGGTGGATTTCCTCAATTATCTGCGCGTACGCGAGTGGCAGGATATCTACACCCAGCTGCGCCAGGTGGTGAAAGAGCTGGGTATACCGGTGAACAGTGAACCGGCGGAGTACCGCGAAATCCATATCGCCCTGTTGACCGGCCTGCTGTCTCATATCGGGATGAAGGATGCGGATAAGCAGGAATATACCGGCGCACGCAACGCGCGTTTCTCCATCTTCCCGGGCTCCGGTTTGTTTAAGAAGCCGCCGAAGTGGACCATGGTCGCCGAGCTGGTGGAAACCAGCCGTCTGTGGGGGCGTATCGCCGCGCGTATCGATCCGGAGTGGGTTGAGCCGGTGGCGCAGCACCTGCTGAAACGCTCATACAGCGAGCCGCACTGGGAGCGTGGGCAGGGCGCGGTGATGGCGACGGAAAAAGTCACCGTCTACGGCCTGCCGGTGGTGGCCGCGCGTAAGGTTAACTACAGCCAGATCGATCCGGCGTTGAGTCGCGAGCTGTTTATCCGCCACGCGCTGGTGGAAGGCGACTGGCAGACGCGTCATGCGTTCTTCCGCGAAAACCTGAAGCTGCGCACCGAGGTGGAAGAGCTTGAGCACAAGTCCCGCCGTCGCGACATTCTGGTGGACGACGAGACGCTGTTTGAGTTTTACGATCAGCGCATCAGTCACGATGTGATCTCGGCGCGCCATTTCGACAGCTGGTGGAAGAAAGCCAGCAAAGAGGCCCCGGACCTGCTCAACTTCGAAAAGAGCATGCTGATCAAAGAGGGCGCGGAGTCGGTCAGCAAGCTCGATTATCCGAACTTCTGGCATAAGGGCAACCTCAAGCTGCGTCTGACCTATCAGTTTGAGCCGGGCGCGGATGCCGATGGTGTGACGGTGCACATTCCGCTGCCGCTGTTAAACCAGGTGGAAGAGAGCGGGTTTGAGTGGCAGATCCCCGGCCTGCGCCGCGAGCTGGTCATTGCGTTAATCAAATCCCTGCCTAAACCGGTTCGGCGTAACTTTGTGCCGGCGCCGAACTACGCCGAAGCGTTTTTAGGCCGCGTCACACCGCTGGAGCTGCCGCTGCTGGACGCCCTGGAGCGTGAGTTCCGCCGCATGACCGGAACCACCATCGACCGCGACGACTGGAACTGGGATCAGGTGCCCGATCACCTGAAAATCACATTCCGCGTGGTGGACGATAAAAACAAAAAGCTGCTCGAAGGCCGTTCTCTGACGGAGCTGAAAGAGGCGCTGAAAGGTAAAGTCCAGGAGACGCTCTCTGCGGTGGCCGATGACGGCATTGAGCAGAGCGGGCTGCACATCTGGAGCTTTGGTCAGCTCCCGGAAAGCTACGAGCAGAAGCGCGGGAACTACAAGGTGAAAGCCTGGCCCGCGCTGGTGGATGAGCGCGACAGCGTGGCGATTAAGCTCTTTGACAATCCGCAGGAGCAACAGCAGATGATGTGGCGCGGGCTGCGTCGACTGCTTCTGCTTAACATCCCGTCGCCGATTAAGTATCTGCACGAGAAGCTGCCGAACAAAGCCAAGCTGGGACTCTACTTTAACCCGTACGGTAAGGTGCTGGACCTGATCGACGACTGCATCTCCTGCGGTGTGGATAAGCTGATCCACGAGGCCGGCGGTCCGGTCTGGACGGAAGAGGGCTTTGCTCAGCTTCATGAAAAGGTGCGCGCGGAGCTGAACGACACCGTGGTGGAGATTGCCAAACAGGTTGAGCAGATCCTTACCGCCGTGTTCAATATCAACAAGCGCCTGAAGGGGCGGGTGGATATGACCATGGCCCTGGGGCTGTCGGACGTCAAGGCGCAGATGGCGGGGCTGGTGTATCGCGGCTTTGTCACCGGCAATGGCTTTAAGCGTCTGGGCGATACGCTGCGTTATTTGCAGGCGATAGAGAAGCGTCTGGAGAAAATGGCGGTCGATCCGCATCGCGATCGTGCGCAGATGCTGAAAGTCGAAAACGTGCAGCAGGCGTGGCAGCAGTGGCTCAACAAACTGCCGCCGGCGCGTCGCGATGACGACGACGTGCGGGAGATCCGCTGGATGATCGAGGAGCTGCGCGTCAGCTTCTTCGCTCAGCAGCTGGGAACGCCGTATCCCATTTCGGATAAGCGTATCTTGCAGGCGATGGAGCAGATTTCCGGCTAAAACCGTTGCCCGGTGGCGCTGCGCTTACCGGGCCTACGGTAAAACATGTAGGCCGGGTAAGGCGTAGCCGCCACCCGGCTTTTGTTCACCCGTTCACCATCGCCAGCGTAAACCCATCCCATCCCTTAATGCCCACCGTTTGCAGCGCAGTGGCGGTTAAGCGCGGGTTATCTCCAGTCATCTCGATAAACTTCCGTACTCCCTGCACGCGTGCATCGTCGCTTTGCCCGTTAATCACCTCGCCGTCACGTACCACGTTGTCACCGATAATGACCGTGCCGGGGCGGGAGTAGTGCAGCGACCACTCCAGGTAACCGGGGTTGTTAGGCTTATCGGCATCAATAAAGATCAGGTCGAAGGGAGGGACGTCACCGAAATTCTCGAGCGACTTTAGCGCCGGGCCTTCAATCAATTCGATACGATCGCTGAGTCCCGCAAGGTGAATGTTCTGGCGTGCAACAGCGGCATGTTTCGGGTCCGCTTCAAGCGTAATCAGCTTTCCATCCGGCGGCAGGGCGCGCGCCATCCAGATTGAGCTATACGCACCCAGCGTACCGATTTCCAGTATTCGACGCGCCTGTGTCATGCGGACAAACAGCGCCAGCAGTTGCCCCTGATTAGCGGCAACATCGTGCTCGGGCAAACCGGCGCGTTTGTTGTTTTCAAGCACGCTCTGGAGAACCTCATCCTCAGGAATAAGCGAAGAAATCATGTAAGTATCTACTGAACACCACTGTTGTTGCATAGATTGACTCCCTGGAGGGTATCGTCGGGTGCGAAATGTAGGCCCGGTAAGCGCAGCGCCTCCGGGCATGTCTTCAGGCACAGCTCCAACCGCCGCCCAGCGCTTTATACAAATCAATTTGCGCCAGCAGCAGGTTGTTTTTCACCTGTACCACGCTGGTCTGCACCGAGAACAGCGTGCGCTGCGCATCGAGCTCATCCAGATAAGAAGAGTATCCGTTGCGGTAGCGGTTTTGCGCAATCCTCAGCGTCTCCTGCGCGACCGTCTGCTGTGCCAGCAGCTCGGTAAGCTGTTCCTGATAGCGGGTGATGGCATCAAGGCTGTCATTCACCTCAGCAAACGCGTTACGCACGGTTTTTTCGTAGCTATACAGCGCCTGATTCCGCTGGGACTGAGAGATATCTACCTGCGCATTCAGCGCCTGACGGTTCAGCAGCGGCGCAAGAATACTGCCGCCCACGCTCCAGAGCTGTAGCGGGTTATCCAGCAATCCCGACAGCGTGCGATCCTGCACCGATCCCGTGGCCGTGAGGTTGATCGACGGCAGCAGGCTGGCGCGCGACGCCGCCAGCGTCGCGTCAGCCGCAATCAGCTGACGTTCAGCCTGGACGATATCCGGGCGTCGGTTCAGTAGCGTCGACGGCAGCTGGGAGGGCAGTTTCAGCGGCGTCAGGGCATCAAAGCTTTCACCGCGCGCAACGTCACCCGGGTTGCTGCCCAGCAGCAGGCTAAGCGCATTTTCCTGCTGCGCAATCTGGTGCTGAAGCAGTGGAACCTGGGCGCGGGTGGCGCGCAGCTCAGAATCCGATTGCATCAGCTCAAGGCGAGAGCTGTATCCCGTCTCAAACTGTCGCTTGGCGAGGTTGAACGCCTCTTCACGCGACTTCAGCGTGGACCGGGTAACGCGAAGCTGTTCGTCCAGCGACAGCAGGGTGACGTACCCGGAGGCCACCGAGGATGCGACGGTCAGATCAGCCGCCGCAGCCGCCGCCTTTTGTGCCTCCAGCGACGCTTCAGCGGCACGGGAGGTGCTGCGGTTTACGCCCCAGATATCCACGTCGTAGCTGGCGGTCAGGCTGCCTTTGTACAACGTACCGTATACCGGAAGCCCCGTGGCGGCGGACTGCGAGCGCGCGCGCGTCCCGGTCACGCCCGCGTCAAGCGACGGGAACAGGCTGCCGTCAGCGGCGTACACCCGGGCCTGGTACTCGTTAATCCGCTCGCGGGCAATCAGCACGTCGCTGTTATTCTTCAGCGCCTGATCCACATAGCGATTCAGATTGCTGTCGTGAAAATTTCGCCACCAGAGCTGCTCTGTCGGGCTGGCTGGCCCCGACATCGCGCGCCACTGGGCCGGTATGTGCAGGGACGATTTGGCGGGCTCAACGTCTACCGACTGGCATCCCGCCAGGATAGTCATTATCAGCAGGCCGGCTATCGGGCGAAGCGTCATTGTTTCGCCTCCCGCGTGTCGATGGTCACCTGCACCGACATGCCAGGACGCAGCAGCCGGTACGCCTCCGGCTCACCGAGTACCTCAATGCGTACCGGGATGCGCTGGGCGATTTTAACAAAGTTGCCCGTGGCGTTGTCCGGGGTGATAGCGCTGAACTCGACCCCTGTGGCCGGGGATATGCTCTCTACGCGGCCCTGATAGGCTTTATTGTTTAAGGCATCGACGGTGAATTTCACCGGCTGTCCGACGCGTAAATTCGCCAGCTGCGTCTCTTTGATATTGGCGATCACCCAGTGCTGCGGCGGGACCAGCGTGGTAAGGTGCGTCCCGGCGGTGACATACGCCCCCAGACGCACCGCAATCTGCCCGAGCTGACCGTCACGCGGCGCGACAATGCGGGTGTTTTGCAGATCGATCTGCGCCAGCTCCAGCGCGGCTTTCGCATTCTCAACGTCCGCTTCCAGCGAACCGCGATTGACGATGACCGTTTGTAGATCCTGACGCGACATCTCAAGCGTTGCTTTCGCCTGGTCGATATCGGCGCTCCCCTGGGCGGCACTGGCCAGCGCCGAATCGCGCTCGCGAATGGAGAGGGAGCCGTCCGCGGTCAGCTCTTTCACGCGTTTCAAATCCGCCTGGGTTTTCAGACTTTGGGCACGGGCGTTTTTCAGCGCCGCCTCGTTTTTGGCAATCACCGCTTCCGCGCTTTTGCGCTGTTGCAGGTTGTTATTCAGGGCTGCAATTTTCATTGCCAGCTGCGCCTCGGCCTGATGGACGCGCTGGCGATAGATGCGGTCATCTATCTGCAACAGCAGCTCGCCTTTTTTAACCTGCGCGAAATCCTGAACATGGACCTCGGTAATGTAGCCGTTTACCTGCGGACTGATGAACGTGGTCTGGCCGCGCACGTAGGCGTTATCGGTAAACTGGGCATGACGCGTGAACGGGGGCAGCTGCCAGGCATAAAGGATCACCAGTACCCCGACAATGCCGATAGCCGCGGCGGTGAAAATGGAAACGACGCGCACATTTTTGCGGGTGTTGGCCTGCTCTTTGGCGGCATCCTGCTGACTCATAACTTCTCCTGAAAAATAGTCATTACTTGTTGCCAGTGGCGTTCTTAAGGGCCATACGGGCGGTGATGCGCAGGCGTAGCAAGCGCCATAAAATCCAGACCAGCGTGGCAGTGGCAATGCTCGCCGTCAGGAGATAAGTATCGTTGTAAGCCAGAATGTTTGCCTCAAGCGCCGTCACCGTCTGGAGCTGGGTAATAGCCTGAGTTCCCAGCAGGGAACTGTCGCCAATCAGGCTTTTGTACATCTGGGTGTAAAGCTGAATCCGTTCGTTCACCAGCGGGTTAAGGGTGGTGAGCTGGTCAGCCAGCAGGCTGGAATGGTACTTCTCGCGCCAGGTCTGGAAGGTGCCGAGGATCGCGGAACCCAGCAGGCCCCCAAGGTTCTGACTCATGCCAAACATCACGGAAAAGCTGACCAGATTGCGCGGATCGGCGATCACCCCGCCAATGGCGGCCAGCATCGCAGGCGCAAGGAAGAACGCGCTGCCGAAGCCCAGCAGGAACTGGCTGAATATAAGCTGATCCGGCCGGGTCAGGTTGTTGGACTGGCTGTCCAGCAGCGAGGCAACGATCATCAGCGCCAGCGAGGTGATAATCGGCCAGGCCAGTTTAGTGGGCTTAATCGTCAGACAGCTGGTGACGATACCGCAGACGATCCCGGCGAAAATAGCCCACGCCAGATGGGTCATCTGTTCATTCTGTAAGCCTACATATTGCAGCCAGCCGATGACGCCCGTGTTCTGCTCCGCCAGTACGATGCGGATCAGCAGCATAATCAGCCCCAGGCGTACGATGCTGCCGCTGGAGAGCCAACGGGTATTAAGCAGCGGGTTGTTGCGGTTATGTTCAAACACGATCGCGGAGACAATCAGCACCAGCGAGAGAGCCAGCGCCCAGCCGATCCACGGCGCTTCAAACCACCAGTCCAGACGCCCTAACGACAGAACCGCGCACAGCAGCGCCATGCCGGGCGCAAGCAAAAAGAAGGTGATGAAATCTTTCTTCTCGAAGACTTTACGCCGATCGCCCGGCGGCAGCTTGAGCACCATCACGCAGGCCAGGGAGATCAGGGCCAGACCCAGCTCGAAGAAGTACAGCCCGCGCCACTCATCAAGCTGTAACAGCTCGGTGGAGAACAGCCGCGCCAGCGGGATCGCCAGCGACGACCCGGTTATGCCGATGGTCAGCGCCTTCAGTCGGTGCTTCGCGGGCCAGGCCTGTATCTGGTAATAAATGCCGAGCGAGCTGAGCGCGGCGGCGACCATCCCATGTGCCGCCCGTACCATCAGCGCGGAGCTGAGATCGTTCACAAACAGGTGGAAAAAGGTGACCAGCACATACAGCACCAGGAAGCCTTCCGTAAAGGCCCGCAAACCGTACTGCTGGCGAAATTTTACCAGCAGCAGGTTGATGGAGACGTTGGTCATGACATAGACGGCAGGCAACCAGGCGATTTCAGTCGACCAGGCGCCAAAGGTGCCTTGCAGATTTTGCAGATTGGCGGTGACGACCGCGTTACCCAGTGCCCCGGTCAGACACACCAGCAGGCCGACCACGCCATAGGCGATCCGTTTCGACGTCGGATGTTCCGGGGTGGAAGGGGAACCCAGCAGGGCGGGTTTCTCGTGTGGCTGCCACTCGCGAGGAGCATAAGGGTCGCGTTGGGGCAGGCGCATAACGGGGTTTACCTTTCAAAAAGTTGAATTGTGAGCGGGCTAATGATTCTAAGGCTGACGCAAATCATAATTCAAGTGAATACGATTTTCTCATGTTAATCAAATGTGAGTGCTTTTTGAGCACATCCCGGCCCGTTTTTTCAGCATTCATGCCATAGCATGACGCGCAGAAAGGGGGATAATCGAAGGCTCTGTATGCTGTAAGGAGGTAACGATGACAATGGCACTTTTCCCCTGTCTGCCTGGCACAACCCTCGACGCCGTGAATACCGTTGGGGCGTGGCTTGCTCAGGACGACTATCAGGACAACCAGCCCGTTGATCTGGTGATTCTGGCGGGTAATGCGGTGATCCCCGCGATTGATGCTGCCTGTAAAATCGCGGCTGAACAGGGTGTTCCTCTGATCATCAGCGGCGGGATCGGTCACTCGACGACCTTCCTCTACGCCGCGATTGCGAAACACCCCCGCTATAACAGGATACCCACCACCGGGCGTGCTGAGGCGGCTATTCTGGCCGACATCGCCCGTGAATTCTGGAACATTCCGGCCGAGCATCTTCACGTTGAGGATCAGTCGACCAACTGTGGCGAAAACGCCCGCTTCAGCCGGGCGTTGATGAAACAATCCGGACTGAACGCCGCCCGGGTGCTGGTGGTGCAGGACCCGACAATGCAGCGTCGCACAATGGCTACGTTTGCCCGCGTTTGCCGCGACGAGGCCGCATCGCCCGCATGGGTGAGTCATCCCGGCCTGACGCCCGTGCTGCAAAACAGCGACGACGGTCTGGTGTTTAGCGGCCCGGTCGAGGGGTTATGGCCGGTAGAGCGCTACTTGTCGCTGGTGCTGGGTGAATTTCCGCGACTCAGGGATGACATCAACGGCTACGGTCCGGCGGGACGTGATTTCATTGCCCATGTCGATATCCCTGCCGACGTGGACGCCGCGTGGCAGATCTTGCGAAACGACGTCATTCTCACCGACGCGCTGGTGAGCCGTTCCCTGCTGTGATGCTCTGCCCGTTTGCGCCATCTTTTACGCAAACGGGCATCCTGTGTTGCCGATTTGTGATTTTGGAAACGGGCTGACCCGTTTCTTTTATGAGATATCTCACAAAAACAGACTCATAGAGTAGGCAATTGCCCCGGTAATTATAGTTTTTAACATTAAGTTTACTTGTTAAAAACAGTGTGATTACAGGAGCAGGTTATGACAGTACCCGTACAACATCCTATGTATATTGATGGACAGTTTGTTGCCTGGCAGGGTGATGCATGGATTGACGTGATCAATCCGGCCACGGAAGAGGTCATTTCCCGTATTCCCGATGGCAGCGCCGAGGACGCCCGCAAGGCCATTGACGCGGCAGATCGCGCGCAGGCTGGCTGGGAGGCGCTGCCTGCTATTGAACGCGCCAGCTGGCTACGCAAAATTTCCGCCGGGATCCGCGAGCGCGTCAGTGAAATCAGCGCGCTGATTGTGGCCGAAGGCGGCAAGATCCAGCAGCTGGCGGAAGTGGAAGTGAACTTTACCGCTGACTATATCGACTATATGGCCGAGTGGGCGCGCCGTTATGAAGGGGAAATCATTCAGAGCGACCGTCCGGGCGAAAATATTCTGGTGTTTAAGCGTGCCCTGGGCGTCACCACCGGCATTCTGCCGTGGAACTTCCCCTTCTTCCTGATTGCCCGTAAGCTCGCTCCCGCGCTGCTCACCGGTAACACCATCGTTATCAAGCCGAGCGAATTTACCCCAAACAACGCCATTGCGTTTGCCAAAATCGTCGATGAGATTGGCCTGCCGAAAGGCGTCTTTAACCTTGTGCTGGGCCGGGGTGAAACCGTCGGACAGGAGCTGGCCGGGAACCCGAAAGTGGCGATGGTCAGCATGACCGGCAGCGTCGGGGCAGGCGAGAAGATCATGGCTGCGGCGGCGAAAAACATCACCAAAGTGGGGCTGGAGCTGGGCGGTAAAGCCCCGGCCATCGTGATGGACGATGCCGACCTCGAGCTGGCCGTGAAGTCCATTGTGGATTCACGCGTCATCAATACCGGGCAGGTGTGTAACTGTGCGGAACGTGTCTATGTCCAGAAGGGGATCTACGACCGCTTTGTTAATCGTCTGGGCGAGGCAATGAAAGCCGTCCAGTTTGGCAATCCGGCTGAGCGAACGGATATTGCCATGGGGCCGCTGATCAACGCCGCCGCGCTGGAGCGCGTGGAGCAGAAGGTGGCGCGCGCGGTGCAGGAGGGGGCTAAAGTGGTCCTTGGCGGTAAAGCGGCAGAAGGCAAAGGGTATTTTTATCCCCCAACGCTGCTGCTGGACGTACGTCAGGATATGGCCATCATGCACGAAGAGACCTTTGGCCCGGTGCTGCCAGTGGTGGCATTCGACACCCTGGAAGAGGCGCTGAACATGGCCAACGACAGCGACTACGGTTTAACCTCGTCTGTTTATACGCAGGACCTGAACGTCGCGATGAAAGCCATTAAGGGGCTTAAGTTCGGCGAGACCTACATTAACCGTGAAAACTTTGAAGCGATGCAGGGCTTCCATGCAGGCTGGCGTAAATCCGGTATCGGCGGGGCGGATGGCAAACACGGTCTGAATGAGTATTTGCAGACGCAGGTGGTCTATTTGCAGTCGTAATCAGGAGCCCCCTCCATGCGAGGGGGTTCACATTTTCAGGAAAGGTGGTTATGTTGGCGCGATAATGATTCTTTATCGGGAAACAACATGCGCACAAAATATACGGGTCTGCAAATCAGCATTCACTGGCTGGTTTTTCTGTTAGTCATTATGGCCTATTGCGCCATGGAGTTCAGAGGGTGGTTCCCAAGAACCGATCGTCCGCTTATTAATATGATCCACGTTTCCTGCGGGATCAGCATCCTGGTGCTGATGGTGGCGCGCCTGCTTATCCGCCTCAAATTCCCGGCTCCGCCTATTCAACCGAAACCAAAAGCGATGATCACCGGGCTGTCCCATCTCGGGCATCTGGTAATCTACCTGCTGTTCATTGCGCTGCCGCTGATCGGCATGGTGATGATGTATAACCGGGGAAATGACTGGTTTGCGTTTGGCCTGACGATGCCGCATGCGGCGGAGGGGAATTTTGACCTGGTGGATACCCTAAAGGAGTGGCACGTAACGCTGGCGAATCTGGGGTACTTCGTGATTGGTTTGCACGCCTTTGCCGCGCTGATGCATCACTACTTCTGGAAGGACAACACGCTGCTGCGCATGATGCCGAAAAAGCGTCAGTAACCGATAATGCCCTGCTAACCCGCAGGGCATTTTTTTGCGGCTTATTGCAGTTGCGCGCGCTCCTGCGCCGTTAAGTCCAGTTCCTGAGTTGAACCCGTTTCCGAAGATTTTACCGCCGCTTCCAGCACCGCCATCACCGCCAGGGCTTCCACCGGATGGACCGGGTTGTCAATCTTGCCGTTCAGGGCATCGCGCACGTTTATATAGTACTGCCGCTGGTCGCCTTTTGGCGCAGGGATAGCGCTGGCTTCACCCTGGGCATTAAACAGCACCATAGCGTCGCTGTCTTCACCCCAGCTTTCGCTACCCGGAACGACGCCTGCCAGCAGCTGGGCTTCCTGCTGATCGATGTGCGCTTTCACCACGCTGGCCTTATCGCCGTGGACGGTAAAGCGGGCAACGCCACCCGCCACCAGCATGCTGCAATGGAGGACCACTTTGTGTTCCGGATAATTCAGCACCACGTGCGCCCAGTCGTTAATCTCCGCGCCGTCACGCAGGGTGGCGATGTTGCCCTGTACCGACTGCGGCAGACCAAAAAGCTGTAGCGTCTGGTCAATCATATGCGGGCCTAAGTCGAACCACAGGCCGCTGCCGGGCACGTTTTGCTCTCTCCAGCGCACGCGAACCTCCGGACGGAAACGATCGATATGCGACTCAAAATGTTTCACCTTGCCGATACGGCCTTGCTCAATCACCTGCTTAATGCCGAGAAAATCGCTATCCCAGCGGCGGTTATGGAAGACCGAGAGCAGGCGCTGTTTTTCTTGCGCAAGCGCAATCAGATCTCGCGCTTCCTGCATATCCAGCGTAAACGGCTTATCCACTACCACATGCTTGCCGGCATTGAGCGCCAGGGTGGCCAGCGGCGCATGGGTCGCGTTAGGGGAGGCGATAACCACCAGGTCGATATCCGGGTGCTGAATGGCCTCTTCCGGCGTGGCAACAACGAGGACGTCCGGCAGATCGCGTTTCACTTTCTCTTCATCCCGGGATGAGACCACCGCCAGCTTCAGGCCTTCGACGGACTGGATCAGCGGGGCATGGAACGTCTTACCTACAAAACCATACCCGATCAGCGCAATATTCATTGTCTTCACTTTATTCATGACCTTCTCCACGTTAATGCGCGCCAACGGTAACCTGCAAGGCGCTATGGTCCCCGAGCTCTGCCCAGGGACGATCTAAAAACAGTTGATGAATCTCGGATAACCCAGACACCAGATACGGTTCGCACTGGTTGAGTTTTAGATGGTCGGCGACTACCCAGTGCGCCTGGCTTGCGGCCAGCATGGCACGCTTCACTTCTGCATCCGCCTCCTGACTGGCGCTCAATCCGAGTTCGGCATGGATGGCGCATGCGCCAAGGATGGCAATATCCGCCCGGTAGCGAGAGAGCAGGGAAAGGGTGGCGCTTCCGGCAAACAGGCGTTGTTTCTGATCCCACTTTCCACCGAGCAGGATCAGGTCGATACCTTCCCGATCGCTCACCTGCTGGGCGATATCAAGAGAAGGGGTGATGATGGTCAGCGGCCCCTTAAGGAAAGAGGCAACGGCCAGCAGTGTGCTTCCAGCGTCCAGAAAAAGCGTCGAGCCCGCAGGCACGCATTGCGCAACCTGTTTACCCAGCCGCTGCTTAATTTCAGGGAGCAAGCTATTCCTGCTTACTCGGGTCATCGTCGAGAGATTCAGCGCGATGGCGCCGCCATGGTTTTTTTGTGCCAGTCCCTGTTTTTCCAGGTCGGTCAGATCGCGACGGATGGTGTCCGCCGAAACCTGCAATCGCTCTGCCAGCTCGGTAATGCTGGCCTGGCCTTGCTCAGTAATGATATCAAGCACATATTTCTGTCTGGCGGTTTTATGCATGGGGCAGTATCCTGCAAAATGTCGCAATAAATTGCAGTTTACAGCATTTTGCAGGAAAGGGAATCGCGACAGGTGCGGGATGTTATCCAAAAACAGTTTAATGATGTGATTATTGATATCGCATTAATCAGTCATCAAAAACATGTATGTATCTTTTAGGTATGTTGTTATCGCTATGTTTTACTTGAAAATTTGGCTTAAGCTGCCGGATTATTGGCTCTAACCAGAATGTTTAACTAATTTGTAATTATAAATTAGTGCATATATCTATGAGTTTTTATTTTTAAAGTAAAATAATTCAATTTTATTCGGTGTATTACTTAAGTTGACATTTCTTTGAAAATCTTTGTGTCTGATTCGGGGTGAAATTAACGCAAAAATGTACACCGGGGCATTTTAGAATTTTCTTTATATTACAGGGGGTTTATTTGTTTCATCTGAAAGGCCTTTTATAACGTTTTGTCCAGAAACCCCATCTTTTTTCTTATTTGTAACACCGCATTAACATTGCGGGTGTGGTTGCTCATATCACATTTTGTTATGCTGCGAATCAATAAATATTTAAGTAAATTCTTAAAAGAAAAAAAGAGATTGAACGGCTCTCATCTCAATTGAAATGGGCTTGGGGAACTATTACCCAAATTAATCGAGAAGAGGTGAGGGATTTCTGAAGGATTATTTGTACCTCTTCCTGGGTATTTATTTGGCTATCACCTGGAGTCGGGGGATATTATGAAGATGAAATGCAATAACAGGTTGCTCAGATTATCTGTCTCCCTGACCTTAATTTCGCTGGTGGTGACTGCGGCTAATGCAAATAACGGCCAGGCGGGGATATCTCCCGTTGCGGCAATGACGATGAAAGAAAGTATTCTTTTCGCTCTCGATCGCGACCCCTCGGTGAGCCAGCAGGCAGCGCAACTGGGGATCGGCCAGGCACAAATAGACGAAGCGCGCAGTGGCTGGATGCCACAAATAGCCCTGAACGGGAGTACGGGTCACAGCCAGACCACCGATTCAAGCGGCTCGTTGCGAAATTCCGCAGCCTGGGGCCTGAGCCTGACGCAGCTGGTGTACGATTTTGGCAAGACCAATAACAGCATCAGCCAGTCTTCAGCTCAGCGTGACAGCTATCGCTACCAGCTGATGAGCACGATGTCTGCCGTCGCGGAAAAAACGGCCCTCAGCTATGTGGAAGTAAAACGCTACAGCGATCTGTTGCAGGCGGCAAAAGAGAACGTGCAGGCGCTTAAAAACGTTGAGCAGCTGGCAAAACTCCGCGCCGATGCTGGCGTAAGCTCCACCTCTGATGAGCTTCAGACCCGCACCCGTATCGCCGGGATGCAGGCGACGGTAGAGCAGTATAATGCGTCTCTGAACAGCGCCCGCGCGCGGCTGGCGGTATTAACTGGCATACAGGCTGAACGCTATTCACCGGTTCCGGGAGGTCTGGCCGTGGAGCCGGATTCTCTCAACCGGATTGATTATTCACTGATCCCAACGGTGATGGCCGCGCAGAACATGGAGCGTTCAGCCCAGTACGGGGTAGAAACCGCCAGGTCTCAGCACTGGCCGACCTTAAGCCTGAAAGGGGGCCGCACCCGCTATGAGTCTGATAATCGCGCGTACTGGGATGATCAGATCCAGCTCAATATTGACGCACCGCTTTATCAGGGCGGCGCGGTCTCGGCGCGCGTCCGTCAGGCCGAGGGCGCAAGGGCAATGGCATCGTCCCAGGTCGATCAGGCCCGTTTTGATGTCCTGCAAAAAGCCTCCGTCGCACAGGCCGACTGGACCGGGGCGCGTGGACGAATGGAAGCCGGGAAGCGTCAGCTGGAAAATGCGTTGCGCGCCCGCGATGTCTACAAAAATGAATATACCCTGAGCAAGCGCAGCATTAACGATCTGCTCAGCGTGGAGCAGGATGTCTGGTCTGCCACCTCAGCGAAAATAATGGCTGAATACGATGGCTGGAGTGCGGCGATTAATTACGCCTCTGCGGTGGATAATCTCTTGCCGCTTATCGGAATAGAGAAAAACGCTGCCGCGAAATTACCTGATTTAAGTTAAAAAAAGGCGCGCCTTTCTGCGCGAAATAAGTCAGACAATAATGGGTGATTTTTCCCAAGGATAGCTACATCCCTCTGGTGGACATATCCACAGGAATACGCGCACCTGCAAGGAGAAGAATATGAGTACCGCAAAAGTTGTTGATGTCATCATTCGCAAAACGGCAGAGAAGACGAAATTAACCGGAGAGGGGAATCTCTCGGTCTCTATTTCCTCACCGAGCGTGATTGAAATTCAGGGTTCTGCTCAGGACGTGGTGCGTTATGTCCGCCAGGGGAATGACCTCCTCATTTATATGAAAGATGGCAGCGTGATCCGCTGCAATAATTATTTTGTCGAAGACACGGAAACCCATAATCATTCCGAGCTGGTATTTAACGATAACCAGGAGCTGACGCATATTTCATTTGCCGATGCCGGGGAAGCATCAGGCGTTGCCGCCACCGAATTAACCGCCCAGGCTGCACCCATTAGCAGCATTGAACCTTTCCTGGAGCAGGGAAGCGTCTTAAGCGATGCGCCGTGGGGCTGGATTGCCGGTGCGGCGTTAGGGGGCGGTGCGATCGGCGCACTGCTGGCTCACGGCGGCGATGGCGAAACCAAAACCAGGGTTATTGATAATACAAAAGAAGTCGAAAGCGCCACGCCGACATTTTTGCTGACGGACAACGCGGGTGACAAGCAGGGCGTGCTGAGTGCAAAAGAAGTCACGGATGACAACACCCCAACCTTTAGCGGTACCGGGCAGCCGGGCGCGACCATTCAGGTTAAAGACGGCAACGGCAGCACCATCGCCAGCACCATGGTTGCGAAGGACGGCACCTGGACGGTAACACTCCCGACCCAGGCGGACGGGGAACATACCTGGTCCGTCGTACAGATCGACGGCAGTAAAACGACCTCTGCGGGCAGTATTACCGTAACCGTTTCTACAGCGGATACCAGCGTGACGCTCGCCACCACGGCGGGCGATAACGTGATCAACGCCAGCGAGCAGGCCGCTGGCTTTACGCTGTCCGGCACCAGCAAAAACCTGGCGCAGGGAACGGCGCTTACCGTTACGCTCAACGGTAAAACCTATACCGCAGAAGTGGGGGCAAACGGCGCATGGAGCGTGAAGGTCCCTGCTGCCGACGCACAGGCGCTGGGCGATGGTACCTGGACGGTCAACGTCAGCGGAAAAGACGCGGCGGGCAACACCGTGTCCGGCAGCCAGACGATTGGCGTGGATACCGCCTCGCCAGTGATCTCTGTCGACACGATCGCCCAGGACAACATCATCAACGCGGCTGAACATAATCAGCCGCTGACGCTGACCGGGAAAACCGATGCGGAAGCGGGCCAGATTGTGACGGTCACGCTAAACGGCAAAAATCACACGGCGACCGTGGGCAGCGACGGCAGCTGGTCCGTTACGCTTCCGGCCAGTGAAGTACAGGCGCTGGCTAACGGCGAGCACACCCTGACGGTAAACGTCAGCGACAAAGCGGGTAACGGGTCATCCACCACCGCCGATTTCACGGTCGATACCGCAGCGCCAGTGGTCACTATCAACACCGTCGCGGGCGACGACATTCTGAACACCAGCGAGCAGGGGCAGGCGCAGATTATTTCCGGCCAGGCGAACGGCGCGGCGGAGGGCGACATTGTCACCGTGACCGTTGGCGGCAAGACCTTTACCGGTGCCGTCCAGGCGGACGGCAGCTGGAGCGTCGGCGTGCCTGCCTCCGTCATTGGCGCGCTGGGGGAAGGTAGCCACAGCATTTCGGTCTCCGTGACCGATGCGGCGGGCAACACCGGCAGCGCGACGCACGGCATTACGCTGAGCGGCAACCCGCCGGAATTTACCCTTGACCCCATCAGCCAGGATAACGTCCTGAATGCGCAGGAGGCCATGCAGCCCCTGAGCCTGAGCGGGACCAGTAATCTGCCGAACGGCAGCGCTGTCACCGTGACGCTGAACAACGTTAACTATCAGGCCACCGTTGAGAACGGTCGCTGGTCCGTTCAGGTGCCGGTTTCCGACGTGCTGGATCTGGCGAATACCCTTTACACCGTCAGCGTCAGCGGCACCGACAGCGTGGGTAACAGCGGCTCCGCCGAGGCGAATCTGCTGGTAGACACCGTGCTGCCGCAGGTGATCGTCAACACCTTTGCCGGGGATAACCTGGTCAATAACGCCGAAGCGGCGGTTGACCAAACCCTCAGTGGACGCGTCACCGGCGCGGCGGCGGGCGATACCGTCTCTGTCACCGTGGGCGGCAAGAGCTACACCGCAACGGTTGGCAGCGACCTCAAATGGAGCGTGACGATCCCATCGGCCGACCTCCAGGCGTTTGGCGACGGCGATTTAACCTTCAGCGCCTCTGTCACCAATGCGCACGGCAATACCGGCACCGGCGAACGTGATATCAACATCAACGCCGAACTGCCGGGCCTGCGCGTGAACACGATCTCTGGCGATGACGTGATTAACGCCATCGAGCAGCAGCAGGATCTGGCCGTAACCGGCTCCAGCACTCATCTGGCCGAAGGCACACAGATCACCGTTACCATCAATAATGTCGAATACGTCACCACGGTTAACGCCAGCGGCAACTGGCAGATTGGCGTGCCGGCGGCGGACCTTCAGGCATGGACGGCGGGAGGCATGACCGTCAGCGTCAGCGCGGAAGATGCCTGGGGCAATACCGTGGCGGCTGAACACCCGATCGAGCTTGACCTGAATGCGGTGGCCGTCACCATCGATACCGTAACCACTGACGATATGCTCAACGCGGCGGAAAAAGGTGCGGATGTCACGCTTTCTGGTCAGACGCAGGGCGTGGAGGCCGGGCAGACCGTGGTGGTGAAATTCGCGGATCAAACCTTTACTGCACAGGTGCAGCAGGACGGCTCCTGGCACCTGACCGTTCCGGCGAGCGCGATGGAAACGCTGATCGACGGGCGTGCGCAGGTGAGCGTCAGCGTGACTAACGTCAACGGCAACAGCGCGGACGCCTCACGCGTGGTGATCGTCGATACGCAGCCACCAGCCATTACGCTTGATAACCTGACCGACGACAACATCATTAATGCGGCAGAAGCGCAGCAGGATCTGGTGCTCAGCGGCAGCACAACCGCTGAAGCGGGCCAGACGGTCACCGTGACGCTGAACGGTAAATCTTACCAGACCACGGTACAGGCGGACGGTCGCTGGCAGCTGAACGTGCCTGCCGCCGACGTAGGCGCGCTGACCGATGGCAATGTCACCGTGACGGCCACCGTCAGTGACGTGGCGGGCAACAGCAGCAGCGCGGACCGCGTTGGGCTGGTGGATGCCACCGTGCCGCAGGTGACCATCAACGATTTCGTCACCGACACCAACACCGTTAACCAGCTGGCCCATGCTCAGGCGCAGATCCTGAGCGGCTCCGTCACCGGCGCGGCGGCGGGCGATTTGGTCACCATCACCATCAGTAACGTGGACTACACCACCGTGGTGGATGCGGCAGGCAACTGGAGCCTCGGCCTGCCTGCGTCCGTCGTTCAGGGGCTGACGGACGGCACCTGGACCATTAACGTCTCCGTGACCGACCAATCCGGCAACACCGGCAGCAGTTCAGTGGATGTGGTGGTCAATACTGTGACGCCCGTTATCGGTATTAACACGCTGGCCGCGGATGACGTGATCAATGCGGCAGAGAAGGGCGAAGATCTGCTGCTTTCCGGTACCAGCAACCAGCCGGAAGGAACCACCATCACCGTTAATCTGAACGGTATCAACTACACCGCCACCACCGACGCCAGCGGCAACTGGAGCGTTACCGTCCCCGCTTCTGCGGTGAGCGCGCTGGGTGAAGCCAATTACACCGTGACGGCGAGCGTCACCGATAATGTGGGCAACAGCGCCGCTGCCACGCACGATGTGCTGGTGGACAGCTCGCTGCCGGTTGTTACCCTCAACAACTTCGCGGGCGACAATATCGTCAACGCGGCGGAAGTGGCCGCAGGGCAAACCCTGACCGGAAAGGTTTCTAACGCGGCATCGGGCGATACCGTCACGATTATCCTCGGCGGGCAGACATACACGGCCACCGTACAGGACGATCTCACCTGGAGCCTGCCGTTAACCCAGAGTCAGTTAACCGCGCTCGGTAACGGCGACCTGACCGTATCGGCCAGCGTGACAAACGCGCACGGCAATACCGGATCGTCTTCCCTGGATGTCACCATTGACGCCCAGCTGCCCGGCCTGCGCATTGATACCGTCGCCGGTGACGACGTTATTAACGTTATTGAACACGCGCAGAACCTGGTTATCTCCGGCACCAGCACCGACCTGGCGGCGGGTAGCACCGTCACCGTGACCATCAACGGCAAGAGTTATTCCGCCTCGGTACTGGCGGATGGCACCTGGCAGGCTGCGGTTCCGGCTGCCGACGTCTCCCGGTGGGCGGACGGGTCGCTCACCATCAGCGCCAGCGCGCAGGATACCTCCGGCAACCCGGTGAATATCGGTACCGTTGTGGATGTCGATCTCGCCCCGGTGGCGATAAGCATCAACAGCGTGACGGACGACAACGTGCTTAACGCGGCAGAAAAAGGCCAGGATCTGGTGCTGTCCGGCTCCTCCTCGAACGTTGAAGCGGGCCAGACCGTTACCATTATCTTTGCGGGTAAAACCTGGACCACGATGGTCGATGCCAACGGCGACTGGACCTGCACCGTACCGGCTGCCGATCTGAGCGGCCTGAAGGACGGCGACGCCAGCGTACAGGTCAGCGTCACCAACGTGAACGGCAACGCGGCCTCTTCCTCGCAGGCATTCAGCGTCGATACCGCCGCGCCAGCGGTCACCATCAACACCATCAGCGGCGACAACATGCTGAATGCGGCAGAGGCGGCGCAGGATCTGACCCTGAGCGGGACGTCTACTGCCGAAGCAGGCCAGACGGTCACCGTGACCTTCAACGGCAATCAGTACACCGCCCAGGTGCAGGCGAACGGCAGCTGGACGCTGGACGTTCCGGCGGCGGATCTGGCGGGGATCGCCGACGGCAGCGCGGCGGTCACGGTGACCGTGTCCGATAAAGCGGGCAACCCGGCCAGCGCGGGGGCGTCCGTGCTGGTCGACACTACCGTGCCGCAGATTACCTTCAACATTGTGGCGGGCGACGACATTGTTAATATTGCCGAGCACGGCCAGGCGCTGATTGTCACCGGCAAGGTGACGGGCGCGCAGGCGGGCGATGTGATTACCCTGAGCCTGAACGGGAAAGACTACACCGCGATGCTGGATGCGTCCGGCAACTGGAGCGTGGGCGTTCCGGCGACGGACGTGGGCGCGCTGGCTAACGGCGATCAGACGATCTCCGCCACACTCACCGATAAAGCGGGCAACAGCACCAGCGCGACGCACGCGTTTGACGTCTCCCTGACCACGCCGGTGATTGCCATCAATACCCTGGCGGTTGACGACGTGATCAACGCGACCGAAAAAGGCCAGGACCTGTTGATCTCCGGCACCAGCAACCAGCCGGACGGGACCCGCATCACCGTAACCCTGAACGGTATCAGTTACGCCGCCACCACCGATGCCAGCGGTAACTGGAGCGTCACCGTTCCGGCTGCAAACGTCTCGGTACTGGGCGAAGCGAGCTACAGCGTGACGGCCAGCGTGACCGATACCGCGGGTAATAGCGCGAATACCAGCCATAGCGTGCTGGTCGACAGCGCGCTGCCGCAGGTCACCATTAATGCGGTTGCCACCGACGACGTGATTAACGCGGCGGAAGTGGCTTCCGGACAAACCCTGAGCGGGAAAGTGAGCGGCGCGGCGAGCGGTGACACTGTCACGATCGGTATCGGGGGCAGCACCTATACCGCGACGGTTCAGGACGACCTGAGCTGGTCGGTTAACGTGGTGTCTGACGTCTTAACCGCTATCGGTAACGGCGATCTCACCGTAACTGCGAGCGTGACCAATGGCCACGGCAACACCGGCACCGGCGAACGCGACATCACGATTGATGCCAGCCTGCCGGGCCTGCGCGTGGATACCGTAGCAGGCGACGATGTGATCAACAGCATCGAACATGGTCAAAACCTGATTATCACCGGCTCCAGCGACGGGCTGGCGAGCGGATCGGCGCTGACGGTCACCGTCAACGGCAAAACCTACGCGGCAACCGTGCTGGCGGACGGCACCTGGACGGCGGCTATTCCGGCGGCGGACGTCGGCGCGCTGAGCGCAGGCACGATCACCGTGACCGTTGACGGCCAGAGCGCGGCGGGTAACCCGGTTTCCATCAGCCACGACGTGAAAGTGGATCTGGCGGCAGTCGCCATCAGCATTAATCCGATTGCCTCGGACGACGTAATCAACGCGGCTGAGAAAGGCGCGGACCTGGTGCTGTCTGGCTCGACCACCAACGTGGAAGAAAACCAGACCGTTACCATCACCTTCGGCGGCAAGTTGTACACCGCGACGGTGGATGCCAGCGGCAACTGGACGGCGACCGTACCGTCTGCCGATTTGGGCGGACTGAAAGACGGCGACGCCAGCGTGCAGGTCAGCGTCACCAACGTGAACGGCAACAGCGCCTCGGCGGGCCGCGAGTACAGCGTGGACGCCACCGCGCCGACGGTGTCCATCGAGATCGTCAGCGACAACAACATCATCAACGCGGCCGAAGCGCAGCAGGATCTGGTCGTTAACGGTGTCTCCAACGCCGAAGCGGGCCAGACCGTGACCGTGACGCTGAACGGCGTGGACTACACCACCACCGTACAGGCGAACGGCAGCTGGAGCGTCACCGTACCGTCTGCGGATATCGGCGCGATTACCGACGGCGATTACACCATCACGGCAGCCGTCGCGGATAAGGCGGGTAACCCGGCCTCGGCGGACCGCGATGTGCTGGTGGATACCACGGTGCCACAGCTGACCATTAACACCGTTTCCGACGACGACGTGATCAACAGCGCCGAGCACGCGCAGGCGCTGATTGTCACCGGTTCCGTGACCGGTGCGGCGGCGGGCGACGTGGTGACCGTCACCATCAATAACAAAGATTACACCGCGACGCTGGACACTTCCGGCAGGTGGAGCGTGGGCGTGCCTGCGGCGGACGTGAGTGCCCTGGCCGCCGGGGATTACACCATCACCGCGGCGCTGACCGATAAAGCCGGAAACAGCAACAGCACAACGCACGAGGTTGAAGTCAACCTCACCGCGCCGGTGCTGACCATTGACACCGTGTCCGGTGACGATGTGATCAACAGCAGCGAGAAAACGCAGGATCTGACCATCACAGGTACGGCTTCCGGGCTGGCAGCGGGCGCGGTGGTCACCGTGATGCTCAACGGCAAAGCGTACAGCGCCACGGTGGACACCAATGGCCAATGGACCACAACCGTTCCGGCGAGCGAGGTGGGGCAACTGGGTGAAGCGCTTTACACCGTGTCGGCCTCCGCGACGGACAGCGTCGGCAACAGCTCCAGCACCTCGCACACCGTGAACGTGGAATCCGTGCTGCCTGGCGTCATCATCAACACCGTGGCGGGCGACGACGTGATCAACGCAGCGGAGCTGGCAACCGGCCAGACCATTAGCGGCACAGTGGTGAATGCCGAAGCGGGCAACACCGTGACTGTGTCTGTTGGCGGCCACAGCTACACCGCAACGGTACAGGACAATCTCACCTGGTCCGTCAGCGTACCGGAATCTGTGCTCGCCGCGCTGGGCAATGGCGATCTGACCGTGACCGCCAGCGTCACGAACGGCGTGGGCAACAGCGGCAGCGGCGAGCGCGATATCACTATCGACGCGAATCTGCCGGGCCTGCGCGTGGACACCGTAGCGGGCGATGACGTGATTAACAGCATCGAACACGGGCAGAATCTGATTATCACGGGTTCAAGCGACGTCCTGACGGCGGGTACGGCGCTGACCGTCACCGTAAACGGTAAAACCTATCCGGCTACCGTGCTGGCAGACGGCACCTGGAGCGCGGCGATCCCTTCTGCGGACGTGAGTGCCCTTGCCGCAGGCACGGTCACCGTGAACGTTGAAGGCCAGAGCAGCGCGGGCAATCCTGTGACTATCAACCATGATGTGACGGTGGATCTGGCAAACGTCGCCATCAGCATTGACGCCATCGCTTCCGATGACGTGATCAACGCCGCCGAGAGGGGTGCGGATCTGGTGCTCTCCGGCACCACCTCGAACGTCGAAGAAAACCAGAACGTCACCATCACCTTCGGCGGCAAGAACTACACCGCCACGGTGGACGCTGAGGGTAAATGGACCGCCACGGTGCCGTCTGCGGATCTGACCGGTCTGAAAGACGGCGACGCCAGCGTGCAGGTCAGCGTCACCAACGTGAACGGCAACAGCGCGTCTGCGGGACGCGAGTACAGCGTGGATGCTACCGCGCCGTCCGTGACCATCAACACGATTGCCACCGACGATATCCTGAACGCCACGGAAGCGCAGTCAGACCTGGCAATCTCTGGCACCAGCACCGCCGAAGCAGGCCAGACGCTGACCGTATCGCTGAACGGCAAAGATTACACCACAACCGTCAGCGCGAACGGCAGCTGGACGCTGAACGTGCCGGCAGCTGACCTTGCAGGATTAACCGACGGCAGCGTCACCGTGACCGCGGCCGTCAGCGACAAGGCGGGTAACCCGGCGTCGGTGGACCACACCCTGACGGTGGACGTCACCGTTCCGGCAGTGACCATCCACACCGTGGCAGGCGACGACGTGATTAACGTGGCTGAACACAATCAGGCGCAGATTATCAGCGGCTCCGCCACCGGCGCGGCGGCGGGCGATAAGGTCACCGTCACGATCGGCGGCCAGACTTATACCACCGTGCTGGATGCGGCGGGTAACTGGAGCGTGGGCGTTCCGGCCAGCGTCATTTCCGGCCTCAGTGACGGCAGCGTGACCGTCACTGCGTCAGTCACCGACGCGGCGGGCAATACCGGCAGCGGCACGCATAATGTGACCGTCGATACCGGTCTGCCGTCGGTCAGCTTCAACGCCATCAGCGATGACAACGTCCTGAACGCCGTTGAAAAAGGCCAGGATCTGAGCGTCAGCGGCACCAGCGCCAACCTGGCGGAAGGCACCGTGGTCACCGTGACCCTGAACGGTAAAAACTACACGGCGACAACTGCGGCAGACGGCACCTGGAGCCTGACGGTTCCGGCTGCGGATCTGGCCGGTCTCGGTCAGGCCAGTTACACCCTGAACGCGACGGCCACCAACGGCGTTGGCAACAGCGTGAGCAGTTCTGCGAACCTGCTTGTCGACACCGCGCTGCCAACCGTCACCATCAACACCGTGGCGGGCGACAACGTCATCAACGCGGCGGAAGTGGCGGCAGGCCAGACACTGAGTGGCACCGTGGCGAATGCCGAAGCGGGCAACACCGTGACCGTGACTATCGGCGGCCACAGCTACACCGCAACGGTGCAGAATAATCTGTCCTGGTCCGTCAACGTGCCGTCTGACGTGCTGACCGCACTCGGCAACGGCAGCCTGAGCGTGACGGCGACCGTCACCAACGGCCACGGCAACACCGGCACCGGCGAACGCGAGATCGCTATCGACGCTAACCTGCCGGGCCTGCGCGTGAATACCGTGGCGGGTGACGACGTGGTCAACACCATCGAGCACGCGCAGAACCTGGTTGTTTCAGGCTCCAGCGACGGCCTGACGGCGGGCACGGCGCTGACGGTTACCGTCAACGGTAAAGATTATGCGGCAACGGTACTGGCAGACGGCACCTGGAGCGCGGCGATCCCGTCCGCCGACGTGAGCGCGTGGCCGGAAGGCACCGTGAAAATCAGCGTTACCGGTGACAGCGCGGCGGGTAATCCGATCACCATCAGCCACGACGTGACCGTGGATCTGGCTACCGTTGCCATCAGCATCAATGCGCTTGCCACCGACGACGTGATTAACGCGGCGGAGAAGGGCGCGGATCTGGTACTGTCCGGTGTGACCACCAACGTGGAAGCCGGGCAGACCGTGACCATCAGTCTGAACGGCAGGATCTACACCACCACCGTGGACGACAGCGGCAACTGGACTTACACCGTGCCGTCAGCGGATCTGGCTGGCCTGAAGGATGGCGACGCCAGCGTGCAGGTGAGCGTCACCAACGTGAACGGCAACAGCGCCTCGGCGGGCCGTGAGTACA
Organism: Enterobacter sp. DN; assembly: GCF_046054285.1. Classification (NCBI taxonomy): domain Bacteria; kingdom Pseudomonadati; phylum Pseudomonadota; class Gammaproteobacteria; order Enterobacterales; family Enterobacteriaceae; genus Enterobacter; species Enterobacter sp. DN. The sequence continues at coordinate 160,782 of NZ_JBJJTG010000001.1, forward strand.
GCGTGGATGCTACCGCGCCGTCCGTGACCATCAACACGATTGCCACCGACGATATCCTGAACGCCACGGAAGCTCAGTCAGACCTGGCAATCTCCGGCACCAGTACCGCCGAAGCAGGCCAGACGCTGACCGTATCGCTGAACGGCAAAGATTACACCACAACCGTCAGCGCGAACGGCAGCTGGACGCTGAACGTTCCGGCGGCGGGTCTGGCAGGATTAACCGACGGCAGCGTGACGGTCACCGCCTCAGTCAGCGACAAGGCGGGTAACCCGGCGTCGGTTGACCACACCCTGACGGTGGACGTCACCGTACCTGCGGTGACCATCCACACCGTTGCAGGTGACGATGTGATTAACGTGGCTGAACACAATCAGGCGCAGATCGTCAGCGGCTCCGCGACCGGCGCGGCGGCGGGCGACACCGTCACCGTCACCATCGGCGGTCAGTCGTACACCACCGTGCTGGATGCGGCGGGTAACTGGAGCGTGGGCGTTCCGGCGAATGTGATTTCAGGCCTCAGCGACGGCAGCGTGACCGTCACTGCGTCAGTCACCGACGCGGCGGGCAATACCGGCAGCGGCACGCATAATGTGACCGTCGATACCGGTCTGCCGTCGGTCAGCTTCAACGCCATCAGCGATGACAACGTCCTGAACGCGGTAGAAAAAGGCCAGGATCTGAGCGTCAACGGCACCAGCGCCAACCTGGCGGAAGGCACCGTGGTCACCGTGACCCTGAACGGTAAAAACTACACGGCGACGACTGCGGCAGACGGCACCTGGAGCCTGACGGTTCCGGCTGCGGATCTGTCAGGCCTCGGTGAAGCCAGCTACACCCTGAGCGCGACGGCCACCAACGGCGTGGGCAACAGCATCAGCACTACGGCGAACCTGCTTGTCGATACCGCGCTGCCAACCGTCACCATCAACACCGTGGCGGGGGACAACGTCATCAACGCGGCGGAAGTGGCCGCAGGCCAGACCATTACCGGTAAGGTGGCGAACGCGGACATCGGTAACACCGTGACGGTGAACATCGGCGGCAACACCTATACCGCGACGGTGCAGAGCGATCTGACCTGGTCCGTTAACGTGCCGGAATCCGTCCTGACCGCGCTGGGCAATGGCGATTTAACGGTGTCAGCAACCGTCACTAATGACCATGGCAATACGGGAACGGGCGAGCGCGATATCACTATCGACGCCAGCCTGCCGGGCCTGCGCGTGGATACCGTCGCGGGCGACGATGTGATTAACAGCATCGAGCATGGACAGAACCTGATTGTCACCGGCTCCAGCGACGGACTGGCGGCAGGCACTACGCTCACCGTGACCGTCAATGGCAAAACCTATGCGGCCTCCGTGCTGGCAGACGGTACCTGGAGCGCGGCGATCCCGGCAGCAGACGTCGGGGCCCTGGCTGCGGGCACGGTTACCGTGACCGTTGCAGGCCAGAGCGCGGCGGGCAATCCGGTGACCATCAGTCATGACGTGACGGTGGATCTGGCGGCAGTCGCTATCAGTATTGATGCGATTGCTACCGACGACGTGATTAACGCGGCAGAAAAAGGCGCGGATCTGGTGCTGTCCGGCAGCACCTCGAACGTAGAGGAAAACCAGACCGTTACCGTCACCTTCGGCGGCAAGACGTACACCGCCAAAGTCGATGCCGACGGCAACTGGACGGCCACCGTGCCTTCCTCGGATCTTGCGGGTCTGAAAGACGGCGACGCCAGCGTGCAGGTGAGCGTGACCAATGTGAACGGCAACAGCGCGTCTGCGGGCCGGGAGTACAGCGTGGATGCCACGGCGCCAACCGTGACCATTGACACGGTAGCCGGCGACAACGTGATCAACGGCAGCGAAGCGGCTGCGGGCGTGGCCATTTCCGGCACCACCACGGCTGAAGTCGGCCAGACGGTGACCGTCACCCTCGGCGGCAATAGCTATACCGCGCAGGTTCAGCAGGGCGGCGTCTGGAGCATTAACGTGCCGGCCGCCGATCTGTCCACTCTGGCGGATAACGGCTACACCGTGCAGGTGAGCGTGAGTGACGCCGCGGGTAACCCGGGCAGCGCGGGCAAAGCGATTACGCTCGATACCACGCCGCCGACCGTTAGCTTTAACGTCGTAGCGGGCGATGACGTCATCAACAGCGTTGAGCACGGGCAGGCGCAGATCGTCAGCGGTACCGCAACCGGCGCGAGCGTCGGCGATAAGCTGGTCATCACCATCGGTTCGAACCAGTACACCACTACCGTTGACGCCAGCGGTTACTGGAGCGTAGGCGTTCCGGCCAGCGTGATTTCCGCCCTGACCGACGGCACCGTGACCCTCAGCGCGACCATTACCGACAGCGCGGGCAACCGCAGCACCCAGACCCACGACGTGGTGGTCAACACCGCATCGGTTGTGCTGACCGTCAACACCCTCAGCGGCGATGACGTGATCAACGCGGCAGAAGCGGGTAACTCGCTGGTGATTAACGGCTCAAGCGCGCAATTCGCCAGCGGCACCCAGGTCACCGTGACCCTGAACGGCAAGACCTACACGGCCACCGTTCAGAGCGACGGTTCCTGGAGCACAACGGTACCAGCGGCAGACGTGGGCGCACTGGCCGACGGCGCGAGCTATCAGGTCTCTGTTACCGCGCAGGACAGCGCGGGCAACAGCGCCTCGGCGACGCACAGCATCAGCGTTGACACCACCGCGCCGGTCATCAGCGTCAATACGCTGTCGGGCGACGACGTGCTGAACGCGGCGGAAGCCCAACAGCCGCTCACCGTACACGGCTCTTCCAGCGCGGAAGCAGGCCAGACGGTGACCGTCACGCTGGGCGGGAAAACCTACACTGCGCTTGTGGCAAACGACGGCACCTGGACGCTCGACGTCCCGGCCGCCGATCTTGCCAACCTGAGCGAAGGCGCGCTGACGGTCACCGCGTCGGTGAACGACAAGGCGGGTAATAACGGCCAGACCACGCATACCTTAACGGTCGATACCGTGGCGCCAACCGTGACCATCAGCACCGTGGCCGATGACGATATCGTCAACAACGCCGAGCAGCTGGCGGGCCAGACCATCAGCGGGACCACCACCGCGGAACAGGGCCAGACGGTGACCGTCTCCTTCAACGGCCACAGCTATCAGGCGACCGTGGCGGCGAATGGCTCCTGGTCCGTCTTCGTACCGGGACGCGACTTCCTCGGACTGAGCGACGGGGATTACACCATTACGGCTACGGTGAGCGATAAGGCAGGTAACCCGGGCAGCGCAACGCACGACGTGACGCTGAACGGTGACGTGCCGACCATCGCCATTAACACCTTTGCGCAGGATGATATCGTCAACGCCGCCGAGCACGGCACGCCGCTGGTTATCAGCGGCACCACCGATGCGCCAACGGGCCAGACGGTGACCATTACGCTTAACGGTAAAACCTACACGGCTACCGTTCTAAATGACGGCACCTGGAGCTATACGGTCGGCAGCGCAGACGTGACCGCGCTGGCGGACGGCGGTTCGTACGTGATTAACGCGCAGGTGAGCAACGCCATCGGCAACAGCGCCAGCGATAACCATACCGTTACCGTGGATCTCACCGCACCGTCGATGGGGATCAGCATTGATTCCCTGCAAAACGATACCGGCCTCAGTGCGAATGACTTCATCACCAACGACAGCCAGGTGGTGGTGAATGGTTCCCTGACCGCGCAGCTCGGCAATAACGAGAAGGCGCAGATCAGCCTTGACGGCGGTACCACCTGGATTGACCTGACCGTCACCGGCACCACCTGGCGCTACACCGATGGCCGTACCCTGACCGACGGTACGTACCAGTACCAGGTGCGCGTGATCGACAATGCAGGCAACGTTGGGGCAACGGACAGCCAGGACGTGGTAATCGATCTGACGAAGCCTGCGGCGGCGACTATTACCGTGGATTCCGTCTCGCAGGATACCGGCCTGTCCGACAGCGACTTTATTACCAGCGACAACCAGATCAGCCTGAAAGGGACGCTCGGCGCGGCCCTGGGCAGCGGCGACCACGCTCAGATCAGCCTCGACGGTGGCGCAACCTGGACTGACGTGAGCGTCAGCGGCCTGAGCTGGACCTACGTTGACGGCCGCACGCTGGCCGACGGAGACTACAACTATCAGCTGCGGGTGATTGACGACGCGGGGAATATCAGCGCCACTACCAGCCAGGTGGTGACCATTGATACCGTCGCGCCGGACGCCAGCAAAACGATCGCTATCGACAGCATCAGCGACGATACCGGCCTGAGCAGCAGCGACTTTATCACCAATGATACCTCCCTGACGCTGCACGGCTCGCTCGGCGCAACGCTGGCCGACGGCGAATATGCCCAGATCAGCATCGACGGCGGGGTCACCTGGCAGAACGTGATCGTCACTGGCAACAGCTGGTACTACGTGGACGGCCGCACGCTGGGTAACCAGACCTATGACTACTACGTTCGCGTAGTGGATGCGGCAGGCAACGTAGGTGCCAGCGCTCATCAGCAGGTGACGGTCGATACGGTCGCGCCGGATGCGGCGATTACGGTGACCGTGGATAACATCACCGTCGATACCGGCTTCGACAATAACGACTTCCTGACCAGTTCGACCTCGTACACGCTCAACGGGACGCTCGGGGCCGAACTCGGGGCGGGTGAGTATGTGCAGGTGAGCATGGATGGCGGCACCACCTGGGTTTACGCCACGGTAAGCGGCACCCGGTGGAGTTATAACGACACCCGCACCCTGGCCGACGGCGACTACCGCTATCAGGTGCGGGTTGTCGATCAGGCGGGCAACGTCGGGGCCACCACCACGCAGGACGTGACGGTGGATACCCAGGCGCCGCAGTACGGCATCACCATTGACAGCATCAGCGAAGATACCGGGCAGTCCGGGAGTGATTTCATCACCATGGACACCTCGCTGACGATCAACGGCTCGTTGGGCAGCGCCCTGGCCAGCGACGAGCGCGTACAGATCAGCCTCGACGGCGGTAATACCTGGATTGACACTACCGTCACTAACCAGCGCTGGAGCTATACGGATACCCGCGATCTGGCGGACGGGGATTACACCTACCAGGTGCGGATCATCGACCAGGCGGGCAACGTCGGCTCAACCTCTTCGCAGGTGGTAACGGTTGATACCACGCCGCCTGACACGGTGGGAACGGTGGTCAGCTATACCGACGGGGAAGGTGAACGTACGGGCACGTACGGCGCATCAGTCGCGACGGACGATACCTCGCCGCTGATCAACGGTACGCTTAACCGCGCTCCGGAAGATGGCGAAATCGTGCAGCTTTACCGGGACGGGATCTTGCTGGGTCAGGTCACGATGAACGGCAGCGCAAGCTGGTCCTATCAGGACAACGGCCTGCTCGACGGGAATCACACCTACATTCTGCGCGTCACCGACAAAGCCGGTAACTACACGGAATCGGATGGCTTTGTGCTGAACGTCGATACCAGCATCCCGACCACCACCGCGGCGATTACTGCCCAGACCACCTCGGATACCACGCCGATTGTCAGCGGTACGGTCTCCGCAGACCTGGTGAACGGTGAATATCTGGTGGTGACGGTGAACGGGAAAACCTACACCTCCCAGACCGGCGGTGCGGTGGTCGTCGACCCGGATCACAATACCTGGTATCTACAGATCCCGGACAGCGATGCCCTGAGTGTGGCGAGTTACGACGTAACCGCGCAGGTGAAGAGTAGCGCGGGCAACGGTAACACCACCGGTACGGCAACCGGTAGCCTGGTGATCGATACCACCTCGGTGAATACCGACTGGGCGACCACTGCGGGGAACAGCAACAACTCAACCATGACTCTCGGCATGAACAGCAGCGGGCTGTGGAATATCATTGCTAATGGTCAGTCTTATTCCAGCAGCGATGATTCAACCTATGCCGGGAATACGTTAACTAACACCCGTAGCTACTATGTGGTGAGCCAGACGGCAGCTGACTTTGACCGTAACGGCACGCAGGATATCTTTGCGACGGAGAACACCTACGCGGGCTCTACGCAGGTGATGTGGACCTACGATGGCAGCAGCTACACCGCCAGCCAGCTGGCGATGGGAACCACCATCTGGTACGGCGGCGTAATTGCCTACGATAAAACCGGCGATGGCTATCTTGATCTGGCGTACGGCGATGCCGGTATGGACTCCCTGACCTACCTGGTGAATACCAACGGCGTTCTGTCGCCGGACGGCACCGGCGGGGAAGGTGGATTCTACGGCCAGTTCGATTCCGGGCGTGAAATCTCCGGCGTCGACCTGAACAACGACGGTACCGTGGACATCGTGCAGCACACCAACCGCAGCGGGGCGTACTCGCTCACCGTGATTAACAACAACGGGAACGGTACGCTTTCCATTGGCCAGAACCTGACTAACGTGTTTGTGGCCAACGCCTCGAATACCACCACGGCGGCCTCCATGACGTGGGCGGACTTTAACGGCGATGGCTACATGGATCTGTACCTCGGCAGCAGCTACAACAACAACGGCGGGGTGATTTACTACAACGACGGTACCGGGCAGCTTTCCACGACCAAAAGCGCGGTGGAAGCCTCTAACGCCACGGCGGGCTATCTGTCGGTGGCGGTAGACTGGAACGGTGACGGGCAGATGGACATCATCAAGCTCAGCACCTACGGCAGCTCACAGACGGCGACCCTGTTCACCAACAACGGCTACGGCTCAACCTGGACTTCAAGCCAGCTGGCTTCTGGGCTGGCCAACGTCACTGGTGTCGCCGCGGTGGACTACAACTGGGACGGTGCGCAGGATCTGCTGGTGTCTCAGCAGAACGGTAAGGTGGTGCTGGTGCAGAACAATGCGGAGATCGCTGACGGTACCGCGATGCATCTGCACATTGTCGATAGCGAAGGCATCAACGCGTACTACGGCAATACGGTCAATCTGTATAACGCTGCGGGCGTGCTGGTGGCCTCGCAGATCATCAACGCTCAGTCCGGCATTGGCTCGAACGATACCTCTGCGCTGGTGAGTTTCTACGGGCTGGATCCGAACGAAACCTACTCGGCGGAGATCGTGAAGATCACCAACGGCGTCTCGGATAACGTCACCTGGACCGGCCTGGACGCGGGCAACGGCAAAGAGGGTTATGTTCTCACCGCCGAAGCGGCCACCGGCGGCCACAGCGGAACCATCACCGGTACCGGGTATAACGACACCTTTATCGCAGAGGATGGGACCTATACCTATAACGGCTCCGGCGGCTGGAATACCCATTCCGACTACGACACCTGGAGCAATACCGGCGGCATGGACGTGGTGGATTATCGTAATGCCACCTCTGGGATAACCGTTGATTTGCGCCTCTCAACGGCGCAGGACACCGGATTCGGTACCACGCGGTTGTTGAATATTGAAGGGATTAACGGCTCCGACTATGACGACGTGATCACCGGCAACAGCGGTGATAACCAGTTCGAAGGCCGGGGCGGGAACGACACCTTCAACATCGGCAGCGGCGGTCACGATACGTTGCTCTATAAGCTGATCAACGCGTCTGACGCGACGGGCGGCAACGGTAGCGATGTGGTGAACGGCTTTACCGTCGGCACCTGGGAAGGGACGGCGGATACGGACCGTATCGATCTGCGCGACCTGCTTTCCGACAGCGACTATACCGGCACCGGCTCGGCGAGCTACGTGAACGGCGTGGCGACGCTGGACAGCAGAGCGGGCAACATCGCCGACTACATCCGCGTTGTGCAAAACGGCAGCAACACCGAGATCCAGGTTGACCTGGACGAGACGGGCGGTCAGTTCACGCCCACCACGCTGGTAACGCTGAACGGCGTGCAGACGGATCTGGCGACGCTGTTGGCCAATCATCAACTGTTAATTGCGTAAAACAACGCCGCGGGGAGCGATCCTCGCGGCCTTTTGCGTTTCTTTACACGAATAGCCATAACCCTATATTTCACAAGATTATTTTGCGGGCTCGTTTAGACAGCGTTCGATTTCTAATCATCCCGGAAAGGTATCATTTCAGTGCGAAATCATCGCCCTGAACAGGACGTAGCATTATGAAGACACATCCACAGTACGAACCCTGGTTGCAGGGCATGCTCATCATCGCGAAATATTATCGGCTGGATTTTTCGGCGGAGCATGTTCGGGTCACGATTAACCATGAAAGCCAGTCTCCACGCCAGCTGGTGCTGGAGGAGATGGCGCGCCAGCTTGGGCTGGGGATGCGTTGGGTGGCGGCGGGAGTCGTAGCGCTCGATCCGTGGCGTTTACCGCTGCTGGCGGAGTTCACCGGCGGGCAAATTGCGGTCATCAACCGTATGGACAACGAAGGGAACGTCAGCGTGCAGTTTAGCGGCGACGGGGGCCTGGAGACGACGCTGACGCGCGACGAACTCGGTTCGCGGTTAAAGGGGCTGATGGTGCTGCGTCCCCTGGAGTCCACGCCGGATGCGCGCGTGGATGATTACATCAAACCCTATGAGAAAAACTGGTTCTGGCAGCTGGCGCTGAAAGACTGGCGTCGTTACAGCGACATAATGCTGGTGGCGCTGGTCGCCAACGTGCTGGCGCTCTCCGGCATGGTCTTTTCCATGCAGGTGTATGACAGGGTGGTGCCGTCCCAGTCGGAGGCCACGCTGTGGGTGCTGTTTGGCGGTGTGATGATCGCCATCGTGTTTGAATTCATCATGCGCATGCTGCGGGTGCATATTTCGGACGTGGTAGGGAAACGCGCCGACCTGCGTATTTCCGAGCGCGTGTTTGCCCACGCCCTGAGGATTAAAAACGGCGCACGGTCGAAATCGACCGGGTCGTTTATCGCCCAGATCCGCGAGCTGGAGTCGGTGCGGGAGCTGATCACTTCCACCACCATTGCCGCTATCTCCGATCTGCCGTTCTTCCTGCTTTTCGTCTTCATTCTGTGGATGATTGGCGGCCCGCTGGTGCTGGTGGTGCTGCTGGCCGTACCGCTGCTGCTCATTCCCGGCCTGCTGGTGCAGCGCCCGCTGGGAAAACTCTCCAGCGAAGGGATGCGTGAATCGGCGATTCGTAACGCCACGCTGGTGGAAGCAGTGCAGGGGCTTGAGGACATCAAGCTAATGCGCGCCGAGCAGAGGTTCCAGAACCAGTGGAATAACACCAATGACGTTGCCGCGAGCGTCGGCATGAAGCAGCGCTGGCTGACGGGGCTGCTGCTGACATGGACCCAGGAGGTGCAGTCTATCGTCTACGCCGTGGTGCTGCTGGTGGGGTGTTATCTGGTCATCAGCGGCGACATGACCACCGGTGCGCTGGTGGGGACCTCGATTCTGGCGTCCCGCACCATCGCGCCCCTGTCGCAGATTTCCGGCGTGCTCTCCCGCTGGCAGTCGGCAAAGGTGGCCCGCAAGGGACTGGATGACCTGATGCAGCGCCCGATTGACGATCCCCAGCACGGCAAAAAAGTGCATAAAGCCCATCTGCGCGGTGATTATCGGCTGGACGACGTCGGGTTTTATTACGACGAAGAAGAGAAGCTTACCGTGCTGAATATCAGCAAACTGCGCATTCGCGCCGGGGAGCGCGTGGCGGTGCTCGGGCGGAATGGTTCGGGGAAAAGCACCTTGCTGCATCTGCTGGCGGGAATGCAGGAGCCGCAGCAGGGCAGCATTTTGCTGGACGATATTGCTCTCAATCATCTTGACCCGGCCGACGTGCGCCGCGACATGCAGTTGCTCAGCCAGCAGGCGCGGCTGTTCTTCGGCTCCGTACGCGACAACATCCTGATGGGTAATCCGCTGGCGACAGACGAGGAAATCCATCAGGCGCTGGTCAACAGCGGCGCGCTGGAGTTTGTGCGCAAGCAGAAAATGGGGCTGAACACCATCATCAATGAGGGCGGAACGGGGCTTTCCGGCGGGCAACGTCAGGCGCTGCTGCTGGCGCGCGCGCTGATCACCTCGCCGAATATTCTGCTGCTGGATGAACCCACCGCCTGGCTGGATGAGGTCAGCGAGAAGCAGTTTATCCAGCATCTGCACCAGTGGCTCGGTAAGCGCCGGACGCTGGTGGTGGCGACGCATCGTCTGCCGATTCTGGACCTGGTTGACCGCATCATCGTCCTGGAAAACGGCAAAGTGGTGATGGATGGCCCTCGTGATGCCATTTTACGCCAGCACGGAATGGCCCCGCAGCAGGCGCCGCAGCGCACGGTTAAACTGAAAACGGAGGGCGTGGCATGAATGATTTCTCCCGCTTTAACAGCCGGCTCAAGGAGCCGCGCCTGCCGCGTTCGTCGCTGGTGGCATGGTCGCTGTTTGCCCTGCTGGTGGTCTTTATTACCTGGGCCAGCCTGTTCCAGTTGGATGAGGTCACGACGGGTAGCGGCAAGGTGATCCCGTCCTCCCACGAGCAGGTGATCCAGTCCCTGGAAGGGGGGATTATCCACAGTCTGATGGTGCGCGAAGGCGATATCGTCGAGCGTGGTCAACAGCTTGCCCAACTGGACCGGACGAAAACCGAGTCCAGCGTGCTGGAGAGCGAGTCTCGATTAAACGCTGCGATGGCGACGGCCGCGCGTCTGAATGCTGAGGTGAACGACACCGGGCTGACATTCCCGGCAGAGCTGGATGACGACGTTGAGTTGGTCAAACAGGAAACGGCGCTTTATCAGTCACGTCGCGAAAGCCTTGAAAAAGGGCTGGCGGGTTTACGCCAGGGAGCGGATCTTGTGCAGCGTGAACTGGCATTAACGCGCCCACTGGTGACGCAGGGGGCGGCCAGTAAGGTCGAAGTCTTACGCCTTGAACGTCAAAAAAATGAGCTGGAGAGCAAAATCACCGAAATGAAAAACCAGTACTACGTTCGCGCCCGCGAAGAACTGGCAAAAGCGAACGCGGAAATGGAAGCGCAGCGCTCCGTCATGAAAGGGCGCGAAGATTCACTCACCCGCTTAACGTTTAATGCGCCGGTGCGTGGCATCGTGAAGGACATTGACGTGACGACGGTGGGCGGGGTGATCCCGCCGAACGGCAAACTGATGAGCCTGGTACCGCTTGATGACCAGATGGTGATAGAAGCGAAAATCTCGCCGCGCGATGTCGCGTTTATCCATCCCGGGCAAAAAGCGCTGGTGAAAATCACCGCTTATGACTACTCGATCTACGGCGGGCTGGAAGGGGAGGTGACGATGATTTCCCCGGATACCCTTCAGGACGAGGTGAAACGGGATGTTTATTATTATCGCGTTTATATTCGTACTGACAGTAACCATCTGACCAACAGGCAGGGCAAGGAATTCCCGGTGTTCCCGGGCATGATAGCCACGGTTGATATCAAAACCGGCAGTAAATCCGTCATTGATTATCTGCTGAAACCATTGAATAAGGCAAAAGAGGCGCTGCGCGAGCGATAAAAAAGGCGTTCAGCAAACCGAACGCCCGTCAGATCAGAGTGTAGGCGTCATGTTGACAACATGGCGTCGTTCTTTTGGTACCACATTGATGTAATGTGTGACATACGCAAAATATAATCCGGCATAATTTTCGACCAGCTCGATAAAGGCCGGATAAATCGACATCCGGCCATCGCCGCGATCTTTAAGATAACCTGCCTCCTGCGCCGATTTGATAATCCGTTTAACATGAATACGCGAAACGAAAAATTCTTTTGCCAGCGTGCTGGCTGAATACGCTATTATGGCACCATGTGCTGTTTTGTTTTTGATGGCCTGCAAATAGAGATAGAGCATAATCATTCGGCCACCATCCTTATCAATAAATAAACCCACCTCCGGAAGCACTTTCCTGAATGTTAATCCGCGGAAAAGGTACTCTGCGGCGCGCCGGAAAAAGTTGTGCCTCAGAATATCATTGTCCAGAAGGTTAGCATTTATATTGAATGTCGGAAAAAGAATGCTAACAGGCGTAAACGCCCCGGACATATAGCGTTTCAGCTCATCCAGTCCTTTTTCCGTTGGTGCGATTTTTGTTTTTCGGCGATCTTCGGTACAGCGCCAGGTCTTAATTCGCCCGGTGGTCTTAAGTATGGTGATGATCGCGATAACACTGTTAGGGCTGGCGATATTATAGCGGGTACACAGTGCCTTTATCTCTGAAACTGACTCAGCCTGATTACCAAAAACAAAACAACACATGGACAGTATTATGTTGAAGCGTGATTCCTGAAGCATCGTTTTATAGAACAAGGGTTGTTTTTTATAAATGGCATCATTAATTCTGTAGTGCTCTGTTATAGCTTCACCAAATCGCGGGTTGTTTTTAATAACATCCCTTCGATGTAGCAAAGCCCTGGATGAAATGTGATTATCCATAGCATTTTCTCTTTTTGTCTGGGCCGATAAGATGAAGTGTCTGGTCTTCTTTTTCGGAATTTTCATTATACCTTGTGAAGTGCATATTTACTGTCGTTATATGAAAAGAAAGTAATATTTATGCTGCATATGGATGAGTGGGTTGATTAACGCAAAGATGTTCCCGTGCATAACATTGATAACGGTTTATTAACCAAATGGGGTGCGGTAAAATTATTCAATGCGACAAAGAATATTGGCTTTAATCACATTTGGGAATGATATTTACATTCTCAGGAGCAGGTTATGTCTCAAAACTTACCTTTTATGCAAGGTACTTGCTACAAGCAACGATTCGTTATTTCAGCCTGCGGTTTCACCTTCGAGGGGTATAGCCTGCTTCTGAAGTCTCGTGGCGTAAACGCCACGCGGCTCCATTTTGAAGAGGATGAAGTTTGCTCAGGCGATGTGCAAAAAATGATGCAAAATCAACAGCCTGAAGTTTCTGTTTTTCTTGGTCGCGACGTGACTGCCTTTCTTGAAAGCCTGAAACGGTTGGTCTCGGTTCTGAATGCACTGCCGGTTATTTGTAGCGTGACCCTGTATGGTGCAATACCAGAAAGGTGGCTTTATGCCACGCTGAAAAGTCTCGTTAATAATACCAGATCGTTGTCGAGGATCAGGGTGGCGAATATTTCAGAGGTAATGAATTGTGTAGAGAATATTTCTGAAGTACATGCCGATTCGTCACGTTTATTGCGTGAAGGACCTGAGAAAGAAGGTAAGGAAAGCCTGCATGGTTTATCAAAACGTGAATTAACCGTATTGCTGAATTTTTATCGAGGTATTTCGATAAAAGAGCAGTCAGCGAGGTTAAGTTTGTCAGATAAAACCATTTATACTCATCGTAAAGTGGGGTTGGGTAAATTATATCTTATCAGAGTGTGGTTTAGCGATGCACGTGTCTTAAGGGATGAGGTCTGTGCAGTAAAGAACAAAGCGCAGGGGTTTTCGGAAGCAGAAATAAATATATTGCAGGCGTTACATAAGCGGGAAATCTTTGCGGCTTATCAAATTATTACCGATGGCGATAAAAAAGGAGTGGGCTTTGAAATTCTGCTGCGCTGGCATAAAAACGGTCAGGTCCTGAAACCAGGCCAATTTCTGGATGGGATAAAAAATGGCGAAATTTGGCTCAAGCTGACGGCGTTAGTCATTCACGCGGCCGTGTCAGGTATCAACAGATACAATGGAAAATATTATTTTTCGGTTAATATTCCTCCTCAACTGGCTGCCGGGAACGCGCTGCCGGGAATGGCGAAAAAAGCCGTTGAAATGTTACTGAAGCCGCAGTGGGCCGGGAAACTTGTCTTTGAATTAGCTGAAACCATTGATGTAACAAAGGATCCAAATATTCCTGTCACTCTCCAGCGTTTACGCGCCGAGGGATGCCGGCTGTTTCTGGATGATTGCTTTTCCAGAGATTACGCTATGTTACCCATCCGACAGATTAATTTTGATGGACTGAAGCTTGACCGCGATATAGTCGAGCACTTTGTTGCTAACGACAATGACATTAGCATTATTAAAGCGATACAGATATACAGCGACATGACGGGAAGGGAATGCGTTGCGGAAGGCGTCGATAGCGAAGAAAAATTTGAAAAACTTGTCGCATTAGGGGTTAAGCGCTTCCAGGGATATTATCTTTCCCGGGCGGTTAAAGAAGATGAGCTGGATCGAATGGTACGGCTATTTAGTTAATGGATTCACTATGCTGGTGGTACGACAGACTTAACTCTTCGACCACCAGCAAAACAGTCACTCACCAGGGCAATAATCTGTTATCAGATATCATCGCGCGTAAAACCGACAACAATTTCAAGCGTGTTACGAATGACATCGCAGGCTTCGGGCTCCTCGGTAATTTCGAGGGCGTGAATCAGTTGCAGGATAATCTCTTTATTTGAGAGATTGTCACCGGTCAGCATAATACAGCGTATTGCCGAGCCCAACACTTCAACCTCACCACTGAGATGCTTTCCAGCATTAAGAAAATGTTCCGCCAGTCCTTTATCGTGCAGGGCTTCAAAATTATACGTTTGCTGCATAATCGCTTTACTCATGGTGGTCACCGTTTCGGTTAAAATTAGTGTTTCTTGTCTGGGGTCAGAAGCGTGTTGTGAGTAAAGAGAGAGCGCATGCGCCCAATATCATAATCGCCCATCACTCTTCCCCGGTCGTGCGATACGCCGGTTACACGCTGGCGTACTTCATCTTCAGCGGCAATCAATGCATTTTTGCGTTCATCATTTGATTCAACGTTAGCCATCGCCCGCAGGCGACCAGCAAGAGACGCAAAGGTAATAGGTCCGTTCTCTTTCAGTATGGATAATACGGCCTCACCGATAAGGTCATCCTTAAGTCGTTCAAATTTAGTTCTATGCATAGCTTCAATCTCACTCTGCTACACGCAGGAGGCTGTAGCATGGGGTTAGTCATCGCATTCAGGAGCTCTATTCTCACTCAGCATGACTAACTTAGTAAGTTAAAAAAACAGTGTTCAGGTTAACGCTCGAAGAAGAGGGCTATCAGACCGTTATAGTGCGCTTTCTCAACGTCAGACGTTGACTCTTCAATTCTGCGCAACAGCTTTGTACAGATTGTCATTCTGCTCAGTTGTACATTTTCTTTGATGATCTCACTGACGATAGCACCAAGGGTTTCCTGCTGTGTTGGGACGTTATCCTTGTTAAAATACAAGGTGATAGCGCTTTCTGCTGTAGAGGGAGCATGGTTGCGACGCATAATTTTCCACCGTTAACAAACAATTTTGTAACATCAGTGGCATTGAATTTATACTATTCGATCAAATCTGTACATTAAAATTGTACAACTTTTCACGTGGATCGTGTTTTTGTCAGGAAAACTATCAACTATAGGGGGGGAAAGAGCAGGAAAGAGGGGAAAAGGAAAGGCCCCGAAGGGCCTGAAATTATTTACGTCCCAGCAGAAGTCCCAGAACAATACCTACCGCACCCGCAGCGATTAAGCCCGTTAAGGGATTGTTTCTGACGGCTTCAGTGACATCCGAGACGGCATCACTGGCCTGGGCAGCATATTTTTTCGCTGCACCTTTCACCTGGTGTTTAGGGGAATCAACGAATTCACCAAACTGCTGCTGCGCAGAGCCGGATAATTCATCAAGTTTGTTTTTGGCTTTATCGCCAGCGTACTGTGCATTTTTATCAGTGTCGAAATCAGACATTCCAGCCTCCTTTTGTTGGTAGTCTAAGGATAGACGCTGATTGCAGGAGTGAGCGAGAATTCGCTGAAATCGACGGCAGATTGCCCCTTTTTAGGACATGTCTTTCTTACATGACCACCATAAAGTCCAAAAAATGTCGTTCTCTACGCAGCGCGAAGAGACTGTTTCTGCCGTGCGTGAGTGCGAAAGGTAACGTAATAGCCAAGGGATGCGGCCAGGCACAGCATATAGCCGAATGATTCCGAACCTTCCTCCACGGCGTTTTTCACGACACGCATATAGCCATGCTCAAGGATGTCGTGCCACAGCACCTGCATTCCAAAGAGGCGGGAGAAGACCAGTACAGCCAGCAGGCCGCTCAACAGAATGCCGTACCAGGGGGATTGGGTATATTTTGCCAGCTGTTCCAGGGTAGCGCGAAAATGCATAACGGGGCGAATTAACGCCAGCAGAGCCGTAATCAGCGCGAACCACACCCAACTCCCATGAGAAATGAGATCAAAAAGCGCGTCCAGTTCACGAATTAGCATTGTCAGGAAAAATCCGCCCACCAGAATATTACAGTAACGCATGGATTCGTCCATTTTCGCCAGACGAAAATGGAGAAAGACAATAGTCGCTAATACCGTTTCCTGCATAATTTCGGTCAGTGATAATTCCGGAATATCATGGCCGACAAACCGCATATCAACCCAAAGACACAGTACAATAAGTGCGCAAGCGGCCGCTGCGCCAACGAAGAATAAAAAGCTCTTTAGTACAATCATTAACACCACCATTTTGTTTGTAGCGAATATGTTAGGTGACGCGAATGTTATTTCTGTTCACATTGTGCCATATAAGTGCGGATTTTTAACATTTTGAGCTAAATAGGGTTGGCCGAGGTGGGGGTAAACCCTAAATATGGTTGCACCATCTATGAGAGAGACGTTAAGGGTAAACCCGAACCGCTCGATAAACAGCTGTAGCTGCACAACATAGAACTCGTTGAAGCAGGTCGAATACACCTGATACAGCATTTCCGCCTTTCCACACCCGAGCTGGCAGTCGAAGAAAGAGTGGCTAAGCCAGCAGCTTGTGACCAGCATGTGTATTAGTGCTAAATGCCTAAAGGCCAATAACACCGTGGCCGCAGTTGTACAGACAGGCTATAGTGATCTCATTTGCCTGCTCAATACGGATCTTAACTTGAGTTTAAAACTGGCCGCAATTTTTAGGTATGGCCATCTGGTTTTGAATTCATTGATAGCTACTTCATACAATGTAGAAATACACTGCGGGTATTATAATTACTATTATTAGCAATAAAATATTTGTTGTTTTTTTACTGACGTTTGATGGCAGGCCATTTTTACTAACATACAATATCGCTTCAAAAAGAAACCAGTACATAGAAATACAAACAATGAAAAATAAAGGTATTATTGCTTTTGATATGCCTTCAGAGAAGGATAATATTAAGGCTAACCCTGTCATCATGCCGACCATCGTAGAAGCATACGCTTTCCCTACTTTGATAACAGGGAAAATAATGAGTGTATATATGAGTTTATTATATTTTTTCTTGACGTTTATGCTTCCGACAAATCGAAGTGTCAGAGACGTAATAGACGTTGCTATTACAAGCATTGCTGCAAGAGAATGAGGGGCCATATGTTCTTCAATGATAGTTTCTATCTCCTGAGTGTATTTATCGCTAAGGAAATTGAAAGGTATCAATACAACCAAACTAAGAAGAAAGAAAAATAAACTATCTTTGCATAATGCATATATACTTCGTCTTAAGAAAATGCTCATTAAAAGCCCTTAATAAAAGTTTTCATTCATAAAAAGCATTTGACATTTAAAAATGTTAACTATCGCGTATTAGTCTATTCCTCATTGTATTCTTAAGAAACCTACAGTCTTTGGTGGGGACGGGAATTTGCGTGAATGCAGAAACCTTCAAAAATGCGGATACGACGGTATTTATTACAACTATGTTTTTACAGAATGTGTCATAGCTTAGTTCAGATGTTCGAGTCAAGAAAAGAAACACACTATAAGTTACATGATACCTGATAACCTCATAAAACTTAATGTTTACATTAACTTCCCATGAACGATACAATACCCCCCTATAGTATCAGGAGGGCGTATGCCGCATTCACCCGAAGATAAAAAACGTATTATGACCCGCGTCCGCCGCATTCGGGGCCAGGTTGATGCCCTTGAACGCGCCCTGGAATCGGGCGATCCCTGTCTCGCCATTTTGCAGCAAATTGCCGCCGTGCGCGGCGCTGCCAATGGCCTGATGGGTGAAATGGTCGAAATTCACCTCAAAGATGAGCTGGTGACGGGGGAGACCACCCCGGATCAGCGGGCAGTGCGGATGGCGGAAGTCGGCCATTTACTGCGCTCTTATCTAAAATAAACCCACACACCTCACAACAAGGGAAAGACATCATGAAATCTCGCGCAGCTGTCGCATTCGGCCCAGGCCAGCCGCTGAAAATCGTTGAAATTGATGTTGCTCCGCCGAAGAAAGGCGAAGTGCTGATCAAAATTACCCACACCGGCGTTTGCCATACCGATGCGTTTACCCTGTCTGGTGACGATCCGGAAGGCGTATTCCCGGCGGTGCTCGGCCACGAAGGGGGCGGTGTGGTGGTGGAAGTGGGTGAAGGCGTCACCAGCCTGAAGCCCGGCGACCATGTGATCCCGCTCTACACCGCAGAGTGCGGCGAGTGTAAGTTCTGCAAATCCGGCAAAACTAACCTCTGCCAGGCCGTGCGCGCCACGCAGGGCAAAGGACTTATGCCGGACGGCACCACCCGTTTCTCCTATAACGGCGAGCCCATTTATCACTACATGGGTACCAGCACCTTCAGCGAATACACGGTGTGCGCCGAGATCTCACTGGCGAAAGTGAATCCGCAGGCCCCGCTGGATAAAGTCTGTCTGCTCGGCTGCGGTGTCACCACCGGTATCGGCGCGGTGCATAACACGGCGAAAGTGAAAGAGGGGGACACCGTGGCGGTGTTCGGCCTGGGCGGGATCGGTCTGGCGGTTATCCAGGGCGCGGTACAGGCGAAAGCTGGGCGTATCATTGCTGTGGATACCAACCCGGAGAAATTTAAGCTCGCAGGTGAGATGGGGGCGACCGACTTTATCAACCCGAAAGACTACGACAAACCGGTTCAGGACGTGATCGTTGAGCTGACCGACGGCGGCGTGGACTTTAGCTTCGAATGTATCGGCAACGTCAACGTAATGCGCTCAGCGCTGGAGTGCTGCCACAAAGGCTGGGGCGAGAGCATCATTATCGGTGTGGCCGGCGCGGGTCAGGAGATCAAAACCCGTCCCTTCCAGCTGGTGACAGGGCGCGTATGGCGCGGGTCAGCATTTGGCGGCGTGAAAGGCCGTACTCAGCTGCCGGGCATGGTTGAAGATGCGATGGTCGGTAAAATTCAGCTTGATCCGTTCATTACGCACCGCCTGCCGCTGGAGCAGATCAACGAAGCCTTCGATCTGATGCACGAAGGAAAATCCATTCGCACTGTTATCCATTTCGGCGACAACTGATTATTCTGCCAGCGGTTTTTTCCGCTGGCATTTCTTCCCTGATCTTCTCTAAAGTGTGACCTGTCCGGCGCTTTTAGACGTAATTTAATTCCCTGGCGTGCCGATGACTCTTTTACAGGCGTGTTATTACGCATCTTACCTATAAGAGAGTCGACGGTCATGGACAACACAACATCGATGCAGGCGCAGCCTAAGCTGAGTTTCTTGCATCACATCCGGCTGGTTCCGCTGTTTTCCTCCATTCTCGGTGGCATTATTCTCCTGTTTGCATTGAGCTCGGGTCTGGCAGGCTATTTCCTGCTCCAGGCCGATAACGATCAGCAGGATGTCACGGCAGAAATCCAGGTGCGCACCGGTCTGTCAAACAGTTCCAACCATTTACGTACCGCCCGTATCAACATGATCCACGCGGGGGCGGCGAGCCGTATCGCGGAGATGGAGGCGATGAAACAAAACATCGCTGAGGCTGAGACCCGCATCAGGCAGTCGCAGGATGGATTTGCCGCCTATATGAAGCGCACCGTTCGCACCCCGGCTGATGAAGCGCTGGATGGCGATCTGAAAGCCCGCTATGACGCCTACATCGCCGGTATGCAGCCGATGCTGAAATATGCCAAAAATGGCATGTTTGAAGCCATTATTAACCACGAAAATGAGACCGCGCGTCCGCTGGACGATGCCTATAACGCGGTGCTGCTGAAGGCGATAAAAATCCGCACCGAACGCGCCAACGCGCTGACGGCACAGGCTCACACCCGCACCCGGCTGGGGCTGATGTTTATGTTCGGCGCGTTTGGCCTGGCGCTGGCGCTGGCGGTGATCACCTTTGTGGTGCTGCGCCGTACGGTGATAAACCCGCTCCAGCGAGCCGCTACGCGTATCGAAAATATCGCGAAAGGCGATTTGACCATGCCGGACGAACCGACCGGGCGCAGCGAAATTGGCCGCCTGACGCGCGATCTGCAAACGATGCAGCACGCGCTGGTGACAACCGTGGGCACCGTGCGGCAAGGGGCGGAGGAGATCTACCGTGGAACCAGCGAGATCTCCGCGGGTAACACCGATCTCTCTTCCCGTACCGAGCAGCAGGCGGCGGCGATTGAACAGACGGCGGCCAGCATGGAGCAGCTCACCGCGACGGTGAAACAGAACGCCGATAACGCGCATCATGCGAGTAAACTGGCAGAAGATGCCTCCGGTAAGGCCAGCCGCGGGGGGCAGATGGTCTCCGGCGTGGTGAAAACCATGGGTAATATTTCCACCAGCTCGAAGAAGATCTCTGAAATTACCGCCGTGATTAACAGTATCGCGTTCCAGACCAATATTCTGGCGCTCAACGCGGCGGTCGAGGCGGCGCGTGCGGGTGAACAGGGACGCGGCTTTGCGGTCGTGGCGAGTGAAGTCCGCACCCTGGCAAGCCGCAGCGCGAATGCGGCGAAAGAGATTGAAAGCCTGATTAATGAATCTGTGTCGCTTATCGATCAGGGTTCCGGGGAAGTGGTTGCGGCGGGCAATACCATGAATGAGATCGTCGAGGCGGTTAAACGCGTCACCGATATTATGCTGGAGATTGCAGCGGCGTCCGATGAGCAGAGCCGCGGCATTGTTCAGGTGAGCCAGGCGATTTCCGAGATGGACAAGGTGACGCAGCAGAATGCCTCGCTGGTGGAAGAAGCTTCTGCGGCGGCGGCCTCGCTGGAAGAGCAGGGCGCACGTCTGACGGAGGCTGTTGGCGCGTTTCGTCTCATCGGGGCAGGGGCTGGACGGACTACAGCCCCTGCAACCGCAGCGAAATCCGCGCCTTTAACCCCGGCGGCGGCCGTCTCAGGTGATAACTGGGAAACGTTCTGAGTAAGACAGACCCGCCCTCGCGGCGGGTTCTGCGTTTAGGGTCAGAGAGGCATTGATTTACGAATGGCGCTTAACAGCGTTTGGGCGCCTTCAGAGAGCGGGGCATCTACCCGCGTCAGGATCCCAATCGGTTCTCCCGCGCCGGGCGATGTTACCGGCAGCGCCGTAAGCACACCGCGTCGCAGATCGTCCTTCACCGCGCCGGACGGCACAAACCACACGTAGTCGTAATCCACCGTAAGCTGGCGCGACAGCGACGCCGAGAGCGTTTCAATACACCCGGAAGGCAGGGTGCAGCCCTGCATTTGCAGCAACGCTTCCGCATTCTGACGCGGAACGGTTCCTTTTGGTGAGACCACCACCGGCCACTCCATCACGCGGCTCAGGGTCACGGTGTCCTGCAACAGGGGATGATTCGGACGCACGACCAGCTTCAGCGATTCCAGGAACAGCAGCTCGTAATTCAGGCCACTCATCAGTTCCGGATCGGACATCCGCCCAATGCCCAGATCCAGCTCGCCTGACTTCAGGCCCGCCAGCAGCATGGTGTTATTCATGGTCGCGACCTGAAGCGTGGCGTGCTTTTGCTGACGGTGGAACTGGCCGATCGCCGCAGGCAGTATGCCCAGCGCCGCCGTTGGCAGCGCGCCCACGCGCACGATGTCGCTGGCCGACTCCTCTTTACGGTTGAGCGCCTGACCGGCGGTATTGAGGGCATCGAGAACTTTAACGGCATGCGTCAGGAACTGTTCACCCACGAGAGTAAGCTGAGCGCCCAGACGGCCGCGATCGAACAGGCGGGTTCCGGTAAGCTGTTCCAGTTCGTTCAGCGTTTTGGATAGTGCAGGCTGACTGAGGTTAAGGGTTTCAGCCGCTCGCCCCAGCGTTCCCTGTTGAGCGACGGCCACAAAAGTATGCAAATGGCGCAAGCGTATGCGCTGACTGAACAGACCATTTTTTTCCATAGGCGATGTTAAAAACAGAGCGACGCGGGTGACAAGTTAAGATGTTTGAATTTGATAACCTGATAGCAAAATATTTTTAACATTTGATCTGTTTGAGTTACAACCGTTTTTCGAAAATGCCCACGCTTTGACCACTCGTCTGCCTGGATCACAATTCGTAAATTCTTCCCAACGAAAGGAACGGGCTTCTCTACACTCCAGGTAGTATTCACTGGAGGCATGACATCATGGCGAACACCATCACGGCTGATGATATTCGGGAACACTTTTCGCAGGCTATGTCGGCGATGTACCAGCAGGAAGTTCCGCAGTACGGCACCTTGCTGGAACTGGTGGCGGACGTTAACCTGGCGGTTCTGGAAAATAACCCACTTTTACATGAACAACTGGCAAACGCAGACGAACTGGCGCGCCTGAATGTTGAACGTCACGGTGCGATCCGCGTGGGCACCGCTCAGGAGCTTTCCACCCTGCGCCGGATCTTCGCCATTATGGGCATGTACCCGGTCAGCTATTACGATCTCTCCCAGGCGGGCGTGCCCGTCCACTCGACGGCGTTTCGTCCGACAGACGATGCGGCGCTCTGCCGTAATCCGTTTCGCATTTTTACCTCGCTGCTGCGCCTGGAGCTGATTGAAAACGTTGCGCTGCGCGAAAGGGCGGCGGAGATCCTCTCCCGGCGCAACATCTTTACGCCGCGCTGCCTGGAACTGATCGACCTGCATGATGCGCAGGGACACTTTACTGAGGCACAGGCGCGCGAATTTGTGCAGGAAGCCCTGGAAACCTTCCGCTGGCATCGCCATGCGACGGTCGATCAGGAAACCTATCTGGCGCTGAGCAACGAACATCGCCTGATTGCCGACGTGGTCTGTTTCCCGGGGTGCCATATCAACCATCTCACGCCGCGCACGCTGGATATCGACCGGGTGCAGGAGCTAATGCCGAAGTACGGCATTGAGCCGAAAATTCTGATTGAAGGCCCGCCGCGCCGCGAGGTGCCGATCCTCCTGCGCCAGACCAGCTTTAAGGCGCTGGAGGAGCCGGTGCTTTTCGCGGGAGAACACAAGGGCACCCATACCGCGCGT
The DNA here is from genome assembly GCF_046054285.1 of Enterobacter sp. DN. NCBI lineage: Bacteria > Pseudomonadati > Pseudomonadota > Gammaproteobacteria > Enterobacterales > Enterobacteriaceae > Enterobacter > Enterobacter sp. DN. The sequence continues at coordinate 183,857 of NZ_JBJJTG010000001.1, forward strand.
TTCGGTGAGATTGAGCAGCGCGGCGTGGCCCTTACGCCGAAAGGGCGCGAGCTGTACGACAGTCTGTTAAATCAGGCCGGGACCGGCAAAGACAACCTGACCCACCAGCTTCACCTGCGCGAGATCTTCAGCGCCTTCCCGGACAGCGAAATGTTCCTGCGCCGTCAGCGGCTGGCTTATTTCCGCTACCGTCTGACCCCGACAGGTGAGGCGCATCGACACGCGTTTCGTCCCGGCGACGATCCGCAGCCGCTGATCGAACGGGGCTGGGTTGTGGCACAGCCCATCACCTACGAGGATTTTCTGCCCGTCAGTGCGGCTGGGATCTTCCAGTCGAATCTTGGCAATGAAACGCAGGCGCGCAGCCACGGCAATGCCAGCCGCAATGCCTTCGAAGCCGCGCTCGGCTGTGCGGTGTACGACGAGTTTTCGCTTTACGAGGAGGCGGAAGCGCGCAGCAAACAGCGTTGCGGTTTGCTCTGAAACCGTTACTCTGCAAGGGTGTGATGGAAAAAGAAGGTTGGTATGGAAAATCCCTCCGCCCCTGTGGTTGAAACGCGCCAGGGCGCACTGATTGGTTTTACTGAAGGCGATACCCACGTGTGGTGCGGCATTCCCTATGCAGCACCGCCCGTAGGCCAGTGGCGCTGGCGCTCCCCGCGTCCCCCCGCGCGCTGGGATGGCGTGCGTCCGGCGACGGCGTTCTCCGCCTCCAGCTGGCAGAGCAGCGAAAGCTGTCAGGAGCTGGGCGGCGGCGATCCCGGCCAGTTCTCTGAAGACTGCCTCTACCTTAACGTCTGGTCGCCGATCGCACGCGCCGCGCCGCTTCCCGTGATGGTCTGGCTGCACGGCGGGGGCTTTACCCTCGGCGCTGGCGGGCTGCCTCCGTATAACGGCAGGGCGCTGGCGAAGCGCGGCGCGGTGGTGGTGACAATTAATTACCGTCTCGGGCACCTCGGCTTTTTTGCCCATCCGGCGCTGGAGGGGGAAGAAGAGCGCGTGGTGCATAACTTTGCGCTGCTCGATCAGATCCAGGCCCTGGAATGGGTGCGCGATAACATCGCCGCGTTCGGCGGCGATCCTGAGAACATCACCGTATTTGGCGAGTCGGCCGGCGCGCGCAGCGTGCTGTCGCTGATGGCCTCTCCGCTTGCGCGAGGACTGTTCCATAAAGCCATTGTGCAAAGCGGGTACACGCTGCCCGACACCCCGCGCGAGCAGGCCATGCATAAAGGCGAAGCGATTGCCGCCCATTTCGGCCTGCAAAATGCCACCGCGGAACAGCTTCGCGCGATCCCGCCTGAGGCGTTCTGGCCGCTGACCTCGCCGCTGAATATCGCCCCTGCGCCCATCGTGGGGGATTGCGTTTTGCCTGAGGCCATGCTCGACGTCTTTTTCGCGGCCCGCCAGCATCCTGTACCGGTGATGATTGGGTCAAACAGCGACGAAGCCAGCGTGATGTCGGTGTTCGGGGTCGATCTGGCCGGGCAGATCCAGAAGCTTCGCCGCGAGCGGCGCTTTGGCCTGGGGCTGATTAAGCTGCTTTATCCTGGCGTGAAGGGCGATGAGGAACTTGGCAGGCAGGTATGCCGCGACATGGCCTTCACCACCATGGGATACGTGGTGATGCAGGCGCAGCAGCGGGCGGGCGGCCTGTGCTGGCGATACTGGTTTGATTATGTGGCCGAAGCGGAGCACGCGACGTACATCAACGGCGCCTGGCACGGCAACGAAGTGCCCTACGTGTTCGATACCCTTGGACAGGTGGAACCCTCGCGGCAGTATGTAAATGAACTCGATCTGGCCTTCGCCGCTCAGGTGGCGGACTACTGGGTGAGCTTCGCCCGGGATGCGGGGGCACGCGATAGCCTGGCAGGGCCCACGCGCTGGCCCGCCTGCCGGAAAGGGCGGGACGTGCTGTTACGTATCGGTGTGAATAAACATGCAGGTTTTCGGCTTGAAAACCGCTTCATGCGTGCCCGTATGAGCCTCTTCAAACGGGTGATGAAACACCACGTCAGCCTCGACTGAGCAGACAGGCGCGAAACGCATCCAGTCCGTTTTCCGGGCCGGGTGCGTCGCGTAATACCAGCCGGTAGCTCGCCCCCGTCTTTATGCTTGTGTCAAAAGGCCGCATCAGCCGTCCGGCGCGCACGTCCTCCTCCACCAGCGTTTCATCCGCGATGGCGATGCCCAGCCCCTGAATGGCGGCGGTAATGGCCAGATCCATGGTTTCGAAGTGTTGATTTTTGAGCATAGCTGGCGGCGGACCCGGCTGTTTCGCCAGCCACAGCGTCCAGTCCGTTTTGTCCCGCGTGGGGTGAAGGAAGGTGAGAGTTTCCAGCGCAGAACCGGCCCGTAGCGGGCTCATCACCGGGGTTAAGGCCTCTTCGAACAGCAGATCGCCGGCGCTCATGTGCGTCCCAAACACAATCGCCGCGTCACAGGATTCGGTTTTGAAATTGACGTTATGATCGGTGGTGGTGGTCAGCGCAATCTGGAGTTCCGGCTGTTCGCGCTCCACCTGTAGCAGACGCGGCACCAGCCAGCGCATCGCGCAGGTAGGCGCTTTCAGACGAATAACGGTCTGGTGCGTTCGCGCCTGTTCAGCAACGTTCAGCAGGTGCTCAAACGCAGATTGCAGCTCCGGCAGCAGGGCGCTTCCCTGAGAGGAGAGACGCAGGCCGCGCGCATGGCGCTCGAACAGCGGGAAGCCGAACCAGCTTTCCAGCGAGGCGATTTTGCGGCTTACCGCCCCCTGCGTCAGACAAAGCTCCCTGGCGGCATGGGTAAGATTCAGGTGACGCGCGGTCACGATGAACGTCTCTACGGCATTGAGCGGAAATGAACGACGCGACATATCTCACCTTAGCTATGCGTTTTTGTCATGGCTATTATGACAACAATTCGATTGTCCCGGCAATGAAGTTGTTGTTTGAATAGTTATGCATTCACCACGAGAAGGGACAGAGGATGACTTTGAAAACGCCGGTGCAGACACGATCCAAATTGCCCGATGTGGGAACCACCATTTTTACCGTTATCGGCCAGCTTTCAGCCCGGCATAACGCCATCAACCTTTCTCAGGGTGCGCCGAATTTTTCCTGCGACCCAAAACTTATCACCGGCGTGACCCGCGCCATGGAGGCAGGGCATAACCAGTACGCCTCCATGACCGGGCTGCAACCGCTCAGGGAGCGCATTGCGGACAAAATTGCCACGCTCTATGGCACGCGCTATGACCCGGCGAGTGAGGTACTGGTGACCGCCAGCGCCAGCGAAGGGCTTTACTCAGCCATCAGCGGCCTGGTTCATCCTGGGGATGAGGTGATCTATTTCGAGCCCTCCTTTGACAGCTATGCGCCGATTGTGCGTCTGCAAGGGGCGACGCCGATCGCCATTAAGCTGACGGTACCGGATTTTGCCGTGAACTGGGATGAAGTACGGGCGGCTATTACCCCGCGCACGCGGATGATCATCGTCAATACGCCGCACAACCCGAGCGGACAGGTGTTTTCAGCCGCCGATCTGGACCAGCTGGCAGCGCTGACGCGCCACACCGACATCATCATTTTGTCTGACGAAGTGTACGAGCACGTCGTTTTTGATGGCGAACCGCACCACGGAATGGCGACGCACCCGCAGTTGGCGGAGCGCAGCGTGATTATTTCTTCTTTCGGAAAAACCTATCACGTCACCGGCTGGCGCGTGGGTTATTGTGTGGCGCCCGCGGAGCTGATGGATGAGATATGTAAAGTCCATCAATTTTTAATGTTCTCGGCCGATACGCCGATGCAGTACGCGTTTGCCGAACACATGACCGATCCGCAAACCTGGCTGTCGCTGGCGGCGTTTTATCAGCGCAAGCGCGATCTGCTGCAAAGTTTGCTCGCCGACTCACCGTTCAGGCTGCTACCGAGTGCCGGTTCGTTCTTCCTGCTGGCGGATTACAGCGGCTTTAGCGACGAGCGCGACAGCGAGATGGTGAAAAGGCTGATTGTCGAGTACGGGGTTGCCACCATTCCGCTGTCGGCGTTTTATGCCGATGGCACGGACAATAAGTTAATCCGTCTCTCTTTTGCGAAAGATGAGGCGACGTTACGGGCAGGTGCCCAGGCCCTTTGTCGGGTTACACCACGTTAAGGAATTTGAGATGAAATTACGCGCGTTAGTTGTCGGCATGGGACTGTTGTGTTCATTCTCGTCGTTTGCCGCTACCGAGTTGCGATACGGGCTGGAAGCGGAATATCCGCCGTTTGAAAGCCGCAATGCGTCAGGGGAGCTGGAAGGGTTTGACGTAGAGCTGGGAAATGCCATCTGTAAAGCCGCCGCGCTGAAGTGCAGCTGGGTTGAAACCTCGTTTGATGCGTTGATCCCCGGTCTGGTGGCGAAAAAGTTCGACGCCATAAACTCGGCGATGAACATCACCGAACAGCGTCGCAAAAGCATTGATTTCACCCAGCCCATCTATCGCATTCCCTCCCAGCTGGTGGGCAAAGCCGGTTCTGCGGTAGAGGCTACCCCCGAAGGGCTGAAGGGCAAAACCATCGGCGTTCTTCAGGGTTCAATTCAGGAAACTTACGCCAAAGAGCACTGGGAAAAGCACGGTGTCACCGTGGTGTCTTATAAAGATCAGAATATGGCCTGGGGAGATCTGCTGAATGGTCGCATCGATGCCTCGCTGGTCATGTCAGCGGCCGGGCAGGCAGGTTTCCTCAGTAAGCCGCAGGGTAAAGGGTTTGGCTTTATCGGCAAACCGGTGTCGGACGACACCATCCTCGGCAGTGGGATCGGCTTTGGGCTGCGTAAGGGGGATGAGGCCACCAAAAAGCAGCTTGATGCCGCAATTGATAAAGTACGTGCCGATGGCACGATCGCTAAACTGGCTGATAAGTACTTCCCGGGTATCGATGTCAGCGTAAAATAACCGCCTCGTTGGTCCCGGCTGTTGATGTCCAGCCGGGACTCTTTTAAATACACTTCATCCTTCAGGCTGCCTCTGCGTTGGCTACGTCTGTTCACCCCAGTCACTTACTTGAGTAAGCTCCTGGGGATTCTCAGACTTGCCGCCTTGATCCAGCATGAATGATTTTGTGTATTTACTGTTTTTTACACCACTTTCAGGCCGTTCTGGTCGACAGAAAATATTTCTCGGTTTGTTCAGATAATCACCCGCCAACAATTGGATTCTTAACCGTTTTTGTTTAGGCTGTGCGTTCTTTCTTGCCGTCATTTCGCTGCGCGCGAAACTCATTCACACGACCATAAGGACGTTTTCTCAGGCATGAATCGCAGACGTTTTCTCAAAGGTTCCCTGGCAATGGCTGCCCTGAGCGGCACTTCTGGCCTTGCTTCTCTGTTTTCCCAGGCGGCGTATGCTGCTGACTCCGACATTGCCGACGGTCAGAGCCGTCGCTTTGACTTCTCTGTTCTGCAATCCATGGCGCACGATCTGGCGAAAACCGCGTGGGGCGGTGCGCCGCGTCCGCTGCCGGAAACGCTGGCCACCATGACGCCGCAGGCGTACAACGCCATCCGTTACGATGAGAAGCAGTCGTTGTGGAATAATATTGAAGGCCGTCAGCTGGACGCCCAGTTCTTCCATATGGGGATGGGGTTCCGCCGCCGCGTGCGCATGTTCTCGCTGGATCAAACCACCTCTCAGGCGCGTGAGATCCACTTCCGGCCTGAGCTGTTCAGCTACGGCGATACGGGCGTGGATACCCGCCAGCTTGAAGGGCAGAGCGACCTCGGCTTCGCCGGATTCCGCGTCTTTAAAGCGCCGGAGCTGGCGCGACGCGATATCGTTTCGTTCCTGGGCGCGAGCTACTTCCGCGCGGTGGATGATACCTACCAGTACGGCCTCTCTGCGCGTGGTCTGGCGGTGGATACCTTTACCGACACCCCGGAAGAGTTCCCGGATTTCACCTCCTTCTGGTTTGAAACCGTGAAGCCGGGTGATACCACCTTTACCGTCTATGCGCTGCTGGACAGCCCGAGCATTACCGGTGCCTATAAGTTTGTGATCCACTGTGAGAAGAGCCAGGTGATCATGGACGTCGAAAACCATCTCTATGCGCGCAAAGACATCAAGCAGCTCGGCATCTCGCCAATGACCAGCATGTTTAGCTGCGGCAACAACGAACGCCGCATGTGCGACACCATTCATCCGCAGATCCACGATTCAGACCGCCTGGCGATGTGGCGCGGTAACGGGGAGTGGATCTGCCGGCCGCTGAACAACCCGCAAAAGCTGCAATTTAACGCCTACCTTGATAAAAACCCGAAGGGTTTTGGTTTGTTGCAGCTTGACCGTGACTTCTCCCATTACCAGGACGTCATGGGCTGGTATAACAAGCGACCAAGCCTGTGGGTCGAGCCGCGCAACAACTGGGGGAAAGGTTCCATTGCCCTGATGGAGATCCCGACAACCGGCGAGACGCTCGATAACGTGGTCTGCTTCTGGCAGCCAGAGAAACCGGTGCAGGCGGGTGATGAGCTGGACTTCAAATACCGTCTCTACTGGAGCGCACAGCCGCCGGTGCGTTCCCCGCTGGCAAACGTCTACGCCACCCGTACCGGTATGGGAGGCTTCCCGGAGGGTTGGGCGCCGGGTGAAAATTACCCGAAAGTGTGGGCCCGTCGCTTTGCCATTGATTTCGTCGGGGGCGATCTGAAGGCCGCCGCACCGAAGGGCATTGAGCCGGTGATCACCCTGTCCAGCGGTGAAGCGAAGCAGGTGGAGATACTCTATGTCGAACCGTTCGACGGGTATCGCATTCTGTTTGACTGGTATCCAACCTCTGACTCCACCGAGCCGGTGGATATGCGCCTGTTCCTGCGCTGTCAGGGCGATGCCATCAGCGAGACCTGGCTGTATCAGTACTTCCCGCCCGCGCCGGACAAACGTAACTACGTTGACGACCGGATCATGCGCTAGTCCTTATGGGTTTGTGCCGGGTGGCGACCCGGCCTGCTCCGGACGCATTTTTAGGCCGGGTAAGCGTTAGTGCCACCCGGCAATTAAGAGGCACCATGTCTTCAGAAATCATCCCCGTTAACCAGGAAATCGAGCTTCGCGCCGTCGAAGAGCGCTATACCACCGATCTGCATAACCTCGTAAACAAAAACAAAACCTGGCTGCAAACCGCCTTCGACTGGGCGCAGCATGTCGGCAGCGAAGAGGACACGCGCCGCAACGTGCAGAGCAACCAGATGTTGCACCAGCGCGGTTACGCCAAAATGTTCCTGATTTTTATGAATGACGAATTGGTGGGCGTGCTCTCCTTCAACGCGATCGAGCCTGCGAATAAGGCCGGGTATATCGGCTACTGGCTTGACGAGGCGCATCAGGGGCTGGGTATTCTTTCTCAGGCGCTCCAGGCGTTTATGCGCTATTACGTCGAGCGCGGTGAGATCCGCCGTTTTGTGATCAAGTGTCGCGTGGATAACCAGAGCAGTAACCGGGTGGCGCAGCGCAACGGTTTCACGCTGGAAGGTTGTTTGCGGGAAGCGGAAATGCTCAACGGTCGCTACGATGACGTGAACCTGTACGCCAGAATCTTCCCGCTATAGCGCCCCCAGCAGCGGCGTCCGGGTGATCCGCGTGTCGCCGTTGATCACTTTGGCTCCCCGGACGTGAATGCTTTCACCCTCCAGCGCCTCGATAACCGCATCGTCCGTTATTTCCACCTGATGCTCAATCAGGACATCGCCGCTGATACGCGCCCGCCCCTGAATGACCACTTTGTCATCAATCAGGATCGGCCCGCCGCGTAACCACGCCTCGCCGCCTATTAATACGTGGTGTTTAATGACGCAGTTGCCTTCGACGAGGGCGTTTTCCGCGACCTGTGAACTGTACCGCACGGTCGGGATGGCATCATCCTCCAGACCGGCCAGCAGACGGGCGTTGCCGTACACTTTGGCGCAGTCGCACACCCAGACGTTATTCAGCGCGTTGCCCTCAATAATGGCGCGATCGAACACCTCGGCGCGGTGCTCAACAAAGGCCCAGGTCACCATGGCATCGCCGTAGATTTGCGCCTGATGCACAATACGCGACTGGCTGACCGTGGCCCTGTCATAGATTTGCAGGATCTGCTCACGGTCGGGTGTCAGCCCTTTGGCTGCAATTACCAGGCTGTTATGCAGCACCCGCGCGTCACCCGCGATACGGCATTCCCCGCGTACGGTGGAGTGCTGAATGGTGACGTTGTCACTTATTACCGCCCCGTGACTCACCTCTGCCGCGTCAAGCCAGCCGTTGCCGCCAACGTGTGCGCGGTGGCTTACGATGCAGGGTTGGGTGAGGCGGGCGTTACCGGATATCCTGGCCCCGGCAAACACCACGCTGTTTTCATCGTAAACCCAGCAATCCCCGTCCTGGGCGAGCGCGTGTTCATCCTCAACCCAACCGCCTTTAGTCCCGCTGGTCACATCGTTAAAATCCTTCACGGCAATAATTTGTCTGAGAGGCGTTGTGCACGGCGTTGATCCGTCCTGCCAGCGCCAGAGACGCGTTTCATTGCCAAGTCGATATTTTGTCATCGTGTTATCCCTGAAAAGCCTTTCAATAAACGTAGCAAACTTTTGGTTTTTCGAAGTGCTGGCGTCCGCTCAGGAAACCCCTTAAAATGGCATTTAAAATACATTTTAAAGTTTAAAAAAAATGCATAACCAAAACCAACGCGTTCTTAACTTGCCCGCCGGGTATTTCGGTATGGTCCTCGGGACCATAGGCATGGGGTTCGCCTGGCGTTACGCCGGCACCATCTGGCCGGTGACGCGCTGGCCGGGCGAGATCCTGGTGGCGCTGGCGGTGGGGATCTGGTTCCTTCTGAGCATGGCGTTTCTTACCCGTGCGGTACGGTTTCCACATAGCGTGCTGGCCGAGATGCGGCATCCGGTAATGAGCAGTTTTGTCAGCCTGTTTCCTGCCACAACGCTGCTGGTGGCCATCGGCTTTGTGCCGTGGTATCGCCCGCTGGCGCTGGGGTTGTTTAGCGTGGGCGTGGTGATCCAGCTTGCGTATGCCGCCTGGCAAAGCGCTGGGCTGTGGCGCGGCAAGCATCCGGAAGAAGCCACGACGCCGGGACTGTATCTGCCGACGGTAGCGAACAATTTTATCAGCGCGATGGCCTGCGGTGCGCTAGGCTTCCACGACGCGGGGCTGGTGTTCCTTGGTGCCGGGGTCTTTTCCTGGCTGAGCCTGGAGCCGGTCATTTTGCAACGCCTGCGCAGCGCGGGCGAACTGCCCGCTGCCCTTCGTACCTCGCTCGGTATCCAGCTTGCGCCTGCCCTGGTGGCCTGTAGCGCCTGGTTTAGCGTCAACGGCGGCGAAGCGGACACCTTCGCCAAAATGCTTTTCGGCTATGGCCTGTTGCAACTCCTGTTTATGCTGCGTCTGATGCCGTGGTATCTGTCGCAGCCGTTCAACGCGTCGTTCTGGAGCTTCTCGTTCGGGGTGTCGGCGCTGGCGACCACCGGTTTACATCTTGGGCAGAGCAGTCCGTCAGGGTTCTTTCATGCCCTCGCGGTTCCCCTGTTTATTTTCACCAACGTCATCATCGCGATGCTGCTGGTCCGTACTTTTATCTTGCTGATGCAGGGCAAACTTCTGGTGCGCGCTGATAAGGCACTGCTTATGCAATCTGAGGAAAAATAATGACTGTCGATGAAAACTACTTTACTGAGAAATATGGGCTGACCCGCACGCACTCAGAGGTGCTGCTCAGCGCGGACATTGTTAAGCCGGGTAAAACGCTCGATCTGGGTTGCGGAAATGGCCGCAACAGCCTCTACCTCGCGGCCAACGGCTATGACGTGACGGCGTGGGATAAAAACCCGATGAGCATCAATAACATCGAGCGCATTAAGGCGGCGGAAGGGATCGCGAATCTTGAAACGGCGATTAAGGATCTGAACAACCTGACCTTTGACGGCGAATACGACTTTATTCTTTCCACCGTCGTGTTGATGTTCCTCGAAGCGAATACCATCCCTGGTCTTATCGCCAATATGCAGCGTTGCACCAGACCAGGCGGCTATAACCTGATCGTTGCTGCCATGGATACGGAGGATTATCCGTGCACAGTCGGCTTCCCGTTTGCCTTCAAAACCGGTGAACTGAGCAACTACTACGAAGGCTGGGAGCTGATCAAGTACAACGAAGAGGTAGGGGAACTCCACCGTACCGATGCCAACGGGAACCGTATCAAGCTGCGCTTCGCCACCATGCTCGCACGCAAGCCCGCTTAACGCGCCGCCAGCAGACAGAGTTGCAGGGCAGTGCGACAGGAGGCCTCGAACGACGACAGCGGTAAAAACTCAAACTTCGAGTGGAAGTTATGGGCGCCGGTGAAGAAGTTCGGGGTGAGCAGGCCTTTGGCTGACAGGGCCGCTCCATCCGTGCCACCGCGCATGGGGATCGGTTTTGTGGTGATGCCGAGCGACTCCATCGCCTCGAACATCAGGTCGATCGCGCGGCGGTCTTCGCCAATCGCATTGCTGATATTGCTGTAGGTATCCTCAATGCGGTATTCCACGTTTGCCGTGGGATGCTGCGCGGCTATTTGCGCCGCCACATCGGCAATGTGCTGCTTGCGGGCGGCGAAACCATCTTTGTCAAAATCACGAATATTGGCTTTCAGTATCGCTTCGTTCTGCCCGGCCTGGATGCCATTAAACCAGATATAACCTTCGCGCCCCTCGGTGCATTCCGGGGTTTGCCGGCGATCGAAATGGCTGATGAAATCCGTTGCCATCAGCAGCGGATTGACCAGCACCCCTTTGGCGGACATCGGGTGAGCCGTGACGCCGGTAAAGCGAATTTCAGCCGCCGCCGCGTTAAAGTTCTCGTAAACAATCTCCCCCAGCTCGCAGCAGTCGATGGTCCAGGCAAAATCGACGTCGAAGCGCTTTAAATCCAGCGCTTTCGCGCCGCACAGGCCAATCTCTTCATCGGGTACAAACGCCACCACAATATCGCCATGCTTATGTTCAGCGGTGAGGTTTTCCAGCACCGTCATGACCACGGTGACGGCCGCTTTATTATCTGCGCCTAATACGCTGGTTCCGTCGCTGAAAATAATCTCCTCATCAGGATAAGCCAGAATTTCCGGATGCTCATTTACGCGCAGCCAAATATCTTTCTCTTTATTCAGGCAGAGATCATCCCCCGTAAACGTTAATATTTGTGGATGAATATCCGGGGATAAACCGACGTCGACGGTGTCGATATGGGTAATAAAACCAATCCGCGGCGCGCCGGGAACATTGCCTTTTTTCACGGCGGTAACGGTGGCGAACTCATCTATCACAATATCATCTAACCCCAGCGTTTTCAGCTCCTTCGCCAGCTCCCGCGCCATGTCGTGCTGACCCGGAGTGGAGGGCAGGGTTTTGACTTTCGGGTCGCTCTGGCTGGTGATGGCGAGATAGCGGAAAAAGCGTTGGGTTAATTGTCTGGAGAGTTCTGAGCCCATAGTGTTTCCTTCTGTATTTATTTTTCATGTGTTTGCGCCATCACTTTAATGTTATTTATGAAATGGCAAAAGAAGTAATTAGCCGTCGAATTAAAAAGACAGGAATAAATGATGAAAAGCACATTCACAATGATAACGCTGGCGCTTGCTGCGCTGACGGTCAGTTCCACCGTCGCGGCAAAAACGCTGGTGTATTGCTCCGAAGGATCGCCGGAAAATTTCAATCCTCAGCTCTATACGTCGGGGACCAGCGTGGACGCCAGCGCCGTACCGGTTTATAACCGTCTGGTCGATTTCAAACCGGGCACTACCGAACTGGTGCCGAGCCTGGCGGAAAGCTGGGAGGTAAGCGACGATGGCAAGATCTATACCTTCCACCTGCGCAAGGGGGTGAAATTCCACAGTAATAAGCTGTTCACGCCGACGCGCGACTTCAACGCGGACGACGTGATTTTTTCGTTTATGCGCCAGAAGGATGTGAATCATCCCTACCATAACGTCTCCAACGGCAGTTATTCCAACTTCGAAAGTCTGGAGTTCGGCAGCCTGATTACCGCCATTGATAAAGTTGACGATCGCACCGTGCGCTTCACCCTGGCGCATCCGGAAGCGCCGTTTGTCGCTGATCTGGCGTGGTACTTTGCCTCCATTCTGTCGGCGGAGTATGCCGATGCCATGCTGAAAGCGGGCACGCCAGAAAAGGTCGATATGCAGCCGATTGGCACCGGGCCGTTTAAGCTGGCGCAATACCAGAAGGATTCCCGCATCCTCTTTACCGCTTTCCCTGACTACTGGCAGGGAAAATCGAAGCTGGATCGTCTGGTGTTCACCATCACGCCGGACGCCTCGGTACGTTTTGCCAAAGTCGAGAAGAATGAGTGCCAGGTGATGCCGTTCCCGAATCCGGCGGACCTGCCGCGTATGAAGGCTAACAAAGACATCAACCTGATGAGCAAGGCCGGGCTGAATACCGGTTTCCTGGCGTTTAACACGCAAAAGCCGCCGCTGGATAACGTAAAAGTGCGCCAGGCGCTGGCGATGGCGATTAACAAACCGGCCATCATTGAGGCGGTGTTCCACGGCACCGGCACGGCGGCGAAAAACCTGCTGCCGCCTGGCGTCTGGAGTGCCGACAGCGAGCTGAAAGACTATGATTACGATCCAGAAAAAGCGAAAGCGCTGCTAAAGGAGGCGGGATTTGCCAACGGCGTAAGCATCGATCTGTGGGCCATGCCCGTGCAGCGGCCGTATAACCCGAACGCGAAGCGTATGGCGGAGATGATCCAGGCGGACTGGGCGAAAGTGGGCGTGCAGACCAAAATCGTGACCTACGAATGGGGCGAATACCTGAAGCGCGTGAAGGGCGGGGAGCATCAGGCCGCACTGATGGGCTGGACAACGGCGACGGGCGATCCGGATAACTTCTTCGGCCCGCTGTTTACCTGTACGTCCGCCAACGGCGGGTCGAACTCGGCCAAATGGTGCTATAAGCCGTTTGATAACCTGATTGCCGAAGCTAAATCGATAACCGATCGCGAAAAACGCGTGGCGCTGTACAAGCAGGCGCAGCAGATGATGCACGATCAAATGCCGGCGGTAATGATTGCCCACTCGACGATTTTTGAGCCAGTCCGTAAAGAGGTCACGGGCTATGAAATCGATCCCTTCGGCAAGCACCTGTTCTGGCAAGTGGACCTGAAGGAGTAATTTTTCACTGCCCGGTTTCGGTCGGGCAGTTTTTTCGCTATTTGTGCTGTCTTCGTCATTTTTTGCCACAACACATCGCCCGGTTTTTTGTTATAACTTCAAGTGCATACTTGCAGATAACATGGAATACCATCATGCGTACTCACACTTTTTTTAAAGTTGCAGTGCTTTCTGGTCTGTTGGCCCTTTCCGGCTGTGCGTCAAAAGTCGCAGCCCCCGATCAATATTCAGGCTTTTTAAAAGATTACTCCGGCTTGCAGGAGATGAAATCTGCAACCGGGAAGCCAACCCTGCGTTGGGTTGACCCGTCCTATAATGAGGCGAATTACGACAGCATTATCTGGACGCCGATAACCTATTATCCGACGCCAAAACCGACCACTCAGCTTGGGCAAAAAACGCTTGATGAGCTGTTGAATTATACCAATACCAAACTGAAAACCGCGATTGGCCAGCGTAAGCCGATTGTGACGACGCCGGGCAAACATAGCCTGATCTTCCGCGGCGCCATCACGGGTGTGAGCTCAGACAAAGAAGGTTTGCAGTTCTATGAAGTGGTGCCTGTGGCGCTGCTGGTTGCGGGTACGCAGATGGCAACGGGCCATCGTACCATGGATACGCATCTGTTCTTCGAAGGTGAGTTAATCGATGCGGCCACGAACAAACCAGTGATTAAGGTTGTTCGTAAGGGTGAAGGGAAAGAGCTGGCGAACGAGAATACGCCAATGGGCTTCGGCACCCTGAAGCAGGTTGTGGATGATATGGCGACGGATGCCACCATGTTTGATGTCCATCAGACAACAAAATAATAAAAAATGGCCTGCATTTTCGCAGGCCGTTTTTTTATGCCGTCCGCAGGCGGCGGAACCAGGTTTCCGGCTTCGTAAACATCACCATATTTCCCCCCAGAATCAACAGCAGGCCGACGATCCCATTGAGATGCCACACGTAACCCTCGTACACCGTTGAAATCGACAGCGCCACCAGCGGGAACAGCAGGGTGCTGTACGCGGCTTTACCGGGACCAATGCGGCCTACCAGCGTAAAGTAGGCGCCGAAGGCAATCACCGAGCCAAACAGCGCAAGATAGAGCAGCGCCCCCATATAGCTCACCGTCCATTCCGGCATAAAGCTATCGCCCCTGAAGAGCGCGATAAGGCCCATCACGACGGTGCCATACAGCATCGCCCAGGCGTTGGTGGTCATGGTTTCCAGCCCGTTTCGTTGATGACGCATGCTGATCATATTCCCCAGCGAGAAGCCGTAGGTGCCGAGGGCGGAAAGCCCGATGCCCGTAAGCAACGACGCGCTCCAGCCGCTGGCGAGCAGATCGTTCCAGAAAAGGGTGATGATCCCGATAAGCCCCAGCGCTGCCGCCGTCCAGAAGCGTGCGGGTGGGCGCTGGCCGAAGAAGATAAAGCTGTTGATGGCGTTATACAGTACGGCCATCGAGAAAATCACCGACTCAAGGCCGGTATTGATATGGGCGGCGGCGGTGTAAAAGCACCAGAAGTTGAAACAGAAAACGCAGCAGCCCTGAAGCATGCAGTAGAGATGATCCCGCAGCGCCAGCCTGCGCAGGCGGCGAAGGGCGACCAGGACGATCATCATCGTGGCGCTGGCCACGGCGAAGCGCCAGAAAATGGAGACCGGCGCTGCAACCGGCCCCTGTTGTAAAAAAATGGCGATCCAGGTCGTGCCCCAGATAACAACGACCAGCCCATAGAGTAATGCGTTCATGGTGTCTCTCTTCTCATACCGCGAAAAACAACAGTGTGGCGAAAGAAGGGGGGGCCGGCTTTCATCGCCTTGCGCCGGACTTGCAAATTCTTGCGCTTTTTTCTCGCACAATGGCTGGTAACAGGCTGCAACACTTCTTAGACTGACAGTCTGATTAATCACCTGTTTACGGCCATGTCTCTCGTTTACGACACCTTTGAAACGTTACGCCAACAAAATGCAGTGCTGCGGGAAACCGTCGCGCTCAATACTGGCATTCAACTGGCGGCGTGGTACAACAAGCACGACACGATCACGGTGAAAAGCAACCATCACACCCTTAGCCTGTACGTGGCGGATGGCTATGAAAGCTATCAAAAAACGCCGGGTGGCTGGAAAAATGGCGGCGGGCCGGACCGTTTTTGTCTGATGCCGGAAGAGAGCGAATCCACGTGGGATATCCGCGACGACCTGTCGTTTGTGCACCTCTACTGCACCGATGAACACCTGCGGGACGTGGGGGAGAAAATCTGGGATAAACGACCGCTATCGCTGACGCTGGAGGAAAAAATCTTCGGCAGCGATCCGAAAATCACCGCCCTTTATCGCCAGTTTTTGCTCGGCTGCGACTGGCAGCAAAACGCCAATCAGCTCACCCTGAGCACCGCGTCGACCTTATTGCTGACGCATTTGGTCCAGCACTATTCCAGCGTACAGTGGAAGCTGCCGGTGGTGACCGGCGGGTTATCGCCGTTTGTACTGCGCAACGTGCTGGCCTTTATCGAGGAAAACCTTGCACAACCCTTAACCCTGGCGGAACTGGCGGGCCAGGCCGCACTCAGTGAGTATCACTTTGCGCGGATGTTCCGCCAGTCGATGGGGCTGGCGCCGCATCAGTACGTTATGCAGCGCCGCATGGAGAAGGCCAAAGCGCTGGTACAGCACACGACCACGCCGCTCACCGACATCGCGCTGGCCTGCGGATTTAACTCCGCCAGCCATTTCAGTAACCGTTTTCGCAGCATGACCGGCATCACGCCGTCACAGCTACGCGCGGCGAAGGCGTGAGAAGACGGCGTAACAGATCCCTCCCAGCACCAGCCCCCAGAAGGCGGAGCCAATTCCCAGGAGCGTGACGCCGCTGGCGGTCATCAGGAAGGTAACGATCGCCGCGTCGCGCTCTGCTTCATGGTTCAGTGCCTGATACAAACTCCCGCTGATAGTGCCGAGCAGGGCCAGCCCGGCCAGCGTCTGGATGCCGCTCAGCGGCAGGGCGGCCATCAGCCCGGAAATCGACCCGCCGAACACCCCCGCCAGCAGATAAAACCCGCCTGCCGCCGCCGCGGCCAGCCAGCGTTTACTGGCATCCGGATGGGCGTCCGGGCTCTGGCAGATGGCGGCAGTGATGGCGGCGATGCATATAGAATAAACGCCGAAGGGGGATAACAGCAGTGCCAGCCCGCCGGTGGCAACGATCAGCGGTGAGACCGCCAGCGGATAGCCCGATGCCTGCATGGTGGCGAAGCCGGGCGCATTCTGCGACGCCATGGTCACCAGGAAGAAGGGTAAGCCGATGCTGAGCAGGCTGGTGATGGTGAACGCAGGGGCAATGAATTCCGGCATGATGACTGATAACGTCATCCTGTCCGTGACAACGTCACCTCCGGCCCATGCCACGAACACGCCCACCAGCAGCGTGGCGACAATGGCGTACCGGGGCGCTACGGCTTTGGCCACCAGCCAGGCGGCCAGCATACTGCCGCAAAGAAAAATGTGTCCCTCAAGATTGCTGAATGCCTTCAGGCCAAACTGTAACAGCACGCCCGCCAGCATAGCGGCGGCAAGCGAGTGCGGGATCAGTTTCATCAGCCGGGCAAACAGGCCGGTGATGCCGCACAGCAGAATCAGCGCATTCGCGAATATAAATACCCCGATGGTTTCCGCCAGCGTCACGCCTTGCAGGCTGGTGGCGAGCAGCGCCGCGCCGGGAGTCGACCAGGCGGTCAGCACGGGGGCTTTATACCACCACGACAATGCCAGCGTGCTGATCCCCATCCCGAGCCCTAGAGCGGTCATCCATCCGGCAATTTGCTGTGTACTGGCGCCAGCCGCCGCAGCCGCCTGCCAGATAATGGCGGCAGAGCTGGCATAGCCCACCAGAACGGCAACAAAACCGGCCAGCACGGCAGGAAAGAGAGAGGCAGTCGATCGCATGGAAACTCCGTTGTGCGTTATAACGTCCGGAATAAGGTATCACTGTGCGCTATAGCGTACAAGTGGTATGCTTTGCCGCAACGGGAGGAACTATGGATATCACTCAACACCTGGCAACCACACTGAAAGCGCTGCGTCAGGCGCGGGGCTGGAGCCTGTCGAAACTGGCGGAAGAGACGGGCGTGTCGAAAGCGATGCTCGGGCAAATCGAACGCAATGAGTCCAGCCCGACGGTCTCTACCTTGTGGAAAATCGCCACCGGGCTGAACGTACCTTTTTCGGCGTTTATCACTCCAGAAAGCGAACCGCAGGCGGTATTCGATCCGCAGCAGCAGGCGATGGTGGTGAAACCGCTTTTCCCCTGGGATGAACAGCTTAAGTTCGACCATTTCTCCATCACCCTGTCGCCCGGCGCACTGAGTGAGTCCACGCCGCACGAAGCCGGGGTGATCGAGCACGTGGTGGTGATAAGCGGTGAGCTGGATATGCAAATTGACGGTGTCTGGCGCACGCTATACGCTGATTCCGGCGTGCGTTTTGCCGGCGATAAACCGCACGCGTACCGCAACAGCAGCGCCCGGACGGTGCATTTCCACTCTCTGATCCATTATCCCCGCTAAAGCGTCGCAAAACGGTTTCACTGGCACAGACTTCTGACTACAATAGCCGCCATTTTGACCATAACGGATAACGACGAAGTATGCGCCTGCACTCCCATCATCTTGAACTGCTAAGCCCGGCCCGCGACGCCGCCATTGCCCGTGAAGCCATTCTTCACGGAGCAGATGCCGTCTACATTGGCGGCCCTGGCTTCGGTGCCCGTCATAACGCCAGCAACAGCCTGCGCGACATTGCCGAGCTGGTCCCGTTCGCCCACCGTTTCGGGGCGAAGGTGTTCGTGACCCTGAACACCATTCTTCATGATGATGAGCTTGAGCCCGCGCAGCGTCTGATTACCGATCTCTACCAGACCGGCGTTGACGCCCTGATCGTTCAGGATATGGGCGTTCTGGAACTGGATATCCCGCCGATTGAGCTGCACGCCAGCACCCAGTGCGATATCCGCACCGTTGAGAAGGCGAAGTTTCTTTCGGACGTCGGGTTTACGCAGATTGTTCTGGCGCGCGAGCTGAACCTGAACCAGATCCGCGATATCCACCAGGCGACCGACGCGACCATTGAATTCTTTATCCACGGTGCGCTGTGTGTGGCGTATTCCGGGCAGTGTAATATCTCTCACGCCCAGACGGGGCGCAGCGCTAACCGGGGCGACTGCTCTCAGGCCTGCCGTCTGCCGTATACCCTGAAAGACGATCAGGGCCGCGTGGTGGCATTCGAAAAACACCTGCTGTCGATGAAAGATAACGATCAGACGGCCAACCTCGGCGCGCTGATCGATGCCGGTGTACGCTCCTTCAAAATTGAAGGGCGCTACAAGGACATGAGCTACGTGAAAAATATCACCGCCCATTATCGTCAGATGCTGGATGCCATCATCGACGATCGCGGTGACCTGGCGCGCGCGTCCGCCGGTCGTACAGAGCATTTCTTTATTCCGTCGACGGACAAGACCTTCCACCGCGGCAGCACGGACTATTTCGTGAATGCCCGTAAAGGGGATATTGGCGCGTTCGATTCACCGAAGTTTATCGGCCTGCCGGTGGGTGAAGTGCTGAAAGTGGCGAAAGATCATCTTGACGTTCAGGTTACAGAGCCGCTGGCGAATGGCGATGGTCTCAACGTGATGATCAAACGTGAAGTGGTGGGTTTCCGTGCCAATACGGTGGAGAAAACCGGCGAAAATCGCTATCGCGTCTGGCCGAACGAAATGCCTGCCGATCTCTACAAAGCCCGTCCTAATGCGGCGCTTAACCGTAACCTGGATCACAACTGGCAGCAGGCCTTGCTCAAGACCTCCAGCGAGCGCCGCATTGCGGTGGATATCGCGCTGGGGGGCTGGGAAGAGCAGCTGATCCTGACCATGACCTGCGAAGACGGTATCAGCGTGACGCATACGCTCGACGGCCTGTTCGAGGTGGCGAACAATGCGGAGAAAGCGCTTAGCAACCTCAAGGATGGCGTGGCGAAGCTGGGGCAGACCATTTATTACGCGCGCAATATTGAGGTGAATCTGCCGGACGCGCTGTTCGTGCCGAACAGCCTGCTGAACCAGTTCCGCCGTGAAACGGCAGAAATGCTGGATGAAGCACGGCTGGCAAACTATCCGCGCGGCAGCCGTAAGGCCGAAACGGTGCCTGCGCCGGTCTACCCGGACACGCATCTCTCGTTCCTCGCGAACGTTTACAACCACAAAGCGCGTGCGTTTTACCATCGTCACGGCGTGCAGCTGATTGACGCCGCGTATGAAGCGCATGAAGAGAAGGGCGATGTGCCGGTGATGATCACCAAACACTGCCTGCGGTTTGCCTTTAACCTTTGTCCGAAACAGGCGAAAGGCAATATTAAAAGCTGGAAAGCGACGCCGATGCAGCTGGTGAATGGCGATGAAGTGCTGACGCTGAAGTTTGACTGCCGTCCGTGTGAAATGCACGTTATCGGCAAGATGAAGAATCACATCTTCAAAATGCCGCCGCCGGGAAGCATTGTGGCCTCCGTCAGCCCTGACGATTTGATGAAGACCCTGCCGAAGCGTAAAGGCAGCTAACCCGCAGAGTGGGTATCCGGTTTGCGCGATTTCTGCCAGGCATAGTGCTCGCGCAACCCCTCCGCAGACTCCTCAGCCGCGCTGCGTAACTCATCGCTGTCAGCTTCATGACGAAGCTGATGGTCGGCGTTTTTCACATACACAAATTCATGCCCTTTGTGCTCCGCCATAATCTGCCCTGAGAACAGGGCGCTAATCACCAGCAGTAGCGAAAATTCTTTTCTGAACATCCTTTATCCCCTGAAAATACGCTACGGTCATCGTAGGGATAATTTCATAGAGTAATTATTCGACTGTTTAAATTTGAGAAAATAGACTGTCAAAAATTGTGGTCGCAATAAAACCCACTTAAGACTATTCTTAAAAGCAATATCGCCGTTGTAAACTCCCATTTCTGGTATGCAAAGAGCAGCTAGATTTATTGGGAAATCATTTACAATAAGATTTTTCTGGCTAAGGATTGGATCGAATAAATGAAAAAAATAATCGTGCTATCACTTCTGGGCGTAGTGGTTGCGGTGGGTGCTGCGGCCAGCATCTATTCAAATGAAGAACCAGAATATATTCAGTCAGCAAAAAGCCGTGTCGGATCGTATTTAACCAGCGATTACGGACGTGTCGAATGTAATAGCACCCAGGTAAGTGAAGATCGCTGGGAGCTGGGCTGTACCAATAAGGCGAGGGGCAAAACCTTCCAGTTCGCCGTTTATCCATCCGAGCAGGCGCCGTATGGGGTCTCTCGTGCGTTTTATCTCGAAGCGATTAATGATGATGCCCGCCAGAGTGCAGAGCAGGGGCTGATGCGTTATCTGCAAATTAATACCAAAGCGGGTTAATCGATTCGTTTATGCTTCGTTGAGGCTCACAGTGGTAGATTGCAGATGATCCACATCCCGGTATGGAATACCGGAGCGTAGATACCAAAATACAAATCTATCCATGCAAGCATTTACCGCCAGATTATGGCGGTTTTTTTTTGCCCGTTTATCGTACCGGCTGTGAAAATTGTTTGCGATATTGCGCGGGCGAAAGCGCAAATTGCTGCCGGAAATGGTGGCGCAGCGTGCCGCTTTGTCCAAATCCGGTTTGTTCCGCAATATTGTCGATGCTGAGCCGACTGTTTTCGAGATAATCTTTTGCCCGCTGCAATCGCGCAGTTAATAACCAGCGCGCGGGCGTTGTTCCGGTCGCGTCCTGGAAACGGCGCAGAAAGGTGCGCTGACTCATACCCACCCGCAGGGCCAGCGATTCGACGGTATGGGAAACGGCCAGATGCTGGTGAAGATAATCAAACAGCTGGCCCAGGCGCTGGCTCTCCCGCAACTGAGCCACCGGTCGGCTAAGCTGCTGGGTTTGCGAGCCGTCCCGATGGGGCGGGATCACCAGCCGACGCGCCACGCGGTTTGCCGCTTCAATACCGTAATTCCGGCGCACCACGTGCAGGCACAGATCAATCCCCGCGGCGCTGCCTGCGGAAGTGAGAATATCGCCTTCGTCCTGGTACAGCACATCCTCAACCACGGTGATAGCGGGATAGCGTGCTTTCAGAGCTTGCGTGTAGCGCCAGTGGGTGGTTGCCTTCCGCCCGTCAAGCAGGCCTGAGGCTGCCAGAACGAAAACGCCAGAACAGATCGAGAGTAGCTGACAGCCGCGGGCATGCGCCGCGCGGAGCGCCTGGCAGAGCGCTTCGGGTACGGGGTCATCCAGCCCTCGCCAGCCGGGTACGACAACCAGATCCGCCGTCTCCAGCAGACGCAGATCGCCATCGGCCAGAATACGGATCCCGCCCGTTGCCCGGAGCTCGCCGTCATCCACGCTCGCCACGGCGAACTGATACCAGTCATCGCCCATCTCCGGGCGCGGCAAGCCAAAGATTTCTACCGCCACGCCAAACTCAAAGGTACATAAACCGTCATATGCCAGCACGACCGCGCGCGGCGAGGAATGTCTTAAGTTTGTCATCTTTTTGCTGTTTTCTGGCATAGGCGGACGCATTCATGGGCTGAAGTAAGGGATAGAGTAGTGTTAACACAAACACCACAAATGAGGAAGATTCATGAGCTATGTTACTGAATTTCCGGCTGCTGAGCCGCAGGAAGCCGTGGGGCATTTTCTGCGTCGTCTGAGCGTCGAGACGGACTGCGCCGATGTCCATCACGCGGTATCCAGCGGTGAGCAGGACTTTGTTCTGCTGCACGTTGTCGGAAAACCTGAACATTTTGCCCGGCGGCATCTGCCCGGCGCGCTGCATTTACCCTGGAGCCAGATCACCGCCGAGCGGATGAAAGCGTGGCCAGAGGGCACGCTGTTTGTCGTCTATTGTGCAGGCCCGCACTGCAACGGGGCGGACAGGGCGGCGCTGAAGCTGGCGCGTCTGGGTCTGCCGGTCAAGATTATGCTCGGGGGCATCACCGGCTGGGAAGATGAGCGGTTCGCGTTTGCAGGATCTTCATCACCCGCCCTGTGAACATGAATTTATTTCAACACAGATGAAATTTTCTCGTTTGTCGGCGGCGAGCCGGTATGACATCTTTTCAGGACGTTTAGACATCCAGAAGTCTAAAGATTCAAGAGATGAATTATCACTGTGGGCAATTAACGCCGACAGACAGAGGAGATTTCCATGCAGCGACACCACGCCCCGTACCGCGCCGATGTAGTCGGCAGTTTTTTACGCCCGGATTCTGTTAAACAGGCCCGTCTGCAATTCGCCAGCGGTGAGATCGATGCCGGTCAGCTTCGCGCGGTTGAGGACGAGGCCATTCGCCATGTTGTCAAGCAGCAGTGCGCCTGCGGTCTGCATGTGGTAACGGACGGTGAATTCCGCCGCGCCTGGTGGCACTTTGACTTCTTTGACGGGCTACAGGGCGTAGAGCGTTATGATTCGCAGCAGGGCATTCAGTTCAACGGGGTGCAGACCAAAGCCCATGGCGTGCGCGTAACGGGCAAACTGGGCTTCGGCGATCATCCTATGCTGGAAGATTTCCGCTACCTCAAAAGCATCAGCGGTAACGCACAGCCGAAGATGACCATTCCGAGCCCGAGCGTGCTGCACTTCCGCGGTGGCCGCAAGGATATTGATGCCACGGTATACCCGGATCTGAAAGATTACTTTGACGATCTGGCGACCACCTGGCGCGATGCCATTCGGGCCTTTTACGATGCAGGCTGCCGCTATCTGCAACTGGATGATACCGTCTGGGCCTACCTTTGTTCAGAAGACCAGCGCCGGCAGATCCGCGAGCGCGGTGATGATGCAGACGAACTTGCCCGAACCTATGCCCGGGTGCTGAATAAGGCGCTGGAGGGCAAACCGGACGATCTGACCATTGGGCTACACGTTTGCCGCGGCAACTTCCGCTCAACCTGGATTTCCGAAGGCGGCTATGAGCCGGTGGCGGAGGTGCTGTTCGGTACGGTGAACGTCGACGCGTTCTTCCTGGAGTACGACAACGACCGTAGCGGCGACTTTGCGCCACTGCGTTTTGTGCGCCCGGGTAAACAGCAGGTGGTTCTGGGGCTAATCACCACCAAGCACGGTGAACTGGAGAACCCGGAAGGGGTGAAAGCGCGTCTGGAAGAGGCCGCGCGCTACGTGGCGAAAGAGCAGATTTGCCTCAGCCCACAGTGCGGATTTGCCTCCACGGAAGAGGGTAACAGCCTGAGCGAAGCCCAGCAGTGGGATAAAGTTCGCCTGGTGACGCAAATCGCCAGCGACGTCTGGTAACATCGTTCACAGCGCTGCATTATTACAGTGCAGCGCTGTACCATTCTGAGTCGTTTCCCGTAGATCCTCTCTTCGAACCCGTTTAAATCCTGCCTCTGCAACCTGGCACCCTTTTTGCTCTCCTGAAACTGACGTTACTTTTTCTGCGTCCGGGCGGTAACGGACGTCTTCGCACAGCTTTCTTTTTCAGGAGTGAAAATATGCACCGTCGTACCTTTATAAAAGCGTTCGCCTTGTCCGCCTCCGTGGTCGCCATGGGGGTCAGTTTTGGCGTCCAGGCCGCAGAGACCATTAAAGTCGGGATCATGCACTCACTCTCCGGCACGATGGCCATTTCAGAAACGCCCCTGAAAGATGTCGCCCTGATGACCATCGACGAAATCAACGCCAAAGGCGGCGTGCTCGGGAAAAAGCTGGAGCCGGTGGTGGTTGACCCGGCATCCAACTGGCCGCTGTTTGCCGAAAAGGCCCGCCAGCTTCTGAGCCAGGATAAGGTCGCCGTGGTGTTTGGCTGCTGGACCTCCGTATCGCGTAAATCAGTTCTGCCGGTTTTTGAAGAGCTGAACGGTTTGCTGTTCTATCCGGTGCAGTATGAAGGTGAAGAGATGTCACCTAACGTCTTCTATACCGGCGCGGCGCCTAACCAGCAGGCGATCCCGGCGGTGGAGTACCTGATGAGCGAGGACGGCGGCAGCGCGAAACGCTTCTTCCTGCTGGGAACGGACTACGTTTACCCGCGCACCACGAACAAGATCCTGCGCGCCTTCCTGCACTCGAAAGGCGTGGAAGATAAAGATATTGAAGAGGTCTACACCCCGTTTGGTCATAGCGATTACCAGACCATCGTCGCCAGTATCAAGAAATTCTCCGCGGGCGGTAAAACGGCAGTGGTCTCCACCATCAACGGTGATTCCAACGTGCCTTTCTATAAAGAGCTGGCGAACCAGGGGCTGAAAGCCACGGACGTGCCGGTGGTGGCGTTCTCGGTGGGCGAGGAGGAACTGCGCGGCATTGATACCAAACCGCTGGTGGGTAACCTGGCGGCGTGGAACTACTTTGAATCCGTCGATAACCCGACCAACCAGACCTTTGTCGCGGCCTACAAAGCCTACGCGAAAGCCCATAAGCTGCCGAATGCCGATACCGTCGTCACCAACGATCCGATGGAAGCGACCTATGTCGGCCTGCATATGTGGGCGCAGGCGGTTGAAAAAGCGGGGACAACCGACGTGGACAAGGTGCGCGCGGCAATGGCGGGCCAGTCGTTCAACGCGCCGTCCGGCTTTACGCTGACCATGGATGCCACCAACCACCACCTGCATAAGCCCGTCATGATTGGTGAAATCGAAGGCAACGGCCAGTTCAATGTCGTCTGGCAAACCGAACAGCCGGTACGCGCTCAGCCGTGGAGCCCGTTTATCGCCGGGAATGACAAAAAACCTGACCAGCCGATGAAAACCGCCAGCAACTAAGCCACCACCAGGGAGAGACGTCATGAACGCCATGCGCATAATTATTGCGATTGTGTGGCTTACCGGACTGCTGCCAGGGATGGTGCAGGCATCGGATGCCGATGATTTCGTTGCCGCTAGCCGCAGCCAGCAGACCGCCATGCTGACCCGCTGGGCAGCCACGCCGGAACCTGCACGTTTGCCGCTGCTTAAAGCGCTGCAACAGGAGAACCTCTACACCGACAGCCAGAAGAAGGCTTTTACCCGCATCGACGGCGAAATGGTTGCCCTGGGCGCGGCAAAGAGCGCCGAAGGAACGACCAAAGCCGTGCGGCTGACCAACCGGCTGCGCGTGTTAACCGTCACGGCGCTGGCGACGCATCAGCTTGTCAGTGACAGTGTCACCGAAAGGCGTCATGCCGCGCGGCAACTTCAGCGTGATGCCCAGCCGGATATGCTCGGGTTTCTGCAACAGCGGGCTAACCGCGAAACGGACGACGTCACCCGACAGTCGCTGAGGCTGGCGCTGGCAAATCTTCAGCTGGCGAGTCCGCAGGCGGAAACGCGCCTCAACGCGGTTGAACTGTTGGGACAGTCTGACGATCCGGACGTTCAGGCCACGCTGACGCCGTTCACCCGGGCGCAAACCGAGCCGGACGCACGGGTACGTGCCGCCGCCGCTGAGAGCCTGGACCGTATTCAGCACCGGCTGATGTGGGGCGAACTGCTGGGGCAGGCCTTCATGGGCCTGTCGTTGGGGTCGGTACTCTTGCTGGCCGCGCTCGGGCTGGCTATCACCTATGGTCTGCTGGGGGTGATTAACATGGCCCACGGCGAAATGCTGATGCTCGGGGCGTATGCCACCTGGATGGTGCAGCAGGTTATGGCGCAGTGGATGCCTCAGTGGCTGGCGCTTTATCCGGTGGTGGCGCTGCCGGTGGCGTTTTGCCTGACGGCAGGTATCGGGATGGTGCTGGAGCGCACGGTGATCCGCCATCTGTATGGCCGCCCGCTGGAAACCCTGCTCGCCACCTGGGGGATCAGCCTGATGCTTATCCAGCTGGTGCGCATGACCTTTGGCGCTCAGAACCTTGAGGTCGCAAACCCGGCCTGGCTGTCCGGCGGGGTGCAGGTTTTCGCCAACCTGACGCTACCGTGGAACCGTATTGTGGTGCTTGGGTTTGTGCTGCTGGTGCTGTTCTTCACCTGGCTCATTCTAAATAAAACGCGTCTGGGGTTGAACGTGCGGGCGGTGACGCAAAACCGCAGCATGGCGGCCTGCTGCGGCGTCCCCACCGGACGGGTAGATATGCTGGCGTTTGGCCTCGGGTCCGGCATTGCCGGGCTGGGCGGCGTGGCATTGTCCCAACTGGGGAACGTGGGACCGGAGCTGGGCCAGGGATACATCATTGATTCGTTCCTGGTGGTGGTGCTCGGCGGCGTCGGCCAGCTGGCCGGTAGCGTCGCGGCGGCCTTTGGTCTGGGGATCTTCAATAAAATTCTTGAACCGCAGATGGGCGCCGTGCTGGGCAAAATCCTGATTCTGGTGGCGATCATTCTGTTTATTCAGAAACGTCCGCAGGGGTTATTCGCACTTAAAGGGAGGGTGACAGACTGATGAGCCAGCCATTGACCTTAACACTGGCGCGCAGGGCACCGCGCTCCACGCAAATCTTCGGCAGTCTGCTGGTTGCGGCGCTGCTGGTGCTGCCTTTTCTCGCGCTGTTGCCCGCAACGCATCCGCTGGCCGTTTCTACGTGGATGTTGACGCTCATCGGCAAGATCCTCTGCTACGCAGTTGTCGCCGTGGCCCTCGATCTGGTCTGGGGCTATGCCGGTATGCTCTCACTGGGGCACGGCATATTCTTCGCCCTGGGCGGCTATGCGATGGGCATGTACCTGATGCGCCAGGCGGCCGGGGACGGGCTGCCCGCGTTTATGTCGTTTCTCTCGTGGAGCGAGCTGCCCTGGTTCTGGTGGGGAACGCAGCATTTTGCCTGGGCTCTGGTGTTAATTGTGACGATCCCCGGCCTGCTGGCGCTGGTCTTCGGCTGGTTTGCTTTTCGCTCGAAGATCAAAGGGGTCTATTTCTCCATCATGACCCAGGCGCTGACCTACGCGGGCATGCTGCTGTTCTTTCGCAACGAAACCGGCTTTGGCGGCAATAACGGCTTTACCGGCTTTGCCACGCTGCTCGGGTTTCCCGTCACGGCGACCACCACGCGGATCGCGCTGTTTCTCGCAACGGTCGTGCTGCTGCTTCTGGCCCTGGGCACAGGCTACGCGCTGGCGAAGAGTAAATTTGGCCGCATTTTAACGGCGGTGCGCGATGCGGAAAACCGTCTCACGTTCTGCGGCTACGATCCGCGCGGTTTCAAGCTGCTGGTCTGGACGCTTTCCGCCGTGCTGTGTGGCCTGGCGGGAGCGCTGTACGTTCCGCAGGTGGGCATTATCAACCCGGGTGAAATGTCGCCGACCAACTCGATTGAAGCGGCCATCTGGGTAGCGCTGGGTGGACGCGGCACTCTGGTGGGCCCGGTGATTGGCGCGGCGCTGGTCAACGGTGCGAAGAGCTTTTTCACCGTGGCGATGCCGGAGTACTGGCAGCTGTTTCTGGGGCTGATTTTCATCGCCGTGACGCTGTTTTTACCGCGCGGCGTGTTCGGTCTGTTTCGTAAGGGAGAGAATTAATGCAGCCCTCTGAAGGACTCTTTACCCGCCAGCTACCGGGCGACCGTTACCGCGAACAGACCGATCCGGTGTTGCAGCTCGAGGCCATTAACGTCAGTTTCGACGGTTTTCAGGCGTTGACCGATCTCTCGCTGAACATCGGCGTCGGAGAATTGCGCTGCATCATTGGCCCTAATGGCGCCGGTAAAACCACGCTGATGGACGTGATTACCGGCAAAACCCGGCCAAAAAGCGGGAAAGCTATTTACGATCAGTCCATCGATCTGACTGCCCTGGAACCGGCGGCCATCGCCCGTCAGGGCATTGGCCGTAAGTTCCAGAAGCCGACCGTGTTTGAAGCGCTGACCGTAGGGGAAAACCTCGAAATCGCCATGAAAGCCGACAGGTCCGTCTGGGCGAGCCTGCGGGCCACGCTCAGCGGCGAGCAGCGCGACCGCATTGATGAGATGCTGGTTTTGCTGCGGCTTGGCAGCGAGCGCGATCGCCGTGCCGGGCTGCTTTCCCACGGACAGAAGCAGTTTCTGGAGATCGGCATGCTGCTGGTGCAGGACCCGCATCTGTTACTGCTGGACGAACCCGCTGCCGGTATGACCGACGCAGAGACGGAATACACTGCCGAGCTATTCCGAACCCTGGCAGGCAAGCATTCGCTGATGGTGGTTGAGCACGATATGGGTTTCGTCGAGACCATCGCCGACAACGTCACGGTGCTGCATCAGGGGCGGGTACTGGCGGAAGGTTCGCTTCGCGAGGTACAGGCCAATGAACAGGTAATTGACGTCTATCTGGGACGTTAAGGAGAGGTGATGTTACAGGTTAGCGAACTGAATCAGTACTACGGCGGAAGTCATATTCTGCGCGGGGTGAGCTTTGAGGCGGTCGTCGGGGAAGTTACCTGCCTGCTGGGGCGCAACGGGGTGGGCAAAACCACGCTGCTGAGGTGCCTGATGGGGCTGATCCCGGTGAAAGGCGGGGAGGTGGTCTGGCAGGGAAAGAGCATCACTCACAGTAAACCGCACCAGCGGGTGCAGTCCGGCGTGGCCTATGTTCCGCAGGGGCGGGAGATTTTTCCGCGTCTGACCGTAGAAGAAAACCTGCTGATGGGGCTGTCACGCTTCTCCGCGGGAAACGCAAGGAGCGTACCGGAGGAGATTTGGCAGCTTTTCCCGGTGCTGAAGGAGATGAAGCACCGACGCGGAGGCGATCTTTCCGGTGGTCAGCAGCAGCAGCTGGCGATAGGTCGCGCGCTGGCGAGCCGTCCACGGTTACTGATTCTGGATGAACCCACGGAAGGTATTCAGCCGTCGGTGATTAAAGAGATTGGGCAGGTGATCCGCAGCCTGGCGAACCGGGGGGATATGGCCATCCTGCTGGTGGAGCAGTTTTATGATTTTGCGGCAGAGCTGGCCGACAGCTATCTGGTGATGTCGCGCGGCAGCATCGTCCAGCAGGGGCGCGGGGAGAACATGGAGCAGGAGGGCGTTCGCGGGCTGGTTGCGATCTGAAATGTTATAATATAACATCCTCATTCTTATAAAACGGAATGAGGATTTTGCTGTGGCTGCACAACTTGCAAAAATTGCGCTGACTCTGGGAACGCTGCTGGTAAGCGGCTCGCTTTTTGCCCATTCGCACGGTCATCAGATGACAGAGGCGGAACAGAAGGCGGCAAACGGCGTCTTTGAGGATAAAGACGTCAGGGACAGGATGCTGTCTGACTGGGACGGGACCTGGCAGTCCGTTTATCCGTTCCTGCTTGATGGTTCGCTGGATCCGGTTTTCGAAAAGAAAGCGCAGAAGGGAGAAAAATCCGCTGCCGAGGTGAAGGCCTACTACCGTAAGGGGTACGCGACGGACGTGGACGCCATCGGCATTGAAAACAACGTGATGGAATTCCACCGAGGCAAAACGGTGAGCAGCTGCCGCTACGACTACAGCGGCTACAAAATTCTGACCTATGCGTCGGGGAAAAAAGGCGTGCGCTACCTGTTTGAATGCAAGGATAACGCGAGCCAGGCGCCTAAGTTTGTGCAGTTCAGCGACCATATCATCGGGCCGAAAGCCTCTTCACACTTCCATATCTTTATGGGCAACACCTCCCACGAGGCGCTGCTGAAAGAGATGGATAACTGGCCGACCTACTACCCGAATGAGATGTACAAAGAGCAGGTGGTGGAGGAGATGTTGCACCACTAGGGTGTTGGTTTTGCCGGGTGACGGCTTCGCCTTACCCGGCTTACGATTAGGGTTTTGTCGGTCGGGTAAGCGCAGCGCCACCCGACACGCTATCTTCACTTTTCACGCGCATCCCGCGCAATATCATCAGCCACGCCGCAATGATGGCGGCCATCATAATGATAAATAATGACCAGTGCGGTAGATGGGTCAGGATGAGCCCGGTGATCATCGGGTTCGCCGCCGCGCCGAGCCAGCCCAGCGCCTGGGCGGAGAAATAGCTCGCCTTCATGCCCGGCGGGGCGATATTGTCGATCAGCATGTATTCACCCGGTGCATAAATAATTTCACCCAGGGTGAAAATCGCCGCCGCGATCCCCCAGTAAATCAGGTTCTCGCCGGAAAGCATAAACCCGCCCAACCCGAGGATGAAAAAAAGCGTCGCGGCGGTCATTAACGGACGAATATTGCTGGCGGTGATCTTACGTCCAAGCGCGTATTGCAGGGTGACGACCACCGCCGCGTTGACGGGCAGCACAACGGCCACCACCTTTTCTGCGAAATCACTGTCCGCATGTGCGGCGAGGACATACTGGGAAATGCAGGTGGCGAACGATCCACCCACATACGACGCCAGCAGGCCGGAGAGCGTGTACCAGAACAGCGCCCGGTCTTTCAGCAGCACCGAGGGCTGCCACGGCATTTTCTCCTCAGGGCTGTCTGAGGCTATGCTTTTCTGCACAAAGAAATGGATAAACCCGAGCGGCAGTGCGGCGCAGAAGGCGGCCAGCCAGAACGGCAGTTGCAGGCTGTACATCACCAGCAGGGTGCCGATCGGCGGCCCGATCGTCCAGCCAATGTTCAGGAAACTGTAGTTGAGTGAGAAAACGCGCGCCTTTTCGCTGGAGGTCAGCACGTCGGCAAACCATGCTTTCAGCACCGTTGAGAAGACGGAATAGGCGCAGTTAATCAGGGCAAAGAACAGCACCACCAGCGTCACGTTATTCACCAGCGGAATAGCCACAAACCCGGCGATAAAGGCCACGATGGCGATCAGCATATAGCGTTTTTTATCGAACTTATCCGCCAGGATGCCAAACCCCAGGCTAAACACCACGCCAATGGTCAACGCCACGGTAAGGGCATAGCCAATATTCTCCACGCTCATATCGTACACGCGTGTGAGATATATGGTCATAAAGGGCAGCGTTGCCCCGCGGCCAATTGTTAATAACAATGACGATGCCAGCAGCGCTGCGGTTGAGCGCCTGATTGATGGTTTCATTTTCCTGCCCGACAAATGCTTATGCTTTTTTTGTTGTGTTATTACAGGATTATCATGGGATCGGCAGCTTGTATAGCACCCAATTTATCCGCAGGTGCTTCTCTCCAGTACCAGAATTAATGATCTTCTCGCGGGGCTATTTTTTCTGTTACCTTGAAGTGTTTACAAAATTTTAATAATTCAGGGGCGGAAAATGACGCGGAAAGACGGGCTGTTAGCGTTGCTGGTTGTCGTGGTGTGGGGACTCAATTTTGTGGTCATCAAAATGGGGTTGCACAACATGCCTCCACTGATGCTGGCGGGGCTGCGCTTCCTGCTGGTGGCCTTCCCGGCGCTGCTGTTCGTTGCCCGCCCGAAAATTCCCCTTAAGCTGCTGCTGGGCTACGGCCTTACCATCAGCTTTGGTCAGTTTGCGTTTCTTTTTTGCGCCATCAAATTCGGTATGCCTGCGGGCCTGGCTTCGCTGGTGCTTCAGGTGCAGGCGTTCTTTACCATCATTCTCGGCGCATTTGTCTTCGGCGAACGCTTGCAGGGCAAGCAGCTGGCGGGTATTAGCCTTGCGGTCTTTGGCGTGCTGGTGCTGATTGAAGGCAGCCTCAACGGTCAGCATGTCGCGCTGCTGGGCTTTATGCTCACCCTGGCGGCGGGGCTGAGCTGGGCGTGCGGCAATATCTTTAACAAACTGATAATGCAGCACGAGACGCGTCCGCCGGTCTTATCGCTGGTGGTCTGGAGCGCATTGATCCCAATCGTGCCGTTTATGGCCGCGTCGTTTATTCTGGATGGTCCGCAGGCGATGTTGAAAAGCCTGGTGGAGATCGACCTGACGACGATTTTGTCGCTGATCTACCTGGCGTTAGTCGCCTCAATCATTGGCTATGGTATCTGGGGATCGCTGCTCGGACGCTATGAAACCTGGCGTGTGGCGCCGTTATCGCTGCTGGTACCGGTGGTCGGGCTTGCCAGCGCCGCACTGTTGCTGGATGAAACGCTCAGCGCGCTGCAACTGTGTGGCGCAGGGCTGATTATGGCCGGGCTGTATATCAACGTCTTTGGCTTGCGGGTGCGTCGGGCAACGCGGGTGCGGGGTTAAGGCAGAAAAAAGCCCCGCATTAGCGGGGCAAAAACGAATTACAGGTCGTGGTTGTAATACGGCACGCCTAATTCGTCGGATTTGTCGCTGCCAGCGCCCATGTGATTGAAGTCCCAGGGCGACTGGTTTTGCGTGGACGGCATAATCATGGTGTCACGATTATTTTGCTGCCCCGCATTGGGGGTTTGCTCCGCGAAGCTCTGGCCGGAAACCAGCACCAGCAAGGTGAGGGCGGCGGAGGCGATAAATTTCATGATTTCCTCGGTTACGTCTTAACAGGCGATGATTAACTGCAATGTTTTAGCGGATACAGATAACGGGATTCACCCGGCATACTGGTAATACGGTACTTATGAGGCGGCACGTCAAAGTAGTTCTTGAACGTACGCGTCAGGGTCTGTTGCGATTCAAATCCGTAGCGTTCCGCCAGATAGAGGATCGGCTCATTGCTTTCTTTCAGTTTTTGGGCAATCTCCGTCAGCTTGCGGCTGCGAATATATTGTCCTAATGAATGGCCGGTCTCTTTTTTAAACATCCGTTGCAGGTGCCATTTTGAGTAACCTGAACGCTCAGACACTTTCTCAAGAGAGAGTGGAGATTCCAGGTTATCTTCGATCCAGTCCAAAATGCTATGAATGGTGATAGCGTCAGTATTGCGTCTGGACATCGTCATACCTCTTTTTCTGTTTACGGCAGGATTTTCTTGAGTAAGAGCTCAAGCGTTGCCACTTCATCTGCCGATAAGTTTTTTGTCAGTTCCTGGTGCAGTGTTTGTCCTACTAATTGATGACATTGCTCACACATGGCCGCGCCATCGCTGGTCAGTTTCACCAGTACGCCACGTTTGTCATTCGGGTTAGGGCTTCGTTCTATCCATCCTTTACAGACGAGACGATCCAGCATGCGGGTTAACGCACCCAGATCGACAGAGAGCACCTTTTTCAGCTCAACCGGCGTGATACACACTTCGCAGCGAATGGAACACAGCACTTTGAACTGTGTTGCGGTGATATCCAGCGGTGACAGATAGTCATTGAGCAGGCGATCTTTTTTCTGGTTAACCATATGAATAAGACGACCCAGTGGGATTATGTCGTTAAAGAGGTCACTGGTGCTTTTCACAATGGTTGCCCTGGCAAGTAGTTTAGTCACGGCAGATATTATTGCTCAGGCAAGTATAAGTCAACTGAATGAATCGGCCGATGCCACGAAATGCTAAAACGCTTCAGGAACTTATTCTGTACGCTTTTAAATCATACAGATAATCTGGGGTTATGAATTACGCGAGACAATTATGGTTACGCTGTCGGATGGCTCCGGACGAGGATTTGCCCCTATAATTGCGATGTTGAATAAGGATAAGGACTGCGGTGCATTATGTTGGATTTGATTAAAGCAGTGGGGCTTGGACTGGTGGTGTTGCTGCCGCTGGCGAACCCGTTAACGACGGTGGCGCTTTTTCTGGGGCTGGCGGGGAACATGAACAGCGCAGAGCGCAATCAGCAGTCGATGATGGCCTCTGTCTATGTCTTTGCCATAATGATGGTGGCTTATTACGCCGGGCAACTGGTGATGAATACCTTTGGTATTTCGATTCCCGGTCTGCGTATTGCTGGCGGGCTGATTGTGGCCTTTATTGGTTTCCGGATGCTGTTCCCGGCGCACAAAGCGCACGAATCCCCGGAAGCCAAAAGCAAATCGGAGGAGCTTGAAAGCGAACCGAGCGCCAACATCGCGTTTGTGCCGTTAGCCATGCCGAGCACGGCGGGGCCGGGGACGATTGCGATGATCATCAGTTCCGCCTCAACGGTGCGTGATGGGTCGACATTTCCGCACTGGGTTATCACCGTTGCGCCGCCGATCATTTTTGCGCTTATCGCCATTATCGTCTGGGGATCATTGCGCAGCTCCGGGGCGATTATGCGCTGGGTGGGCAAGGGGGGGATTGAAGCTATCTCCCGACTGATGGGTTTTCTGCTGGTCTGTATGGGCGTGCAGTTTATTATTAACGGCGTGCTGGAGATTGTTAAGACGTATCATTGAGAACGTTGCCGGGTGGCGGCTTCGCCTTACCCGGCCTACTCGCAATGGTTATAATTCTTATGAATATAAATACATTCTGAAAATCGAATTTTTTCTGCATTAATATAATCCACTGCCTTGCTGTGTATTACCGCTTAAAGTAACGTTCAGCACTCATTTCTTTTCGGGTTATAGACATGCGAGCAAAATATTCATTTATCGCAGTGAGCACACTGCTTTTTTCATTAAATGCCTATGCTGGGTTGTTTGATTCCACGCCAGATTTCAAATGCGGTCGCGATGATGCCATCTCTGCTGCTCAGTCAAAAATAAGAGATGATGCAGTCAGTAAGTTACAGGTAGCTTATCTCGCTAACCCCTCGGATTTCTACGGTAAACCGCTCAAGGACTACATTGCAAAAGCTAATGAAATCGCAATTGTAATGGCAAATGTCACAACAAAATCGTCTGATGACGAAGCGCAGGCGCGGAGCTGTAGCGCGACTGTCACGCTCACTGTGCCTTCTGAAATCATGGGTTACATTGCATCCTACCCTGACAGACTGAGACGTATAATTAACGATGGTGGAAAGGTGCTTAACAATAGCGTTCAATGGGACAAGTTTACCTACTCGTTATCGATGGCGGATAATGGAAAAGATATTTCAGTTTCATATGAATACAATAATAAAGATTATATCTCTGAATCAATAGCGGCGATGGCTACCCTCGCCATGAATAAAGATGAACTTCAAAAGGCTGAACTAAATAATAAATTAAATATTGCCGCGCGTAATTATTCTGATAGCGATCGCCAGTTAAACGAACTATGGAAGTATCTTCCTGATTCCGTCAAAGCTTCGATGAAAAAGGAGCAGAACATGTGGATCAATGAAAAAGCTAAAAAATGCGGCAAAATAAGCGATGCGTCTTCTGCAACCACTCCTCTGGCAACGAGAATCGGTATCTATGATTGTCAGACCAAAATGACAGATGAAAGATTCCGTTATCTTGGCGGTGATGATGAACACGGATATTAATGCTTCGTAGGCCGGGTAAGGCGAAGCCGCCACCCGGCATAACACACGTCAACCGTGGCTGGACTGTTCTTCCATCGCGACCGGCCATTTACGGAAGATAAGCACCGACCAGATCAGCGCGATCAGCGCCGGAATCGCCCCGAGATAACCAATGGCCGACATCGATACATGCAGGCTGATCTGATTTCCCACCAGCGCACCGGCTCCAATCCCCAGATTAAAAATCCCGGAGAAGAGCGACATCGCTACGTCCGTAGCGTCCGGGGCCAGCGCCAGCACTTTGACCTGCATTCCCAGACCAATAATCATGATTGCCACGCCCCAGAACAGACTGAGGATCGCCAGATGACTCTCGCTGCCTGCCGCAGGCATCAGTAACAGCAGACATGCCAGCAGCAGACCAATCGCACTGCTTACCAGCGCAGACGCGTGCTTATTGCCCAGCTTCCCGAACAGGATGCTGCCGATAATCCCCGCGCCGCCCAGGATCAGCAGCAGAACGGTGGCAAAGTTAGCGCTAAAGCCCGCCACAACCTGAACAAACGGCTCAATATAGCTGTAGGCCGTGTAATGGGCGGTCACCACAATCACGGTCAACAGATAGATGCTCATCAGCGCCGGTCGACGCATCAGCAGCGGCAGACTTTTCAGCGAGCCGGAGTGTTCGCTGGGCAGTTTTGGCAGCAGTTTGATCAGACACACCAGGGTGATCAGCGCCCCCATGCCGATGGCAAAGAAGGTGGTGCGCCAGCCGAAGTATTGTCCCACAATGCGCCCGATCGGCAGGCCTAACACCATCGCCAGCGCCGTACCGGTGGCAATCAGGCTCAGCGCCTGGGCGCGTTTTCCCGCCGGAGCCAGACGAATGGCGAGGGACGCGGTGATCGACCAGAAAACGGCATGGGCAAACGCGATGCCGACGCGGCTGATGACCAGCACGGTAAAGTTCCATGCCATAAATGACAGCACATGGCTGGCAATGAACACCAAAAACAGCCCAATCAGCAGCTTACGACGTTCCATCTGGCTGGTCAGCAGCATAAACGGCAGCGACATCAGCGCCACCACCCATGCATAGATGGTCAGCATAATGCCAACCTGTGCCGTTTCCATATGGAAGCTGGCGGCGATGTCGGACAGCAGCCCAACCGGAACAAATTCCGTGGTGTTGAAAATAAACGCTGCGATGGCGAGCGTGACCACGCGTAGCCACGCGACCCTGCGGGAAACCGTGTGTGTTGTCATAGGGATATCTGGGATTCGTTGCCTGAAAGATGAGGAGACGATCTTAAAGCCTTAAACGGCGAAAACTCAACCGTTATGTGATGTGAATCACAAAATTTACCTTCATGCAGCGGTAGCGAACGGGGTTGTTTTCATCGAAGATAAAGAACAACACAACAAAAACAGGCGGTAACACGATGCAGGAGATTGATTTTTATCTGGTAGATGCGTTCAGCGACAGGGCGTTCGGCGGCAATGCGGCGGCGGTGTGTCCGTTGGAAGCGTGGCTGCCGGATGAGACGCTGCTGAATATGGCGAAGCAGCATAATCAGTCAGAGACGGCGTTCTTTGTCCGAACGGATAACGGGTTTGAACTGCGCTGGTTTACCACGCAGGATGAAATTAACCTCTGCGGCCACGCAACCCTCGCGGCTTCTCACGTTATTTTCGAATACCTGGATTATCCGCATACGGAAATCACCTTCACCACGCGCTTTGTCGGCGAACTGACGGTACAACGCAGCGGCGACTGGCTGACGCTTAATTTCCCGGCGTGGTCAACCGAGGTGGTCGATACTCCACCAGCGGTGCTGTTCAGCGCGCTGGGCATTAACGCGGCAAAAGAGGTGCGTGTGGGGCGTGATTACCTGGTAGTGCTCGACAGCCAGCGGCAGGTGGAGGCGCTGACGCCGGATATCGCGGCCATGCTCCCGCTGGGGAAAATGGTCTGCGTTACGGCGCCGGGGGATGAGTATGATTTCGTCAGCCGCTTCTTCTGCCCGGGGGAAGGGGTGCCGGAGGATCCGGTGACGGGATCAGCTCACAGCATGCTGATCCCGTACTGGAGCGAAAAGCTCGGAAAAACGCAGATGTCGGCCCGCCAGGTCTCCTTGCGCGGCGGGGATCTGCGCTGCGAGCTGAAAGGCGACCGCGTGCTGATTGGCGGGCAGGCCACACTGTATATGAAGGGGAAAATCTTCCTTCGACTCCAGGATTACGGTCATCATTAAAAACTATGACGCCGGAATACAGGGCGGGCGGTATGTTGAACGAAAACGACAAGGAGCCTGCCATGTATTCTATTACCGCTGAATCCGCCCATCATCCAGATATTCTCGCCCTGATTACGGCGCTGGACCGTTATCAAAGCGTTCTCTATCCCGCGGAAAGTAATCATCTGCTGGATTTAACCGAACTGCCGGACGACTCGCTGATCCTGATGATTATTCGTGACACTCAGCTTAACGCCGTCGGGTGTGGCGCTGTCGTTTTGAACGGGGACGGGACCGGGGAAATGAAACGGGTCTATATTGACCCAACCCATCGCGGGCAACGGCTGGGTGATAAATTACTGGCGGCGCTGGAAGATGAAGCCCTCAGCCGCTGCTGCCACACCGTCCGGCTGGAGACGGGGATCAAACAACACGCCGCCATTCGTCTGTATCAACAGTGTGGATACGAACGGCGCGTCGCGTTTGCCCCCTACAACGAGGATCCGCTGAGCCTGTTTATGGAGAAGACGCTGGTGGCTGACGTTCGTTTAGCAGCCCTATAAACGCCTCAAGCTGGCGAGTCATCGCCCCGCGTCGCCACACCAGCCAGGTGGTGAGCCAGCGCCAGTTTTCCGCCAGCGGCCACGCCGCCACCTGATGATGCCCCGGCATGCTCTCCAGCATGGAGCGGGGCATTAGCGCAATGCCTGCCCCGGCAATCACGCAGGCGAGCATCCCGTGATAGGACTCCATCTCATGGATCCTTCCCGGCGTGACCCGGTCGGCATGAAACCAGCTCTCCAGATGACGCCGGTAAGAACAGTTGGCGCGAAAGGCATACACGTCGCTGCCGCTCACCTGCGTGGCTTTTGATACTTCTGCGTGACCCGCAGGGGTGACCAGCATCATCTCTTCCCGGTAAACCGGCATCCCTTCCAGTTCCGGGTGCGAGAGCGGCCCGTCGACAAAGGCGGCGCTGAGCGTCCCCTCAAGCACGCCGTCAATCATCGTACCGGAAGGCCCGGTGGACAACGCAAACTGAATGCGCGGATAGCGCTGGTTAAACCGCGCCAGACTTTCCGGAATGCGCACGGCGGCGGTACTTTCCAGCGCGCCGAGCGAGAATAATCCCTGCGGTTCATCCCCGGCGACGACCATTCGCGCTTCGTCAACCAGCGCCAGGATCTGCTTGCTGTAGCGCAAAAAATTGTGCCCGGCGGGGGAAAGCCGCAGGCGCTGATTCTCGCGAATAAACAGTTCCACGCCGAGATCCGCTTCTAGCTGTCGGATGCGGGTGGTGAGGTTTGACGGCACCCGGTGTACCTTCTGCGCCGCCTGGGTAATGCTGCCGGTCAGTGCGACGGCGTTAAACATCTCAAGCTGTGTTAAGTCCATACCGTTCTCGATTCGTGAATAAGGTGGTGAGTATTATTCATTTTTAAGAAATAGCAGAGTAGGCCACAATCAATCAACTGTTATTACGTGGAGAACATCATGACCTATTCATCTGCTACCCATGCCCACTCTGTCAACCCGGCTACCGGCGAAACGCTGGCTGCTTACCCGTGGGCAACGTCCGGTGACGTTGAGCGTGCCATTGCGCAGGCGGATACCGGTTTTCGTCAGTGGCGACGCGAAAGCGTGGCGCACCGGGCGCAAAAACTTCGCGATCTGGGTGCGGCGCTGCGTAGTCGTGCGGAAGAGATGGCGCAGACTATCTCCCGGGAGATGGGCAAGCCCATTGTGCAGGCGCGTGCGGAGGTGGCTAAATCCGCCAGCCTTTGCGACTGGTACGCTGAACACGGCCCGGCGATGCTGCACCCGGAATCTACCCAGGTCGATAATGCAGTGATTGAGTACCGCCCGCTGGGGCCGATTCTGGCTGTTATGCCGTGGAACTTTCCGCTCTGGCAGGTGCTGCGCGGTGCGGTGCCGATCCTGTTGGCAGGGAACAGCTATCTGCTTAAACATGCGCCAAATGTGCTCGGCTCGGCGGAGCTGATCGGGAAGGTGTTCGCGGATGCCGGTTTCCCGGAGGGGGTCTTTGGCTGGGTGAATGCGACGAATGACGGCGTCAGTCAGGCGATTAACGATCGTCGTATCGCGGCGGTGACCGTAACCGGCAGCGTTCGGGCTGGTGCGGCAATTGGCGCGCAGGCGGGCGCGGCGCTGAAGAAATGCGTGCTGGAGCTGGGCGGCTCCGATCCGTTTATCGTTCTGAACGATGCCGATCTGGATCTGGCCGTCAACGCGGCGGTGGCCGGACGTTATCAGAATACCGGGCAGGTTTGTGCGGCGGCGAAACGCTTTATTGTGGAAGCGGGCGTGGCGGACGCCTTTACCCAACGCTTTGTTGACGCGGTCAAGGCGCTGAAGATAGGCGCACCGGATGAGGAAGATAACTATATTGGCCCGATGGCGCGATTTGATCTTCGCGATGAACTGCATCAGCAGGTGCAGGCTACGCTGGCGGAAGGGGCGACCCTGCTGCTCGGCGGAGAGAAGCTTGCCGGGAGCGGAAACTATTATGCCCCAACCGTACTCGGCGGCGTCACCCCACAGATGACGGCCTTTCGTCAGGAGCTGTTTGGTCCGGTGGCGGCAATTACCATCGCGAACGATGCGGCGCACGCGTTGCAGCTGGCTAACGACAGCGATTTTGGCTTATCGGCGACGGTCTTTACCGCGAACGATGCGCTGGCTGAAACCTTCGCGCGTGAGCTGGAGTGCGGCGGGGTGTTTATCAACGGCTACAGCGCCAGCGATGCGCGCGTCGCGTTTGGCGGGGTGAAGAAGAGCGGCTTCGGGCGAGAGCTTTCTCATTTCGGTCTGCATGAGTTCTGTAATGTGCAGACGGTGTGGAAGGATCGCGTCTAGTCTTGTTGCCGGGTAAGGCCAGGCCGCTACCCGGCAGTTCACGTTTCCTGTCATTTTTGCGTAATGGTTCTGTCATTTTCGTTTCGTAGACTCGCTCGCGTCTAACGTATTGTTACAGAAGAAAATTATGAACCTAACGCAAATTTTTAGTCGTCTTGCGCCGCGCTTTATCCCTCGTCAGTTTGGCCTGCTGACCGGCATCTTTTGTATCATTGGCCTTTTCTCCGCCCTGCAACTCTCTTCCTCCTTCCTGCTGACCGCCTCCCTGAATGAAGCCCAGCGTAACGAACAGCGCAATCAGCTGGCCTGGCAGCAGCAGAGCAGGCTGGATCAGGCCCGTATTTCTCTGCTGGCGGCCAGCGATCTGCTCAACCGCTCCGGCGTGTACTTTATGCAGGATAAAGAGACCGGCTCGGAAGGAAGCTGGCATAGCCTGATGGACGAGGCGCAAAAATCCCTGGCGGCGTCACAGCAGGCATGGCAGGCCTGGCTCGCGCTTAATCCGCCGAAAGACAACGGGCTGGTTAACAGCTATCAGCTGTTTTTCGACGCCATCCGAGAGCAGGCGGAGGGGCTGGTGAAAACCAACAGCATCGACCTCTTTTTCGCCGTACCCGCCCAGGCGTTTCAGACCGATTTTAATGACAATTTCGCACGCTATCAGCAACGGAGTGAGAAGCAGACGATACAGGGGCGTCAGTCGCTCATGGAACAACTCTCAGGTCTGCAACGGCTGTTCCTGTTTGCGCCGCTGGTGCTACTGGCCATTGCCATAGCCGTCTGGTTCGGAATGGCGAAGTGGGTGATATCCCCGCTACGCCGTCTGATTATCCAGATTAACCAGCTTGCGGCAGGGGATTTGTCAGGCACGCCGCCTGACGTTGTGCGCTTTAACCGTGAAATCAGCCAGCTCAGCGGCAGTATTACCGCCATGCAGCGCGGGCTCCAGCAACTGGTGACCCAGGTCAGCGAGGCCACTACCTCCATGGTTGAAAATATCGGATCGCTTGCGCAGGGGAATCAGAAGCTTTATCAGCAGTCTACGCGACAGGCCAAAGAGCTGGAGGAGGTGACCGCACACATCGCCGATCTCGAAACCCACGTTGAGGGGAACACGGGTTATGCTAAACTCGCCCGCTCGCGCGCGGATGAAGCCCGACAGGCTGCCGCTGGTGGGGAGCAAATGATGTCAGCGGTGAATGGCTCGATGCAGACGATCGTCGACCGATCCTCAGAGATGCGCGGGATCGTCGCGATGATCGACAGCGTGGCGTTTCAGACCAACATTCTCGCCCTCAATGCTGCCATTGAAGCCGCCCATGCAGGAGAGCAGGGGCGCGGATTTGCGGTGGTTGCCCGGGAAGTGGGGCTGTTGGCCAGAAAAAGCAGTCACTCTACGCAAACCATCCAGGCGCTAATTAACCACTCGCTACAGGGCATTGAAGAAAGTTCTCAGGTGGTAAACCGTCTGGAAGAGAATTTGCAACAGGTCACCGGGCTGGTGGCGAATCTGAGCAGCCTGCTGAATGATATTTCGCTGGCTACCCTGAATCAGGGGGACAGCATTCATCAGATGACCCGTCAGCTTCAGGCGCTGAATCAGGTATCGCGTCGGACAGATGTGCTGGTTAGCGAAGCGTCAAATGCCTCTGAGCACCTGCATAAGCAGTCCGATCTT
Organism: Enterobacter sp. DN; assembly: GCF_046054285.1. Classification (NCBI taxonomy): domain Bacteria; kingdom Pseudomonadati; phylum Pseudomonadota; class Gammaproteobacteria; order Enterobacterales; family Enterobacteriaceae; genus Enterobacter; species Enterobacter sp. DN. Next base: position 225,903 of record NZ_JBJJTG010000001.1, read on the forward strand.
TTGTTGCAGGCCGTCTCGCGTTTTCGTCTCCCTGCCTGACGTGACGTATCAGCCTCTGTTATACTCGCTGCCCGTTTTAGCCTGAGGGCAAGGAGCAAAGTGTGGCTGCGGTCATCCATAATGAGATGCTGGACGAGATTCTGGCGCAGGTTCGTCCGTTACTGGGGCAGGGTAAGGTTGCCGATTACATTCCCGCGCTGGCTTCGATCAGCGGTAATAAGCTCGGTATCGCCATTTGTACTGTCGACGGTCAGCGTTTTCAGGCGGGAGACGCGCTTGAGCGCTTTTCGATTCAGTCGATCTCAAAAGTGCTTAGCCTCGTTGCCGCCATGCGCCAGTATGACGAGCAGGAGATCTGGCAGCGGGTGGGCAAAGATCCGTCCGGTCAGCCGTTCAACTCCCTTCTCCAGCTGGAAATCGAACAGGGTAAGCCGCGTAACCCGTTTATTAACGCCGGGGCGCTGGTGGTGTGCGATATGCTGCAAAGCCGGCTGAGCGCGCCGCGCCAGCGGATGCTCCAGATTGTGCGGCAGCTTTCCGGCGTGCAGGACATCGCCTACGATCCGGTGGTAGCGCGCTCTGAATTTGAACACTCTGCACGTAACGCCGCCATTGCCTGGCTGATGAAGTCCTTCGGCAACTTTCATAATGACGTCGCCACGGTGCTGCAAAACTATTTTCATTACTGCGCGCTGAAGATGAACTGCGTCGAACTGGCGCAGACTTTTCTGTTTCTGGCGCATCAGGGCCATGCCCCGCATCTGGGCGAGGACGTTGTCTCCCCGATGCAGGCCCGGCAGATCAACGCCTTAATGGCAACCAGCGGGATGTATCAGAATGCCGGGGAGTTTGCCTGGCGCGTGGGGCTGCCGGCTAAATCCGGCGTTGGCGGTGGGGTCGTGGCGATTGTCCCTCACGAGATGGCGATTGCCGTCTGGAGCCCGGAACTGGACGAGACCGGAAATTCACTGGCGGGCGTGGCGGCGCTGGAACAGCTGACCAAACGCCTTGGACGGTCCGTATACTGATGTCCACGTTAGATCCTCTGTTCGCGCGCCTGGCTCGCTCCACGTTCCGTTCACGATTTCATTTAGGGACGAAAGAGCGGCAATACTGCTGGGATAAGGGCGCGGAGACTATCGATAAGCATGCTGCTGATTTTGTCGCCGCGCGGCTGGCGCCTGCACACCCGGTGAATGACGGTAAGCAGACGCCAATGCGCGGCCATCCGGTTTTTATCGCCCAGCATGCCACGGCAACCTGCTGTCGGGGCTGTCTGGCTAAGTGGCACGCTATCCCGCAGGGCGTGCCGCTGAGTGCGCAGCAACAACAGTATATCGTCAACGTAATCCATCATTGGCTGGTCATAGAGGTAAATCGTGCCTCCTGAACTGACAATGTCTCTGTTTAAGCTACGCTTTTACTAATGCTCAGCGTCAGGAGACGTTATGAAGGCACCTCAAATTCCCGTGAATGAAGCGGAGCGCATGAATGCTCTGCGCGAGTCCGGTCTGCTTGAGATCGACAATTACCCTGCGTTTGATCGTCTTACGCGGCTGGCAACACGCTTTTTCAGGGTGCCGCTGGCGATGATTACGCTGGTGGATGACCACGCCGCGATCGTGAAGTCTGCCGACGGCCAGGTACCTGCCACCCAGCCTCGCGATCTCTCGTTTTGTGGTCATACGATCCTGGGTGACGCGCCGCTGGTGGTGAGTGACACGCTGCTGGACGAACGCTTTGCGGATAATCCGCAGGTGGTGGGAGATCCGGGCGTGCGCTTTTACGCCGGTTTCCCGCTGCGTTTACGTGACGGGGCGTGCGTGGGATCGTTGTGTCTTATTGATTACGCGCCTCGTGAGTTTACCGCGGCGGATGCCGCCGTACTGGCCGATCTCAGCGCGCTGGCAGAGGATGAATTTGCGGCCGTTAGCGCGGCCACAACCGATGAACTCACGGGGCTGTTTAACCGTCGCGGGTTTAACCAGTTTGCGCAGTTTGCACTGTCGGTTTCGCAGCGTCGGGCAGAACCCTTAACCCTTGGCTGGCTGGATCTGGACCATTTCAAATCGATTAACGATCGCTTCGGGCACCAGGAGGGCGACAAAGCCCTGAAAGCGATGGCCGCCCTGATGCGTTCCTCATTCCGCGAGGCCGATCTGCTGGTACGTTTCGGGGGAGATGAGTTCGCGGTACTGTTTGCGGATACCGATGAGCCTGGCGCCTGGATCGCGATGCAGTATCTTGTCGAACAAACGGAAAATTACAACGCGCGCCAGCTGCATCCCTGGTCGTTACAGTTCTCCTGGGGGTTAAGCGAGTTCGATCATCACCGTAACGATATGCAGGCGTGGTTAAAGCATGCGGATGCGCAGATGTACGCCATGAAGCGGCAACACCACGGCGAAAAATGACATAACGAAATCCTATGTCATCACTTATTGCGTTACAAAAATGTTAATAGCAAAGTGGAGAGATTCAACCTAAGGACGCACAATGAACTCTCCCATGCTGATTAAACCTCTCTCCCGGCAGGACATCCTCACCCACATCGATGCCCTGAACGATATTCTCATGAACTGTGTCAACGGCGGCGCCTCCGTCAGCTTTATGCTGCCTTTTTCTGCCGGGAAAGCCCAAACCTTCTGGGTCGGCGTCGCAGACAGCGTCGGGCGCGACGAGCGTACCGTCCTGGGCTGTTTTGATGCGGAGCAGGGGCTGGTTGGCACGGTCCAGCTGATCACCGATCAGCCTGAAAACCAGCCGCACCGTGCAGATGTTGCGAAATTGCTGGTTCATGAGAAAGCGCGCCGTAAAGGGGCGGCAATGGCGCTGATGGAAGCCCTGGAGGCGGTTGCACGTGAAAAAGCGCTTACGGTACTGGTGCTTGATACCTCAACCGGCAGCGGCGCGGAGACGTTTTACCAGAGAGCAGGCTGGCAAAAGGCGGGGGAGATCCCACGCTACGCCCTGATGCCGAACGGGGACATGACGGCGACCTCGGTGTTCTATAAATTTCTGTGATTATTTTTCACCATCGTGTCCTGAGTTGATCCAGACAGGGGTTCTGGTCCTGAAGTTTTGATAAGTTATCACACCAATCTTATCAGGCTGTATGACTAATAATCAAGGACCTCCATTGTGAACACACTCAACCGTCGTGATTTCCCCGGTGCGCGCTATCCTGAACGTATCATCCAGTTTGGCGAAGGTAACTTCCTGCGCGCGTTCGTTGACTGGCAAATCGACCTCTTAAACGAGCATACCAATCTCAATGCCGGTGTGGTGATTGTGCGGCCGATCCAGAGCGATTTTCCGCCGTCCCTGAGCACCCAGGATGGTCTGTATACAACGATTATTCGCGGTCTGAATGAGCAGGGGGAAGCGGTAAGCGATGCGCGTCTTATTCGTTCCGTGAATCGTGAAATCAGCGTCTACAGCCAGTACGATGAATTTCTGAAGCTCGCCCATAACCCGGACATGCGGTTTGTCTTCTCCAATACCACGGAGGCGGGGATCAGCTATCACGCGGGGGATAAGTTTGACGATGCGCCAGCTGTCAGCTATCCGGCCAAACTGACGCGTCTGCTGTTCGAGCGTTTTACCCACTTTAACGGGGCAGCGGATAAAGGCTGGATTATCATTCCTTGCGAACTCATCGACTACAACGGCGATGCCCTGCGTGAACTGGTGCTGCGCTATGCACAGGAGTGGGCGCTGCCGGCGGCATTCATTGCGTGGCTGAATGATGCTAACACTTTCTGTTCGACGCTGGTTGACCGCATTGTTACCGGCTATCCGCGTGATGAGGTGGCAGAGCTGGAAGCCGGGCTGGGCTATCACGACAGCTTCCTCGACACGGCGGAACATTTCTATCTGTTTGTTATTCAGGGGCCGAAATCACTTGCAGCTGAATTGCGCCTGGATAAATACCCACTCAACGTCCTGATTGTTGACGATATCAAACCGTATAAAGAGCGTAAGGTGGCGATCCTCAACGGCGCGCACACGGCGCTGGTTCCGGTCGCTTTTCAGGCCGGCCTGGATACGGTAGGGGAAGCCATGAACGACGCGGAAATTTGCGCGTTCGTAGAGAAGGCTATTTATGAGGAGATTATTCCGGTCCTTGATCTGCCGCGCGACGAGCTGCACTCCTTCGCCAGTGCCGTAACGGGGCGTTTCCGTAATCCGTACATTAAGCATCAGCTGCTGTCGATTGCCCTGAACGGGATGACCAAGTACCGCACCCGCATTCTGCCGCAACTGCTGGCAGGGCAGAAGGCGACCGGCAAACTGCCAGCACGCCTGACCTTTGCCCTGGCGGCGCTGATTGCGTTCTACCGCGCCGAACGCAACGGTGAGCCTTATCCGGTGCAGGACGATGCGCACTGGCTTGAACGTTACCAGCAATTGTGGACGCAACATCACGACAAACAGGTCACTACCCGTGAGCTGGTATCGTCGGTGTTAAGCGTGAGCGAGCACTGGGAGCAGGATCTGACTCAGGTGAACGGACTGGTAGAACAGGTTGCGCAGGATCTGGATGCGATTTTAAGCAAAGGCATGCGCGATGCGGTGAAACCGCTCTGCTAATCATGATGCCCGGCGTTTGCCGGGTTTTTTACAGACCCTATTTAGTTACAACATACTATGTGCTCTTTTTTTAAAAAGCACATGCAGCACCGTGCGCGTAAAGCTTTGCAGGTCAGAAAATGCAATGAATTAGTAACAAGCTTGCAACCGTGAGGGGGATCACGTTTAATAGCCGCGCTCTTTACTTATCTGAAGCTGATTATGATTGTTCGACCTCAACAGCACTGGCTGCAACTGATTTTTGTCTGGCATGGTTCGGTACTCCCCAAAATTTATACCCGACTGCTGCTTAACTTCCTGCTTTCCATCGCCGTGATTGTCATGCTGCCGTGGTATACCTCGCTGGGCATTCGGTTTACCGTCGCGCCGTTCAGCATTCTGGGTGTGGCTATTGCCATCTTCCTGGGATTCCGTAATAACGCCTGTTATTCCCGCTACGTTGAGGCACGTCTGCTTTGGGGGCAGTTGATGATAGCGGCGCGCTCGCTGTTTCGCGAGGTAAAAAACACCTTACCGGATGATAAACATCTCGGCGAGTTTGTTCGCCTGCAAATCGCCTTTGCTAACTGTCTACGTATGACCCTGCGCCGAGAAACCAATGCCGATCAGCTGTCTCGCTATCTGGCGCCTCACGATTTACGCAACGTGATGGGCGCCAACTCACCGGCGAACCGTATCCTGCTGATCATGGGGGAATGGCTGGCCGTGCGGCGGCGTAGCGGGCAGCTTTCAGACATCCTGTTTCACAGCCTTAACAACCGCCTGAATGATATGTCCATCGTGCTGGCTGGCTGTGAGCGTATCGCCAATACGCCAGTCCCGTTTGCCTATACGCTGATCCTGCACCGGACGGTGTATCTGTTCTGCATCATGCTGCCGTTTGCGCTGGTAGTTGATCTGCATTACATGACGCCCTTTGTCTCTGCGCTGATTTCCTACACCTTTATCTCGCTGGACACGCTGGCGGAAGAGCTGGAAGATCCGTTTGGGACAGAAGATAACGATCTGCCGCTGGACGCCATCTGCAACATGATGGAGCGCGATCTGTTGCAGATGAACGATGAAGAGAACATCCCTGAAAGACTGATGCCTGATAAGCATTATCAGCTGACCTGACGGGCATTCCACTCGTCGCGGGTGATTTCCCACAGCTCCGAATCCAGCAGGCCGCTGACATAGGCTTTCTTCTCCGTCCTGATGAGCCGCATGCCGCTGCTGTCTGAAATACGTCGGGAGCGGCTGTTGGCCGCCGCTTTCGGCGCGCGCAACACCGGTTTGTTAAGCGTATTGAACCAGTAATCCGTGGCCGCAATACTCGCCTCGCGCATATATCCCTGGCCCTGAAATTCCGGCGCGAGCCAGAAGCCCCGATTGTTGTCCTCCACGTCATACAGGCAAATCAACCCCATCAGTTCGTCAGGCGCTTCGCGACGGCGAATCGTCCAGAACCACGCAATCCCTTTGGCCATATCGGGCAGTGCAACGTTGTTGACGTAGTTTTCAGCACCGTTTTCCGGGTAGGGCCAGGGGACTGAAGCCACCATATAGCGGACAATCTCCCAGCGCGGATAGCGTTGCTGGATCTGGACGGCATCTTCTGCAAGCAGGGGGCGTAATATCAGGCGCTCGGTGGTAAGCGTGGGTATGGTCATCCGCTGATCTCCATAATTAAGCGTTATGCTTTTGTTTGGGTTCTGGTATTTTCATCAATATCACATTCTATTTGGTCGTGCTTTTGTTATTCAGGTTTATCCATAAAAGGGGTTATATGATGCTGAGAAAAGCCAGGCCCGAAGAAGCCGAAACACTCTGGCACGTCCGTAACGAAGCGATTCGCCATGGCTGCAAAATCTAGTGGGTTTTGCCATGCTGGGTGAAAATACGCATTACTCGCGTATGGCCGACGCGCATTTACGCTGTATTGAAATGGCAATTGATTTGTAAGGTCAGAACAGATGACGCTAACCGTACGCCCTTTATGCGCAGAAGATTACCCACAATGGCGACCGCTGTGGGATGGCTATACCCATTTTTATGAGTGCTACCTTGACGAGTCCGTTACCACGGCCACCTGGGACAGGGCGCTCGCAGATTCATCACCCCTGTTTTGCCGGGTCGTGGAGAAAGACGGCAGCGTCATCGGCTTCGCCATGTGTGTCCTGCATGAAGGGACCTGGTCAACCGCGCCCGTTTGCTATCTGGAAGATCTATTTGTTGACGCTGCCGAACGTGGCGCAGGGGCGGGTAAAGCGCTTATCGACGCCCTGATCGATGAGGGTAAGCGGGAAGGGTGGTCAAAACTCTACTGGGTAACCCGCATGCACAATCCGGCGCGTAAGCTGTATGACCACTATGGTGAAGCCGACGATTACGTCCGGTACCGAATCACCCCTTAACCGGGTTTGTATCACACTGTATCTGCGTCTGTGATACATACACAGGTATGTAATAAAGCCGCATCCGCACACATCCTTTATACAAACGCATGGTGTTATATCTCCGTCAACTGAACTCACCAGGAGATAACATCATGTTTAACAAACTCGCATACTCAGCAGTCGCCCTGACCGTTTCGCTTGGCACCGTGATGTCCTGTCAGGCGGAAGCGATGGGCAAGGATTACGCGTCGGCCTTCAACCAGGTAAAACAGATTAACGCTGGCGATCTTAACGTCGGTTATGTCGATATCGGGCCGAAAGAGGGGCAACCGGTGATCCTGCTGCATGGCTGGCCGTACGACATTCACAGCTACGCTGAAGTGGCCCCCGCGCTGGCTGCGAAAGGGTATCGTGTCATTGTGCCGTCCCTGCGCGGGTACGGCACCACGCGCTTTATTTCTGATAAAACACCGCGAAACGGCCAGCCTGCGGCGATGGCGAAAGATATCGTTAATCTGATGGACGCCCTGAACATCAAACAGGCGGTGTTTGCCGGTTATGACTGGGGGGCGCGTACCGCGGATATCGTTGCGGCGCTCTGGCCGGAACGCGTGAAATCGCTGGTCTCGGTGAGTGGCTACCTGATCAGCAGCCAGGCGATTGGCAAACAGCCTTTACCGCCGAAGGCAGAGGTTCAGTGGTGGTATCAGTTCTATTTCGCAACGCCGCGCGGTGCGGAAGGCTATGCTAAAAATACGCACGATTTTGCCCGGTTGATTTGGTCCCAGGCTTCGCCTGACTGGAAATTCAGCGATGCCACCTTCAATGCGAGCGCCAAATCCCTCGATAACCCGGACCACGTTGCCGTCACGCTCAGTAATTACCGCTGGCGTCTGGGGCTGGAGAAGGGGGAGCAGAAATATGACGCCTACGAACAAAAGCTGGCTAAGCTGCCGAACATTACGGTGCCGACCATCACCATCGAGGGCGGTAACAACGGGGCACCACATCCTGCACCCGCAGCCTATGCGGGGAAATTCACCGGAAAATATGAGCACCGTACTTTCGGCGCAACGGTTGGCCACAACCCGCCGCAGGAAGATCCGCAGGACTTTGTTAAAGCAGTTGTCGACGCGGATAAGCTCTGATATGTGCTATTTTCAATCCGTTACCTCTTAATCAGGAGCCTGCGGTGGAGCATATTGATCACATCCTTGTCGTCGATGACGACAGGGATATTCGTGAACTGATTGTCGATTACCTCGTGAAATCCGGCTATCACGCCTCTGGTGCGGCGAACGGGAAAGAGATGCGCGTAGTGCTCGACAAACAGCATATCGACCTGGTGGTGCTGGACGTGATGATGCCCGGCGATGATGGCCTGACGCTGTGTCGACAGCTGCGCAGCAGCAGGCATAAGGATCTGCCGATCCTGATGCTCACCGCGCGCAACGAGGACACGGACCGCATCCTGGGGCTGGAGATGGGCGCCGACGATTACGTGGTGAAACCGTTTGTGGCCCGCGAACTGCTGGCGCGAATCAAAGCCATCCTGCGTCGTTTTCGTACTATGCCGCCTAATCTTCAGGTGACCGAGGCAGGGCGCCTGGTGGTGTTCGGTGAATGGCAGCTGGATACCGTGGCGCGTCATCTGATTGATAACGAGGGTATGGTTGTGGCGCTCAGCGGGGCGGAATATCGCCTTTTGCGCGTATTCCTCGATCATCCTCAACGGGTGCTGACCCGCGACCAGCTGCTGAACCTGACGCAGGGACGTGATGCCGAGCTGTTTGAGCGTTCGATTGATCTCCTGGTGAGCCGCGTGCGACAGCGTCTGAATGAAGATGCCCGCACGCCCGCCTACATTAAAACCGTTCGCAGCGAAGGCTACGTTTTTACCATGCCGGTGACCATCGTCGAGGCCAATGAATGACGCTGTGGCCCCGCACCTTACTCGCCCGGCTGCTGATCATTGTGCTGCTTGGACTCTTGTTGGCTAACGCGCTCAGCCTGACGCTGGTCATGGTTGAGCGAATGCGCAGCGCGCGCACGGTTATGCTGGGCAATCTTGAGAACGACGTGGCGACCAGCGTGGCCATTCTCGACCGGCTTCCGGCCAAAGAGCGGCCAGAGTGGCTGGAACGGCTGAGTCGCGGTAATTATCGTTATATCCTTGGCCCCGGCGAGGCAGGCGCCGCGCCAACGGACAAGCGCTCGCGGGATGCGATTCGAACTCTGAAAGAGACGCTTTCAGCCCAATATCCGCTTCAGTTTACGGCGGTGCCGGGGCCTGTTTCCCATATTCAGGCCCATCTGACGCTCCGCGACGGCGCACCGCTCACCATCGATCTGATCCCGCGCATGCCGCCTGTCGCCAGCTGGCTGCCCGTGGTGCTGGTTCTTCAGCTGTTACTTGTCGCGCTCTGCTCCTGGATTGCCGTGCGCCAGGTTGTCCGGCCCTTCCTGCAATTCACGCGCGCGGTTGATTCCCTCGATCCTGCGGCCCATTCTCCGATGACTGAAAAAGGTCCGGTTGAGGTGCGCCAGGCAGCGCACGCTTTTAATGAGATGCAGTCGCGGATACAGACCTATCTGCGTGAACGCGCGCAGATTCTGGCGGCCATTTCTCACGATCTCCAGACGCCCATCACGCGCATGAAGCTGTGGATCGAAATGGCGGATCAGCCCGAACTCCGCGATAAGCTGCTGAGCGACCTGGATAATATGTCGCGCCTGGTACGGGAGGGGATTGCCTATGCCCGGTCATCAGAATCTCTGGAAGAGACCACGCTGAAGCTGGAGCTGAATGCGTGGGTTAACAGCATCGCCAGTGATTATCAGGACATTGGTAAAAACGTGCAGTTTCATGCACGCAATGCGCGTCTGCCGATCGTCACTCGTCCCCAGGCATTGCGCAGGGTAATGACCAATCTGCTCGATAATGCGCTGAAGTTTGGCGAGAGCGCGGTAATAGAGATTGATGAAAATGAAAGGCAGGTAGCGATCCGCATTATGGATAACGGCCCTGGCATCCCGGAGGCAGAAGTGGAGGCGGTGTTACAGCCGTTCTACCGGGTTGAAACGTCGCGCAACCGGGAAACGGGCGGCACCGGGTTAGGCCTCGCCATTGCCGCGCAGCTCACCGCCCAGCTTGACGGGAAATTGCATCTTGCAAACCGGGCAGAGGGAGGGCTGGCCGTAAGCGTGATCCTTCCGCGCGGTTAATTGTACGCCTGTGTATCTGCACCCCGCGCCGATACGCAGGCAGACAAAATCCAGCTTTTCACACACGGCCTGAACACATTCGTACGATGAAATGACCTCACTGCATCTTCGCAGCAACCGTATCGTGAGGTCGTTATGTTTATGATAATCGCTTTTTTAGGCGGCATGATTAGTCTGCTCAGTCCGTGCACGCTTCCCGTCATTCCTCTGCTGTTCGCCGGCTTTCAGGGGCAGCGCAAACACATTCTGGCGCTTCTGGCGGGAATGATTGTGATGTTCATGTTGGTGGCGATGGTAGTAACGGTTGCCAGCGAGTGGATCGCTGACGCCACCGTTATCGGTCGCTGGATTGCGCTGCTGGTACTGAGCATTGCCGCCCTGGCCCTGATCTTCCCGCAGTTCGCTCAGCGCATTGCCCGCCCGGCGGTCAGCGCGGGAAACGTTCTCAATACCCACAGCATGCAGCGACGCGGTCTGGTTTCGGCTTTTCTGGCAGGGCTGGCCGTTGGGCTGCTGTGGTCCCCCTGTGCCGGACCGATTCTCGGGGCGATCTTCAGCATTAATATTGCGGGCCACTCGGCCATCGCAACCGGAGCGCTGTTAGCCGCTTACGGCAGCGGGTGCGCGTTGATGCTGGGGCTGCTTGTCGCGGGGGGCCGTAAGCTGATAACCCCTCTGAGAGCCAAATCCGCATTGATGGCACGTTTGCGTCAGGGAGCGGGAGTGATGATGTTAGCCGCCGTTGCGTTCAACGCCAGCGGAATGACCTCAGCCCTGAAAGGCGCCAACGGTGTTGCCGACCAGCTGGAAAACGCCCTGTTGAGCCTTGCGCAACCAACCTCCACGCAGGTGAAACTGCAACCGGTCGCTGACGCGACGCCGGGCAGCCAGCTACCGTCATTAAGCGGCGGTACGGGTTGGGTAAACGGTGACCCTGTCACGTCTGAGGCCTTGCGCGGGAAAGTTGTGCTTATCGATTTCTGGACCTGGGACTGTATCAACTGCCAGCATACCCTTCCGCATGTGCGTGACTGGGCGAAGAAATATCAGTCTGAAGGTCTGGTGGTGATTGGTGTCCACACCCCGGAATACCCCTGGGAAAAGCCGTTATCATCTGTGAAAAACGCGGTCAATAAATGGCAGCTGCCGTACCGCGTAGTGACGGATAATAATTACAAAATCTGGAGCGCGTTCGGAAATCAGTACTGGCCAGCACATTACTATTTCGATGCGAAAGGGCAACTGCGTTACACCGCGTTTGGCGAGGGGAACTACGACAAGCAGGAGGCCGTGATTCAGCAGTTGCTCAAGGAAGCGCGTTCCTGATCCGGCTTACGGAACCCGCTGAGCCACCATAAACAGGCGCGGAAAAGCCAGCAGTATCTGCCCGTTCTCCTGGAGCGGATACTGCTCTTCCAGCAGCTCAAGGTAGCGTTTCAGATAGTTTTTCTGCTCGCTTTCGTTGAGTTCCTGTAACCACGGCCGTAACCCCGTCGCGCTGACCCAGTCAATAATCGCCTGATGAGAGCTCATCTGATGGAAGTAGGTGGTGCGCCAGATATCCACGTCGCATCCCGCTTCCGTCAGAATATCGTAGTAGGCATGGATACCCGGCAATGGCTCGCGGCCACGATCGGGGTAGCCCTGTTCCCAGGCAACTTCACGCATCAGGGCGTGCGTCGGCTCAAGCCAGTTGTCAGGCATTTGCACCGCCAGCACGCCGTTTAACTGGAGCAGCGAAACCAGGTGTGGCAGAAGGTGGTAATGGTCCGGGATCCATTGCAGTGAGGCGTTGGCGTAGATCAGGCTGAGCGGCTGGTCAGGTTTGTAGTGCCGGATATCCGCCTCAACAAAGTGGCAGTCTGGCAGGGCCTGTCGGGCTTCCTCCAGCATGGCCGGGGAATTATCCACGCCGGCGATCTGCGCAGAAGGCCAGCGCTGTTTCAGCAGCGCGGTGCTGTTGCCTGGCCCGCAGCCCAAATCCACGCCAGAGGTTATGTCAGCAAGCGGCACCCGGGCGAGTAACTCAGCGGCGGGACGTGTGCGTTCTGCGCTGTACTGTAGATAAAGAGAGGGATCCCAGTCGGCCATTTTCGCATCTCCATGTTGAGGTGTTCAGCAAGAATAGCACAGGCAAATACCTGCGCCGGGGCAGGTATCTGGCTAATGGTGAGATTATAAAATGCCTTTCAGGGCCAGGTGATAGAGCAGCATGATGGTTTTTCCGTCGACAATCTGCCCATTTTCAATGCTCCGAAGCGCGTCGTCCAGCGTCATTTCCAGTACGTCGATATCTTCTCCCTCTGCTTTAACGCCGCCGCCTGCGCTGGTCCGATCCTGCGGGTGATATTCCGCCAGATAGAAGTAGAGTTTCTCGGTAACCGAGCCCGGGCTCATATAGGCCTCAAAAATTTTCTCTACGCGCGTCACCTTATACCCGGTTTCTTCTTCCGCTTCGGCCTTAATCCGGCTTTCCGGGTCAAGGTTATCGAGCAACCCGGCGGCCGCCTCAATGAGATCCTCTTCGTGACCATTTATAAACACCGGGAAACGGAACTGACGCGTCAGAATGACGGTTTTGCTGTCGCGATTATAGAGCAGGATCGTCGCGCCATTCCCCCGGTCATACACTTCACGCTCTTGTCGCTGCCAGTCGCCATCGCTGCGCTTGAGGTCAAAAATGTATTTTTTCAGGTTATACCAGTTGTCGGACAACGTTTCGCTGTTGATGATGCGTATATCTGCACGTTTTGATTGCACGTTTGGCTCTCCTCTCGTAGAGTAAGCATCATAAACAGCACTATCGTGCAAATACAAGGCGTATCGTGCAACAACAGGAATAATTCATGCTCACAAGCCAGCGTAAACAGTTGATTCTGGAAAAACTGGAGGCGGAAGGTCAGGTCCAGTCTACTGCGCTCAGCCTCTTTTTCTCGGTGTCTGAGGACACTATCCGCCGGGATTTACGTGAACTGGCGGCAGAAGGGCGTTTGCAGCGTGTTCACGGCGGCGCACTGCCAGCATCGTCAGCGATTGCGCCTTTTGCCGAGCGTCAGTCCGTTAAAATGGATGCAAAAAAACGCGTGGCACGGCGAGGCGCGCAGCTCATTTCACCGGGGCAGGTGGTGATCATTGATGGCGGGACGACCACCTCCGAACTTATTACGTTCTTACCACCCGATTTACGGATAACCGTGGTGACGCACAGCCCGGGTATCGCTTTGGGGCTGGTCGACCATCCATGCATAGAGGTGATCCTGATTGGTGGTCGTTTGTATAAACACTCCATCGTCACGGTCGGCGCGGCCGCTATTGAAGGCATCAATAATATTCATGCGGATCTGTTCTTCATGGGGGTCACCGGCGTCCATCCTGAGGCCGGGCTGACCACCGGAGATTACGAAGAAGCGTGCATCAAACGTGCATTTTCCGGCAGAGCGGCGGAAACGGTGGTATTGGCCTCACCGGAAAAGATCAACACGGCCTCGGCGTTTGTGATTGGCGACCTGTCGCTGGTGAATACGCTGGTTGTTGAAAACACAACGGATGAACGCTGGGTGAGCGCTCTGAAAGAAAAGGGCGTTGCGGTGATCGCAAGCCAGTAAATATCTGTTTTTTTGCCAGCCTGACCGCGTGGCTGTCAAACAGACAAAGGTTATCCTTCACGCGGATTTCTAGACTAAGGCTTTCATCTGTTTAAGGACAAGCCATGAAAGCGATCTCCATTCTGGCGTGCGGCGCGGACCCAACCGCGCAACGCCTGTCAACGTCTGCCATTCAGCAGGCCATAAATAGTGCTCAACAGAACGATGTCATTGTTATTCCGCAAGGCCGTTTTCTGACCGGCGCACTGTTTCTGAAAAGCGGTGTTTCGCTTCGCCTGGACGCGGGCGCACAGCTCGTTGGCAGCCAGGATCTGGCTGATTATCCCCTGATAAATACCCGGGTGGCCGGCATTGATATGCGCTGGCCGGCAGGCATTATTAATATCATCGATTGTGAAAACGTCAGCATTACCGGTACAGGCACGATAGACGGGCAGGGTGTTATCTGGTGGCAACGCTTCTGGGGCGATGACGAGCGCAGCGGCATGGTCGGCGATTACAGCGCCAGAGGATTGCGCTGGGTGGTTGATTACGACTGTCAGCGTCCGCGCAATATCCTGGTCTTTGAAAGCCAGAGCATTCTGCTGCGTGATTTTACCAGTCGGGAGTCCGGATTCTGGAACATGCACCTCTGTTATTCGCGCCGTATCACGGTTGAGGGCGTGCAAATCAGCAATTCTGCGGGGCCGAGCACCGACGGGATTGATATCGATTCCTGTGAACAGGTGCGAGTTGAACGCTGTATTGTTTCCTGTAATGACGACAATATCTGCATCAAATCAGGACGAGGACGCGAAGCGGCGCAAAAAGCACGTACCGCACGGGATATCGTGATTCGCGGTTGTACGCTGAATAAGGGGTCCGGGATCACGCTGGGGAGCGAAACCTCAGGCGGCATTGAACGCGTCCTGATAGAAGATAACGCGTTTAACGGTACGGGCGTCGGGTTTCGCATTAAGTCGGCCCGCAACCGGGGCGGATTTATCCGTGATATCACCGTCCAAAATTTACATCTTACGGACGTGCGTTTTCCGGTGCTGATCCAGCTGAACTGGTTTCCGCAGTACAGCTATGGCGACCGGGGAAATTTATCTGATAAACCAGAACACTGGCGCAAGCTGGCTGAAGGTGTTGAGGGCGAAGCCGGTCTTACTGCGGTCAGCGGACTGACGATTAAAAATATGTCGGCGCATCGCTCAGACAACAAATATTTCTCGCGGGCATTTTTCATTGAGGGGTATCCGGAGCGTCCTGTGACCGGATTAACACTGGACGGAATTTTGATTGACGCGTCAGAGTTCGGGAAAATTTCCGGTGTGGATGGGTTGCGCTTCAAGGATGTGCAGGTGACTGCCGTAGAGAACACGCAAGACTGTAACGACAGTTATGAGCGTTGATGTATTGCACGGTGAAGGCGTTAACGTTACTGTTAGAGAGCTACAAGCAAAGAAATCAGGGGCTTACCGTGAAGAAAGAGATAAAAACACTGGAATCGAGACAGATTTATCGTAACCGCTGGATGTCGCTAAAGGAAGACCGGATTCTGAGAGCCAATGGGAGCGAGGGGCTTTATTCCGTCATTGAAAAAGATGATTTCGTGGTCATCATTCCGGTTGAGAATGATGAAATCTATCTGGTTGAACAATACCGATACCCTCTGGGCCAGAGAACCACAGAACTCCCTCAGGGAAGTTGGGAATGTTCTCGCGACGCTGCACCTGAAGACGTTGCCAGAGGCGAGCTTAAAGAAGAAACCGGGTTAAGCGCCGGGAAAATGGAGTACGTCGGTTATCAAAAGCTCGCACAGGGTTATTCAGCCCAGGGTTATCATATTTACCTTGCCACGGAGCTGACATTTACCGGCCAGCAACTGGAGGAGGAAGAATACGGCCTGACGGTGAAAAAAATTAAAATTAGTGCCTTTGCTCAATTAATACGTGACGGCAAAATCACTGACGCCACCTCAGTTACGGCATTCCTGCTGGCGAGAACAAAAAATATGTTCTCTTAATCATAATGTTTTAGATTAATATTGAGTCTCCACATCATTGTCAAAGCCAAGTTCAGATGCCCGGGGCAGCGCAAAGCTCAAATATTTGATCTGTGCCAGGAGCGGACGTTAATGTCAATATTCTCAGGCGGAGGCACACCAGAAATGGCTGCCTCCTGATAAAATGGTGTTATTGTTTGGATGTTATTTTTCATATCCGTATAAATTAATCCTACCTGACAAGTACTCACCTAAATATACTTCACTAATTTTACTGAAGCCTTTCTTTGTAACTTCAGTTTCTAACCATTCACTGTCTTTATTAAGGATTTCTAGCAGGTCATGGTTGGCCAAACCGTCCACTATAATTGGATAGCGTATATTTTCATCGCCACTTTGTATGATGGTTAATTGCCCATTTTGTTCGAGAACGACGCGTTTTAGTTGTTCTATCTCATAAATTCCATTTGCTCTTAATTTGAACATTAGATCATTTGCAGAAACACCATTCCGTAAACACTCCTTAACATTAACACTGCCATTGTGTACTAAGGTAATCGGTTTCCCATCAATTATCCTTTTAATTAATCGATTGTTTTCCTTCAGGAATTTAAGAGCGAAGACCAAAAGAGTCCATATGATTAGTACCAGAATAAATTGAAGAACCGATATAGATTCGTTGTAAATTACGCCTCCTATAATTCCCCCCAGCACATAGTTTTGAACCTGGTCCATTGCAGATGAGGGGGCCAGATTTCCTTTTCCCATAAGATTTATTTGAACAATTAAACACAGTATCCCCAGGCCCAACTTTATAATGATAGGTAAATAAATTATCATTTCCACACCTCAGTTTGTTATGATTTCTATTTCTGGGTTTACTAACGAAACCTCTACTAAATTGTATGTTTTTTGATCCGGGCTCAAATTGACGCGATAAAAAACATCACTAATTTTAACGATAATGCCATCAGAGAGTTGTACGGAACTGGAAAATATAGCATTTACATTCACATCTTTTTTTTGTGATAGGAGCCTAACAAAATTAACCATTTGCGAGGATTGGGAATGTATATTTTGACTATCAGTATAATCAGCATACTGAACACCAGAAATGAAGAGCAAAAACAAGAAAACTATGATTGTTAAGTCACGATATTTGGTTTGCAGGCGATGACGCATATACAGGCTAAAAACAACGATCAAGATAAATAAAGTACTAAATATAACTATGTATTTTAAATAATCATTGATATTAGACTGCATTTGTAGATAATCTATGCTATAAAATTTC
This sequence comes from Enterobacter sp. DN, assembly GCF_046054285.1. Lineage (NCBI taxonomy): Bacteria > Pseudomonadati > Pseudomonadota > Gammaproteobacteria > Enterobacterales > Enterobacteriaceae > Enterobacter > Enterobacter sp. DN. The sequence continues at coordinate 242,988 of NZ_JBJJTG010000001.1, forward strand.
ATATAAGTTCAATCCCTAACCCCTCAAAACCACATTTTATTATAGTAAAACATTTCCATTTATTAGTTATCAGCTGAAATTGATCATTATCCTTAAGCCAACTATGTTGACTTGCTTGTTATGACTCAAGGCATCTCAATGTTAGTAGCATTCAGAACTTCCGTTCTTCGCTCATGTCGGGCATTTATCATTCTTCCATACAGGTCACTCACTACCGGAAAAAGAATTCAGAGTATAAATAATCTTCTAACGTTTGTCCTGAACCAGCTTAATAAACTAAGGAATCTGCCCGAGGCGCTTGTTGTCCACGATAGCAGCCTAATCAATTTCCTGAATACGATTATAAGTGAAGTAGGGAAGGATGACTCCGTTTAGCCTGAGTTCTTTCCGGCCATCCGGGTAATGCCAGACCTCAATGTACTTCCCAATATTTTGACAGGTGAACATCGTGCAGTTCTTCGTGTTCCTCGCTGGCAGCGTAGGCCCAAAGTCAGTATAGCTTTCGCGGATAATATTGAATGCGTACCGGGCAAGACCATCCGGTAGTTGATTATTGCCGGGTTTCCCGCGACGACGGCCAGCCATACCCAGTGGGCCAGATTCATTGTAACGCAACAGAAGGCGTTGGCTGTGACTGTCTGAAATATCAAGGCGCTGCGCGGCCATCAGTGTGGTCAGAGGCTGGACGACAACGTCCTGAATGATTTTGAGTCGGTTAACTTTGTCCATAGTGAAAAACTCCGCTGCGTGTGCCGTCATCAGAATCCCTCGATGGTGAATCTATGTGATGTACACTTAACTTATCCTTATCCCAGAACGGACATTACAATTTTGCTGTTACAACCTTAGTGCGCATAATGTATATTATGTTAAATTGGATATTATGAAGCCTATCCCTCGTCAGATAAGCCCATCGCATCCTACCCCCTCCCTTTGCCTCTACTGAGGAAGCCTGAGAAACAGTGTCCGTTCCTGAGTCTGCGATGCTTTAAAACCATGGTGGATATAAAACGCTTTGGCTTCCTCAGTGAGTGCATGAACCATGATCGCTCGCACCCCGATATTCTCAGCTACCCGATAACAGCGTAAAACCGCATCGTGGAGTAAATCGGCTCCCAACCCGTTTCCGCGTAACGAGACATCCACAGCCAGACGGGCAAGTATAATCACGGGAATGGGATCCGGCATGTTACGCCGCAGATTACCTGTCGCTTGCGTATGGTTAACGCTGCCGGTAGCCAGAGAGTAAAATCCCGCGACCTGCTTCGTGCCCGTTTTACAAACGACAAACGTTCGGGCTGCGCCGAGCGCCTGGTTTTTCAGACCTCTTTGTTTTAGCCATTCGTCAAGCACGGCCTCTCCGCTGACGAACTCCGCCAGTTGATGGACGCTGGATAAGGGCTCTGGTGCTGTTACACGTCCCACTGAGGTTTCCTTGCCAGCAGTTTTTCTATGGCAGGATCGTCCGCGACCGGGGCATCGAGCATGTCAATGAACTCAGCATACTGTTCATCGTTAAAATTGAATACACGCCGATCGAGGATCACATTCTCGGCTGCCTGACAGGCCATCTCCAGAATGAAGTCCGTGCGTGATTTATGGAGGATCTCTGCGGCGGCATCGATAAGCGCCCGCTGGGATTCTTTGGCTCTGAGATTGAGTTGAACATCTGATTTCATAGGTATACCTCTTGTATAGCAATTGCTTTACAAGCATAGCATAAGCGCTGTGTATAGCAATCGCTATACAGAACCCTTAATCATGTCTGACCTCGCCACACCGCATATCGCAAGAATTCGCTCTCTCAGCCAGCGGTGACCAGGGTCGCGTTCCATTCTTGGGTGCCACATCTGCGATACCGTAATACGACGGCTTCTGAACGGCAGCTCGAAAACGTGTATCTGGTCCGTTACCTGCTGATTGAGTAAATAGAGCGCGGGTATCATGGCGATAAGATCTGATTCCAGCGCCACGGACAGTGCCGTCGGAAATCCCGGTACGACGCTGACGATTTTACGTTTTGTCCCCAGTTCGGCCAGCGCATCGTCAACGGAACCGTGCAACGCGCCCTCGGGTGACGCTACCACATGGCCCCAGGCGACATAATCCTTCACGCCTATTTCTGCCTGCTTAGCCAGCGGGTGTCCCTTACGCACGACGCCCACAAATCGATCCTCAAACAACCGTTGCAGCCGTATTTCAGGCCCCATATTGCTCTGGACGCCAATCTCCAGATCAACCAGCCCTTCCCGAAGATAGCGCGACGTTTTTTCCGGCTTAGGCGCGAAGCGTATACAGACGTCCGGCGCGGCGTCGGCCACAGCCGCTATGAGCGCAGGCCCAAACGCCACCACAAAACCATCGTTTGCCCTGATGGTAAAAAGACGCGCCAGACTTTGCGCGCTGAACGTTTCAGTTGAGGGCTGCAATACCGCCCTCGCCTCGTGCACTGCACGTCTGGCGCGATCCCGGGTCGCTTCGGCCCACGGGGTTAGTACCATGTTACGTCCGGCGCGCAGCAGGATCGGGTCGCCTGTAACGTCACGTAACCTGCTTAATGTCCGGCTCATGGCCGAGGTGCTGAGGTTCAGACGACGTGCTGCACCTGCGACACTCGCTTCGCTCAGCAATATGTCGAGTGCAATCAGTAAATTAAAATCAGGATCGGTCATAGCGCTCATTCCTGTTCATTCAGATAAGGCGTTTCGTGCAACGATAAAGTGCAAATGGTGCGCCTTCCGCCCTGTAAAAGCCATCTTTATAGTTTTGTCATCCATACACTCTTCTCAGAGGACAACATGATGATGCTCTTTTCCAGTCAACCCGGCGACGAAGGACTGCCTGGTCCGGCGCGCGCACGGGTGATGGCCGCAATTATGACCACCACCTTAATGGGCGTGTTTGATGGCACCATGATCAACATTGCCCTGCCCTCCATGGCTCAGGAGATGCAGGTACCTGCCAGTATTGCCGTCTGGTTCGCCAACGGGTATCTGCTGGCGGCTGCGATGACGCTGGCGATATTCGCGGCGCTTGCGGCCCGCCTGGGTTATCGCCCCGTATTTCTGGCAGGTCTGACGACCTTTACCCTGACATCACTGGGTTGCGCGCTGGCGAATACACCCGAAGTGCTTATCGGTATGCGCGTGCTTCAGGGGATCGGCGGCGCGGCGACGCTGAGTATTGCCCCCGCAATCCTGCGGTCCGTATTTCCCGGGCAATTGCTTGGCCGCATTCTGGGGTTGCACGCCCTGCTCATCGCCTCCAGCTCCGCTATCGGCCCGGTATTGGGCGGGACGATCCTTCACACCCTGAGCTGGCAATGGCTGTTTGCGATAAACGTTGTTCCCGGCACCCTCGCCTTACTGCTGGCGGTCAAAGCGCTGCCGCGGGATGCGGTTCGAAAGCAAGCGCCTTTCGACACCCCGGGCGCCATATTGTCGGCGCTGCTGTTGGGGTCGACGATCATGGCGGCGAACAGCCTCCAGGACTATCATCCCGGTAGCCTTTGCTGGACAATGCTCGCTGCGCTGAGCGGCATGGCGTTTATCTGGCAGATCCGCCGCGCGGATAACCCCTTACTGCCGCCGATGATGTTTAAAAATGAACGTTTTACCCTCGCGGCCTTCACGTCGATGATTGCTTTTGTCAGCCAGGGGATCACCTTTATTGCGCTGCCCTTCCTGTTTCAGAGCGAATACGGCTACAGTCCGGTGTTGTCTGCCCTGCTGTTTACGCCGTGGCCGCTAGGGATCGTACTGATTGCGCCGCATGCAGGCCGGTGGGCAGACACGATTTCAGCCCCGGCGATATCCACCCTGGGGCTGATGATTTTTGTCGTCGGTTTGATCCTGCTGGCAACATTACCCGACCGCCCTTCAGTGTGGGATATCTGCCTGCGGAGTCTGGTGTGCGGAGTGGGGTTTGGCTGCTTTCAGAGTCCCAATAACCGGGAAATGCTCTCCAACGTTATTCGTGAGCATGCGAGCTATGCATCCGGTGTTTTATCCATTATGCGCACGTTCGGGCAGTGTCTGGGCGCCGCCGCCGTGGCCGTTCTGCTGGCCGCAGATGAAAGGTCAATTCATGTTGCGCTGTGGGTCGCCGCCGCAGCTTCTGCGGTAGCGGTCGTCGTCAGCGCGAGCCGGTTGCGTAAAATCACTCATCCTGCGGAAACAGGATGAGCACGAAAAATATAACTAAGCGCTACTCCAGCGCCAGCAGCGCAAAACTCGCCAGCCAGTGGCCGCCGCTGTAGTGGCTGCCGACAACATGCTCCACGCTTGCCGAGAGATGGCGCGCAACGGCATCCTGTAACGCCTGTTGCGCCGGGTGGTTTTCCGGCAAAGCGCGGGCAATGTGCTTCATACACCACGCGCGGCTGAGGTTAAGCCCGTCCAGATGTGCGATTTTCGGGTCGGTGCGGTCGCTTACCTCAGCCGGGTTCATCAGCGCTGAAACGGCACCCACTTCAGGCAGAAACGCATCAAACCAGGCCGGGAAATTCTCTACCACCTTACTCATCAGTAACGCCTCGGTCAGCGCCCCGGAGATATACTCGTCGCCGCCCGGCTCATAATGCGCCGGATATTGCGTGTCCGTATGATAAAAGCGCGTCGCCGCGTCCAGGATAGCCTGTTCAAGCCCGTCATCCGTCACCGCCCGGGCATAATCCAGCCCCAGCGCGAGCGCAAACGCCGTGTTGTAATGTGTTCCGACGCGGATGGGATAGGTGAGCTTGCTGAGGTAATCCACCAGCCGCTGGCGAATATCCCGCGTTAACGGTTGCAGCGTCTGGTACCAGCGCTCCGCCTGTGGCAGTGACGACTGTTTCAGCTCCTGCGCCAGCGCCAGCAGCCAGCCGTAGCCATAAGGCCGCTCAAACGACGCGCGGAACGGCGCGGTAAAATAGGCCAGCTCCTTCGCCACCTTCTCGTCGGTCAGGTGTTCTTCGAACAGAGTGATGATCTCTTCCCGGCACGGCAGTTCGGGCCAGAGACGCAGGCAGCGCAGCAGCAGCCAGTAGCCGTGCACCGCAGAGTGCCAGTCAAAACAGCCGTAAAAGATCGGGTGCAGCTCGCGAGGCGGCAGAACGTCGCCGTCATCGTTGAGCAGATGCATAATGTGGTTCGGGTATTCCTGACGTAAATAGGTCAACGGCATTCTGGCGAAGGCGTCAGCCTGATGTTGCGTTAATTCCATTGCAGCTCCTTAGCGAAACACGAGGAAATACATTAAGAACACGTTCACCACCAGCAGGGTTAACGCGGTCGGGATCTGGATCTTGATAACCTGATATTTGTCTTTTAGCTCCAGCAGCGCGGCGGGCACAATGTTGAAGTTGGCGGCCATCGGCGTCATCAGCGTGCCGCAATAGCCTGCGTACATACCGATAGCCAGCAGCGGCGCCGGGTTACCGTGATGGACGTTAATCAGGAATGGCAGAGCGATACCGGCGCTTAACACCGGGAAGGCTGCGAAGGCATTACCCATGATCATGGTAAACAGCGCCATCCCCACGCAGTAAATGACCACCAGCATGAAGCGGCTGTCCGGGTTCACAAACAGGCTGACCACCTTTTGTACCGATTCGCCGGTATTCGCCACCACGAACACCCCGCCGAGCATGGCGAGCATCTGCGGCAGGATCACCGCCCAGCCAATGGTATCGACCAGCCGACGCGACTGACGCACCGCATGCAGCGGCGTACCTTTTGTCAGCCACCAGCCGGTAAGGATAGCCGCCACGCAGGCTACGCAGAGCGCCGCCAGCGTAAGCTGTTTCTGGTCGAGCAGATAAACGCCGCCAATCGACACGCCTTTCAGAAACAGCGTCCCGATGACCGTTACCACGGGGATCATCAGCGCGGGCAAGAATAGCCAGTTTTTCAGCCGGTTCGACGAGGCAACACGCTCCTCCTCGGTGGACATTTTATAGTGCCCCTTCCCGACCAGCCCGAAACCGGCCAGCAGCGCAATCACGATAACGGCGCCGCCAATAATGCGATACGCCAGCGACTTACCCAGCTCCTGCACCATCAGATCGCCAAACAGGAAGATCCCGCCGAACAGAAACCAGAACAGCGCCGTGGTATAGCGTTTCGGGTTAGCGCGGTCGCGAAGGGTCATCACAACCAGCAGCATCACGACGAAGCCGATCAGGTAATACACGCGGTTAATGGTGATGAGGGTCATCATGGTGCGATCTCCTGCGTACCCTGCTCTGCTTTCCAGGCCATCACGTCGCGACGAATGCTGGCGTCGAGGCGCAGCAGACGCGTCATATGGATGATCAGTGCCGCAATAGCGGTCGGAATGGCCCACAGGCCGATATGCAGCGGTTCGATCCCCTCGATCCCGTTCTCTTTCAGGAACGCATCAATCAGCAGTACCGCGCCAAAGGCGATAAAGATATCTTCCCCAAAGAAAACCGCGATATTGTCACACGCGGCGGCATGGGCTTTGATTTTGTCGCGGATAGTCTGCGGCAGTTCGCCGTATTCATTCAGGGCCGCCCCTTCCGCCATCGGCGCCAGCAGCGGACGCACCGTTTGCGCGTGGCCGCCAAGGGACATCAGGCCCAGCGCAGCCGTCCCTTCGCGGGCGACAAAGTAGAGCATCAGGATACGCGCCGAGGTGGCGCTGGCGATCTTCGCGACCCAGGCCTGGGCGCGCTCTTTCAGCCCGTAATACTCCAGCAGGCCAATCACCGGCAGGATCAGAATGAAGGTGGCAAGCGATCGGCTATTCACGAATTTTTCGCCAAAGGTTTCCAGCAGCATACCGAAATCCATGCCAACCAGCAGGCCCGTCGCCAGCCCCGCCACCACGACAACCAGCAGCGGGTTGAAACGCAGTGCAAAACCAATAACCACCACCGGAATCCCGATAAGTGGCAACAGTGTAGAACTGTCCATAAACGTTACCCTATCCAAAGTGAGCGTTGCGCGCCGACGGCTATTTTTTATACTTCGCAGCAGAGCGAAGCCGGTGCATTACGGCGCGCGATCGCGATGTTGTGTTTTGCGTCAGGCTCCACAGAACCTGCACTAAAAAGCTATATCTGAACGTCAAAAACATGTAAACAATTTATCAATAAAATGTTCTTATTTTATCGACGGGTTTACATTTCGGGAGAAGGATCGTTATGACGATAGAGAAAAAGACGACAGCGTTAAACCACGACGATATTGCGGACGGGCGAATCGTCTCCTCCCGTCATCTCGTCTCAGAGCGGTGTGCTGAATTATCAGAGCTGGAATATGCGCTGATCATGACCAGCAATGCGTTTAACAAATGGATGGTGCGCTGCATGACCGCTGCGGGTGAACCGGATATGGGGGCCTTTGACGTTTCGCTTCTACACCATGTGAATCACCGCAACCGCAAGAAAAAGCTGGCCGACATCTGCTTTGTGCTGAACGTGGAAGATACCCACGTGGTGACGTATGCGCTGAAAAAGCTGGTCAAGGCGGGATATGTCACCAGCGAGAAAGCCGGAAAAGAGCTTTTTTTCTCCACCACGGAGGAGGGAAAAGCGCTGTGCATGAAGTACCGGGAGGTGCGGGAGGCCTGCCTGATCAACATTCATGCGGAAAGCGGCATTCCGGGAGCATCAATTGGCGAGACCGCGCAGTTACTCCGCGCGATCTCCTCCCTGTATGATACCGCCGCACGCGCGGCGGCCTCGCTTTAAGGACGGCGGAAAAGCGTCATACTCCGCCCGGCCAGTTCATAATCGACGGATTCCGTGATGATTTCCCCTGTGGGGGCCTCATCCGCCGTCGAAAGCTCCAGCACCCAACCCCCTTCACCAAACTGCGGGATCTGGAATGGCACCGTACCTTCAAACGGGTTAAACAGCATCAGCACGTCGTGCCAGACGCCCTCTTCCTGCTTAAGATCCGGGCGGCTGATGGCAAGACCAAGGGTGGAGCCCTCGTCCCATTGTTCCGACTGCTGCGGTCCGCCGCCGGCGTTAAACCAGCGGATCTCCAGCCCGTCGCGCCAGTTCTCACGTCGCAGCAGCGGCTGCGTCGCGCGCAGGGCAATCAACCGACGGGTAAAGTCGCGCAGCTTCTCGTCGTTTTCAGAGAGCCCTTTCCAGTTTACCCAGGAGATCTCGCTGTCCTGACAATAGCCGTTATTATTGCCCTTTTGCGTCCGGCCAAACTCATCGCCTGCCAGCAGCATCGGCGTGCCGTGGGAGAAGAAGAGCGTGGTGAGGAAGTTGCGCTTTTGCCGCTCGCGGGTGGCGATGATATCCGGGTTCTCCGTCGGCCCCTCTTCGCCGTAGTTATACGACCGGTTATCGTTATGTCCGTCGTTATTATCTTCCCCGTTATCGGCGTTATGTTTCTCGTTGTACGACACCAGGTCGTTCAGCGTGAAGCCGTCATGCGCGGTGATAAAATTGACGCTGGCCCACGGACGACGCCCGCGCAGATCGTATAAATCACCGGACCCTAACAGACGGGCGGCAAAATCGTTAGAGACGTTATCCCCCTTCCAGTATTCACGTACCGTATCGCGGTATTTGTCGTTCCACTCACCCCAGCCTGGCGGGAAGCCTCCCACCTGATACCCGCCCGGGCCGATATCCCACGGCTCACCGATGAGCTTCAGCTTCGACAGCACCGGATCCTGGGTCACGGCATCGAAGAAGCCGCCGCGCGGATCGAACCCCTCCGGCTCACGTCCGAGAATGGTCCCGAGATCAAAGCGGAAACCGTCAATCTGCATCGATTCTGCCCAGTAACGCAGGGAGTCCATGACCATCTGCAATACGCGCGGGTGGGAAGTATTAACGGTGTTCCCGGTGCCGGTGTCGTTGATGTAATACCGGTGCTGATCCGGCATGGTGCGGTAATAACAGAAGTTATCAATTCCCTTAAACGACAGGGTTGGCCCCAGCTCGTTGCCCTCCGCCGTGTGGTTATAGACCACGTCGAGGATCACCTCGATGCCCGCGTCATGATAGGCACGCACCATGTCGCGGAAACCCTGGATCCCCGCCGGGCCGTAATAGCGTGACGCTGGCGCAAAGAAACCGAGCGAGTTATAGCCCCAGAAGTTTTTCAGACCGCGATCGAGCAGGTGCTGATCGTCAGGGAACCAGTGAACCGGCAGCAGCTCGACCGAGGTAATGCCGAGGCTTTTGATGTACTCCACCGACGCTTTATGCCCCATCCCCTCAAACGTACCGCGCAGTTCAGGCGGAATAGCCGGGTTAAGCTGGGTAAAGCCTTTTACGTGGCTCTCATAAACCACGGTATGCGGCCACGGGATATCGGGTCGGCGGGAGTCTTGCCAGTCGACGGCATTGGGGTCGATGACCTTACATTTGGGCGTAAACGGCGCGCTGTCTCGCGTATCAAAGCTGAGATCCAGCTCATCGTGTCCCAGCTCATAGCCGAAGTGGGCATCGTTCCACTCAATGTCACCCACCAGTTCACGGGCATAGGGGTCAATAAGCAGCTTATTGGGATTGAAGCGGTGACCGTTCTCCGGATCGTAAGGGCCATACACACGGTAACCATACAGCGCCCCCGGTTTCAGATCCGGCACATAGCCGTGCCAGACCTCATGGGTATATTCCGGCAGTTCCAGGCGGGCTATTTCTGTTTTTCCCGAAGGATCAAACAGACACAGCTCTACCCGCTCCGCATGGGCGGAAAACAGAGCGAAGTTCACTCCTTTTCCGTCATAATTTGCGCCCAACTGTTGGCCATGACCGGCCCGAATTTCAAACGTTGTATCCTTTGGCATTTTTGTTCTCCTCGATTATTCGCAGGTAAGCAGAACCAACAAACATCCCTTTTCAGACGTTAAATCCAGCGTCTCTGGCAGAAGGCGACGCTCACCGGTAAACAGATCCCGGTAGTACTTCCCGGCCAGCTCCTGGGGTATGGCCACCTTAGTATTGGCCCACAGCATCGCATTGTCGGTGACGTCAAACACCAGACGCGGCACGGCGACGATCAGCGCCTCGTCATCTTTTATGCGGGCATAAACGATCAGATTCTCCTCCCGCTCGCCGGTCACCTTCAGCGGCAGCCAGTCGCCGTAGCGGAAAAGCGCGGGGTAATGCGGCCGCAGCCGTAACAGCGTGGCGGTGACGTACTGCTTCACGCTGCCGTCTCGCCAGCGTTGCGCATCGTTAAAAATGGTTCCATCCGCTACGCTGAGGTTTTCCGCCAGCGCGGTGAAATCCGGTTCGCGGCGGTTATCCGGGTCGACCAGGCTGAAGTTAAGCCCTTCGCTGCCCTGGTAGATGTCCGGTACGCCTGGCGCAGTCAGCTTGATCACCGTCTGGCTCAGGCTGTTCATTAACCCAGCCCGAATAAACGGCTGGAGTGCGGCACTGAAATCACGCAGGAACAGGGTGTTATCCGGGGAGAGCAGATGGCGCACGTAGTCCAGCACCACGCTCTCGTACCCTTCGTTGCTGTCGATCCAGTCGGTACGCTGCTTGGCCTCGCGCAGGGCTTTCTCAATAAAGCCGAGGAAACGCTCTTCCAGTGACTTAAGGCCATCTCGATCGTCAGGCGACAGCGTGGCTGGCCAGACGCCCGCCAGCGCCTGAAAGATCATCCAGGTATCGGCGGCGTTCGGCGCGGTGCCGTCGTTGAGGAATCGGACCTGCGTCTGGTTCATCTGCCGCCAGCGCGCCAGGTTTTCTCCCCACAGTTCTGGCGCTTCCGTCAGCGTGTATAGTCGCGCTCGCGCATCCTCGCCGCGTTTGGTGTCGTGGGTGGAGGTTCCCAGCAGCGCATCGGGCTGGCGGGCAAGACGAATGCGCATCTCCTGATGAAAACGGGAAAGTGAAAACGCGCGCGGCGTCGGGTCGGCGCCGACTTCGTTCAGGGCCAGCTCCAGGTTATGGCGGAAGAACAGCGTATCCTCTACCGATTTCGCCATCAGCGGCCCGGTCAGTTGCTGAAAACGGGTGCGGAAAAGCGAGGCCAGCGCGTGGTCCTCCTCCGGCAGATCGCCGGTAAGAATACGCACGATCAGGCTGAGCGCGGGTTCAGAGGTGTCGACGCTGGCGACCACGCGACTGAGCAGCGCAACATCCGGTGGCGTCAGCCCCTCTCCGGTGCCGTAGGTGCGATACACCGGAAACGCGATAAGCAGCTCGCGCAGGGCATGGCGGATATCCTCATGCTCCACTTCGGCGCCGTTATGCCCGGCCAGCTCGCTGGCGATTTTGAGCAGCGTGGTAAATTCACCTTCAAAATTACGATCGGTCATCAGCCCTTTGGCTTTGCGAAGTTCCGCCTGCCTGTCCACGGTCGTACCCAGCGTCTCGTCGTAGAGCGTCTCCAGTCGCGAGAGGTTGGTATCATCCACCAGCACTTCCGCCAGCGAGGCAATAAACTCATAGCCCGTAGTACCCGAGACCGGCCACTCCGGAGGAAGCTGTTCCCCTTTGGCGAGGATCTTCTCTACCGTGATGTAGCAATCCGGTCCGGTCGCCGCACGCAGGCGCTCCAAATAGCCCAGCGGATCGGCAAGCCCGTCCACATGGTCAATGCGCAGGCCATCGACAACCCCGGCGTGAACAAGCTCAAGGATCAGGCGGTGCGTGTCTGCGAAGACCGCCTCATCCTCTACCCGCACGCCGACCAGCCCGGTGATTTCAAAAAAGCGCCGCCATGAAAGCTGTTTCGGCGCTTCCCGCCAGGACATCAGCCGCCAGCTTTGCGCCTCGTGGATCTCAGCGATGCTCTTGCCTTCGGCATACGTGCCGGGATTAAGCGGATAGGCGGTATCATAGTAAACCAGCGCCGCGCTGTTGGTGACACTGTCACGTTTTAAGGTGATAGCCCCCCGCTCCAGCTCGGCTTCAAAGGTGTCGCCAAGAAACGGCAACGTCAGCGGTCGGGACCAGTCGATATCAAAATACGCCGCATAGCGGCTCTGCCTGCCTTGTTCTATAACATCGCGCCACCAGCGGTTTTCCAGCGAGGTCGACATATGGTTAGGAACGATATCCAGAATCAGCCCCATCCCCGCCTGTTTCAGCGCCGCCGCCATGCGGTCAAACCCTTCCCGCCCGCCAATCGCCGGGTCGATTTCGTTGGGGTCGGTCACGTCATAGCCGTGGGTGGAATCCGTGGTTGCGGTGAAAACAGGCGACGCGTAAAGATGGCTAATTCCAAGGTCTTTCATATACGGAATCAGGTCCACCACGCGATCGAAGGTCATGCCGTTGCGAAACTGAATTCGGTAAGTAGAGGAAGGGATCATAGCGCTGCTTCTCCATCAGCTAAGCGAACAACAATGCTGTTTGGCGGCAGGTTATCGACTGCCTCCGGCCAGCTAAAGATCGTTTTTCCGGGCAGGTTCGGTAAGGCGAGCGGCTTTTTGCCGATATTCAGCGCCAGCGACAGCGTACCGGACGGGAAACGCCAGCTCACGGCAACCATGCCGAGCGCCGTATGCAGGACGTTACCCTCCACGGCGCCCCGCTGTTTCAGTAGCGGGACGATAAAGCGCTGACGCAGCGCAATCAGTTCGCGCGTAGCGTGCAGCCACGCCCTGCCTTCCTCCGTGTCTGCCTTGTTCCAGTCAAGCTTCGACCGCATAAAGGTATTTACGTCATTGGGGTCCGGTACGGTTTCATCGTACCCGGCATGGCCGGTGAACTCTTTCGCGCGCCCTTCCCGCACGGCTTTCGCCAGGTCGCCGTGGAAGTCGGTGAAAAAGAGGAACGGATGCGTTTCGCCATACTCCTCGCCCATAAACAGCAGCGGAATATGGGGCGACATAAGTAGCGCCGCGAACAGCACACGCGTTTTATCCGCGCCTGCCAGAGAGATAAGCCTCTCCCCCTGGGCACGGTTGCCGACCTGGTCGTGATTCTGAATAAAATCGACAAAAAACTGCGGAGGTTGCTCGCGACACTCTACCCCGCGCGATTTTCCGGTCTGAAGCGAGATTTCCCCCTGGTAGACAAAGCCCTCTGCCAGCGCCCGCGCCAGTTTTTTCTCCGGCTCAAAGGCAAAATCCTGATAATAGGCGTGTGATTCCCCTGTCGCGAAGACATGCGCGGCGTTGTGAAAATCATCATTCCATTCGGCGGTGAAAAGCGGCGTCTGACCATGCTCATCGCGCGGATGCAGGAAAATCACGTTGCGACTGTCTTCGGTGGTCAGATGGATATGCCGATCCGGAAATGCGTCGCGGATCCGTTGCGCTATCTCGGGAAGAATATGGGTCTCAGCGTCGTCATGGATCTGGTCGATGGCGTCGAAGCGCAGACCGTCAAGATGATACTCCGAGAGCCAGAATAACGGCGCCTCAGCGATGTATTGCCGGACGGCCTCAACCTCATAGGCAATACCGTTGCCCCACGGGGTCATACGATCCTGATGGAAAAACGCTGGCGAGAGCAACGGCAGGTAATTACCTTCCGGGCCAAAGTGGTTGAGTACGATATCCAGCACCACGGAAAGCCCGAGCGCGTGGGCGGCATCAATGAAGGCATGAAAATCATCCGGTGTGCCATAAGCCGAGTGCGGGGCATACAGCAGTACGCCGTCATACCCCCATCCGCGCGCGCCCCCGAACTGGGACACGGGCATCACTTCCAGTTGCGTAATACCCAGCCCGGCCAGATAAGGCAGTTTGTCGATGGCCGCCCTGAAGGTTCCTTCCCCGGTGAAGGTGCCGATATGCAGCTCGTAGATCACCGTCTCTTCCCACGGTCGTCCTTGCCATTCCCGCTGAGTGGGCTGGCTGCGACGCGGGTCGATCACCACCGACGGGCCGTTGACGTCAGCCTGCTGCGCGCGTGAGGCCGGATCCGGCACCGCCATTCCATCCTGTAAAACAAACTGATAGGTCGTACCGTGCCTGACGCCGGGCACGTCAATCTGAAACCAGCCGTCGCCCACCGCCGCCATGGGAATGTCGGTATCGGTTAAACGTAATGTGAGATCTTTCTGCCCTTCTGCCCAGACGCGAAAACGTACAACGTCATCGGAAATAAACTCAGCACCCCAGTGCCTGCGACATGTTCTGAATTCCATTCATTGTCCTCGAATGACCACCTTTTACGCGGAACGAAATACAAGCTTAGACCAGGATCTACAGAGTGTTATGCCAGCAGGGGATGCCGCTTCGTCTATTATCTATTTATAACTCCCACTTAAGGAATACTATGCATATTCGAAAAGGATTAAGTACAGACCTCGCCCGCCTTGAATGTTGTGATTTTTCTTTCAAGGTTGATGAGATTGCCAGAGAGCCATTTCTCAATGGTGATTTGCATATCGAGGCGCTGACCGAACCTTATCTTAAAACCTATGAACTTGATCTCCAGACGCTGGAAAATCATTGCGTTAATCCGGATTCAATATTTCTTATCGCCGAAACGGATGACGGTGAAATCGCCGGTTTTATTACCGCGTCCTGCAACTGGAATAAATTTATTTCGGTGGATTACATTGCCGTGGAGCGTTCAAAACGCCGTACGGGCGCGGCGCACAAGCTGATGTCCGCCACCCACGTCTGGGCGCGAAGCCTCAATGCGCCCGGCTTACGGCTGGAGACGCAGAACGTTAATGTTTCTGCCTGTCAGTTCTATCGTCACTATGGATTTATTCTGGGCGGTTACGATCGCTATCTTTACAACGCCCTGCCGGAAAAAGATGAGGTCGCCCTTTTCTGGTATTACATGCTGGCTTGAGAAAATATTTTATATCCGCTACCGGAAGATAGATTTGTCTGAATTTGTCAATTTTGCCCGCTTACGTTTAATTAACGACTAATCTTGGAATTCACTATTAAGGAGGCCGGTATGTCTACAGGAAATAATCACACGCTGCATTACCCTCGTCCACCGTTTGCTGAACAACCGCAAAGGGCCCCCGGGCTGGCATCGGAAATGAAGCCAATACCGGATCATGGTGAAACAAGTTATATCGGGTCAGGAAAACTGGCAGGAAAAAAAGCGCTGATTACCGGCGGTGATTCCGGAATTGGTCGCGCGGTAGCGATCGCCTATGCCCGTGAAGGTGCAGATGTGGCTATTGGCTATCTCCCGGAAGAGGAGTCCGATGCGGCATCGGTCATTGCGCTGATTCGGGCCGAAGGCCGTAAAGCGGTCGCCATTCCCGGCGACATTCGCGTGGAGTCGTTCTGCGATACGCTGGTGGAAAAAGCCGTCGCGGAACTGGGTGGCCTGGATATCCTGGTGAACAACGCTGGACGCCAGCAGTACTGCGAATCGATCGACGATCTCACCACGGCAGATTTCGACGCGACGTTTAAAACCAACGTCTATGCCCCCTTCTGGATCACTAAAGCTGCGCTGCGCCATTTGCAGGAAGGCGCCGTGATCATCAACACCACTTCCGTTCAGGCGTTTAAACCGAGCGCGATCCTGGTGGACTATGCGCAGACCAAAGCCTGTAACGTGGCCTTTACCAAGTCTCTGGCTCAGCAGCTGGGGCCGCGTGGCATTCGGGTGAATGCCGTCGCGCCAGGTCCATACTGGACGCCTCTTCAGTCCAGCGGCGGTCAGCCGCAGTCCAAAGTTCAGAAGTTCGGGGAAGATACGCCCCTGGGCCGACCGGGCCAGCCGGTTGAAATCGCACCGCTGTATGTGCTTTTTGCCTCAGATACCTGCTCATACGCCTCCGGACAAGTATGGTGCTCTGACGGCGGTACCGGCGTGCTGTAAAGCATCCTCTCAGACCTATCCATTTCATGGATAGGTCACATTCACTTCCCTGCTGTTCTCAAAAATCTCAGTTGAACTATGATGAACTTACTATTGAGGAGCCCATCATGTTTACTGTGAAAAAACTTGCGTTATCAACCCTGTTGACCGGTTCGGTTTTATTCTTTCCCGCGATCCACGCGGTGGCCAGCGTTCCGCAGCATGTGGTGAAACAGCAGGCCGGCGGCTACAGCGTTCAGGTTGGCGATACGATTGTCACCGCCTTTACGGACGGCAGCGTGCCGCAGGACCTGCACGCCTTACTGCGCCGGACGACGGCGGAAAATACCGATGCGTTACTGGCCAAAAACTTCCAGGCCAATCCGGTGGAAGCATCGATTAACGCGTTCTATATCGCTATGCCCGGCCACAAAATTCTGGTGGACACCGGCTCCGGTCAGCTCTTTGGCCCCGGCAAAGGCGGGCGGCTGATTGAAAGCCTGGCGACGCAGGGTATCAGGCCGCAGGACATCACCGATATCCTGATCACCCACGCGCACTCCGATCATGCAGGCGGCCTGGTCAAAGACGGTCAGCGCGTATTTACCCGCGCACAGGTGTATGTCGGCAAACCGGATATCGATTTCTTCTTTAACGACGAGAACCAGAAAAAATCTGGCTATGACCAGAACTACTTCGACGTCGCGCACAAGACCTTAAAGCCCTATCTGGATGCCGGAAAAGTGAAGACTTTCTCCGGGACGGAACAGCTTCTGCCGGGCATCAGCGGTACGGTTCACCCGGGCCACACCCCAGGGTCCGCGTTCTACACGCTGGAGAGCAAAGGTGAAAAAATTACCTTTGTCGGCGACATCATTCACGTTGCCGCGGTTCAGTTCCCACAGCCCAACGTGACGATTGCTTACGATGAGGATCAGGACGGAGCCGCCCGGGTACGCAACGCAGCGTTCGCTGAGTTTGTGAAAAACAAAGATCTGATTGCGGCGCCACATCTGCCTTTCCCCGGGATCGGGTATGTGAAGAAAGGTGAGCGGGAAGGCTACGCGTGGGTTCCGGTGACCTATACCAACCGGGACGCCCAATAAGAGAGTCTCTGCGTCCCAGGCTAAATATTTCAGCCTGGGACCGCTATCTCACGCCCAGGGCCCCGCGGCCGGGTATTAACCAGCCGGCGAAATCTGTTCGGCCCTGCGCTCAACCTGTCAGACAGCCAGCCATTTTTTTGCGTTCGCTTTCATATTCGCTTCTAGTTCACTGTCACGCGTGGCAAATACGCGGCCGAGGGGAAAACCGCTTTGTTCCAGCAGATAAGCTAGCGCGGCATATTCCCGCGGATAGTTGGCAGCAATTTTTGAATCAATCTCAACCGGGCCCAGCGGAAAGGTGAAAATACCCATGTCGTAGATGCTCTGACGATGGAACAGCTTCCATACGCCCTCTCTCTTTTCTGCCAGATCGTAGAAACGATTGTGGCATTCGCATCCAATATTAAGTTTTATATTTTCAGCGATGATCATCGCATTGGTTTCAAGAATCGCTTTGTCGCCGCGGTCGTTAAAAGTGACGACGGGCGAGCCAATCATATGTTTTGTGCGCAAATCTGAAGCGCCCATACGCATGGAACCCTCGACAAAATCGCTCGCGAGCCCTTCGAACCAGGTAATTTCGATTGTGCCGTCCGGATGAAAAAGATTACGCAGCTGCTCCCATTCGCCCAGGTCGCGGTGCATCCAGCCATTCATGAGGTCGTTAAGATCCTGACGGTCTTGCAGTTGGTGAGTTTGCATTGTTTGGTTCCTGTTTGAGTTGATGCGTTCAGTTTGGCCGTGAAGCGGTTTATACTCAAATATATATATTTTACTAAACAATCATTTTTAATGATGAATCAGGGTGGCAATGGAACTCCGGCACTTACGCTATTTTTTGGCTGTTGCAGAAGAAGAGCATTTTGGACGCGCGGCTGAGCGACTCAATATTGTTCAGCCTGCGCTCAGCATGCAGATTAAAGCCCTTGAAACCGAGTTAGGCGGTCCGCTGTTTATCCGCACCAGCCGTCGTGTGGAACTTACTGAGGCCGGATCGCTTCTTCTCAGCGAAGCCAGACTGATGCTGGAACAGATGGAACACACGCGTCTGGCAGTCCAGCGTGCGATACGGGGAGAGACAGGGCGTGTACGGGTCGGTTTTGCCGGTAACGCCATTTTTAGTGGCAAAATGATTACCGATGTACGTCGCTTCCGTAAAACCCATCCGGATGCAGAAGTCACCATTCAGGAAATCGCTCCCCAGAAACAGGTAGCTGCGATCCTCGCAGGGCATATTGATGTCGGTTATACACCGGATAACAGTACGACAGCCGATCCGCAGATCAGGGTGCAGAAAACCGGAAATTGGGAGATGATAATCGCAATGTGTGACGATCATCCCTTAGCCATCCATCCGCACCTCTCCGTTGAAATGCTCGCCGGTCATCCCCTGGTCCTGTACGACGCGCATGACGCCAATGAAAATCTGACTGTGCTGCTGGCGCAGCAGCTCGGGGATGGTTTTTGCGTGGCACATCGTTCAAGCAGTACGCTAAGCGTTCTGGCATTTGCCGCAGCCGGGCTCGGTCTGGCGCTGGTTCCCGCCCCCCTGCAACAGGTGCAAATACCCGGACTGATTTACCGCAACCTGAATGCTCAGGTGCTGACCGCAAATCTGGTCATGATCAGCCGCATGCAGGAGCCAGGTAATGCAGTGACTGCTTTTCTGGCAATGGCTAACCTTCCCTGTTGAACAACGGCAGCAAGCTATGACGCACAATAAGATGCCCTCCTCCGATATGGATATGGACCTGATCCTGACGCTGGATGCGTTACTCAGGGATCAGAATATCACCCATGCGGCCGCGCGGCTGGGCATCAGCCAGCCGGCGATGTCTGCCCGCCTTGCGCGCCTGCGCGTCCTGTTCAATGAGCCGCTGTTTATCCCTTCCCCACACGGACGTGGGGTGTTACCTACGCCGCGCGCCGAGGCGTTAAGGCCGCAGGTCGCGACGGTTTTGCAGGGTATATCGGCGATGCTTGAACCCACCACGTTCAACGCGCAGAACAGCAACCGCACCTTTGTGATTGCCCTGCACGAGAACCCGGCGCTGATGCTGGGGGCAGAGTTGCAGAATCAGATTAGCAGCGCAGCACCAGGCATCCGTCTGCGTTTTGCGCTTCCCGAAACCCCGCTGCTGCCAGCGCAGATGGAAAATGGCGATGTGGATATTTATGTCGGCGTTAATGCGGGGGCGCACGATGCATGGGTCAGACGCAAGCTGTTTGACGATGAATATGCCACCGCCCAGCGAAAAGGCCATCCGCGCGGTACGGGACCGATGGATCTGGAAAGCTATTGTAGCCTTTCCCACCTGGTGGTTTCATCCGAGGGCGACCCGTTCGCAGGCTTTGTCGATCAGCATCTGGCGGGGCTTGGCCACCAGCGTAACGTGGTGATGTCGACGCAAAGCTATGCGATGGCGCCTGCGATTGTTGCCGGTACCGATTTGCTCTGCACCCTACCCAGACGCATGTTGCTACGGTTCACGCAAACGCTTGATATTTTTCCGCCGCCGCTGGATCTCCCGCCGATCGTCATCGGTATGTACTGGCACCCGAAAAACAGCCAGGATCCGGCTAACCGCTGGCTGCGAGAACAGCTTCTTCAGGCCGCCGGACGTCAGGTATGATCGAGGATGCTCATCAATTTTTTCAGGACCTCAGAGCGAATAATCCGGTGGCAAACCAGCGTCAGCTCGCTCTCCCGGAGTCGGTCAAGAATATCCACAAAGACGACGTTTTGTACGCATATCGCCTTCGCTGAAGCCGGCAGCATGGCGATGCCAAACCCTGCCGAGACGAGACTTATCACCGTGGGGACATCGGTGGCATTTTGCACAACGTCAGGCTGTATGCCCGCGCTGTGGCAGGCATCATAGAAATATTGCTCCAGCCCCATCCCCTCCGGGTCGCGCAGGGCGATCCACTTCTCCTCTTTCACCGACGCAAGCGTCAGCGCGGCGGAGCCCGCCAGGCTGTGTTGACGAGGTAAGGCCAGCACGGCCTTTTCCGTTGTAAATGGACGGCTTTGCAGATCGTCAGGCAATAGCGGTAATGGGGCACGAATAATGGCCACATCCAGCTGGTTGCTTTGCACGCCGGTATAAAGGGTTTGCACGTTACCCGTCATCATGGAAAGGCTGATGGCGGGCCATTTCTCATGTAAAAGCCGCAGCGCGGCGGGTAGCTTACTGTCGAATATCGCACTTGAAACACATCCGAGATTCAGCACGCCCTGTTCCCCTCTGGCCGTCTGTCTGGCATCCAGAATCGCCTGATCGGTCATTAAAATCGCGACTCTGGCTTTACTGAGAAATGCCTCACCGGCTGGCGTCAGCGTCAGGCGACGATTCGCCCTGCTAAAGAGCAAGACCCCAAGACGATCTTCAAGCGTTTTTATCTGCTGGCTCAGCGCTGGCTGCGCCATGTTAAGGCGCTCCGCCGCCCGATGCATGTGAAGCTCTTCCGCCACCACGATAAAATTGCGCATCAGTCGAAACTGCATACCATGCCTTTATTATTGATAATAAAATTCATATTAAAATAGCATAAATGATGCAATTGATAGCCCTCTTCGTCCGGTTAAGAATGGAAGCCTTCATCCGAGGAGGGAAATATGAAAAACCACATCAACGATCTCAGAAGTGCTATCGAACTGCTCAAACGCCATGAAGGTCAATACCTTGAAACCAGCCATCCGGTCGATCCTGACGCGGAGCTGGCGGGTGTGTACCGGCATATTGGTGCTGGCGGCACGGTAAAACGTCCGACGCGCATTGGCCCGGCGATGATGTTTAACGCTATTAAGGGATATCCCGACTCGCGTATTCTGGTCGGAATGCACGCCAGCCGCGAGCGGGCGGCGCTCCTGTTGGGCTGCGAGCCCTCTGAACTGGCAAAACATGTCGGCCAGGCCGTGAAAAACCCGATTGCTCCCGTTGTGGTTCCGGCGGCACAGGCGCCGTGTCAGGAACAGGTGTTTTATGCCGACGATCCGGACTTCGATCTGCGTAAATTGCTTCCGGCACCGACCAACACGCCGATAGATGCCGGTCCGTTCTTCTGTCTGGGGCTGGTGCTGGCAAGTGATCCGGAAGATGCCTCACTGACCGATGTCACTATTCACCGTCTCTGCGTGCAGGAGCGCGATGAGCTCTCCATGTTCCTTGCCGCAGGCCGCCATATTGAAGTGTTCCGTAAGAAAGCCGAGGAGGCGGGCAAACCGTTGCCGGTCACGATCAATATGGGTCTCGATCCCGCTATCTATATTGGCGCCTGTTTCGAAGCCCCTACCACGCCCTTCGGCTACAACGAGCTGGGTGTCGCCGGCGCGTTACGTCAGACCCCCGTCGAGCTGGTGCAGGGTGTGGCCGTAAATGAAAAAGCGATAGCGCGTGCGGAAATTATCATCGAAGGCGAACTGCTGCCGGGCGTGCGTGTAGAAGAAGATCAGCATACCCACACCGGGCACGCGATGCCGGAATTTCCCGGCTACTGCGGGGAAGCTAACCCCTCCTTACCGGTAATCAAAGTGAAGGCCGTCACGATGCGTCATCAGGCGATCCTGCAAACCCTGGTAGGACCGGGCGAGGAGCACACCACGCTGGCCGGTTTGCCAACGGAGGCCAGCATTCGTAATGCGGTGGAAGAAGCCATCCCCGGTTTTCTGCAAAACGTCTATGCGCATACCGCTGGCGGCGGCAAGTTTCTTGGCGTATTGCAGGTGAAAAAACGCCAGCCCTCTGACGAAGGGCGTCAGGGTCAGGCGGCACTCATCGCGTTAGCCACCTATTCCGAGCTTAAAAACATTATTCTCGTCGACGAAGATGTGGATATTTTCGACAGCGACGACATCCTGTGGGCGATGACCACCCGTATGCAGGGCGATGTCAGCATCACCCATCTGCCGGGGATCCGCGGACACCAGCTCGATCCGTCTCAGGCCCCGGACTACAGCCCCTCCATTCGTGGCAACGGGATCACCTGCAAAACGATTTTCGACTGTACGGTGCCCTGGGCGCTTAAGTCCCGCTTTGAGCGTGCGCCCTTTATGGAGGTAGACCCGACGCCATGGGCGCCTGAACTGTTTAAAAAATAGCGTTAACCGGAAAATCTTCTTCACCCTTCACGGGTGAAGAACCTCACGCTGAAATTGCCGCGTCCCCTGCTTTCTTGTAACCTTTGAGCGTTTATCACATCCCCATAAAAAATGAGACTACCGGACGCCTATGACAGCACATGTTTCCAACGATCCTTTGCATGGCGTAACGCTCGAAATGCAGGTTAACGCGCTGGTTGCGCGATATGGCTGGAATGAACTGGGCAACCGAATCAAAATCAACTGTTTTCGCAAGGACCCGAGTGTTAAATCGAGTCTGAAGTTCCTGCGCCGCACCCCATGGGCGCGGGCGGAAGTTGAAGCCCTCTACCTCGACTCTCTTCACGATGACGGTAACGGGGAACAGGACGAACCGGCGTTTAATCCCTGGACGGATAGCCGGACACCCAGGAGCTAACACGCAAATGATGCGACACGTAAAACGGACTGGCGCGCTGCTTGGCTGCGCGCTTTTACTGGTAAGTTGCACTTCCAAACCACCCAAATCACTCGTTACCCCGCTGCCGCAGGCGAAACCTCTACAGCAGACTAACGAACCCATGCGCGGGATCTGGCTGGCGACCGTCTCCCGTCTCGACTGGCCTCCTGTGTCATCGGTGAATGGCCGTAGCGCGGACCAGCGTATCGCCCAGCAACAGCGGGCGCTGACGGACAAGCTCGATAAGCTGAAAAAACTTGGGATCAACACCGTCTTCTTTCAGGTAAAACCGGACAGTACGGCGCTGTGGGCCTCTAAAATACTGCCCTGGTCAGATACCCTGACGGGGACTATCGGGGAAGATCCCGGTTACGATCCGCTTCAGTTTATGCTGGATGAAGCGCACAAGCGCGGGATGAAGGTTCATGCCTGGTTTAACCCGTACCGCGTTTCCACCAACACGAAGCCGTCGACCATCGCCGCGCTTAACCGCACCTCGTCGCTTCATCCTTCCAGCGTGTACGTCCAGCATCCGGAGTGGATCCGCACCTCGGGGGATCGTTTTGTTCTCGACCCGGGCATTCCCGACGTGCGGGACTGGATAACCCAGGTGGTGATGGAAGTGGTAAATCACTACCCTGTCGACGGCGTTCAGTTCGATGACTATTTTTACACCGAGACGCCGGGGTCCACCCTGAATGATGCCTGGACCTTCAGGCGCTATGGCGAAGGATTTGCGTCAAAAGCGGACTGGCGTCGACACAATACGCAGCAGTTGATTGTGCAGGTTTCAAGGGCGATCAAGCAGGCTAAACCTGAGATCGAATTTGGCGTTAGCCCGGCGGGGGTCTGGCGCAATCGCTCCTTCGACCCGGCAGGCTCGGACACGCGCGGTGCCGCAGCCTATGATGAATCCTACGCTGACACGCGCAAATGGGTACAGCAGGGTTTACTGGATTACATTGCGCCGCAGATCTACTGGCCCTTCGCCCGCGACGCGGCACGTTACGATGTGCTGACAAAATGGTGGGCTGACGTGGTGAAACCGACCCATACCCGCCTGTATATCGGGATCGCGTTCTACAAAGTGGGCGCGCCTTCCAGAAACGAACCGGACTGGACGGTGAACGGCGGCGTACCGGAGCTGAAAAAACAGCTCGACCTCAACGATTCACTGCCAGACGTTAAGGGCACCATCCTGTTCCGTGAAGACTATCTTAACCAGCCGCAGACGCAGGAGGCGGTAAATTACCTCCGGGGACGCTGGGGTAATTGACTGAAAAAAGGCAGAAACGTTCTGTTTCTGCCTTTCTTTTACGGCTTCGGCCCGAACATCGCCTCAAGCTGTTTTGCGTCTGGCATACCCACGACCTGTTGCAGTTCGTTTTGCTCATTCAGGTAATAAATAGCCGGTGTGGCATTCGCGCCGAGACTGTCCATTAGCGTCTGGTGATTTTGCAGGATCTCAACGGTTTCCCGGGAAGCCGCAGCTTCAGGTTTCGGCAGCTTTTTCCCGCCGGACAGCTCGTACGTTTTCCAGGCCGACACCGGATCTTTCGCATTCAGGATCGCGGAGGCGTTACGCCCGCTGTTCGGGTTAAGAAATGCAACCAGCAGCGTATTGAGCTGAACCTTGCCAGCCTTCACCCACGGCTGCGCTTCAGCCCAGAACTGCTTGCAGTACGGGCAGAACGGGTCGGCAAAGACGAAGACTTTGCGCGGGGCACTCTCCGCGCCCTCTTTCAGGGGATGCGCCGCATCGAGCTTTTTCCACATCTCGCGGCCCATCGGGGCGTAGATCTCTTTCTGGAAAAAGGCCTCGCTGAGGTTGGTTCCTTTCTCATCATAAAGATAACCAGACACGACGTGCTTTCCGTCAGGGGTCAGAAAGAGCGTCACGCCCATGTCCTGATATTTCCCCAGCCACGCTGGCGCGCCGCCGGGAGCGTCAATTTTCTTGATGATTTTGATGTCCTGCTGTTCACTGAAGTGCTTCACCACATCCGGAAGCGACTCCTCTGCCCTGACCAGCCCTGAAACCATCAGAGCAGAGAGTAACAGCACCTTTTTCTTTGCTAACCGTTGAAGCATAACGACCCCTCTAAGATATTGTTTTTCAGAGTGGTCGAAGTTTATTGTCCTGTCAACGCTTCATAAATATCCTTGAGGCGACTACGCAAAAATCGCACGGCTTTGTGTTTGCGGGATAATAACGCCTGCACACTGTCGCCTGTTTCCTCTGCCAGCATCTTCATGCTGTAGCCCTCAAATTCCGTTTTTTCAAACACCTCGCGCTGAGGTGGCGGCAGTTCCGACAGGGCTTGCCCCAACTCCTCCCATAGCAGCATGTTGAGATACTCCTCCTCCGGCGTTTGCGGTACGCCGAATAACGTTTCTGCAATCTCCTGCTCAGGAAAGTCTTCGTCATCTGCTGTCAGGTACCCCGGCAGTGAAACCTCGTGCTTTTTTCGCGCCCGGTCGATCATCTCATTTCGTGCGGCGCGAAACAGCCAGGCGGCGACGTTCTCGACCGGTTGTTCCACTTTCATCAACTGCCAGGTCACTTCCTGAAGAATATCATCGACATCATCACGAACCGCAGTCCGTCCGCGAATGAAGGCTTTTAGCCGCGCGCGGCAGGCATTGAGTGCCGAGATCAGTAATGATTCCCCCGCCTCACCGGCTTTCATATCGCTCACTCGGCTTCCGGCGCTTTCGCACCGTTATCGTCTCGCTTTTCATCCCGGCCATCGTGCCACCGGCAATGACCGTGGCGCCCAAATCCCGCCCGACGCTGCTGAATGAAGGCCTCACGTTGTTCGGGGCTCATATTCATCCATTGTTCGTGCATACGGCGGTGCGCACCGAACATACCAGGACGGAAACCCAGCCCACCGAAAAGAATGCGGCTCAGCAGCAGGATCCCCAGCGCCTGCCAGAAGCCAATGGCTTTAACCCCCAGGATGGCCGGGAGCAACGCGTTCCACAGGGACATGACCAGCAGGCCAAGCACCACGAACAGGACTGCGCCAATCACGATGCCCTTACCCATACGATGGCGGCCCAAACCACGCCCGTGACCTTTTCCGTGCATATCAAAATTTCTCATGTGTACCTCGTTTATGTTGAATGATTATGGTCTCTGATGAGGTAGACGGATGAGGAACAGAAATATTGCCGGGGAAAGATAAAATTTATGTGATAGCGGCTTTGTACGGATAACAGTAATGGCTGAAGGAGATTGTGCAGCGGCTACATGCAGACATCAAAAAGGCTCCCCCAGGAGCCTCTCTGAACATCACGCCGTAGCAGGCAAACTAAAGCTCGAGATACTCTGGGAAAGCTGCTGCGCCTGCTCCTCCAGCGAGGCCGCGGCGGCGGCGGATTGCTGCACCAGCGCTGCGTTCTGCTGGGTCACACCGTCCATCTCCGTTACGGCCTGCCCAACCTGACCAATCCCGCGGCTCTGCTCTTCTGAGGCAACCGAAATCTGTTCCATCAGCGTATGCACTTTATTCACAGAGCTGATAATAGAATCAATCACCTCTCCCGAACGATTCACCAGTTGTGCACCGTTTTTCACGCTGGAAACAGACTGGGCGATAAGGCTTTCGATATCTTTCGCCGCCACCGCGCTTTTTTGTGCCAGGGTGCGCACTTCACTTGCTACCACGGCAAATCCTCGCCCCTGCGCGCCAGCACGCGCCGCTTCAACGGCCGCGTTTAGCGCCAGAATATTAGTCTGGAAAGCAATGCTGTTGATGACGCTGGTGATGTCCTCAATACGCTTCGAATTGGACGCGATAGTATTCATCGTTTCGATGACTTCACGGGTTACCGCTTCACCGGTATGGGCATTTTTCACGGCATCCTGCACCAGCTTACCGGCCTGGAAAACGTTGTCGGTGTTATTCGCCACCGTCGCGCTCAGCTCTTCCATGCTGGCGGCCGTCTGGGTCAGGGCCGAAGCCTGTTGCTCGGTACGGGAGGCCAGGTCGATATTGCCGGAGGCAATTTCCTGCGCCGCATGCGTCACAGTGTGGCTGGCATCGCGCACCTGAGAAATGGTGGAGAGCAGCGCCTGGCGCATCTGCTCCATCGAGGACATCAGGTGATTGATTTCATTCCCGGAATCACGCTTGATCGGTACCGGTACGTCCAGCTTCCCGGCCGCAATCTGGCGACAGTGCTCGCGCGCCAGGTTCACCGGCGCAAAGACCACGCGTTTCATCAGCAGGCTGACGGCGAAGATCACCACCACGAACAGCACCGCAATGCAGGCGATAATAACCAGACCCGACACGAAATTATGGCTCGCATCCTCGTTCAGCGTTTTGGCGTACTTCTGGTGAACGGAGAGAACCTGATCGAGCACAATTTCATATTGGCGATCGAGTTGAGACACCACGGGAATAAGAGCGTTGAACCGCGACACATCGTGAGCAGCGGCAGCGGCGATGAGAGGCGCCAGTCCCTGGTTACGGTAGTTTTGCCACGCCTCCTGGTAGGCAGTGACCAGCGGGGCTTCGTCCGGCAAACGCGGCGAGGCCATAAACGCCGAAAATGCACTATCGGCTTTGGTCAGCGCCTCTTTAACCGAGGCCAGTTTCGCAGACAGATCGGTAGCGTCCCCCGCTTCCACCATTTTCACATACTCCATAACCCTGACCCGCAGGGTTCGGCTGTGGTTAATGGGATCAATAATGGACAGAACCACCTGAATTTCTTTGTTCACATTATCCAGCGAAGTATTACTTTTAATGATGAGCCCAACGCTGGTGATAGTGCTGGCCACAAAGAAGAAAAGCAGGGAAAACAGGATAATCAGGGATGATTTTTTCAACGACATAACACACCTCAGGGATATAATTTCCCTTTGGTTATCGGCTGAATCCAATCTTTAATTAATTAAAGTTATTGATGTCACCCTCAGACGTTACCCTGTCACTCTACGGCCTTGTATCGCCGTTGCAGGGTGGCATCCAGCTTACGCTGGATCGGCTCCGGCGTTTCCCCTTCAATCAGTTTGCCAATCAGATCAAAGCAGTGCCAGGCGAGCTGGCGGTTATCCTGACGAACGGTATCGACAGGAATGGTCAGAGAATCATAGAGATAGTGATCGTCAAAGCTGGCCAAACGCATATCGCTTTGCAGCAGATTATGTTGCCCCATATAGCGCAACACCCCTTCCAGCAGACCGCAGGCGGCGGTAAAAAGGGCTTTTGGCGGGCGGCCCAGGCGTGCGCAAAGCTCGGCAAACATTTCGTAGCCGGAGCTCGGATGGTAATTACCATGAATGATCCACTCCGGACGTAACTCGACGCCAGCGTCACGCAGCCCCTGCTTAAACCCTTCAAGACGGTCACGCGTCGGGGAAAGCCGCGGCTGGCCGCCGAGGAAGTAGAACTCATCCGGATGCTGGCGCGCGATGTCGGCCACCAGTGTGGCGGTTGGGGTAATTGAATCGGTGAGAACCAGCGGCAGAGAACTGTCGTTCATATGACGATCAAAAAGCACAACGGGCAACTGTTCGCTCAGCTTTTGATAGTCGGCGTCGTTGAGCATGCTGGAGGCGACAATCAGCCCGTCCACCTGACGGGCCACCATGTTATTGACCACCACCGTCTCCTGGCCCGGATTTTCATCGCTACAGGAGATCAGCAGCTGAACACCCGCCTCGCGGCAGAGGGTCTCCAGCTCATGAGAAAAAACGGCAAACCCGTAGTTGGTGATTTCCGGCACCACCAGACCAATGGTGTGGCTGCGGTTGTCCCGCAGCGAACGGGCGTGAATGCTGGGCTGATAATGATGTTCTTTGGCAATCGCCAGCACACGCTCGC
Source organism: Enterobacter sp. DN (assembly GCF_046054285.1). Taxonomy (NCBI): domain Bacteria; kingdom Pseudomonadati; phylum Pseudomonadota; class Gammaproteobacteria; order Enterobacterales; family Enterobacteriaceae; genus Enterobacter; species Enterobacter sp. DN. The sequence continues at coordinate 271,144 of NZ_JBJJTG010000001.1, forward strand.
GTGTCTCCTCCGCCACCCGAAGCTCTTTGCTGCGGCCGTTCAGAACCAGGCTGGCGGTGGCTTTTGATACCCCCGCGAGCTCCGCGATATCTTTAATGGTGACGCGTTTTGTTTTTCTCACAACGACTTAGATCCGGCTGCCAAAACCTCTATTCTATCATGCAGCTGCGCAGCGACCAGTAGCGTAATGTGATATCGGACGCACCTTCGAAGCGTACCTGGGCCGGATGGTCAGGAAAATAGCGGCTGCTCATGACGCCTTCACCGTGATTGATGAAAATTTCGACGCTGGAACAGTCGCACAGCACGCGTAAATGATGAACATTGCCCTGCCAGTAGCGGGTCAGCGTGTCTGTGGTTTTCAGACTGGCGCGTTCCAGACGGATCCCCTCATCATCCACAATCAGCCGCAACGCGCCGGCAAAATCCACGTTCACGCTCGATGCGCTCAGTTCGAACTCAAGACGCGTTCCCGCCAGCACCGGGGCATCGCTGGCGCGTCCCTGCCAGTGATGTTCATCCTCGCGCAGCGTTTCCAGCTCACGAACCGGGGTTTGCCAGAGCTTACCGTCGCGGTAGCGCAGCTCGCGAGGACAGGTCATCTGGTGGATCCAGCCGTGCGCCCGCGTAGGCTGGAGCATCTCTTCGCCGTCCGGCACGCCCATCCAGCCGATGAGGATGCGGCGGCCATCTTCTGCCACCGTGGTTTGCGGCGCGTAAAATTCGAAACCGGCGTCAAGCTCATGCAGCTCGCCGTGCGCAAATGCAGGCGTTTGATAATCAAATGCCCCACTCATCCAGACGGCCGGATAGGTGTTGAGATAGCGATGCGGTTCGCGCGCCAGCCCCTGCGGGCAGCAGATCAAGACGTGTGTGCCATCAAGCTCAAACAGATCCGGGCACTCCCACATATAGCCCGCGTCCGTGAGTCCGTTGACGCCGTGACCGGCGATTTCGCCGCAGGACGCCCAGATGTGTAAATCGGCTGACGTAAACAGCAGCACCTTGCCGCGCTGCTGTCGATCCTGCGCGCCGAGCACCATGTACCACAGCCCGTCATGCCACCATACTTTCGGATCGCGGACGTGCCCGGTGTACCCGTCCGGCAGGGGCAACACAGGTCCCAGTTTGGCAAACGTGCCATCGTCATTTTGCACCGCCAGACACTGCCAGGCGGTGCGGCCGCCATCGTCAAACTTAACGTTGCCGGTATAGCACAGGGTCAGCACGCCGTTGTTATCCACGGCGCTGCCGGAGTAACAGCCATTGCGGTCATACTCTTCGTCAGGCATCAGCGCCATTGGCTCGTGCTGCCAGTGCACCAGATCTGCTGAGCTCCAGTGCCCCCAACACTTGTAGCGATGATCGCAGCCCAGCGGGTTCCACTGATAAAACAGATGGTAGCGCCCGGCAAACCAGATAAACCCGTTCGGATCGTTCATCAGCCCTGTCACCGGTGCGGGATGCCACTGCGGATAGTGGCTGTCCGCCAGCGCACGCGGCTGGCCTTGCATAACGGCCTGCAACACGGCAGGCCAGCGGGAAGATAAGGTCATTATTCAGAGTCCGTTTTATATTTCAGCAGCAGAGAGACGGTGAACGCCACGCCAAAGGCAATCACCATGCCGATTATATAGTTGAGCAGCGAGCTGGCCTGGACAATCGCCATGCCGGGAAGCGCCGTCAGGCCAACGGCGGTCATGTAGACATGCACCGACACCACCCAGGCACCGCCCGCCGCACCACCGATCAGCGCCGCGATAAACGGCTTCACAAAACGCAGGTTGATGCCAAAAATTGCCGCTTCGGTGATGCCCAGCATCGCGGAAAACGCCGACGGTAAGGTAATGGCTTTGATTTTGGCATCGCGGGTTTTGAACCACACCGCCAGACACGCCCCGCCCTGCGCCACGTTCGCCATCGCCCAGATCGGCAGCAGGAAGTTAACGCCAATCGACGGATTACCCAGCAGCCCGGCCTCAATGGCGTGGAAGCTGTGGTGAATGCCGGTAATGACAATCACCGAATAGAGCCCACCAAACAGCAGCCCGGCCAGCCAGCCCGCGTGGGCAATCAGGGTGCTAAGAATGAAGGAGATCCCGTCGCCCAGCGCGCGTCCCGCCGGGCCAATAATCAATAGCGCAATGAAGCCGGAGATAATGACGGTCAGGAACGGCGTCAGGATCAGATCTAACGCATCCGGGATCGCCCGGCGCAGCTGTTTTTCCACAATGCTCATAAACCACACCGCCAGCAGCACCGGGAAGACGGTTCCCTGATAGCCAATCATGGCGATTTCAAGACCGAAGAAGTTCATGGTGTGGAAGCCGGATGCTACGCCCCAGGCGTTGGTCAGCGCCGGATGAGTCAGGATGCCGCCGAGCGTTGCCCCCAGATACGGGTTGCCGCCAAACTCCCGCGCGGCGGTGAAGCCAATCAGGATCGGCAGAATAATAAACGCCGCCGAGCTGCACATATCCAGCATGATATAGAGCGCGTTATCCGGATTAACCCAGCCGTAGGTTTTAACCATCCCCAGCAGGCCCATCAGCAGACCCGAGGCCACGATCGCCGGGATAATCGGCACGAAGATGTTGGAGAGCAGACGCGCGATACGCTGGAACGGGTTCAGCTTGCGGGCCGCAATATCCGCCGCTTCCGATTTACTGGACTCGCTAATCCCTGCCGCCTGAATAAACGCGGCGTAAACCTTATTCACCACCCCGGTGCCGAAGATCACCTGCATCTGCCCGGCGTTTCGAAAACAGCCTTTCACGCCTTCAACCTTGCCGATAGCCTGCTGGTCGGCAAGCGCATCATCGACCAGCACCAGACGAAGGCGCGTGGCGCAATGTGCCGCGCTGGCAATGTTCTCTTTGCCACCGAGCAGCGGAATAAGCTCGCGCGCAATATGATTAAAATCCATAGATACCTCTTCCTGACCTCTTTTTATGGTGTTCGAAACGCCCCCGCGATGCGGGAGCGTGAAGGGTTAAAACCAGGTTTCCATCTGCACCCCAAAGTTCCATTCCCCGCCCGCGTTGAAGCCGCTGCTGCCAAAGGCGTCATCGCTGGCGTAGTTATCCAGCTTGCTGCTCCAGTCCATCCAGGTGGCGAACAGGCGCAGCTCCGGACGGCTGAAGAAATCGCCAATTTTGCCCGCCTTTAACGTCGGGGCGAAGGTCAGCTTGTAGAAGCTACCGTTAACCGCATTGCGATCCTTGTAGCCTTCCGGGCTTAAATCCATGTACTGATAGCTGCCTTCGAACGCGAGGGCGAAATTCTGGGTCACCTCTTTGATCAGACGCGTATTGAGCGTGACCCACTCATAGCTGTCGCCCTTCACGTAGCGGTCCTTACTGCTTTGCGCCAGCACGGCGGGCGCAATGTGCCAGCCACCGCCCAGCGGCGTGACACCGTAACTTGCAAAACGCCAGGTATCGGCTTCTGACAGCAGCGCGCCGTCTGAACCAATGCTTTTCACCTCGGCGCCCAGACCGTGGCCGTAAAGCAGCGCCGTTTTGGCGGAACCTTCCCGCAGGCCGTAGAAGCTCTCGTTATGCAGACCAACCAGCGCATGTACCCCGTTATTGGCCGCGTCGGTTTTAATCGGATCGCCGTTGCTGTCCTTACGGTCGTCATTATCTTTTGCCCGTAAGCCGCTGACCATCATCTGCACCGGCCCGGCGAAGTGATTCATGCTGAGGATGTAGTTCTGAACGTTGTTGTCGATCTCCTCTTCGCTGCCGAAGTTACGGCCATAAAGGGAGAAGTTACTGCGCAGCGTATCGTTCCACTTCACGTCGTAGACGCCGCCGCCGGTCCCGGCGAGAAACACCACGTCGGAATCCAGCCAGTGAATGTCGAAGTTGTCGCGGTCAAAACGCTTACCCGCCCAGAAGGTACTGCCCTTCAGCGCACCGGTAAAGTCAGGCAAATTGCCCAGCTCGGCAAAGGCCTGACGAATGTTCAGGTCGCTGCTGTCTGCCGACCAGTCGTTATAGGTTTTCTGGCCGTCGGCCAGCATCGCCTTAAAGCGCGTCGTCGCACCATTCTCCAGCGTCTGTTTGTGCTCAACATTCAGCTCAACGTAGGTATCCGCTTCGTTCCCCAGACGCCCGATGGCCCCGCCCGTTTCCCCGGCGGGCGTCAGATAAGGGCCGCTTTTGCTGCTGGAGGCCGCGTCGTTCATCAGCAGGCCGGAACGGGCGTAACCGTGAAATTCAAAACCGCCTGTCCGGTCGGCTTTTTCTTCCAGCACCGTGGTACGTTGCGCCACCGCCTGTGTGGAGGTTTGCGCTTCCTGCTGCGCAGCCACCAGCTGCTGTGTTTTCTGTTCCGCTGCCGTTGCGCGCTTTTCAGCAACCTGCGCGCGGGTTTCCGCCTCCTGCAAACGCTGCTCCAGCGCCGCCAGGCGCGCTTCGATACGTGTCATATCCGTCTGGGCAAAAACAGAGGTACTCCCGGCCAGCATGCCTATCATCACGGCAAGTCTGCGTTTTTTATACATTTTGTCGCATCCCTAATAACTATCGGTGAAAGTGCTAAATTGCTAAACCGGTTTAGGCTGATGATACTAAACCGTTGAATTTTGGATCGGCAACGTTTTTTGCTAAACCGTTTTAGTAAGTGTGATCGAGGCGACAATTCAGGCCGCCGACCGGAGGCCTGGAGAGGTGAATTACAGTTCGTGATGATAAGGCAGCGCGGTCATTGCCCCTTTTGCGGTTGTCGCCAGCGCCCCACAGCGCTGCGCCAGCGTGATGACCTCTGAAAGACGGGCCTGGCCATCACGAGCCAGACCGAACAGCAGCCCGGCGACGAAAGCATCCCCCGCGCCGGTGGTATCAATGCATTCCACGGGTGATGCAGGATAGTGCGTCAACGCGCCTTTCTGCCAGGCGGTGACGCCCTCTTTTCCCTGCGTCACCAGCACCAGCCTGGCCGGACAGGTGCGCATCAGCGCCGCCAGCCCTTCATGGACCTGCGCATTTCCGGTTAAGAACGCCAGTTCTTCCACCGAGATTTTCACCACATCTGCACAGGCTAATGCCCGCTCAAGACACTGACGCAGCTCGACTTCATCGTGCCAGAGATCGGCGCGGATATTGGGGTCAAAGCTGACAAATCCCCCCGCCATTCTGATAGCGGACATCGCCTGAAACGTCGCGGAACGGCTGGGTTCGGCGCTGAGCGCGATAGAGCAGACGTGCAGCCACTCCCCGGCGCGGAATGGCGGGAGATCGGCAGAGTCGAGGAATAAATCAGCGCTCGGGCGAACCATAAAGGTAAAGGAACGTTCACCGTCGTTATCGAGATCCACCACCACCGTGGAGGTGCGATGCTGCGGGTCCAGGCGCAGCCATTTTGTATTAACCTGCTCATCCGCAAGCTTTTTTTGCATAAAACGCCCGAAGGGGTCGTCGCCCACCCGGCCTATAAAGGCGCTTCTGCCGCCCAGACGCGCAACCCCTACCGCGACATTGGCCGGTGCGCCGCCAGGACATTGCAGCAGTTTGCCCTCTCCGTCGGGCAACAGATCCACCACTGCATCGCCAAGTACCCAGATCGTCTCCATATCACCTTCTTAGCTAAATCATGTTAAACCGGTTTAGCTATTTAAGCACAGGCAGGGTGTCGGGGAAATATGGCGAGGGAAAATTTGCTTAACCCACCCGATGGGGCCAGTGAATATCACCCACGCCATTGAGTTGCGGGCGGGCGAACAAAAAGCCCTGGAAGCGGCGAATACCGGCGGATTCAAGCCAGCACCACTCTTCTATCTTCTCAATGCCTTCTGCGACCAGCGTAATCTCCAGATCGGTGCAGCAGCTGATTATCGACTTCACAATCGCCTGCTTGGGCCCGCTCAGGTGGATATCGCTGACGATCTCTCTGTCGATTTTGAGCTTATCCGGCTGAAACCGGGTGAGCAGTGAAAGACCAGCGTAGCCGGAACCAAAATCATCTATCGCCAGCCCAACCCCTTCCGCGCGCAGCTGTTTAATGGCGCTGTTAAACTGGTTGAAGCCAGAGATCATCTCGTTCTCAGTGACTTCAATGATCACCTGCTCTGGCTGTAGATTGTGCTTTTTGATCTGCGTTACCAGGAACTCTACCGCGCCCGGCACGTTAACCAGCGACATTGGCAGCAGGTTCACCGCCAGTTTGTGGCTGCCGATGCCGAGCTTTTGCGCCAGCGCAAAGGTCCAGGCTTTGGTTTGCAGGTCGACTTCGTAAATCTGTTCACGATCGAGACTACGGAAGAAATGCTCCGGGCTGCCGCCGTCGTTTCCGCGTATAAGCGCTTCGAGAGAACTGATTTTGCCTTCGGACGGCTCGACAATGGGTTGCAGCGCAAACTGGCAGGGCTGTCCCGCCAGCAGACCTAACCCTTTACCAAACGGCGCGCGCTCTCGCGAAAGCGTCCATTTATCAGGCTCATAGTCCGAAGCGGGTGGGATAGCGGTTTTGCCGGTGATAAAGGTCTGAATAAATTTGAAGACCCGATCCTCAGAAGTCAGATAGCTTTCCAGCTTGCTGTAATGCAGAACCGACGCCAGAACCGCTTTCGGGGTCTGAACGTCCAGGTCAAACAGCAGCATTCCCACGTCTTCGAAACGTCTGCGCGGGCCGTAATCGCGCATCAGCTCCACCACGCCGGTATGCCGGTCATCCGCACGGATGGTGTTAAAAAGCGCGACGACGCGCTGTTCCGTGCCTTCGAGAATTTGCAGAACGTCACGTCCACGGGAGAGAAGAATGCCTGAGATGCCCTGCTCCGTATTACGGATCCTGGCCTGTTCGACCAGCGCGCTTAACGCTGCGGAGGTGCAGGTTAAGCTCAGCTGGCTTCGATAAATAAGAGTTGTCAGCACAGAAACGGGGTCCGGTATGGGGTATACGCCTGAACGGTACTGTTTAACACAGTTCCCCGGTGTGACCTAATCTATTCCACGTCGGGCTTAATTCTCCCCGATACGGCTGTCGATCCGCGTCTGCATATAATCGTAGAACGGATTCGACGTCACCCGCATCAGCGCATCTTTGCCGACACTCAGAACCGATGTTTCTCCCCACAGGGCTATCGTCCCCAGGCTGATACCGTAGTGGTTTTTCACCTCAGGATGGCGGCCATACAGATCGTCATCAGGCGGGAACGGAATAGCAACATGCGACAGGGAATAAACCTCCTGCGGATACGCGACCGACAGCGGCATCACCGTTTCCCGGGTGCTACCCGCTGGCGTTGTCTTTGCCACCATATCAAACCTGTCGGGGCTGGCATTGGTCACAATTGTGACACTGTAACGCCTTTTTGCCCCGGGCAGCAGGTCAGCCACCGCCGTCCAGGATGATGGCCTGAACAGTGGACGGAAACTCCCGGCCTGGTTGATATCAAAAACTACCAGTTCGCTGCCGTTTGCCGGAAGCTGGTCAAACAGCCCGCTGACCACGGCGCGGGTACTGACCGTTGAATCCATGACCGACTGGAAAGCAAGTATCGGCGAGAGCTGCGCCAGTTTGTGATCATGAACATCGCGATTTATCTGCTCATGCAGCGCCTGGGTGAGTAGCCAGGACTGACGTGCCGCATTCACCGGGAACGAATTGTATTTATAAGGATTATATTCCGGCGAAATGTTGAGCCACGCGGCTTTGGCAAACGCCGGTAACATAGCCGGTAGCCCGGCGAATCCGGCAAAGCGCGCAAACGCCGTGACGCCAATCATCGGGGAGAGCAACACGATCTGCTGAGGTTTACGCAGTTCAGGCGCATCAAGGGCGTCGAGGGCGTATTTCATCGCCAGCGCCCCACCGTTGGAGTAGCCCACCAGATGCAGGGGGAGATCGTTCCCCGTCAGGCGTGTTGCTTCACGAACCGCAAGGCGCGTTGCCGCCAGCCACGCCTCCCAGTCAACGTCTGTCAGCGCGCCCGGCGCCGTGCCGTGTCCGGGCAAACGAGGCACTACGGCCACAAAGCCGTGCTTTTGATAATTCTCTGCCAGATGCCTGACGCTGTAGGGCGAATCCGTCAGACCGTGCAGCAATACCACCGCCCCGCGCGGCTTTCCGGCAGGCATCAGCACGAACGACCGGTTTGCATCCGGGGAAAAGTGTCCTGGCCATACCAGGCTCTGGCGGTAATAACGGTTCAGCGGCGTGCGCTCTGCGGGGGTGACTTTCGCCGTCACCTCAGCGTCGAGAGCGGTGAAGATGGCGTTTTCCCGCGCGACATACGCTGCGAAGGTCGCGTTATCCATCTCCTGCACGGACATTTCGTCAGCCCGCCAGGTGTGCCAGTGATGCAGGGCCGGCCCCTGCTGCGAAAGATAAACCCGCACCGCCAGCAGCACGAGCACAATGATCCCGATGACCATCGCTATTTTTTTTGCGAGAGCCATCAGGCGCACGCTGACCCGCCAGGGCAAATTCGCCATGTTAGGCTCCCTCCCTTATCCACAGAGCGTTCATCTTACCAAAAAATGTGAAGAGGCTGACGTATTCACCAAATAGATACCGCTCAGGCCGGACACTGCACCAAAAGTGAACTACGCTGCACAAATGTTGAGCATCTGTTAAACAAATATTGCATTAACTTTGCTGCACAGCGCGTTTTCGCCGCAATGTGAACATGGCACGCGTCCTGCATTGTTAATCCGGTAACAGAAACCCGGCCTTTGACAGCCAGTTAACAGCGAGGCGGTATGACGACCAAACCTGAGGTGTTGAGCCGTATCGAAGCGACCTTTAGCCAGCTCACCCCGAGCGAAAAGCGGGTGGCAAGCTGGATGCTGGCGCACGTCGGGCAGATCCCCTTTGAAACGGCAGAGAGCGTGGCGCTGGCCACGGCCACCAGCGGGATCACCGTCGGACGCTTTCTGCGCAAGCTGGGCTATCGCAACCTGGACGACGCCAAAAAAAGCCTGCGCGATCCCCACCAGCCCTGGGGCATTAACGAGCGTCTCGACTCCTGGAAGCAGCAACAGCCGCTGTCGGATCGCCTACAGCACTCCCTGTCGCTGGAGGTGGACGCCATTGCCCATGTTTATCAGCTGGCGCAAAGCGAAACGTTCAGGCAGGTGGTCCAGCAACTTACCCATGCCGACGCCGTCTTCGTGCTGGGGATCCAGTCCACGCGCGGGATCGCCAATGCGTTCTTCAGCCATCTGGAGTACCTGCGCCCGCGGGTGAGCTATTCCGAAGGGCTCTCCGGTAGCTGGGTGGAGTCGCTTAACTCCGGCTTTGCGAACCCGTATATCGTGCTGACGGATACCCGCGCCTACTCCGCCATTGCCCGCCAGTACTGCCGCGTGGCGAGCGAAAAAGGCCTGGCGATGGCGCTGATCACCGATATCTGGTGCCCGTGGGCGCGGGATTATCCGATTGATTTACTCCAGGTGAAGACCGATACCGGCCATTTCTGGGATTCGCTGGCGCCGGTTAGCTGTCTCTTCAACCTGCTGCTGTCGGGCGTTGTCGAGGCGCTGGGCGATGCGCTGCCGGAACGTCTGGCAATCAACCGACAACTACAACAAGAGTTTGGTCAATTTGAACGCTAAAGGAGCGGAGCTATGCCTGAAGAGAGTCAACTGATTGATGTGGCGAAAACCTTTCCCACGCTGCATATCGATCTGAAATACGCGACCGCCGATAACATCACTGGCCGCCCGATCTACCAGCACGCCGCGTGCCTGTTGCATACGGATGCCGCCACCGCGCTGGCGAAAGCGATCAGCATCGCCGCGCTGGCCGGTCTGAAGCTGGTGGTTTACGACGCCTACCGCCCCCAGCAGGCGCAGTCGCAACTCTGGGATGCCTGCCCCAATCCGGAATACGTGGTGGATGTCGCAATTGGCTCTAACCACAGCCGGGGCACCGCCATTGACGTCACGCTGATGGATGAACACGACAACGTGCTGGATATGGGCGCCGGGTTTGACGAAATGCACGACCGTTCTCATGCCTGGCACCCTTCCGTTCCGCCCGAGGCGCAGCGAAATCGTCTGCTCCTGAACGCGGTGATGTACGGCGGCGGTTTTGTGGGCATCAGCAGCGAGTGGTGGCATTTCGAACTGCCGAACGCCGCCAGCTACCCGCTGTTAGATGACCAGTTCGCCTGTTATCCGACCACACACTCACTCTAATTCTGGAGCCCGGCCATGAAAACTACGCTGCTTACAACCCTGATTGCCGCTACGCTCGCCCTGAGCGCCCCTCTCGCGCTGGCGGCGGTGCCAAAAGATATGCTGGTGATTGGGAAAGCTGCCGATCCGCAAACGCTGGATCCGGCGGTCACTATCGATAACAACGACTGGACGGTGACCTACCCCTCGTACCAGCGTCTGGTGAAATACAAGCCTGGCACCACGGAGGTGGAAGGCGATCTGTCGACGGGCTGGAAGGCGTCTGACGACCAGAAAGAGTGGACGTTCACCCTGGCAGATAATGCAAAATTCTCTGACGGCACGCCGGTGACCGCCGAAGCGGTCAAGCTGTCGTTTGAACGTCTGCTGAAAATTAATCAGGGGCCTTCCGAAGCGTTCCCGAAAGATTTGAAAGTGGACGCGGTGGATGAACATACGGTGAAATTCACCCTCAGCCAGCCGTTCGCCCCGTTCCTCTACACGCTGGCCAATGACGGCGCGTCGATCGTCAACCCGGCGGTGCTGAAAGCCAATGCCGCCGACGACGCGCGCGGTTTCCTGGCGCAAAACACCGCGGGTTCCGGACCGTTTATGCTGAAAAGCTGGCGGAAAGGTCAGCAGCTGGTGATGGTGCCCAACCCACACTGGCCGGGTGAAAAGCCGCACTTCAAGCGCGTCTCGGTGAAGATTATCGGTGAAAGCGCCTCGCGTCGCCTGCAACTTTCCCGTGGCGATCTGGATATCGCCGACGCCCTGCCGGTGGATCAGCTTGCCGCTCTGAAGCAGGAAGGCAAAGTGGCCGTGGCGGAATACCCGTCCCTGCGGGTGACCTACCTCTATCTGAACAACAGTAAGCCTCCGATGAATCAGGTGGATTTGCGCCGCGCGGTCTCCTGGGCCACCGATTATCAGGGGATGGTGAAAGGCATTCTCAGCGGGAACGGCAAGCAGATGCGCGGCCCGATCCCGGAGGGCATGTGGGGCTTCGATGCGAACGCCATGCAGTACAGCTTTGACGAGGCTAAGGCCAAAGCGGCGCTGGAGAAAGTCACCGATAAACCGGCCAGCCTGACGTTCCTCTACTCCGATAACGACCCGAACTGGGAGCCTATCGCCCTCTCCACGCAGGCGAGCCTGGGCAAGCTGGGGATTAACGTCAAGCTCGAGAAACTGGCGAACGCCACCATGCGCGACCGCGTCGGCAAAGGTGATTATGACATTGCGATTGGTAACTGGAGCCCGGACTTCGCTGACCCGTACATGTTCATGAACTACTGGTTCGAATCGGACAAAAAAGGGCTGCCGGGTAACCGCTCATTCTATGAGAACAAAGAGGTCGATGCATTGTTGCAGGCGGCACTGAAAACCACCGATCAGGCGGAACGCACCAAAGATTACCAGCAGGCGCAGAAAGTGGTGATTGACGAGGCGGCTTACGTTTATCTGTTCCAGAAGAACTACCAGCTGGCGATGAACAAAGAGGTCAAAGGCTTCACCTTTAATCCGATGCTTGAGCAGGTCTTTAACATCGCCACCATGAGTAAGTAACGGCCCACGCCGGGGGGAAGTGTATGACGTTCTGGAGCATCGTGCGCCAGCGCTGCTGGGGGTTAATCCTGGTGGTGGCCGGTGTCTGTATTATTACTTTTATTATTTCACACCTGATCCCCGGCGATCCGGCCCGCCTGCTGGCCGGTGACCGCGCCAGCGATGAAATCGTGCAGGGCATCCGCCAGCAGCTGGGGCTGGATCAACCGCTCTATATTCAGTTTGGCCGCTATGTAGAGGCGCTGGCGCACGGCGATCTGGGCACCTCCATTCGTACCGGTCGCCCCGTTGCGGAAGATTTGAAAGCCTTTTTCCCCGCCACGCTGGAACTGGCCTTCTGCTCTTTGCTGCTGGCGCTGGTGATTGGCGTACCGCTGGGCATTTTATCGGCGGTGTACCGTAACCGCTGGCTGGATCACCTGGTGCGACTGATGGCGATGACGGGCATCTCGACGCCTGCCTTCTGGCTGGGACTGGGGGTAATCGTTCTGTTCTACGGGCAACTGCAAATTCTGCCCGGCGGCGGCAGGCTGGACGACTGGCTCGATCCGCCTGCCCACGTTACCGGCTTTTATCTGCTGGACGCCCTGCTGGAAGGCAACGGCGAGGTGTTTTTCAACGCCCTACAGCACCTGATTCTACCCTCCCTGACCCTGGCCTTTGTGCATCTGGGTATTGTGGCGCGTCAGGTGCGTTCCGCGATGCTGGAGCAACTGAGCGAGGATTATATTCGTACCGCCCGCGCGAGCGGGTTGCCGGGCTGGTACATCGTGCTGCGCTACGCCTTACCCAACGCCATGATCCCCTCCATTACCGTGCTCGGGCTGGCGCTGGGCGATCTGCTGTATGGGGCAGTCCTTACCGAAACCGTGTTTGCCTGGCCGGGAATGGGTGCCTGGGTGGTGACCTCCATTCAGGCGCTGGACTTCCCTGCCGTCATGGGCTTCGCGGTCGTGGTATCGCTGGCCTATGTCTTCGTCAATCTGGTGGTGGATCTGCTGTATCTGTGGATCGACCCGCGAATCGGGCGCGGAGGTGCCGAATGATGTTAACTCAGGAAACGCCCGTCCCCGTCAGCACCGCCAAACAGCGCATCAACTGGGCAAAGCTGTTCTGGATGTTACGCAAAAGCCCGCTCACGCTGATCGGCGGGGTGATTATGATCGTGATGCTGCTGATGATGGTGGTCTCGCCGTGGATAGTCCCGCACGATCCGAACGCGCTGGATCTGACCGCGCGATTGCAGGCGCCTTCAGCCCAGCACTGGTTTGGCACCGATGAGGTAGGCCGGGATCTGTTCAGTCGCGTGCTGGTAGGCAGCCAGCAGTCCATCACGGCGGGGCTGGCGGTGGTGGTGATTGCGGGCGGCATCGGTTCTCTGCTCGGCTGTTTGTCCGGCGTACTCGGCGGGCGCGGCGACGCCATCATTATGCGTATCATGGACATTATGCTCTCCATCCCCTCGCTGGTGCTGACGATGGCGCTAGCCGCCGCGCTCGGCCCAAGCCTGTTTAACGCAATGCTGGCGATTGCGATTGTACGCATTCCGTTTTACGTGCGGCTGGCACGCGGGCAAACGCTGGTGGTGCGCCAGTTTACCTACGTACAGGCCGCCCGCACCTTTGGCGCATCGCGCTGGCACCTGATCAGCTGGCATATCCTGCGTAACGCCCTGCCGCCGCTGATCGTTCAGGCATCGCTGGATATCGGCAGCGCCATTCTGATGGCCGCCACGCTGGGCTTTATTGGATTAGGCGCGCAGCAACCCACCGCCGAATGGGGCGCGATGGTGGCCGTGGGGCGTAACTACGTGCTTGACCAGTGGTGGTACTGCGCGTTTCCGGGGGCGGCAATTCTGATCACGGCAGTTGGGTTTAATCTGTTTGGCGATGGTCTTCGCGACCTGCTGGATCCCAAATCAGGAGGGAAGCAGTCATGAGTGATTCCGTATTATCAATTGAAGATTTGCACCTGAGCTTCCCCATTTTTCGCGGTGACGTCCACGCGCTCAACCACGTCTCGCTGGAGATTGGCCGGGGTGAAATTGTCGGCGTGGTGGGCGAATCCGGCTCGGGAAAATCGGTTACCGCGATGCTGGCGATGCGCCTGCTGCCGGAAGGCAGTTACCATATTCACCATGGACGGGTCACGCTGCTCGGTGAAGATGTCCTGAACGCGTCGGAAAAACAGCTTCGTCAGTGGCGCGGCGCCAGGGTGGCGATGATTTTTCAGGAGCCGATGACGGCGCTCAACCCCACGCGCCGGATTGGCAGGCAGATGGTGGAGGTGATCCGCCAGCATCAGTCGCTTTCCCGCCGCGACGCGCAGCAGAAGGCGATCGCCCTGCTGGGCGAGATGCAAATCCCGGATGCGGCACAGGTGATGGATCGCTATCCGTTTGAGCTTTCCGGCGGCATGCGCCAGCGGGTGATGATCGCCCTTGCCTTCTCCTGCGAGCCGGAGCTGATCATTGCCGATGAGCCGACCACCGCGCTGGACGTGACCGTTCAGCGTCAGGTGCTGCGTCTGCTGAAACACAAAGCGCGCGCCAGCGGGACGTCGGTGCTGTTTATCAGTCACGATATGGCGGTGGTATCGCAGCTTTGTGACCGGATGTACGTTATGTACGCGGGCAGCGTGATCGAAAGCGGCAGCACGCAGACCTTGATCCACCATCCTGTGCACCCCTATTCGATTGGCCTGCTGCGGTGTGCCCCGGAAAATGGTGAACCGCGCGAGATCCTCCCGGCCATTCCCGGCACGGTGCCTAACCTCAGCCACCTCCCGTGCGGATGTGCCTTTCGCGAACGCTGTTTTGCTGCCGGGGCGAAATGCAGCGAAACGCCGCGCTTAATTTCCACGGGCGCAGAAGGCCAGCAGGCTGCCTGCTGGTACCCACAACAGGAGAGACGCCATGTCTGAGGTACTGCTGGAACTGGATAGCGTGCATGTGAATTTTCCTGCGCGCAAAAACTGGCTGGGGCGCGTGACGGAGCAGGTACACGCCCTCAACGGCATGGATCTCCGGATCCATCGCGGCGAAACGCTGGGCGTTGTGGGGGAATCCGGCTGTGGAAAGAGCACGCTGGCGCAGCTGCTGATGGGCATGCTCAAACCGAGTACCGGTGCCTGTCAGCGCGCGAATGCGGCAGGCGGTATGCAGATGGTATTTCAGGACCCGCTCTCGTCCCTCGACCCGCGTTTACCCGTCTGGCGCATCATTACCGAGCCGGTGTGGATACAGCAACGCCGCAGCGAACGGGAGCGTCGTCAGCTGGCTGAGACGCTGGCGCAGCAGGTGGGCATTCGGGCGGAATATCTTGACCGCCTGCCGCATGCGTTTTCGGGTGGACAGCGCCAGCGCATCGCTATTGCCCGGGCGCTCTCTTCGGATCCGGACATCATCGTGCTGGATGAACCCACCAGCGCGCTGGATATTTCCGTCCAGGCGCAGATCCTCAATTTGCTGGTTGCCCTGCAACAGCAGCGAAATCTGACCTACGTGCTGATCTCGCACAACGTCTCGGTGGTCCGGCACATGAGCGACCGGGTGGCGGTAATGTATCTGGGGCAGATCGTGGAGCTGGGTCCGGCGGACCAGGTGCTGGGCAAGCCACGGCATCCGTATACGCAGCTGCTGCTTGACTCCGTTCCCCGTACCGGAGAACCGCTGGACGAAGATCTGGCATTACGCAAAACCGATCTCCCCGGTAATCGCCGCCTGCCCGATGGCTGCTACTTCCGCGACCGCTGCCCGCTGGCAGTTGAAGGATGCGAACGGCCGCAGCCGCTTCAGCCCGCAGCCGGAGACCGAAGCGTACGCTGCTGGCGTAACCGCTAGATTTGCGCCATCCCGCCATCGACAAACAGCTCCGTGGCGTTTATAAAGCTGGCGGCATCGGACGCCAGAAACGCCACGGCTTTTCCGACTTCGCCCGGCGCGCCCAGGCGACCCAGCGGCACCTGGGCCGCCAGCGCATCGTATAATCCCTGACGCTGTTCTTCGGGAACCAGATCGCCAAGACCGGGCGTTTTCACGGGGCCAGGGCTGACGACGTTGACGCGTATCCCGCGGCCCTGTAAGTCCAGCGCCCAGGAGCGGGCAAAGTTACGCACGGCGGCTTTACTGGCGCTGTAGACGCTAAAATTCGCCGTCCCCTTAATTGAAACCGTCGATCCGGTGAGGATAATGGATGAACCAGAGGAGAGCAGCGGCAGCGCTTTCTGGACGGTAAACAGCACGCCGCGCACGTTGGTGGCAAAAATCCGGTCAAACTGCTCCTCGGTGATGGCGCCCAGCGGCAGCATGTCGCCGCCCCCGGCGTTGGCGAACAGAATATCGAGCCGTCCTTTTTCTTTAGCAATCTGCGCGTAAACCGCATCCAGATCGGCCATTCTGGAGACGTCCGCGCGGATAGCTACCGCCGCGGCGCCAATGTCTGCCCGCGCAGCATCCAGTTCGGCCTGACGACGTCCGGTGATATAGACCTTCGCTCCCTGCGCCGCCAGCTCCTGTGCCGTTGCGAGACCAATACCGGTGCTGCCGCCGGTCACCAGAGCGATTTTTCCTGCAAGCGTTGTATTCATACTCATAACCTTCTGTTGTGATGTAAAAGAGGAGCGTTTGCCCGCGTCAGGCAGACTTTAGATCTTGCGGGATTCGTGATAAACGGGCAAAAATGAAAATGAATTTTCACAGCAGGAAATAATCAGAGGAGATCTGTGTGGATCAGCTAATGGCAATGCGCGCCTTTACGCGGGTGGTTGAATCCGGAAGCTTTACCCGAGCGGCAGACTCCCTGAACATGCCGATAGCTACGCTGAGTAAGCTGGTAAAATCACTTGAAGCGCACCTGGAAACACGGCTGCTGCATCGTACTACGCGCCGGGTGGTCACGACGGCAGAAGGCATGGAATACTACGAGAAAGCGCTGCGGGTATTAATCGATATAGAGGACATTGATACCGCCTTTCGCGCATCGTGCTGCACGCCTAAAGGCCATTTGCGTATCGACGTGGGGGGGTCAACCGCCCGGGACGTGTTGATCCCCCTGCTGCCGGATTTTTTTCAGCGCTACCCGGACCTGCGCATCAACCTGGGGGTAGCCGACCGTCCGGTAGACTTAATCAGTGGAAACGTAGACTGCGTGATCCGCGGCGGCCCGCTGGATGACTCTTCGCTTATCGCCCGGCATCTCGGTGACGCCCGGATGCTAGCCTGCGCGACGCCGGGCTATCTTAAGACTCACGGCATCCCTGCCTATCCGCAGGAGCTGCGCAACGGCCATAAGCTGATTAGCTACCTTTCCCCCGTTACCGGACGCGCATTCCCGTTTCGGTTTCTCGATCGGGATGAACCGCTGGAGATCAGCGTTCCGCACCATCTTGGAGTCAATGAAAGCAACGCACACCTGGCCGCGGCGCTGGCGGGTTTAGGGATTATTCAGACGTTTGGCTATGCTGCGAGAGCTCATCTGGAAACGGGCGCGCTGGTAGAGATCCTGAGCGACTGGCGTCCTAAGGCGTATCCTTTTCACGTGGTCTATCCACAGAGTCGGCATTTAACACATCGCCTGAGAGTGTTTATTGCGTGGCTTGCCGAGGTCTTCCCTGCGGCGGTGAAAGGTTAGCCGGGCATTTGCCCGGCCAGATATCAGTTCAGTTTGTAATCCAGCGTGATTTCGGCTTTCAACAGCTGCGACACCGGACAACCCGCCTTCGCTTTCTGAATAATGCCGTCGAACTGCTGCGGATCGATACCCGGTACCGTCACCTTGCTTTGCAGCGCCACTTTGCTGATGGCAAAACCACTGTCGGTTTTATCCAGCGAGACATCCGCCGTGGTATCGATGGAATCGGCGGTATAACCCGCTTCGCCCAACATTAGCGACAGGGCCATAGAGAAACAGGCCGCGTGCGCTGCGCCAATCAGCTCTTCCGGGTTGGTCCCTTTTTCGCCCTCGAAGCGGGTGTTAAAGCCGTAAGGTTGCTGGTTAAGGACGCCACTTTCTGTTGAGACCGTCCCTTTGCCGCGTTTGATGTCGCCAGACCAGTGTGCTGAACCGTGCTTATGAATCGTCATTCTTGCTCTCCTTTTGGCTTACAAAGGGATAAGTATAGGACGCATAATCCATTTTGCAGGGAAGACAGATTAGTCCGAGCGCGTGGCAAGGTGGTTTGCCAGCGCGTCGAGGAACACACGCTGCGCCGCAGGCTGATAGTCTCGCGACTGATAAATACCAAAAATACCGATTGGTTTTGGCGTAAAGGCGCTGAGCACCGGCACCAGGCTGCCCTGCCGTAGCGCCGCGTCCGCCTCGCGCTCGGGCAGCATGGCAATACCACAGTGGTTTATCGCCGCCTCCATCAGCAGTGACGAGATGCTGGCGCTGAGATTGCCGCTGACCGCCGTCGTGATCGGCTCCCCTTCGGGCGTCAAAAAACGCCACGACTGACCGGCAAAAAAGCTGTAATGCAGGCAGTTGTGCCGGGCTAAATCCTCCAGCTGCTCTGGAACGCCCCGGCTGGCAAGGTAGTGCGGCGAAGCGCAAAGTACGGACCGACACTCTCCCAGTCGGCGGGCGATCATGCCCGGTTCGGGGTTATCGGTGATGCGGATCGCCACGTCAATTCGCTCGCCCACCAGGCTTACCGGATGGTTATTAACATCCAGCTCAATGCGCAGCTGAGGGTAACGCTGCAACAGATCGGGCAGCACCGGAGCGATAATCTGCATCGCCGTAAAGTGCGCGCAGGCGACGCGAAGCGTACCTGAGGGTAAATCCTTCACTGACTGATCTTCAATTTCCTGAGAAATTTGCGAGAGCGTACGCGTCTTTTGCAGGACCTTCTCTCCTGCCGCCGTCAGCGTCAGCTTGCGGGTGGAGCGGTTCACCAGCCGCGCCCCGGCCCACTTCTCCATCTGCTCCAGATAACGGCTCACCATCGGACGGGAGATCCCCAGCGCCCGCGCCGCCGCGCTTAAACTCCCCAGCTCACAGATGCGGTTGTACACCTGGGCGGCAATAACGCGATCCATTTTGACCTCCATTTGCTCGATTTATGAAACTAAGCATCTCCTGTTTCAGGAATTCTGGCAAATGAAGAGATCCGTACAATAGAGACTTTCCTGAAGAACAGAGAGATGACCATGACCATCGCCCGCCTTGCTTTGCTGACAACCCTTTTCACTCCGGCCGTCTTTGCCGCGCCGTTGACCGTTGATACGTACAACCCGCAGGAAAAAGGCATTTTTGCCGTTTCTTCCACCCTGGTGTCTGGCCCGAAAGAGGCGGTACTGTTTGACGCCCAGTTCAGCGTGAAAGATGGCGAAGCGCTGGTAGAAAAAATTCGCCACAGCGGTAAAACGCTGAACAAAATCGTGATCACTTCCGGCGATCCGGATTTCTATTTCGGCCTGCAACCGCTGGTGAAAGCCTTCCCTAATGCCAAAGTTGTCGCCACGCAACAGGTGGTGGACCATATCAAGGCCACAAAAGACGCGAAGCTCGCCTTCTGGGGGCCACAGATGAAAGACGGCGCGCCGACGCAGCTCTATGTGCCGCAAGTGCTTGCCTCAACCACCTTTATGATTGACGGTGAGAGAGTGAATATTGAAGAGCCTGAGAGCTATGCGGCGTATGTCTGGATCCCATCCGCAAAAACCATCCTCGGCGGCACGGGCGTCTCATGGGGCATTCACGTCTGGACGGCAGATACCCAAACGCCGGAAAGCCGCAAACAGTGGCAGCAGACGCTGGATAGCATGGCAGCCCTTAAGCCCGAACGCGTTATTCCGGGCCACTACCTTGGGACACCGCCAGCGGGTACCGGCGCTATCGACTTTACCCGTCACTATCTTCAGCAGTTTGAACAGGCCCTCACGACACATAAAGCGTCAACCGGCGTCATCAGTACGATGAAAAAACAGTGGCCGAACCTGGCGGAAGCCAGTTCGCTGGAACTGAGTGCCAAAGTGAATACCGGCGAAATGAAGTGGTAATAGCCTGATTATCTCCTGCTATATTTAAATTTTTTATAGCAGGAGTTAACTATGCCATCGTCAGTAAGGGGCATCGACCATATCGGTATTACGGTGCCCGACATTGAAAAAGCCACCCTATTTTTTGAACGCGCTTTCGACGCTCAGGTTTTATATCATTCTGTCGATGCGCAAACCGATAATATTGATCAGCCCGCCCAGCAGCACACCTTAAAATTATTTCCCGGCACACAAATTCACGCCATTCGCATGCTCGTCATGCCCCACGGACCCGGCATAGAACTTTTCGAAATGCATGGCCCTGAACAGGGAATGCCCGCCCGCGCCAGCGACTTTGGCCTCCAGCATTTTGCTGTTTATGTTGACGATTTTAATAAGGCGATAGCCGCTTTCACCGCTGCCGGCGGGGAGATGTTTACCGCGCCAAAGCCGCTCTCGTTTCCGAATGAGCAAGGTGAAGGTAATGCTTTCTGCTATGGGCAAACCCCCTGGGGCAGCATTGTAGAATTGATTTCCTGGCCAACGCCCATGCCTTATGAAAAAACGACAAATTTACGCCGCTGGAAACCCTGAATTTTATTTCTGTGCTACGGGAGATGATATTTTTATTTCCAGGACGAATCTGAACCACAACGGCAAAAATATTTGCCAATCTGAATGCGAATTACGAATTTGCACGCCGTAACATTAAACAGAAAACGACACGGAGGCAGCATGTTTACTTATTACCCGGCACATACCACAGCAGCACAACCCGAACTCGTTAACGCGATTGCGCAGGGGCTTCAGGCGGAGCACGGTGTTGTTACCGAAGATGACATTTTGATGGAACTGACCAGGTGGGTGGAAGCCACAGACAATGACATCCTCAGTGACATCTACCAGCAAACCATCAACTATGTCGTTAGCGGGCAAAATGCACCTTTGTAAAAACCTGCTAAGCTGGATCTGCAACCTAAGGGGTTACATTTCGTTTGCGTGAGCAAACTTGTCCTTAAAACTATCAACGGGATTGAGGAGTTAATATGAAATCGAACCGTCAGGCACGCCACATTCTGGGACTGAATTACAAGCTCTCTAACCAGCGCAAAGTGGTTATTGAAGAGGGGAGCGAAACGCAAGTGACCCACGCCACCGGCAGGAAACGTCAGGCAGGCAAGTAAGTTCCAGTACGAAATCCACAACACCATCGGTTACCCCGGTGGTGTTTTTGTTTATGTGTTGCGGTAATTAATATTTAGCTCCTTTATAATACCGCCCGACCGCACCCCGTAGCACAGGCCAGAAAGATGACAAACAGCAGTGTCAGGGACGGATCTTCTTAAAAAGAGTGAGTGACATGGACAACAAACTGAAAAAACATCGTTCCCTTTATATTCCTTACGCCGGTCCGGTTTTACTGGAGTTTCCCCTTCTGAACAAAGGCAGCGCCTTTAGCATGGAAGAGCGCAGCAGCTTTAACCTGCTGGGTCTGCTGCCTGAAGTGGTTGAAACCATTGAAGAACAGGCGGAACGCGCCTGGATCCAGTATCAGGGCTTTAAAACCGAAATCGATAAGCACATCTACCTGCGTAATATCCAGGACACCAACGAAACCCTCTTCTACCGCCTGGTGCAGAACCATCTCGAAGAGATGATGCCCGTCATTTACACCCCAACCGTCGGCGCGGCGTGTGAACGCTTCTCAGAGATCTACCGTCGTTCCCGCGGCGTGTTCATCTCCTATCAGAACCGTCACAACATGGACGACATTCTGCAAAACGTGCCTAATCACAACATCAAGGTGATCGTGGTAACCGATGGCGAACGTATTCTGGGCCTTGGCGACCAGGGCATTGGTGGGATGGGGATCCCCATCGGTAAGCTCTCGCTGTATACCGCCTGCGGCGGGATCAGCCCGGCCTACACGCTGCCGGTTGTGCTGGACGTGGGGACCAACAACCAGCAACTGCTGAACGATCCGCTGTACATGGGCTGGCGTCACCCGCGCATTACCGACGACGAGTACTATCAGTTTGTTGATGATTTCATCCAGGCCGTGAAGCACCGCTGGCCGGACGTGCTGTTGCAGTTCGAAGACTTCGCACAGAAAAACGCCATGCCGCTGCTGAACCGCTACCGCGATGAGATCTGCTCGTTCAACGATGACATTCAGGGCACTGCGGCAGTGACAGTGGGGACGCTGATTGCCGCGAGCCGTGCGGCAGGCAGCCAGCTCAGCTATCAGAAAATTGTCTTCCTGGGTGCAGGCTCCGCGGGCTGCGGCATCGCCGAGCAAATTATTGCCCAGACCCAGCGCGAAGGCTTAAGCGAAGAGCTGGCTCGCTCCCGCGTCTTTATGGTGGACCGTTTTGGCCTGCTGACCGACGGTATGCCAAACCTGCTCCCGTTCCAGACCAAACTGGTGCAGAAGCGTGAAAACCTGAAAAACTGGGATACGGATAACGAAGTGCTCTCGCTTCTTGACGTGGTGCGCAACGTGAAGCCGGACATTCTGATCGGCGTATCCGGGCAGACCGGCCTCTTCACGGAAGAGATTATTCGCGAGATGCACAAGCACTGCGAACGCCCTATCGTGATGCCGCTGTCTAACCCGACTTCACGCGTGGAGGCAACGCCGCAGGATATCATCGCCTGGACAGAAGGTAAGGCACTGGTCGCGACCGGCAGCCCGTTTGATCCGGTGCTGTGGAAGGACAAACTCTATCCCATCGCACAGTGCAATAACTCCTATATCTTCCCGGGTATTGGTCTGGGGGTTATCGCCTCCGGCGCGTCACGCATCACCGACGAAATGCTGATGTCCGCGAGCGAAACGCTGGCAGGTCACTCACCGCTGGTGAATAACGGTGAAGGCCTGGTACTGCCGGAGCTGAAAGACATTCATAAAGTGTCCCGCGCAATTGCCTTCGCGGTAGGCAAAATGGCGCAGCAGCAAGGCGTCGCGGTGAAAACCTCTGCCGATGCGTTGCAGCAGGCGATTGACGATAACTTCTGGATGCCGGAATACCGTAGCTATCGTCGTACTTCTATTTAAGCATTGCCCCTCACCCAGCCCTATCCCCAAAGGGGAGAGGGTTAGGGTGAGGGGAATATACGGCACCTCCCACTAGCCAAACCCATTTTCCCCCGCTACACTCCCTTCATCCATTAACCTACTGAATATATAAGGAGGCCAATTATGCTGTACTGTGAAATTTTCAATGTTTCACATACATTTGGTGATCGCACCAGCTCAAGCGTTATCGGTATCGTGCTGCGATAACTTCCGCTTGAGCGAAGACACCAACCCCTGAAATCCCTTCTCTCGGGCTTACTGAGTTATCGTCAGCGATGTTTGACGAGGCATAAACATGCCTGTAACTCCTGGGTAAGCAACAATGAGCACTTTACTCACTGCACATTCTTTACGCGTTGATACGGCGTTCGGCACGCTCTTCGACTCTCTCTCCTTTACGTTGAAAAAAGGCGATCGCATCGGCCTGCTGGGTGATAACGGCTGCGGAAAAAGTACGCTGCTGAAAATCCTCGACGGGACGCAGTCCCCTGCTGCCGGAACCGTTTCACTGGCGGGGTATTGCCTGCTGGCGCGCGTGGAACAACATCTGCCGGAGGCCCTTTATCCCCTGACCATGCTGGATGCGGTGCTGGCGCAGCTGCCGATCGGTGAGCGCGACAGTTTGCGCTGGAAAGCCGAGTCGCTGCTGGCCGGAATGGGCTTCACGACGCAGGAAATGGCGTTAACCTCCGCCACGCTGAGCGGCGGCCAGCATACGCGGTTGCTGCTGGCACGAGCGCTGATAAGCGATCCGGATCTGCTGCTTCTGGACGAACCGAGCAACCACCTTGACCTGCCGACCCTGCTGTGGCTGGAGCAGTTTCTACAAAACTGGTCCGGCAGCTTTGTGCTGGTCTCACACGACAGGCAACTGCTGGACGCGGTAACCAACGGCAGCTGGATCCTGCGCGATAAAACGCTGCACGCCTTTGCCCTTCCCTGCACTGCCGCCCGTCTGGCGCTCGACGCAAAAGACGAAAGCGATGCGTTGCGCCATAAGGCAGAGCAAAAAGAGATCGACCGCGTCACGGCCAGCGCACGGCGTCTCGCGACCTGGGGCAAGGTCTATGACAACGAAGATCTCTCCCGTAAGGCTAAGCAGATGGAAAAACAGGTCGAACGCCTGAAAGAGACCCAGACGGAACTGACGGCGGGAAGCCCGTGGACCTTAACCCTGCGCGGGGACGCGCTTCGGGCCGACCGCCTGCTGGAAATGACTCACCTCGGCGTCCCCCCGGCGCCGGGTCTACCAGACCTGTTTACTCTCGACAGTGCGCGGCTGAAGAGCGGCGATCGCGTGGCGATTGTGGGTCGTAACGGCTGCGGAAAATCGTCGCTGCTGAAGCTTATCTGGCGACATTTTCGCGACGAGATCGCGGACGAGCGGCTTAAGCGTCATCCGCGCGTCTCACCCGGCTACTACGATCAGACGCTGCACCAGTTGCCGGACGATGCGGCGCTGCTTGATGCGCTGGAGCCTTTCGCGCCAGATCCGCAGACACGTAAAATAGCGCTCATCAGTGCCGGGTTCCCGTGGGCGCGTCACGGGCAAAAAGTCAGTACGCTGAGCGGTGGGGAACGTTCGCGCCTGCTGTTCGTCGGCCTGACGCTTGCCCGTTATAGCCTGCTGATGCTGGATGAACCGACCAACCACCTGGACATGGAAGGCAAAGAGGCGCTGGCGGAAACGCTGCAACAGTTTGAAGGCGGAGTGCTGCTGGTGAGCCACGATCGTCAGTTAATTAGCCAAAGCTGTAACCGCTTCTGGCTGATTGAGGACGGCAGGCTGAGCGAATGGCACGATGCGGAGGCGGCGTTTGAGCGCCTGCGTGAGGACACCGGCCCGGTTGTACCTGAAGCGTCGAAGCCCGCATCGAAGGCACCCTCTTTAGCGTCTGACGATCTGCTTGAACGCCTGGTTGCCCTGGAAACGCTGCTGGAAGAGGATTTGGCGCGCAAGCCAAAACATCAAAAACCGCAGTTACAGGCGCAATGGCGAAAAGAGATTGAGGTGATAGAAGCGCAACTGTAAATCTGAGCCCGGCGGTGACGTCGCCGGGCCAGTGTTTTTCACCCCAATTTATGCGTGGTACGCCCTTTTCTTAATCCGAAAATGCATCAAATAATGACATTATGTTGCGGTTACCTTGCATTACATCGCCAAAGTATTAATCCTTAATGGGTAATCAGACCTGCTATGCAGATACTCATCATGAAAGGAGAAACACATGAAGGCTGCTGTTGTCACTCAGGATCATCAGGTTAATGTCACAGAAAAAACCTTACGCGCGCTCAAACATGGTGAAGCGCTGCTGAAGATGGAGTGCTGTGGCGTTTGCCATACCGATCTCCATGTTAAGAATGGCGATTTTGGCGACAAAACCGGGGTGATCCTCGGCCACGAAGGGATTGGTATCGTCAAAGAGATTGGTCCTGGCGTCACGTCGCTAAAAGTAGGCGATCGTGCAAGCGTGGCGTGGTTCTTCGAAGGCTGTGGCCACTGTGAATATTGTAATACCGGCAACGAAACGCTGTGCCGTGACGTGAAAAACGCGGGTTACTCCGTTGACGGCGGCATGGCGGAAGAGTGCATCGTAACCGCGGATTACGCGGTTAAAGTTCCGGACGGACTGGACTCTGCGGCGGCCAGCAGCATCACCTGCGCCGGGGTCACCACCTACAAAGCGGTAAAAGTCTCTGACATCAAACCCGGCCAGTGGATTGCGATCTATGGCCTGGGCGGTCTGGGCAACCTCGCGCTGCAATACGCCAAAAATGTCTTCAATGCGAAAGTTATCGCCATTGACGTGAATGACGAGCAGCTGAAGCTCGCTGCCAGCATGGGCGCAGACTTAACCGTGAACTCCCGCAGTGAAGATGCGGCAAAAGTGATTCAGGAGAAAACCGGCGGTGCACATGCGGCGGTGGTGACGGCGGTAGCGAAAGCGGCCTTCAACTCTGCCGTTGACGCAGTTCGCGCCGGTGGCCGCGTGGTGGCTGTTGGCCTGCCGCCGGAAGCGATGAGCCTGGATATTCCACGTCTGGTCCTGGATGGGATTCAGGTAGTGGGTTCCCTGGTGGGTACCCGTCAGGATCTGCTCGAAGCCTTCCAGTTTGCGGCTGAAGGTAAGGTAAAACCGAAAGTTACAATGCGCCCACTGGAAGATATCAACGCCATCTTCAAAGAGATGGAACAGGGCCAGATCCGTGGCCGTATGGTGATTGATTTACGTTCTTAACCGCGGTGGCCGGGTAGCGGCTTTGCCCTGCCCGGCTTTTCACGTGGACGAACGGCGGTCGGAAATCCATTCCTGAACCTCGACCTGGAACGTGTCCGGCGCTTTTCGATACATCTTCCGCGCCAGATCCAGGATGGTATGGCGCCCTAACTCCTCTTCCATCCGCTGCTGCGCGCTGTCCATGACCGAGCGCACCCCACACGGGCCGTCACAGACCCAGGCAGGTGGCGTTTCATCAAACACCGCCAGGCGCTGACGCACTTCCCGACACTCAAACATATTCTTCTCGCCGTCAATGGCATGCGCCACGTCCAGCACGCTGATCAGCTCTGCCGGACGCGCCAGCCGGAAGCCTCCCCCTTTGCCTTCGGTGCTGATGACCAGCCCCGCGCGTGATAAACGGGTGAAGATCTTTCCAAGATAGTCGTACGGCACGCCCTGCAAGGCCGCCATCTCCCGGACGCTCATCTCACGTTCATTGCCTTTTGCATCCACCATACACATCAGGCTATGAATGCCATATTCCACACCAGAACTGTAAAACGCCATGGCTCACTCCGGGTCATTGTTCGCTGCATTATAACGATTTTTAACTCAGAAAGAAGTTGTCGCAGTTAACTCCGACAAGTATAGTGGCAGTTATGTCAGACATACAGCCTGACGCACTAAAGGATCGAGTATGAAAAAGCAGATTTTAATTGTGGGTAGTGGGTTTTCCGGTATGTGGGCTGCGGTCAGCGCCGCGCGCCTTTCTGCTCTGGCGGGTAACAATAGCCTCAGCATTGCCGTGCTGGCCCCTGTTGCGGAGCTACGCGTTCGCCCACGCTTTTATGAAGAGAACGTGTCGACGATGGTCGCGCCGCTGACCGAACTGTTTGCTGAGCTGGGTATCGCCTTTATTGCGGGCGAAGCACAACGTATTGATACCTCGTCTAAAACCGTTTTGTATCGCGATTCAAACGGCGCGATTGCTGACGTCACCTGGGAACGTCTGATCCTCGCAACCGGTAGCCAGACTAAACGTCCTCCTGTTGCCGGTCTGGCTGAATACGCCTTTGATATCGACCAACTCGACTCCGCCAGATTATTCGAGCAGCATCTTGATTCGCTGGTTTCGCGCCCCTCCACCCCGGAGCGTAATACCGTGGTCGTGTGTGGCGGCGGCTTTACCGGCATCGAACTGGCAACGGAACTCCCTGCCCGACTCCGTACTCGCTTCGGCGCTGATACAAAGACTAAAGTAATCGTAGTTGAAAGAGGTGCAACCATCGGCGGGCGTTATAGCGAGGCGCTGCGTAACACAATTGAAGAAGCAAGCAACGCGCTCGGCGTTGAATGGCGTTTAAACAGTGAAATTGAAGCCATCGATGCCAGCGGCGTAACGCTGAAAAACGGAGAGCGCATTGCCAGCGCCACTGTAGTGTGGACGGCAGGGGTAGAAGCTAACCTCCTCAGCCTGCAAATTGACGGGGAACGCGATACTCAGGGACGGCTGATCGTCAACGACACGTTGCAGGTTCCTGCGCATCCGGAGGTTTACGCGACGGGTGATATGGCGCACGCCAAAACGGACGATGCGGGCAACACGGCGCTGATGACCTGCCAGCACGCGATCCAGCTGGGGAAATTCGCCGGACACAACGCGGCGGCCAGCCTGTTAAATCTGGAGCCGTACCCTTACCGTCAGGTGAACTACGTCACCTGTCTGGATTTAGGTGGCTGGGGCGCGGTATACACCGAGGGCTGGGAACAGCGCGTTAAATCCGTGCGCGAGGAAGGCAAAAAGATCAAAGTCGCCATCACCAACGAACTGATTTACCCGCCAGCAGCAGACAAAGCGGCCGCTTTTGCCGCCGCTGACCCGCTGGCGAAATTCGTTTAGTCCCCTCCTGCGCCCGCGACCAGCGGGCAAAGTGTGCAATCAGGCCAGCGCACCTGCGTTGGCCTGACGCTTTTTGGCACATAAATAACCATACATCAGCAGAGAGGTCATCGCAGAGAAGGATAAAATCGCGGCCGGCAGCGTGACATAGCTCCAGCTAAAGCCGAGCGTAATCATCAATCCACCGAAATACGCGCCAATTGCGCTGCCGAGGTTAAACGCCATTTGCCCGCCTGCGGCCCCCAGCATCTCGCCGCCTTTCGCATTTTGCAGCAGCAGAATTTGCAGCGGCGCAGAGAGCGCAAACAGCCCGGCGCAGCAGACAAATCCCATTACCAGTGAAGCTGTTTTAAGCTCGCCAAAGGCAAACAACGCCAGCAGCGAAGCCACAATCACCAGGTCGGTGGTGACAGCAATGCGCAGCGGGCTAAAGCGTGACGACAGCTTGCCGCTGAAGACATTTCCCAGCACCATGCCCAGCCCCATCAGCATCATGATCGCGGTCATGACGCCCTCAGAAAAGCCTGATACGTTGACCATAAACGGCTTCACGAAGCTAAACCAGGCAAACACCCCGGCATTGCCAAACATCGTAGCGGCAAAAATCAGCCACGGTTCCGGTTTCTT
Source organism: Enterobacter sp. DN (assembly GCF_046054285.1). NCBI lineage: Bacteria > Pseudomonadati > Pseudomonadota > Gammaproteobacteria > Enterobacterales > Enterobacteriaceae > Enterobacter > Enterobacter sp. DN. The sequence goes on from NZ_JBJJTG010000001.1 coordinate 299,648, forward strand.
CAGGAAGTGGAATTGTTCTGCCAGCCGGGTGGTTGTCGTGTCGTGAATGTCAGGCACCCACAGCAGAACAGACAGGATCACCAGCGCGTCAAAGACCGCAATCAAAAAGAAGGTGTAACGCCAGTTAAATTCATGTCCCAGCCACGTCCCGAGCGGCACGCCAAGCAGGTTGGCAACGGTCATCCCGGCAATCATCCCGGCCACAGCGACCGTCACTTTACCCGGCGGCGCGATTTTTGACAGGATTATCGCCCCCACTCCGAAAATCGCGCCATGCGGGAAACCAGAGATTAAGCGCCCCGCCGCCAGCCCCACGTAGGAGTCAGAGAAGGTAAAGAGCGCGTTACCGACGACGCACATCGCCACCAGAAACAGCAGCGTTGTTTTCAGCGAAAATTTGCTGGAGAACAGCGCCACAATCGGCGCGCCGATCACCACGCCAAAAGCGTAAAACGAAATCATATTTCCGGCGGAGGGAATCGAAATGCCCGTATCATGAGCCAGCTCGGTCAGCACGCCCATAATGCCAAACTCAGCCATCCCCAGGCCAAAGGTACCCAGTGCTAACGAAAAAATTGTCTTTTTCATACCGCGACCACTGTTAAAAAAATGCAGCGTGCATTATTGATTAAACTTGTATGGTGAACCAGTTCAAATCAGATTTCTGACACATTAATCCATTCATTCAGGCCGATTACACTCTTAGTACGGCCTCGATCCCGCGACCGGATACAAAGGGAGACCCACCATGGTCAGTAAGAAGAAAACCCGTGTTGTTGATGTTGTCGTTAAAAACGCGCCGCTCAAAACCAAAGCGTACGAGCAAGAGCTTCGCCGCCTCCATGTTGAACTGGTTAAGCTCCAGCAATGGGTAGTCGCCAAAGGGTTAAAGGTCTGTATTGTTTTTGAAGGGCGAGACGGCGCCGGTAAAGGCGGCGCCATCAAAGCCATCACCGAACGCGTCAGCCCTCGGGTGTTTCGCGTTGTTGCGTTACCGGCCCCCACCGATAAAGAGAAAAGTCAGCTCTATTTTCAGCGTTACGTTCCCCATCTGCCCTCTGCCGGGGAAATCGTTATTTTTGACCGCAGCTGGTACAACCGCGCGGGCGTGGAAAGAGTCATGGGTTTCTGTACCGAAGAGCAGGCCGAAAAATTTCTTGATGGAACGCCGGTAATGGAAAAAGCGATGGTCGATGCCGGGATCATTTTGTTGAAATACTGGCTTGAAGTAACGCCAAAAGAGCAGGAGCGACGCCTGCGCGATCGCATCAATGATGGTCGCAAGATCTGGAAGCTGTCTCCAATGGATATTAAATCTTTCAATCTGTGGGATGAATATACCCTCGCCCGCGACGCGATGTTTAAAGCGACCGACACCGCCTGGGCGCCGTGGTTTGTGGCGCGCTCAGAAGATAAAAAAAGGGTGCGGCTGAATATTATTTCGCATCTGCTTTCCCAGATCCCCTATAAAGAAATTCACGTAGACAAGGTGGATTTACCGAAACGCAAGATCGGCAAAGTGAAGCCTACAAAATATCCCTTCCGGTATATTGCAGAGCAATTTTGATATTACTGGAAGACGGCTCGCATAATGTAGATTACCAGGGGAAACAGTATTGTTTTTTGTTGGCTGCGGTTGATAATGACCGCACCAACAAAGGAGAAACCGATGAAACGCACGGCAGAATCGACCCCTTCCAGACCTAAAGCAGCAACAAAGCCTACAACCCATGCTAAGCCAGGCTCGACACCATCACATCAGCTATCAGCAGCGGATCGTGCATTTATACGAGCAATGAATGAGTTTGTGGAGAAACATGGAACTATCACTGATGATGAGTTTTTCAGGGTGCTTTAATGCTGAGACAATTTAATGTTTATCGTAATACGTCTGCGGCAACGCGGGACCAGCTTCCTTATTATATGCTTATCCAGGATGATTATTATGACGATCTCCCCACTCGCGTCATTGTACCCCTCGCGAGAAATAACAGGCTACCGCTATGGCAGAGCCAGCTGGCTCCAGGAGTAAATATTGAATTTGAAACCTTTCTGATTTATTCGCCAATGATAACCAATATTAATAACCAGAAAATTAATCCAAAAGACTTTGTTTGTAATTTACGTAACGCTCGTCAGGATGTTATAGCAGCAATTGATCGCTTATTGACTAACACATGACGCCAGCCTGCCAGGCAGTTATTCCTGCCCGCGCAAGTGCAGCGCCGCCGGACAATGCCGACGGCGCAAGGTTTACTTCAACCCTTCCGAACTCTCTTTTTGCGCTTCAAGTCGCTCAACGTCCCGATACCAGCGCGGATGGTGTTTTTGCGCCCAGCGGCGGCTCACCTTCCCTTCAATCATGCCTTTAATCGATCCTTTCACCCAGAAGGCCATATACATATGGATCAGGATGGCGTGGATCAGAATAATGGCCGAGGTCGCGTGGATCAGCAGTGCGTAGCGCACCACCTGGATCGGGAAATATTGGGCAAAATACGGACGCCAGATAATCACTCCGGTCACCAGCAGCACGAAAATCATGCTCATGATGGTCCAGAACATCATCTTCTGCCCGGCGTTGTATTTGCCCACCTTCGCGACTTTATGCTCGTTGCCTTTCAGAACCTCAACAATCCCTTTAATCCAGGGAATATCCTGCTTGTCAGGGATGTTGTGATGAACGAAACGCACGAACATAAACATCAGCACCACGAAAATCAGCACGCCGAAGAACGGATGCAGAATGCGCCCCATCTGCGGTGTCCCGAAGGTTTCCGTGAGCCACTGTAGCGTCGGGAAAAAGAACGAAATGCCGGATACCGCCACCAGGAAGAAGCAGATGACCACCGTCCAGTGACAGGCGCGATCGACAAATTTTGTGCGCACTATCATTTTCGACTTACTCATGATGCTCCTCCTCGTCGTCATCCACCTCTTTATTCGGCCCGATACCGATGTAGTGATAAATCAGCCCGGCAAAGGTGGCGATAAAGCCCGCCGCTGAGAGCGGCTTAAGCGCCCCTTTCCAGAGATTGATCGAGGTATCTATCGCCGGATCTTTCGGCAGATTGTGATACAGCTCCGGCTGGTCATTGTGGTGCAGAACATACATGACGTGCGTACCGCCGACACCCTGCGGGTTATAAATCCCGGCCTTGTCATAGCCGCGCGCTTTGAGCTTATCCACCCGCTGCTGTGCCACGTCCAGCATCTCTTTTTTGGTACCGAAGTGGATCGCCCCGGTAGGACAGGTCTTCACGCAGGCAGGCTCCTGGCCGACGCTGACGCGATCGACGCACAGCGTGCATTTATAGACCCGGTTATCCTCTTTATTGAGGCGCGGGATATTAAACGGACAACCTGCAATACAGTAACCGCAGCCGATGCAGTTATCCTGCTGGAAGTCGACGATCCCGTTGGCGTACTGAATGATTGCCCCGGCAGACGGGCATGCCTTCAGGCAGCCCGGATCTTCACAGTGCATACAGCCGTCTTTACGGATCAGCCACTCCAGCTTGCCATTCTGGTCGGTTTCGCTAAAGCGCATCACCGTCCAGGACTTGGCGCTCAGATCAGCAGGATTGTCATAGACCCCAACGCAGTGCCCCACCTCGTCGCGAATATCGTTCCACTCCGAGCAGGCCACCTGGCAGGCCTTACAGCCCACGCAGGAGGAGACATCGATCAACTTGGCGACTTCTGCCTTGTAATCCCGCGCACGAGGCGCGGGCGTTATCGGGTTGGTCGCGGAGCGTTTAATAATGTCTTGTGTTTCCATCGCCATTTAATCGCTCCTTACGCTTTCTCGATGTTGACCAGAAACGCTTTATACTCCGGCGTTTGCGAGTTGGAATCGCCGACGTTTGGCGTCAGGGTATTGGCGATGTAGCCTTTCTGCGCTACCCCTTCAAAGCCCCAGTGCAGTGGTATACCGACGGTTTCCACCTGCTGGCCATGCACGTTCAGCGTTTGCAGACGACGGGTGACCACCGCCACCGCGCGAATAAAGCCGCGCTTGCTGCTGACCTTCACGCGATCGCCGTTGGCAATGCCTTTCGCCTTCGCCAGCGTTTCGCTTATCTCCACAAACTGTTCCGGCTGCGCGATGGCGTTAAGCCGCGCGTGCTTGGTCCAGGTATGGAAATGCTCGGTCAGGCGGTAGGTGGTGCCGACATAAGGGAACTTGTCCTTTTTACCTAAACGCAGCACGTCGTCTTCATAGATGCGTACCACCGGACTGGAGACCACATTCGGGTGCAGCGGGTTAGTGCCGAGCGGCGTTTCCATCGGCTCGTAGTGTTCCGGGAACGGCCCTTCCGCCAGTTTGTCGATAGCAAACAGACGTCCCAGCCCTTCCGGCTGCATGATAAACGGCCCGGTGTTGCTGCCCGGCGCGGCGGTGTTGAAGTCCGGGATATCGTTCCCCGTCCACTTCGTGCCGTTCCACTCGATCAGCATGCGTTTCGGATCCCACGGCTTACCGTTCACGTCTGCGGAGGCACGGTTGTACAGTACGCGGCGGTTCAACGGCCACGCCCATGCCCAGCCCAGGGTATTGCCCAGGCCTGACGGATCGGCGTTATCGCGATTGGCCATCTGGTTACCCTGCTCCGTCCAGCTGCCGGTGTAGATCCAGCAGGAAGAGGCCGTGGTACCGTCGTCACGCAACAGCGCGAAGCTATTGAGCAGCTGTCCTTTCTTCGCCACCAGATTGCCGTTGGCATCGTACAGGTCGGCCAGCGCCACGCCGTTGTTCTCTTTTGCCACCTCTTCGGACTCAGGATGATCCGGCTGCTTGTAGTTCCAGCTCATCTTCAGCAGCGGCTCAGCGCCTTTGCCGCCTTCTGCGCGGTACATCTCGCGCAGACGATGGTAAATCCCGGCCAGAATTTCGCCGTCATTACGCGCTTCGCCCGGCGCATCCTGACCTTTCCAGTGCCACTGTAGCCAGCGGCCAGAGTTGGCAATTGAACCGTCCTCTTCCGCAAAGCAGGTCGACGGCAGGCGGAACACCTCGGTCTGAATCGCTGCCGGATCGACATCGTTTGATTCACCGTGGTTCTGCCAGAACGTAGACGTTTCGGTGACCAGCGGATCGATAACCACCATGTACTTCAGCTTGCTCAGGCTGCGAACGACTTTGTTTTTATCCGGGAATGACGCTACCGGGTTAAAGCCCTGGCAGATGTAACCCGTGATGTCGCCCTTATCCATCATGTTGAAATACTTGATGACATCGTAAGCCTGGTCCCATTTCGGCAACCACTCAAAGCCCCAGTCATTCTCTTTCTGCGCCGCGTCGCCGTAGAACGATTTCATCAGACTGACGGCAAACTTCGGATAGTTACTCCAGTAGTTCACCTGGTCCGGACGCGTCGCTTTTGGCGTGTTGGCGTCAAGCCAGCTTTGCCAGTCGGTCTGCTTCTCGGACGGCAGGGTCAGGTAACCCGGCAGGCTGGTCGACAGCAGGCCGAGGTCGGTTAAGCCCTGAATGTTAGAGTGCCCGCGCAGGGCGTTCACGCCGCCACCGGCCATCCCCATGTTGCCGAGCAGCAGCTGGATCATCGCCATGGTACGGATGTTCTGCGCGCCCACGGTATGCTGCGTCCAGCCCAGCGCGTACAGGAATGTAGTGGTTCTGTCGGCGGCACTGGTGGAAGCCAGCACTTCACATACTTTCAGGAAGTCCGCTTTCGGCGTACCGCAGATGTTTTCCACCACGTCCGGCGTATAGCGGGAAACGTGCTGTTTCAGCAAGTTCCACACGCAGCGCGGATCGCTCAGGGTCTCATCGCGTTTCGCGTAGCCGTTTTCGTCGAACTGATAGTTCCAGGATGATTTATCGTACTGACGTTTCTCTGCGTCATAGCCGCTGAAGAGGCCATCTTCGAAGGCGAAATCTTCCCTTACCAGCAGGCCGGCATTGGTGTAATGCTTAACGTATTCCGCGTTAATCTTATTGTTTTCGATCAGGTACAACAGCACGCCGGACAGGAACGTGATGTCCGTACCGGAGCGGATCGGCGCATAGATATCAGCCACCGATGCCGTACGCGTAAAGCGTGGATCGACGACAATCAGCGTCGCATCGTTGTTGTTTTTCGCTTCCATCGCCCAGCGGAATCCCACCGGATGGGCTTCAGCGGCGTTACCGCCCATTACCACCACGACGTTAGCGTTTTTGATATCAACCCAGTGGTTGGTCATCGCACCGCGACCAAATGTTGGAGCAAGACTTGCTACCGTTGGTCCGTGTCAGACGCGCGCCTGGTTATCAACCGCCAGCATGCCGAGGGAGCGCACAAATTTTTGCGTCAGCATGCCGGTCTCATTACTTGCCGCAGAGGCACACAGCATCCCGGTGGAGGTCCAGCGGTTTACCGTGATGCCCTGCTCGTTCTTCTCAATAAAGTTGGCGTCGCGATCCGCTTTCATCAGTTTTGCAATTCGGGAGAAGGCTTCGTCCCAGGAGATACGCTGCCAATTGTCAGAGCCCGGCGCACGATATTCCGGGTAGCGCAGACGGTTTTCACTGTGGACGTAGTCCAGCAGCCCCGCCCCTTTCGGGCAAAGCGCCCCGCGGCTCACCGGATGGTCCGGGTCCCCTTCAATATGATAAATCGCTTCTTTGGCGTTCTTTGCGCCATCACCCAGGCTATACATTAATAGCCCACAACCCACGGAGCAGTATGTGCAGGTGTTACGGATCTCTTTCGCGCGCAGCAGTTTATAGTTGCGTGCCTGAGCCAGCACCATTTTGGGAGCGAATCCCAGCATTGCGGCTGTTGTTCCGGCCATACCGCCCGCGCAGATTTTAAAAAATTGTCTGCGGCTGACGTCCATTGCTGTCCTCGTTATCTGATAAGACTTCGCGCCGCAAACTAACAGCAAAGCCCCTGTTTTTTTTGCGTCAAATCAAGGTCGCCAGACTTCGCCCCCTTAATAGTCACTGCCGGTACGATTTGCTAATCCTTTTGGGTTAACAGGCTCTTTGAAAATTCGCCAGGTGAAGCAAATAGATGCTATAAGTTTTCCCTTTGATTTTTAGAAGACTGGCAGGGTAATGGACAGAAAAAGAGCAACGCTGACAGGCCTGGCGGCCATATTGTTGTGGAGCACTATGGTGGGTCTCATCCGCAGCGTCAGTGAAGGACTGGGCCCGGTGGGCGGCGCGGCGATGATTTACACCGTCAGCGGGCTGTTGTGTCTGGTGACGGTGGGTTTTCCCGATCTTCGGCGTTTTTCCACGCGCTATCTCATTGCGGGCAGCATCCTGTTTGTCAGCTATGAGATGTGCCTGGCCCTGTCGCTGGGGTATGCCGCGACGCGCTCACAGGCGATTGAAGTCGGTATGGTCAATTATCTGTGGCCAAGCCTGACGATTGCGTTCGCGATTTTGTTCAACGGGCAAAAAACCACCCTGTGGGTGATCCCTGGGCTTCTCATCTCGCTGTTGGGGGTGTGCTGGGTTTTAGGTGGCGAAAACGGTCTGCAACTGAATGACATCATGCAGAACGTCGTTTCCAGTCCGCTAAGTTATGGGCTGGCGTTTGCTGGCGCTTTTATCTGGGCCGCCTACTGCACCGTCACCAGCAAATATGCCAAAGGGCAAAATGGCATTACCCTTTTCGTCCTGCTGACCGCCCTGAGCCTGTGGGTCAAATATGCCGTCAGCGATCAGCCCGAAATGGTGTTCAGCGTCCCGGTTGTGGTGAAGCTATTGATGTGTGGGGTTGCGCTTGGCTTTGGCTACGCCGCCTGGAATATCGGTATTCTTCACGGTAACGTCACGGTGCTTGCGGCTGTCTCTTATTTCACGCCAGTTCTTTCCGCCGCACTGGCGGCTATTCTGCTGAGTTCTCCGCTTTCACTCTCATTCTGGCAAGGGGCATTGATGGTGTGCGCCGGATCGTTACTGTGCTGGTATGCCACCCGCAAATAGCATTTTTATTTTTGCCGGGTACCGAATATACCCGGCAAAATATTAACAATATTTTAATATGTGATCACACCCTCGAATATAATTCGTAACATTAGAGAGTAATTAAATTTCTGTATTGAGTGCTGTCAAAAAGCCAGAGTTGTTGTGGAAATTGACATAAACTGACAACGTAGGTAATTAATTCAGCGCCAATATTCCCGCGCTATATAGCACAAAGTGCAATAGTTTATTTCTGAATATTTCTCTTAAAAAACAGGTTCTGGTTTTCCGAGAAATTTATAATCAACTGTTTTAAAAAAGGTTATCCTGCCACATGCTTTGACATTCCCTGCCAAACCCTTTTAATCCCACCAAAAAACTAAAACGTCCGACAACTATTCACAGCCATATTATCTTGATTGGTTAATAATCACTTTATGTCTATATATTAACCTAACTGGCCGATTTAAGGGCAATTTATCCGATCAGGATCACACTAATTGAAATTATCTTTAATATTTTGAAACTTATTATTGAAAGCAGTCTACGGAATTTTAAAAATAGTCTGCCATTGACGATAAGCCTCGTTTAAAAATCGCTCAGGTGGCTTAGGAAATACCTAAATAAAATTATAAGGATTATTTAAGATGAAACTTAAATTAGTTGCAGTGGCAGTGACTTCCATGTTGGCAGCTGGCGTTGTTAACGCGGCTGAAGTTTTTAACAAAGACGGTAACAAACTGGATCTGTACGGCAAAGTTACTGGTCTGCACTATTTTTCTGATGATGCTGGTAGCGACGGCGACAAAACGTATGTTCGTCTGGGCTTCAAAGGTGAAACTCAGATCAACGATCAGCTGACCGGATACGGCCAGTGGGAATATGAGTTCAAGGGCAATCGCTCTGAAGCTCAAGGTTCCGACGGCAACAAAACCCGTCTGGCTTACGCTGGTCTGAAATTCGATGAATTCGGTTCCTTCGACTACGGTCGTAACTACGGTGTGGCTTATGACATCGGCGCGTGGACTGACGTTCTGCCAGAGTTCGGTGGCGATACCTGGACGCAGACTGACGGCTTCATGACCGGCCGTACCACTGGCGTTGCAACCTACCGTAACACCGACTTCTTTGGTCTGGTTGACGGCCTGAACGTGGCTGCTCAGTACCAGGGTAAAAACGACCGTGACGATATCACCGAATCCAACGGTGACGGCTGGGGTCTGTCTTCTACCTATGAATTCGACGGCTTCGGTGTGGGTGCGACCTACGCGAAATCTGACCGTACCGACCGTCAGGTTCGTGCTGCAAGCAACCTGAACGCCGGTGGCGAAAACGCAGAAGTCTGGGCTGCTGGCCTGAAGTACGATGCGAACAACATCTACCTGGCAACCACCTACTCTGAAACCCGCAACATGACGGCGTTCGGTAACGGTCACGTTGCCAACAAAGCGCAGAACTTCGAAGTTGTGGCTCAGTACCAGTTCGACTTCGGTCTGCGTCCGTCCATCGCTTACCTGAAATCCAAAGGTAAAGACATCGGTTCTTATGGCGACCAGGACCTGGTTGAATACGTTGACGTTGGCGCGAGCTACTACTTCAACAAAAACATGTCCACCTATGTTGATTACAAAATCAACCTCGTGGATGACAGCCAGTTCACCAAAGATGCCAAAGTGGCTACCGACAACATCGTAGCTGTAGGTCTGACCTACCAGTTCTAAGATCTGTTAGTTCAAAAGGCCAGCCCTCGCGGCTGGCCTTTTTTATTACTGCTGCCCTCCGACCTTCGCCAGACTAAACCAGATCCCGACCGCCAGAATCAGCAGCATGCCTCCCGCACTGCCCAGGGCCACGCTGTGCGAGGTGATGAACGCGGTTTTCGCCGCCGTCATCACCGGCTCGGCCAGCGACGGCGTCAGCTCCTGCGCCACCTTCATCGCTTCACCGATGGACGACGAGGCTTTATCGGTCAGCGACGCGCTCAGCCCCTGCGGCAGTACAATAGACGCCGAAAAGCTGCGGGTTAACAGCAGACCGAAAATGGCGATACCCAGACCAGCACCCAGCTCGTAGGACATGGTTTCGATCGCGCCTGCGGCGGCCGCTTTCTCTTTCGGCGCGGCAGCCATGATCGCTGACGTCGATGCCAGCAGTGCGCTGGCGGCACTGAAGCCCAACAGCACCATCAGGCTCCACGCCTGCCACTGTTGGGTGCTGAAATCGAGCGTCGACAGGCCGATAAAACTGACCGCGCTAAGCCCCATGCCTCCGGCCGCGACAATGCGCAGCCCCAGACGCCCGACCAGCACACCCGCGATCGGCCCGCTAAATCCGCTCGCCACCATCACCGGCAGCATAAATATCCCTGCTTCAAACGGCGTAAAACCATGCACGAACTGCAACTCCTGCGCCATCAGCAGTTCAAAGCCCACCAGCGCAATCATGGCGGTCATCGCCATGACCACGCCGCTTAAAATAATGCGATGGCAAAACAGGCGCATGTCGATCATCGGCACGCGCGCGCGTAGCTGGATACGGACGAAGATAAACAGCATTACCGCTCCGGTAAGCAGCGTACAGGTCACCATCCACGGCGACAGCACCCCTTTCAGGGCGGTTTTGGCGCTATAGACCAGCAGTAAAATCGCCACAATCAGCATAATGGCATGGCTGATATTGAGCGGCTGCTCGGGCCGCCCCTGCTGAGCAGGCACAAAGCGCGCAGCAAGCGAAACCACGATCAGCACGATCGGCACGTTAATCAGGAACACCGACCCCCAGTAAAAGTGCTCCAGCAGCATGCCGCCAATCAGCGGGCCAAACGCCGCGCCGCCCGACCCAACGGCAGCCCAGACGCCGAGGGCGATATTACGGTGCCGCACGTCAATAAACAGGGTGCGGATCCCTGCAAGCGTAGCCGGAATGATCATCGCCGCGCCAATCGCCAGCGACGCGCGGGCGGCAATCAGCCAGCCCGCGGACGGCGCAAAAGCCGCCGCTAACGATGACAGGCCAAACAGCACGCTGCCGATCATCAGCAGGCGCTTAAAACCTATGCGATCGCCCAGCGCGCCCATCGGCAGCACCATTCCCGCCATCACCAGCGAGTAAATATCAATAATCCACAGCAATTCGTTGCCGCTGGCACCCAGCGTCATGCTCAATGTTGGCGCCGCCACGTGCAGCACCGTCGCGTCAATCGCCACCGGGATATACACCAGCACGATAATCACTAACGCTAACCACTGACGAAACATAAATTTCCTTTTCAGTTAAAAACTGGACACATGTCCAGAATGCGATCCTACGTAAAGTTGAACACTTGTCCAGCTCTTTGTTACACTCGTTTCGTTGCCATTGAGAGTGAGAAATTATGCGTTATCTGAGCAAGGACGAGCGGCGGGAAGAGATCCTCCAGGCCGCGATGCGCGTGGCGCTGACCGAAGGATTCGCTGCGATGACCGTGCGCCGCATCGCCACCGAAGCGGGCGTCGCCACCGGGCAGGTGCATCACCACTTTGCGTCGGCGGGCGAGCTTAAGTCGCTGGCGTTTGTCCGGCTGATCCGCGATTTGCTGGATGCTGAAATCGTTGGCGAAAACGCCGGCTGGCGCGAGCGCCTGCATGCCATGCTCGGCAGCGATGACGGCGGGTTTGAGCCCTACATTCGACTGTGGCGGGAGGCACAAATTCTCGCCAGCCGGGATAGCGATATCAAAGGCGCCTACGTTTTGACCATGGAGATGTGGCACCAGGAAACGGTCGCGATTATCCGCGCCGGGGCGGAGGCCAACGCCTTTACGCTTGCTGACCAGCCGGAAAATATCGCCTGGCGTTTAATTGGTCTGGTATGTGGCCTGGATGGCATATACGTATTAAATATGCCTGAAATGGACGACGCGGCATTTAATAAGCATCTGGATAAACTTATCTCCCTCGAATTGTTTTAATACTCCCATCGGGGTATTAATTACCGCAAATAGTTACAATTAGTAACACATAAAGCGAGCCCTGATTCCCATTCCAAACTCAGGGATTCGCTTTTTTATCTATCCTTTCAGATGTATCCCATAACATCCAATAATTTCTACAAACTGCCGACAGGTATCTTTCTGTTTTTACTTCTTTTTTCTCTCCATTTTGGTAAGCAAGAGGGTGATATGTCACATCAAAGCGAGAAGAGTAATCAGCATCTGTTGAGTAACTGGAAACCGGAAAACGCGCAATTTTGGGAGAATAAAGGGAAACATATCGCACGAAGAAACCTGTGGATTTCCGTGGCGTGTTTGCTTCTCGCGTTTTGTGTCTGGATGTTGTTTAGCGCTATTGCGGTAAATCTTAATAAGGTCGGATTTAATTTCAGCACCGATCAGCTTTTTATGCTAACGGCATTACCTTCTCTTTCCGGCGCGATATTGCGTGTCCCCTACTCTTTTATGGTGCCGATATTTGGCGGACGTTACTGGACCGTGTTAAGTACCGTTATCCTGGTCGTACCCTGTGTCTGGCTTGGGATCGCCATCCAGAATACCGCCACGCCTTACTGGGTCTTTATCATCATCGCACTGCTGTGCGGTTTTGCCGGCGCCAACTTCGCTTCCAGCATGGGAAACATCAGCTTCTTCTTCCCGAAAGCCAGACAGGGCAGCGCGCTGGGCATTAACGGCGGGCTGGGTAACCTGGGCGTGAGCGTGATGCAGCTGGTTGCGCCGCTGGTGATTTTTCTGCCGATGTTTACCTTCCTCGGCGTTCACGGCGTCCCCCAGGAGGATGGCTCGACGATGTGGCTGGCGAACGCGGCGTGGATCTGGGCGCCGCTGCTGATTCTTGCTACCCTTGCGGCGTTTTTTGGCATGAACGACATCGCCAGCTCGAAAGCGTCCATTGCCAGCCAGCTTCCGGTGCTTAAGCGCTTTCACCTCTGGCTGCTGAGCCTGCTTTATCTGGCAACCTTCGGCTCGTTTATCGGTTTCTCGGCAGGCTTTGCTATGCTGTCGAAAACCCAGTTTCCGGACGTAAATATCCTCCACCTCGCCTTCTTTGGCCCGCTGATCGGCGCTCTGGCGCGTTCGGCGGGCGGGATGATTTCAGACAGGCTGGGCGGCGTACGGGTGACGCTGATCAACTTCGTCTTTATGGCCATCTTTAGCGCCCTGATTTTCCTGACGCTCCCCGGGTCAGGTTCAGGCAGTTTTATGGCCTTCTATCTGGTCTTTATGGGCCTGTTCCTCACCGCAGGCCTGGGCAGCGGCTCGACCTTCCAGATGATCGCGATTATCTTTCGCCAAATCACCCTCGACCGCGTGAAAAAACAGGGCGGGAGCGACGAACAGGCACAGCATGAAGCGGTGACCGAAACGGCTGCCGCGCTGGGCTTTATCTCTGCCATCGGTGCGGTAGGCGGGTTCTTTATTCCCAAAGCCTTTGGCACATCCCTGGCGATGACCGGTTCCCCGGTGGGCGCCATGAAAGTCTTCCTCGTGTTTTACATCGTCTGCGTGCTCGTCACCTGGCTGGTGTACGGCCGCAAATCCTCACAAAAATAATAACTACCTCTTCGCCGGAGCGTGATGCCTTACCCTCCGGCCATGCTATCGAAGCAGGAGAAATGTCATGAGCAAACTGTTGGACCGCTTCCGTTACTTCAAAACAAAAGGCGACAGTTTCGCCGATGGGCACGGGCAGGTGTACCACACCAACCGCGACTGGGAGGACAGCTACCGTCAGCGCTGGCAGTTCGACAAGATTGTGCGATCCACCCACGGCGTTAACTGCACCGGCTCCTGTAGCTGGAAGATCTATGTCAAAAATGGCCTGGTGACCTGGGAAACCCAGCAGACCGACTACCCGCGCACCCGCCCTGACCTGCCTAACCACGAACCGCGCGGCTGCCCGCGTGGCGCAAGCTACTCCTGGTATCTCTACAGCGCCAACCGTCTCAAGTACCCGCTGGTACGCCGCAGGCTGATCGAACTCTGGCGCGAGGCGCTGGCGCAGCATACCGATCCGGTGCTGGCCTGGGATGCCATTCAAAACGATCCGCAGAAAGCGCAGAGCTACAGGAAAGCGCGCGGAAAAGGCGGTTTTATCCGCTCAAACTGGAAAGAGCTTAACCAGCTGATTGCTGCCGCCAACGTCTGGACCATCAAAAACTACGGCCCGGATCGGGTAGCCGGTTTTTCCCCCATCCCGGCCATGTCGATGGTCTCTTATGCCGCCGGTACGCGCTATCTCTCCCTGCTCGGCGGCACCTGCCTGAGCTTCTATGACTGGTACTGCGATCTGCCACCGGCGTCGCCGATGACCTGGGGTGAACAGACCGACGTGCCGGAATCGGCGGACTGGTACAACTCCAGCTATATCATTGCCTGGGGCTCGAACGTGCCGCAGACACGCACCCCGGACGCCCACTTCTTTACCGAAGTGCGTTACAAGGGCACCAAGACCGTCGCCATTACGCCGGACTTCTCGGAGGTGGCGAAGCTCAGCGACCAGTGGCTGGCCCCCAAACAGGGTACCGACAGCGCCCTTGCCATGGCGATGGGCCATGTGATCCTTAAAGAGTTCCACCTCGATAACCCGAGCGAGTACTTCCTCAACTATTGCCGCCGCTACACCGACATGCCGATGCTGGTCCTGCTGGATGAACAGGCTGACGGTCGCGTGGTGCCGGGCCGCATGCTGCGCGCGTCGGATCTGGCCGACGGGCTGGGTGAAACCAATAATCCGGAGTGGAAAACCATCGCCTTTGACGTGGCCGGAAATCTGGTGGCGCCGAATGGTTCCATCGGCTTCCGCTGGGGTGAAAAAGGCAAATGGAACCTGGAGTCGCTGGCCGCGGGACAGGAAACCGAGCTGACGCTTTCCCTGCTCATCACCCACGACAGCGTGACAGACGTGGCCTTCCCTTACTTCGGGGGCAACGAGAACCCGCATTTCCGCAGCGTGAAGCAGGAGCCGGTGCTGACGCGCCGCGTACCGAGTAAAACCCTAACGCTGGCCGACGGCAGCCAGAGACGCGTGGTTAGCGTGTACGATCTGGTGCTCGCAAACTACGGCCTCGATCGCGGTCTGGAAGACAGTAACGCGGCGACAAACTACGCCGAGATAAAAGCCTACACCCCGGCCTGGGGCGAACAAATTACCGGCGTCCCCGCTTATCTGATAGAAAAAATCGCCCGTGAATTTGCCGACACGGCGCACAAAACTCATGGTCGTTCGATGATCATCCTCGGGGCCGGTGTGAACCACTGGTACCACATGGACATGAACTACCGCGGGATGATCAACATGCTGGTCTTCTGCGGCTGCGTCGGGCAGAGCGGCGGCGGCTGGTCGCACTATGTCGGCCAGGAAAAGCTGCGCCCGCAAACCGGCTGGCTGCCGCTGGCCTTCGCGCTGGACTGGAACCGTCCGCCGCGCCAGATGAACAGCACATCGTACTTCTACAACCACGCCAGCCAGTGGCGCTATGAGAAGCTCACCGCACAGGAACTGCTTTCTCCCCTTGCAGACGCATCGAAGTTTACCGGTCACCTGATTGATTTCAATGTCCGCGCCGAGCGCATGGGCTGGCTGCCGTCGGCTCCACAGCTTAATCTCAACCCGCTGCACGTTAAGGCCCGGGCGGACGCCGCCGGCATGTCGCCGCAGGACTACACCGTGCAGGCGTTAAAATCGGGCGATATCCGCTTCGCCTGCGAACAGCCGGATAACGGTAAGAACCACCCGCGCAACCTGTTTGTCTGGCGTTCTAACCTGCTTGGCTCGTCCGGGAAAGGCCATGAATACATGCTGAAATACCTGCTTGGCACCGAGAGCGGTATTCAGGGTGAGGATTTAGGCTCAACGGACGACGTGAAACCTGAAGAGGTGGAATGGCAAACCGCCGCCATTGAGGGCAAGCTGGATCTGCTGGTGACGCTCGATTTCCGTATGTCTAGCACCTGCCTGTTCTCGGATATCGTCCTGCCCACCGCCACCTGGTATGAAAAAGACGATATGAATACCTCGGACATGCATCCGTTTATTCACCCGCTTTCCGCAGCCGTTGACCCGGCGTGGGAGTCCCGCAGCGACTGGGAGATTTACAAGGGCATCGCCAAAGTCTTCTCTGAAGTGTGCGTCGGACATCTCGGCACCGAAACTGACGTGGTGCTACAGCCGCTTCAGCATGACTCCCCGGGGGAGCTGTCGCAGCCTTTTGATATTCTGGACTGGCGCAAAGGCGAGTGCGATCTGATCCCCGGCAAAACCGCGCCAAACATTGCAGTCGTCGAGCGCAACTATCCGGAAACCTACGAGCGCTTCACGGCCCTTGGGCCGCTGCTGGACAAGCTCGGCAACGGCGGAAAAGGCATATCGTGGAACACCCAGAATGAGGTCGATTTCCTCGGCAAGCTCAACTACGTCAAGCCTGACGGCCCGGCGAAAGGTCGTCCGCGCATCGAGACCGCCATTGACGCTTCAGAGGTGATCCTCGCCCTCGCGCCAGAAACCAACGGTCAGGTCGCGGTCAAAGCCTGGGAAGCCCTCGGCGAACTGACCGGGCGCGATCACACCCATCTGGCGCTGAACAAAGAAGATGAGAAAATCCGCTTCCGCGATATTCAGGCGCAGCCGCGCAAAATCATCTCCAGCCCGACGTGGTCCGGCCTTGAGAGCGAGCACGTCTCCTATAACGCAGGCTATACCAACGTTCACGAGCTGATCCCGTGGCGCACGATTTCGGGCCGCCAGCAGCTGTATCAGGATCATGCCTGGATGCGCGCCTTCGGGGAGAGTCTGGTGGCCTATCGTCCACCGATTGACACCCGCAGCGTTACCCATATGCGCGAAATCCCGCCGAACGGATTCCCGGAAAAAGCGCTTAACTTCCTGACGCCGCACCAGAAATGGGGCATTCACTCCACCTACAGCGAAAACCTGCTGATGCAAACCCTGTCGCGCGGGGGGCCAATCGTCTGGATCAGCGAAACCGACGCGCGCGAGCTGGGCATTGAGGACAACGACTGGATCGAAGCCTTTAACGCCAACGGCGCCCTCACCGCCCGCGCGGTGGTTAGCCAGCGCGTTCCGCCGGGCATGACCATGATGTACCACGCTCAGGAGCGCATTCTGAACATTCCGGGGTCAGAAGTGACCGGACGGCGCGGCGGGATCCACAACTCGGTCACCCGCGTCTGCCCGAAACCGACCCACATGATCGGCGGCTACGCGCAGCTGGCGTACAGCTTCAACTATTACGGCACCGTCGGCTCGAACCGCGACGAGTTCATCATGATCCGCAAAATGAAAAACATTAACTGGCTGGACGGCGAAGGTCGGGATCAGGTACAGGAGGCGAAAAAATGAAAATACGCTCACAGGTCGGCATGGTACTGAATCTCGATAAATGCATTGGCTGCCACACCTGCTCGGTCACCTGTAAGAACGTCTGGACCGGGCGCGAAGGGATGGAATATGCATGGTTTAACAACGTCGAAACCAAACCGGGCATCGGCTATCCGAAAAACTGGGAAGATCAGGATGAGTGGCAAGGCGGCTGGATCCGTGGCATTCACGGCAAGCTGACGCCGCGCCTCGGCGGCAAAATGGGCGTGCTGTCGAAGATTTTCGCTAACCCCGTCCTGCCGCAGATTGACGATTACTATGAACCCTTCACCTTCGATTACCAGGATCTGCACCGCGCGCCAGAGGGCGATCACCTCCCTACCGCCCGCCCGCGCTCGCTGATCGACGGCAAGCGGATGGATAAAATCGAATGGGGGCCAAACTGGGAAGAGCTGCTGGGCGGCGAGTTCGAAAAACGCGCCCGCGACCGCAATTTCCAGAAGATCCAGAAGGAGATGTACGGCCAGTTTGAAAACACCTTCATGATGTACCTGCCGCGCCTGTGCGAGCACTGTCTGAACCCGAGCTGCGTCGCCACCTGCCCGAGCGGTGCGATTTACAAGCGCGAAGAGGACGGCATTGTGCTGATCGACCAGGACAAATGCCGCGGCTGGCGTCTGTGCATCAGCGGCTGCCCGTACAAGAAAATCTACTTCAACTGGAAGAGCGGCAAGTCAGAGAAGTGCATCTTCTGCTACCCGCGCATTGAGTCCGGTCAGCCGACCGTCTGTTCGGAAACCTGCGTCGGGCGCATCCGCTACCTTGGCGTGCTGCTGTATGACGCGGACCGTATCGAGGAGGCCGCCAGCACCGAGCATGAGACCGACCTGTACGAGCGCCAGTGCGACGTGTTCCTTAACCCGAACGATCCGGCGGTCATTGAAGAAGCGCTAAAACAGGGTATTCCGCAGAACGTGATTGACGCCGCCCAGCGTTCCCCGGTCTATAAAATGGCGATGGACTGGAAGCTGGCCCTGCCGCTGCATCCGGAATACCGCACCCTGCCGATGGTCTGGTATGTGCCGCCGCTGTCACCGATCCAGTCCTACGCGGACGCCGGCGGCCTGCCGCAGAGTGACGGCGTCCTGCCTGCCGTAGAGAGCCTGCGCATTCCGGTGCAGTATCTGGCGAACATGCTCAGCGCAGGCGATACCGGGCCGGTGCTGCGCGCCCTGAAGCGCATGATGGCGATGCGCCACTACAAACGCTCCCAGACCGTGGAAGGCGTGACCGACACCCGCGCCATCGAAGAGGTCGGCCTGACGGAAGAACAAGTAGAAGAGATGTATCGCTACCTGGCGATTGCCAACTACGAAGACCGCTTCGTGATCCCGACCAGCCACCGCGAAATGGCGCGCGACGCCTTCCCGGAGAAAAACGGCTGCGGCTTCACCTTTGGCGACGGCTGCCACGGTTCCGACACCAAATTCAACCTCTTCAACAGCAGCCGCATCGACGCGATCAACATCACCGAAGTGCGCGAACACGGGGAGGGAGAATAATGCAGATCCTCAAAATCATCGCGCTGTTCATTGAGTATCCCGATGAGTTGCTGTGGGAAAACCGTGACGAAGCGCTTTCCCTGGTGGAACAGGACGCGCCCATGCTGCTGCCGTTTGCGCAGCAGCACCTGAGCGCCCCGCTGCTGGATAAGCAGGCCGAATGGTGCGAAGTGTTTGAACGCGGGCGCGCAACCTCGCTACTGCTGTTCGAACACGTTCACGCCGAGTCCCGCGATCGCGGTCAGGCGATGGTCGACCTGATGAGCCAGTATGAGAAAGCCGGCCTTCAGCTTGACTGCCGCGAGCTGCCGGACTATCTGCCGCTCTATCTGGAATATCTCAGTATCGTCAGCGATGACGAGGCGCGTGAAGGGCTGCAAAACGTCGCGCCGATCCTGGCGCTGATTGGCGGCCGGCTGAAACAGCGCGAGGTGGCACATTACCAGCTGTTTGACGCCCTGCTGACGCTGGCCGGTACACGGCTTTCCAGCGACAGCGTGGCGAAGCAGGTGTCTGGTGAAAAACGGGATGATACCCGTCAGGCGCTGGACGCCGTGTGGGAAGAGGAACAGGTCAAGTTTATCGAAGACAACGCCACATCGTGCGACAGCTCGCCGATGCAGCAATATCAACGACGCTTTAGCCAGGACGTCGCGCCGCAGTACGTGGACGTCAGCGCCGGAGGCCCAAAATGACACATTACCTGAACGTGTTTTTCTATGACATTTATCCGTACATCTGCGCCACCGTGTTTTTCCTTGGCAGCTGGTTGCGCTACGACTACGGGCAGTACACCTGGCGCGCCTCGTCGAGCCAGATGCTCAGCAAGCGCGGTATGAACTGGGGCTCTAACCTGTTTCATATCGGCATTCTGGGGATTTTCTTCGGACACCTGTTCGGCATGTTAACCCCGCACTGGATGTACGCCTGGTTTTTACCCGTCGCGGTTAAACAGCAGTTAGCCATGATTGCGGGGGGGATTTGCGGGGTGCTGACGCTGATTGGCGGGTCGATGCTGCTGATCCGCCGCCTGTTCAACCAGCGGGTGCGTGCCACATCCACCACGCCGGATATTATCATCATGAGTATCCTGCTGCTTCAGTGCATCCTTGGGCTGTCGACCATTCCTTTCTCCGCCCAGTATCCTGACGGAAGCGAAATGATGAAGCTGGTCGGCTGGGCGCAGGGGATCGTGACGTTTAAGGGAGGCTCGTCAGAAATGCTGAGCGGCGTCGCACCGATCTTCCGCGTGCATCTGGTGCTGGGGATGACGATCTTCCTTATCTTCCCGTTCACCCGTCTGGTGCACGTGTGGAGCGCGCCGTTTGAGTACTTCACCCGTCGCTATCAGGTAGTGAGATCGCGCCGTTGATTTTGTCGGGTGGCGGCTTCGCCTTACCCGACCTACGTTTCAAGCCGCTGTAGGCCCGGTAAGGCGTAGCCGCCAACGGGCCGCACTGTCAGAACAGCGTACTTCCGCTGACGACTGAAATAACCAACAGCAGCAGCAACACTGCGACGATCAGACCAAAAGCCAGTAACGCCGCATGAAAAGCGAGCGTAGCCCCAGAAAAAAACAGTGCGCCACTCACCCCCCATCGGTTCTCTTTGCGCATCCCACCCGTGAAGGCAAGCCCTAATGCCACCACAGACAAAATTACTCCGCTATTGATAAGAATACTGTCGATATCGACCGTTTTCTTTTTCGCCTCAACGGTCGGTTGCTCCCCTTTGATGCCAGCAATAATCCCTTTTTTCACCGCCGAAACCTTTTCAGCCACAACAATTTCAAGCGCTGTCGACTTTGTTGAAAAAGGACCAAAGGTGAACTGCACTAATGAGACAAGCAGTGCAATAACCCCGAGTAACATTCCCACTGAACTGAATTTATTCCGCAACAAGATTTCCATATCAGCATGCCTTCGATGATGTTTAAACTAACCCGCCGAATGGCGGCCTACGTTCGGGCACCCGTAGGCCCGGTAAGGCGTAGCCGCCACCGGGCTATTTACCTGCCTGTGGATGCGTATCAAACCCCGCCATCACGGCCGTCAGTTCTGCCAGGGTAAAGCCGTGCTTCGGGTCATCAACGCCCAGGCCAAACCGCGCCTGCATCAGCTTATACAGCGCCTCCGCATCCGGCAAATGGATCTGCTCCTCCACATGCCCGTTCTGCCAGTGGGTAAAATTAAAGTTGGTCAGCGTCAGCTTGCCCCCGTCCGGCAGGTGGCGACACATCAGCAGGTGATGACGGAAATGGGACTGCGGCCAGTGCGCCGACCAGAAGTTTCCCATCACGTAATCGTTGAAGTATTGGGTCGCCAGGTCGAAGTGGTACATCGACTGCCAGTGCTCGTGATGGCGGAATTGCAGTACCCAGTCGTTACCCTCGCTCAGCAAACGATAACTCCCGTGTGGGGTTTCCTGTTCCTCGTTGGCGATCAAACGAATCGGCGCCGTCAGCGTTTGTCCGCCAAATCCCACATCGGCGATCCAGCGCTCGCCGTTCAGCTCAACCAGCAGCAACCGGTGCGTACGCGGCGGCATCTGCGACGGATTGGCCAGCACAACCCGCCCCAGCACGCTGCGCACCGTAAACCCGACTTCGCGCAACACCCGCTCAAACAGGCCGTTTTGCTCGAAGCAATATCCCCCCCGACGCGCGGTGACCAGTTTATCCACCAGACACCCGTCATCCAGATGGATTTCACGCGGCAAAACGACATCGATATTTTCGAAAGGGATGGCGCAGTTATGGTGTAAATGCAGCCCCCGCAGGGTATCGATATCAACCTGTACGGGCTGCTGCCAGCCCGTGCGGGCGAAATAAGCACTCAGAAATGGGGACATGATTTGCTCCAGGATGTGATATCCCCTGTTTATAAACTATTTTCCCTTATGCATATGCGTAAAAGTGCTTTTTCGTCATACTCATCGTGTACATGAGGAGATCCTATGAGCCACTTTCGCCCTGTTGAATTACGTCACGCCAGCCGCCTTCTGAATCACGGTCCAACCGTGCTCATCACCAGCCGGGATGAAACCATCGATCGTCGCAACGTCATGGCCGCCGCATGGTCTATGCCGGTGGAATTCGAACCCCCGCGTATTGCGATTGTGGTAGACAAAAGCGCGTGGTCACGGGAGTTGATCGAACGCAGCGGGAAATTCGGCATTGTGATCCCCGGCGTGGCGGCAGCCAACTGGACCTGGGCGGTCGGCAGCGTCAGCGGGCGCGACGAGGATAAATTCAACTGCTACGGGATCCCGGTTATTTATGGCCCTGAGCTTGGCCTGCCGGTTATAGAAGAGAAATGTCTGGCGTGGATGGAGTGCCGGTTATTACCTGTAACCTCTGCGGCAGAGAAATATGACACTCTGTTTGGCGAAGTGGTTTCCGCCGCGGCGGATGAACGCGCATTTGTCGCCGGACGCTGGCAGTTTGACGGGGATAAGCTGAATACGCTGCATCATCTGGGTGCGGGTACGTTTGTCGCGAGCGGGAAAATGGTGAAGGCGCTGGATTAACGCACCTCAAAAAAGAAAAGCCCTCTTCCTGAGGAGGAGGGCTTTTTATTACTTCACACGCTTCGCAATGATCTCATCCGCCACATTCCGCGGAGCTTCCGCAAAATGATGGAACTCCATCGTATACGTCGCGCGCCCCTGGGACATCGAGCGCAGCGTGGTGGCGTAGCCAAACATCTCAGCCAGCGGGACGTCAGCGCGAATAATCTGGCTGCCGTACTGCTCTGCCATCCCCTGCACCAGGCCGCGACGGGAGGAGAGATCGCCCATAATGTTCCCGGCGTACTCTTCCGGCGTTTCCACCTCAACGTGCATCACCGGCTCAAGAATAACCGGATCCGCCCGCCGTGCGCCCTCTTTGAAGCCGAGGATCGCCGCCATGCGGAAGGCCATCTCCGAGGAGTCAACGTCATGGTAGGAACCAAACGTCAGGGTCGCTTTCACATCCACCAACGGATAGCCCGCCAGCACTCCCGTATTCATGGCTTCTCGCAAGCCTTTTTCCACCGACGGGATGTACTCCCGCGGCACCACCCCGCCTTTGGTGGCATCTTCAAACACAAAACCACTCCCGGCGGCTAACGGCTCAAGGCTCAGGACCACATGACCGTACTGCCCTTTCCCGCCGGACTGTCGGACAAATTTACCTTCAATATCCTTCACCGCTTTACGCAGAGTTTCACGGTAGGTGACCTGCGGACGACCAATGTTCGCCTCAACGCCAAACTCACGCTTCATGCGGTCAACGATGATCTCCAGATGCAGCTCGCCCATCCCGGAGATAATGGTCTGTCCGGACTCTTCGTCCGTGTGCAGGCGAAACGACGGATCCTCCGCCGCCAGGCGCTGTAGGGCGATCCCCATTTTCTCCTGATCGGCCTTGGTTTTCGGCTCAATCGCCAGCGAAATAACCGGGTCCGGGAACTCCATCCGTTCAAGGGTGATCACCGCATTCGGGTCGGTCAGCGTGTCACCGGTGGTGACGTCTTTCAGCCCGACACAGGCCGCGATATCCCCTGCGCGCAGTTCGTCCACCTCATGGCGATCGTTGGCATGCATCAGCACGATGCGCCCGATACGTTCTTTCTTACCCTTCACCGGGTTGTACACCGCGTCGCCTTTACGCAGTATGCCGGAATAGACGCGGATAAAGGTCAGCTGGCCGACGTACGGATCGCTCATCAGCTTGAAGGCCAGCGCCGAGAACGGTTCATCATCGCTTGGGTGGCGCTCGGCGTGCTGTCCGTCTTCGTCAACCCCATCAATAGCGGGCACGTCCAGTGGGGACGGCATCAATTCAATTACCGCGTCGAGCATGCGCTGCACGCCCTTGTTCTTGAAGGCGCTGCCGCACAGCATGGGCTGTATTTCACCGGAGATGGTCCGGACGCGCAGCCCCTGGATGATTTCCGCTTCATCCAGTTCGCCCGTCTCAAGGTACTTATCCATAAGCTCATCGCTGGCTTCTGCCGCAGCCGAAACCATTTTTTCTCGCCACGCCTGGGCGGTACTCAGCAGATCGTCAGGCACTGGCGCATAGCTGAACGCCATGCCCTGCGTCGTATCGTCCCACAGAATGGTGCGCATCTTGATGAGATCCACCACGCCGGTGAAGTGTTCTTCTGCCCCCACGGGGATCACAATCGGGACCGGATTGGCTTTCAGCCGCTCCTGCATCATCTGCACCACGCGGAAGAAATCCGCACCCGGGCGGTCCATTTTGTTGACGAATGCCAGGCGCGGGACGTGATATTTATTCGCCTGACGCCAGACGGTCTCCGACTGCGGCTGCACGCCACCGACGGAGTCATAGACCATCACCGCACCGTCGAGCACACGCATGGAACGTTCCACCTCAATGGTGAAATCCACGTGCCCGGGGGTGTCGATAATATTGATGCGGTGCGGTTCAAAGCCTCTGTCCATACCGGGCCAGAAACAGCTTACCGCCGCCGACGTAATGGTGATCCCGCGCTCCTGCTCCTGCGCCATCCAGTCGGTGGTTGCCGCGCCATCGTGTACTTCACCCAGCTTGTGGCTCATCCCGGTGTAAAACAGGATGCGCTCAGTGGTGGTTGTTTTGCCGGCATCGATATGCGCGGAGATACCGATGTTGCGATAACGTTCGAGTGGAATGGGTCGGGGCATGATATTTCCTTAAGTCTTCATGACTGGTTTGTGACGACCGGGATGGTCGCGTGTTCGTTCGTTTGTTATAATAGTCCTATTGTACGAGTATTATCGAACTATTTTTTAACGGTTGACCTATTGTTGATATAGCTCAATCTCACGCGAGACGCAGGAAAACGATGATCCCAAACCACCCGGAACCTGAACAAATAGTGTTGGAAAATGTGCTGTTCGCCCTCGGCAACCCGCTGCGATTAGCGATTATCCGCAGGCTGGCCGACGGCAGCGAACTGAGCTGTAACGCGCTGCGCCCGGAAGAGGTGGTGAAATCTACTATGACTCACCACTGGCGCGTGCTGCGCGACAGCGGCGTGATCTGGCAGCGCCCGCAGGGGCGCGAGAATATGATCTCACTGAGAAGAGAGGATCTGGACGCCCGCTTTCCTGGACTGCTGGCGATCCTGCTCCAGGCTAAGTAGCGGCAGCGTCCTCAAGACGATAAACCGGAATGCGCCGTATTGTTCCGGTAAGGGTGTCGAACACCTCCGTATCGGACGTGACTATTCTCATCCCGGTCTTCCTTAACCGCTGCACCTCGGCGGCTATGCGCTGGAGGCAAAACCAGAAAAGCCCGTCAAGCGCGGTGACCGCAAGCCCCTGTTCCAGCGCCAGCTGGAGGCGCTCGCGGGGGGCTTTCACCTGCTGAGCGATTTGCCGGTAAGGCACTTCCGAACCGCCGGACGCATCGATCCGCTGAATACGGGTCTTCAGGTGGTAGGTAAATTCATCCGGAATGCCGTTCAAATCCTGTTTAAGGCTGTAGACGCAGCCAAACCGCTTCCCGTTGAACAGGACATTTTTTTGACTGAGCTGAAACTCATTTCTGATGCTATCAATCAGCTGCGGTGCACGGGTAAGAAGTAACCGGAAGGGAAGCTCAAAGCTGGTCACATAATCCACGTTCAGCAGCGCGAGACGCAGCCGCTCTTCTGCCCCGGATTTCTGGTCATGACACTCGCGCATCACCTCCGCCCACTGGCGCGTCAGACGTTCCGGCTCACCGGCTTCGGTGAGGAGGTATTTTTCCAGATGATAATCGACTCTTCCGGTCATGTTGGGCATCCCGTCAATGTGGATGCGGTAATTCTATCCAGCGCGGCAGGATTTATAAAGGGCGGAGCGCACCGGCATCCGCCCTGCCGGGCTACTGCTGGATACTCGACCGGTCCGAAATATCGCTGGCAGATAAGGTTCTTGCAGAAGATGGGATCTGTTTTTTGCGTTTATACCGGTCCGGCTGGCCTTCAGGGCGGGTTTTGAACCGCCGATGCAGCCACATATATTGCTCAGGCGCCATCATCACGGCGCGCTCAATCGCTCTGTTCATTTGCGTGGCCACCGACGCTTTGTCGCCTCCCTGCAAGGTATCGCTAATATCTTCCAGAATAATCAGCTCATACCCTGTGCCATCTGCTTTTCTGCGCGGTACAAACGGGATCACGGCCGGTCTGGCACTTTTCACCAGCATGTAGCTCCCGGCAGTTGTCGCGGCGTCCGGGACGGCAAAAAACGGCACAAACACGCTATTCGTTTTGCCATAATCGTGGTCCGGGGCATACCACAGGATCTCGTTTTGCTTCAGCGCGCGGATCATGCCCTTCAGGTCATAGCGGTCAAGCATGGTTTTATTGGAACGCAGACGACCGCGCGTTTGCAGCCAGTCGAGCAACGCATTATTGTTGGGACGATACACACCAATACCCGCGTTGAGCATGCCAAAGATGCGTGCGCCTAATTCCAGCGTGAGAAAATGCATGCCAATGAGCACCACGCCCCTTCCTTGCGCCCGCGCCTGTTCCATATGTTCGTAGCCGGTCACGCTGAAGTGTTTCCGTACGCGCCAGTCTGGCCAGAACCACGCTATCCCCGTTTCGATGACGCCCATTCCAACCGATTCAAAATTACGCTCAAGTAAACGCTCGCGCTCGTCCTCTTTCATATCAGGGAAGCAAAGCTCAAGATTTCGTCTGGCGATCTCCACGCGGCGTGGAAGCAGGCGCATAGCCAGACGCCCAAGCCCGTGACCTGTTTTCAACAGCAGCGGGTACGGAAGCTGAACCGTGCACCAGAGCGCGGCAATGCCTGCCCAGCTGAGCCAGTAACGAGGATGAATAAAGGCAAGTGAAAACTGAGGTAATTTTGTCATGGAAAAATTATCCTTTTACTAATTTGTACTTAATCTGGTGCAGTTGCAGTGCTTACCTGCTGATTTAACGAATATTGTTCGGAAGGATGAATTGTAGCGGAATCGTTATGGTTTTTATTATCGATTTTTGCGAAAGGGAATAAAAGCGAGGAGCGCCGGGTGATATTGCACCACCCGGCAGGCAAGTTACATCGAATAACCGGGCTTCTTAATCAGTTCATCCAGTTTCGGGCCGATCTCGGTATCCCAGACCTGCGCCTTCCAGTCAGCTTCCTGAACCTCCTGAAGCGCCACGGAGATTGAGCGATCTTTGCTGTTCAGATGACGGGCGATCGCTTCGGCGATATCCGCCGCCAGGGCCGTTTTTTGTTCGTCAGTCAGATCGCGTGGAAAACATTTGATATCAACGTGTGGCATGGGCAGGGCTCCTTTTATAGGTGAGCGTTCCACGTTATCAGATTATATCGTTAGCTTTTAGCACCTTGTGCAGTTCCGGCAGCGCGCAGACGGCATCCGCGACGGCGGTAATATTAGGCGTGTTAGTGGCAAACCACTCATGACGTGGCCCCCAGGTACGCGCAACGGCAATATAGACGTCAAGCAGCGTCAGCTGTTTGCCAAACGCAAACGGCGAGGCGCTGAGCTGGCTGTCGAACCACAGATAAAGCGATTTTCGGTACTCAATGCAATTTTTCTTCAGCTGTTCCGGGGCATCAGGCACCCAGCGTTCCGGGTAATCTGCATACGTAAAGGTGGGATAGACGTTCGCCACAAACCAGATGAGCAGGCGCTGAAACTGCTGGCGCTCGGCCTGCCCTACGGGCGGCGCGAGGTCGGGACGTCTGTCGAGCACCATCAGGGCGATCGCTGCGGTTTCCGTCACGATCGCCCCATTTTCCAGCTCCAGCGTCGGCACCTGGCACAGCGGGTTCAGTTTCAACAGCAATTCGCGCTGCGGGCCGGGCTGGTCAAACCCGTCCACGTTGACGAACTGATACGGGATGTCTGCCAGAGTCAGCATCACTTCACTGATTGCCGATCCCCAGCCGGGTACGCCATAGAGTTTGATCATGTTGCCCCCTCAGGGATGAAAACCCTAAGTGTAGAGCACCATTAGTAGGTTATCCCGGGCGGGTTAACGTCAGAAGACGTCACCGCTTCGCCCGCCTCCCCCCAGCGCGCCAGCACCTTTTGATACTCCCCGCGCTTAATCGCACCGTCCAGCGCAGCCTGCAACGCATACACCAGCCCATTACCTTTTTTGGTTGTGGTGGCGACATAGGCTTTCTTCGGCCCTAATCCCACGACGCGGGTTTTGCCGGTTAACGCGGCTTTGTAGGCCGAAACGGACTGCGGTCCAAAGAAAACATCCGCCCTGCCGGACTGAATATAAAGATTGCCTGAGGCGTCGTCGGTCAGATAAACCGGCAACGCAGGCTCGCGCCCGGCCTTTTTATTCTCTTCGTTCCAGCCCAGCAGAATACGTTCCTGATTGGTGCCTGACCCGACAATCACCTTTTTACCGGCCAGATCTTTCGCACGGGTGATCGACTGTACGTTGCTGGTGGATTTCACCGAGAAGGCGAGGGAATCGACGCGATAGGTCGCAAAATCGAACTTCGCCTTACGTTGCTCGGTGACGGCGATATTCACCAACGCCACGTCATAACGCCCGGAAGTGATCCCCAGCGGCCAGTCTTCCCACGCCGTTGGCACCAGCTTCAGCTTCAGCCCCAGACTGCCCGCCAGCAACCGGGCGATATCCGGGTCGCTGCCAATACGGGTGCGGTTATCACTGGCCAGCAGCGCCAGCGGCGGAGAATTCAGGGCTGAAATCGCCACCGTGAGGGTACCCGGCTCAACAAATTTATAGTTCGCCGGGATTTTCGCCACTGCCTGTTGATCAACCGTCACCGGCAGCGGCTGTTCGTTGGCCTTTAAATCAATGCTGGCGTGGCTCGCCGTCGTGAAGACCAGCCCCGCCAGGAGTCCATATTTCATCTGCGCTCCTTACAGCACTTTTGAGAGGAACTGGCGCGTTCGCGGATGCGACGGTCGGTTTAACACGTCGTCGCTGCTGCCCTGCTCCACAATTTTACCGTCGACCATAAATACCACCTGGTCCGCCACTTCCCGGGCAAAGCCGATCTCATGGGTGACCACCACCAGCGTAGTGCCGGAACGGGCGAGCTTTTTAATCACGTCCAGCACTTCGCCAACCAGTTCCGGATCCAGCGCCGAGGTGGGTTCATCAAACAGCATCACGCGCGGGCGCAGCGCCAGCGCGCGGGCAATGGCGATACGCTGCTGTTGGCCGCCGGAGAGGTGACGCGACCAGGCATCGGCTTTATCGCGCAGACCTACCACATCCAGAAGGCTGTAGGCGTTTTCAACAGCCTCTTTTTTACTGAACTTTTTATGCGCGATGGGTGCTTCAATCAGGTTTTCCAGCACCGTGAGATGCGGAAAAAGATTGAAGTTCTGAAACACGTACCCAACGTTGACGCGCTGTTTGAGGATCTCTTTCTCTTTGAGCTCGTAGAGTTTGTCACCCTGACGGCGATAGCCGATGTAATCCCCGTCAATCTGAATAAAGCCTTCGTCTACGCGCTCAAGATGGTTAATGGTGCGCAGCAGCGTCGATTTTCCCGATCCAGAGGGGCCGAGGATCACCGTCACGGAGCCCGGCGGGATCTCAAGCGTGATGTTATCGAGCGCTTTATGTCGGCCAAAAAACTTACTGACGCCGGTAATGGAAATATGTCCTTCAGGAGAGGCTTGCATGAACAGGCTCCTGTGCTGGCGAAGTGGTGACGGAGCGCGCGCGACTGGTCGCCCGGTTGTGGTTAACGGCGGAGCGGCGCTCGCTGCGGGCGAGTCCACGCTCAATAACATGCTGGATGGCAGACAGTACGGTGGTGATCACCAGATACCAGACGGCCCCCACCATCAACAGCGGGATCACCTCCTGGGTGCGGTTGTAGATCATCTGGATCGTGTAGAACAGTTCCGGCATCGCCAGCACGTAAACCATCGCCGTCCCTTTGGCGAGGCTGATGATTTCGTTAAACCCGGACGGCAGGATGGTGCGCAGCGCCTGGGGGAGAATTATGCGCACGGTGCGACGCCACGCCGGCAGACCCAGCGCAGCGGCCGCCTCATACTGACCGTGGTCGACCCCAAGGAAGCCCCCGCGAATGATCTCCGCAGTATAGGCGCTCTGCACCAGCGTCAGCCCCACGATGGCGGTAGAAAACTGCCCGAGAACATTGATGGTTTCAAAGCTGCCCCAGGTAATGCCGGTAAAAGGCACGCCGAGAGAGAGCGTGTCGTAGAGATAGGAGAAGTTATAGAGGATAATCAGCACCACGATCAGCGGCAGCGACCGGAACAGCCAGATGTACCCCCACGCCAGGCTGCTCAACAGCCATGATGACGAGAGCCGCGCCAGCGCCAGCATGCCGCCAATCACCACGCTCAGTACGGTGCTTATCAACGTCAGCAGCAGCGTCTGTCCGACGCCTTCGAGGATCACCGGGTCGAAGAACCAGCGGGCAAATACCGCCCATTCCCAGCGCGGATTAAAGGCCACGGACTGGATCACGACCGCCAGCACAAACAGCGCCACCACGGCGCCAGCAGCGCGCAGCGGATAACGTGCCGGGACCACTTTTATAGTTTCAACGTTGCTCATCGTCGCTCCTTATGCGGTTTTGCTGAGCGCTTCGCGGATCAGCGTCTTAGTGAAACGCAGCCGACCGTCGAACGGCGGCTGGCTATACTCTTCCGGATCACGGTTAAGATCGAACTGCGGCTGGTACCCCTGGCTGAGATAGAGCCGCACCGCCTCCGGCTGGCGAAACCCCGTGGTCAGGTAGATGTGGCTGTAGCCCGCCAGCACCGCCCGGCGCTCCAGCTCCTGTACCACGCGCGCGGCCAGCCCCTGCTTGCGCAGCGTTTTATTCGTCCAGATGCGTTTGATCTCTGCGGTATGTTCGTCGAAGGGCTTGTACGCACCGGTGGCGATGATCTCGCCATCGCGCTCCAGGACGATAAACAGCCCCTGCGGCGCCAGGTACCACTCTGTCAGCTCGACTTCCGCATCTTTTGAAAAGTAGTCGCCGTAACGAGCGGCGTACTCACCGAACAGCCCCTCGATGATGGGCTGGAGTTCGGCATCTTCCGGCGAAACGTCACGAAATTGTTCGCGCATAGCGCCTCCTTAATCGCCCAGACCCGCCGGGTTAACTTCTGAACTGGGGATACGCTCCACGCCTTCCCCCCAGCGGTTCAGCACCTTGTCGTAATCTCCGTTCTTGATCGCGCCGTTCAGCGCGGTTTGAACCGGCTCGACCAGGCCGCTGCCTTTTTTCAGCGTCACCGCGATATGCGCCGCCTTCGGCCAGCCGCCGTCGACGCTGCCGACCAGTTTGGTTTTACCGTTAAGCGCCGCTTTCCAGGCACCGATCACGTTCGGGCCAAAGTAGGCGTCCGCGCGTCCGGACTGAAGCGCCAGCGTTTGGGCCGCGTCGTCTTTGGTGTAGATCGGCGTAAAGGGTTTAAGCCCTTTTTTGAGGTTCTCTTCGTTCCATGCCAGAAGGATGGCCTCCTGGTTGGTGCCGGAACCCACGATGATGCGCAGCCCGGCGATATCCTCTGCCTTCACAAGCGAGTTGATCGGACTGGTGGATTTCACGTAGAAGCCAAGTGAATCCTTGCGGTAGGTGGCGAAGTCGAACTTCTCTTTGCGCGCTTTAGTGACTGTGATGTTGCTGATAGCCGCGTCGTATTTCCCGGAGGCAACCCCCAGCGGCCAGTCCTCCCAGGAGGTGGGCACCACGTTCAGCTCCAGTCCGAGGCTGTCCGCTACCAGACGCGCGATGTCGACCTCACTTCCCAGCAGAGTTTTGTTGTCGTCGGAAAAGACCGTCAGTGGCGGTTGATTCAGTCCCGCCACCGCCACGGTAAATTTCCCCGGCACGGCAAAACGATAGTCTTTCGGCAGTTG
The DNA here is from genome assembly GCF_046054285.1 of Enterobacter sp. DN. Taxonomy (NCBI): domain Bacteria; kingdom Pseudomonadati; phylum Pseudomonadota; class Gammaproteobacteria; order Enterobacterales; family Enterobacteriaceae; genus Enterobacter; species Enterobacter sp. DN. The sequence continues at coordinate 331,338 of NZ_JBJJTG010000001.1, forward strand.
CGCGATCGCATCGCTGTTTTTGGCGGTATTGATCGGCGTTTTATTGGCCTCAATGCTCACGCCGGTGCCGTTAATATTGACGTTCTCTGCCCAGACGGCAGGGGTAAAGGCCAGCGCAAGCGCCAGAATAAGCGATGATTTCTGCATAGCGTTTTTCTCTTTTATTGTTGTGTGAACTGATTTTTGGGCTCGTCTAAGCCCAGACTTTCGCGCAGCGTGGTGCCGGGATAGTCGGTGCGGAACAGGCCGCGCGCCTGTAAAACGGGCACCACCAGGTCGACAAAGCGCGGGAAGGTGTCCGGCGTGCCGCCCTGAATGATGAAGCCATCCGCCGCCTTCTCTTCGAACCAGGCCTGTAAACCATCGGCCACCTGCTCCGGTGTGCCGGAAAAACGCGGGCGCGGCGATGCGGCTTCCAGCGCGACCTGACGCAGAGTTAAGTTGCGCTCACGGGCGTTACGCTTGATTTCATCGGTGGTGCTGCGGAAGCTGTTTTTGCCCAAATCGCCAATATCCGGGAACGGCGCGTCGAGGGGATACTGGCTGAAGTCGTGATGCTCGAAATATCGTCCGAGGTAATTCAGCGCATCATTAATGGAGACCAGTGCCGCCGTAGTTTGATACTGGTTTTCTACGTCATCGGCGTCGTTTCCAACAATCACGCTGACGCCCTGGAATATATGTAAATCCTCTGCGCGGCGGCCGTGACTTTCCAGCTGCTGTTTAACATCGCGGTAAAAAGCCTGGGCTTCTTCCCGCGTGTCATGGTGGGTAAAGATGGCGTCAGCGTGTTTTGCCGCCAGCTTTTTACCGTCGTCGGACGCGCCAGCCTGAAAGACAATCGGACGTCCCTGCGGCGTGCGGCCAATATTCAGCGGGCCGGAAACCTGGAAGAAATCACCGTGGTGATCAAGAGTATGCAGTTTCGACGCATCAAAGAACTGTCCGCTCTCTTTATTGCGGATAAAGGCATCCCCTTCCCAGGAATCCCACAGCCCCTTCACCACGTCGAGATACTCATCGGCAATGCGGTAGCGCAGCGCATGCTCCGGGTGTTTTTCGCGGGAGAAGTTCCTGGCTGACCCTTCCAGCGGTGACGTCACTACGTTCCAGCCCGCGCGTCCGTTGCTCAGGTGATCGAGGCTGGCGAACTGGCGTGCAACGGTGAAAGGCTCGCTGTACGAGGTGGATAACGTGCCGACCAGCCCCAGGCGCGAGGTGATACTCGCCAGCGCGGACAACACCGTCAGCGGCTCAAAGCGGTTTAAAAAATGCGGAATGGATTTCTCGTTAATATAAAGGCCGTCGGCCACAAATATAAAGTCGAGCTTGCCCTCTTCTGCTTTTAAAGCCGTTTCTTTAACGAAATCAAAATTAATGCTGGCATCCGCGACCGCCGCCGGGTGGCGCCAGGCAGACATATTTCCGGATGCACCATGCAAAATGGTCCCCAGCCGCAATTGACGATGTGCAGACATATTCACCTCAAATTAATTAAACGTGTTGCAGGGCTTTTTCCGCGAGCTGAGCAAAATAGCGGGCAGCGGGTTCGATTAATGCTTCGTCCGGGTTAAATGCCGGGTGATGTAACCCAAACGGACTGTTGCTGCCAATGCTGACAAACGCGCCGGGTATGTTTTGCAGATAGACCGCGAAATCCTCCCCGCCCATGTGCAGTTCCGCATGCCGGGTTTCATATCCCGCTTCGCGCGCGACCGAGGTGGCAAACCCGGCCCAGTGCTCATCGTTCACCAGCGCGGTGGGCCCGGCGTACCAGGTGATGTTGATTTGCGCGCTAAAGGCGCTGGCAAATCCGGCGGCGATTTCACCGACGCGCGCTTTCACGTTCTGCTGCACTTCCGTGCGGTGCGTGCGCAGCGTGCCCTCCAGCTCAACGCTTTCCGGCAGCACGTTCCAGGTATTCCCCCCGGCGATGCGCGTCACGCTCAGAACAACCGAATCCAGCGTGTTGACGTTACGGCTGGCTACGCTTTGCAGCGCGGTTACCAGCTGGCTTGCCAGCACGATGGCGTCGTTGCCTTCATGGGGACGTGCGGCATGCGCGCCTTTGCCGGTCACGTGAATAACGAAGCGATCAACGTTGGCATAGAACGGGCCGCCGCGCGTGGCAAACTCGCCGACCGGCAGTGACGGCTCGTTATGCATCCCGAAAATCGCGCGTACGTCGCGTAACGCCCCGGCCCGCACCATGCTTTTCGCTCCGCCGAAATTCTCTTCCGCTGGCTGGAACAGGATCCGCACGCGACCGTTGAGCGAGGCTTCCCGCTCTTTCAGCTTTAGCGCGGCGCCGAGGATCACGCTGGTGTGAATGTCGTGTCCGCAGGCATGCATCACCCCCGCACGCCGGGAGCTAAACGGCACCCCGCTGCGCTCGTCGATGGGTAACGCGTCGATATCGGCGCGCAGCGCAACCAGTGCGTTGCCCGTGCCGATCTCCGCAACCAGCCCGGTCTGGAGATCGTAAGGCAGCGGGGCAATCCCGGCTGCCGTCAGCCACTCGCGCAGGCGCGCCGTTGTTTCGACCTCCTGACCAGAGAGTTCAGGGTTCTGGTGCAGCTCACGGCGCCAGGCAATCAGTTGTTCGCTAAAGCTCATACGGTAACCTCCCTGTTAAGACGCGCCTCGGCCAGCAGTCGCAGGGACTGTACGCGCGTTGCGCCATCAGCGACCGGCGTGTCGATGATAAATTCGTCAATCCCCCACTGCTGATGCAGCGCGTTGAGCTGTTCAAGCACCGACGCCGCCGTTCCGGCCAGCAGAGACTGCGCCCGACGCGCGATGCGCACCGGTTCACTCCCCGCCTGCCGCGCAAAGGCGTAGGCCTGTTCTTCGCTGGCGACGGTGACGCGCTGTCCGTTTGCCAGCTCCACGCCCCACACTTCAACCTTCTGCGCCAGCGCATCGGCCTCAGCCTGGGTTGGGGCAACAATGGCCTGCACGGCCACAATCACCTCCCGGACGCTGTGTTGACGCCAGGCTGTGACGACCTCGCGCAGCAGCTCAGGATCACCGTTCAGATGGGCGGCAAAGACAAAATGCCAGTCGAGGGAGGCCGCCAGCAGCGCGCTTTCGGTGCTGGCACCCAGCAGAAACCCCCGGGCAGGCACCGGCGGCAGCGGCGTGGCGCGAACGTCCTCCTCCGCTGACTGATTTTCAGGGCGGATCCAGCGATCGAGCTGCGTCAGTTGTTCAGCAAAGCTGCCTTTTTCCTGCGGATTAAGGCCGTGCTGCAAGGCACGGGTAGAGAGCGGCAGACCGCCGGGCGCTTTGCCAACGCCCAGATCAACCCGGCCCGGCGCAATGGCGGCCAGTACGTTAAAATTTTCGGCGACTTTATAGGGGCTGTAATGTTGCAGCATGACGCCGCCTGAGCCCACGCGAATACGTTTTGTTTGCCCGAGGATCCAGGCAATCAGCAGCTCCGGCGAGGGGCTGGCAAGCTGCGGGGTATTGTGGTGTTCGGCAATCCAGAAGCGGTGATAACCCAGCGTTTCTGCCTGTTGCGCCAGTGCTAAGGTTCGCGCCAGCGCATCGGCGGCTGTTTCGTGTTCTGCGACGGGGCTTTTATCCAGAATGCTGATTCGCCATGACATGTTGCGTTCTCGTTTGACTTAACATGTCGTCATTATTAAAGGTGGATTTCACCTCTGAGAAACAATTAATTTACATTTGGATTGCCGGAAAACGGCAATAGAGAGTCTGTCATCGGCGTGATTTGAGCGATGTAATGAGTCTTTCCGCATCCTGCCGTCGGGTAATGCGGAGAAAGCGAATGTGTGCGTACTGCGGGTTTTGCATATCCGCCTCATATCGTTTGCGGTTGCTGCGCCAGGTTTTGATCGTCCAGATGATAATAGAGTCCTTGCTAAGGAACGACCGACGAAAGCTTTCGCGGTTCCCCGTGCCGGGCCAGAGCTCCTGTTTGTGCCAGGCGCGTCTGGAGGCTCGCGTCACCGCCTGCCAGAGCGTGCGGATAAACCCACGATCTATCCACACCACCAGATCGACGTCGCGCCACTTAACGTCGCGTGTGCGGTTGTAATTTCCGTCCAGGACCCAGTCAGGCGAGGCGGCGAGCGCTTTTTCCAGGGTTGCAAGAAACTCATCATCCGGTGTTCCCTGCCAGTTCGCTCGCCAGTAAAGCCTGTCCATCTCAATGTAAGGGATAGCCAGCGCCTCCGCGATTCGCCTGCCAAACGTGCTTTTCCCACTTCCGCTGGTGCCTATGATATTGATTTTCACCGTTCCGCCTGCACATGCTGAAGAAAACGGATCGAATCATAACGTTAATAATTTGTTTACGAAACGCCAGACTACTCGTTCGGATACTGCTCGTCGGTGACCTTCTCCAGCCATGCCACCGGGCTCCCGTCGACAGCTTCTGCGATGGCGATATGGGTCATGGCCGTCTGCGCGCTTGCGCCGTGCCAGTGCTTCACGCCGGGTGGGATCCAGGCGATATCACCCTGATTCAGCGGTTCCGCCTCTTTCCCCCACTCCTGTAACCAGCCGCGCCCCTGCGTCACGATCAGCGTTTGTCCAAGAGGATGCGTATGCCAGGCGGTACGTGCGCCGGGTTCAAAGGTGACGGTCGCGCCGCCGACTTTTGCCGGTTCAGTCGCCTGGAAAGGCGCGTCAATGCGCACGCAGCCGGTAAACCAGGCCTCTGGCCCCTGAACGGAAGGTAACGAACCGCTACGGATAATTTTCATGATTAACTCCTCGTTTGCTGTTGCGTTAACAGTAGCGTAAAGCCATGGGGAGCATTAGAGTGCATAATCAGAAAGGAACCATGAATTCAATTCATAAATCGAGTAAACCGTCATGTTAAAAGACAACTTCAACGATCTGCTTTCCTTTATGGTCGTCGCCCGGGAGCGCAGCTTTACCCGCGCCGCGGCGCAGCTTGGGGTATCTCAGTCGGCGCTCAGCCACGCAATGCGCAATCTGGAAGCGAGGCTGGAAGTCCGTCTGTTAACCCGCACCACCCGTAGCGTGGCCCCTACCGAGGCCGGCGAGCAACTCTTCATGCGCTTAAGCCCCCATCTGCTGGAGATCGAGCAGGAACTCACCGCGCTGCGTGATACCCGCGACAGACCTGCCGGGAATATTCGCCTTACCGCCGGGGAGCACGCCATGTCTGCGGTGCTGTGGCCTGTGCTTAAACCCTTTATGGCGCAGTATCCTGATATCAACGTTGAAGTCACGGTGGACAATGGGCTGACTGATATTGTCGATGGCCGCTTTGACGCGGGGGTGCGTCTGGGTGAGCAGGTGGCGAAAGATATGATTGCCGTTCGTATTGCGCCGGACATGCGCATGGCGGTCGTCGGGTCGGCAGAGTATTTGCAACGTTTCGGCGTACCGGAAACGCCGGAGCAGCTTGATCAGCACCGCTGCATTAATATGCGCCTGCCCACACGCGGCGGATTATATGCCTGGGAATTTGAACGGGACGGACGTGAGCTGCGCGTGCGGGTTGACGGCCAGCTGATCCTCAACAGCCTGCCGCAACGCATCGATGCCGCCGAAAACGGTCTGGGGCTGGCGTACGTCCCGGAAGATGCGGTTCAGGACGCCCTTGCTGAGAGCCGGTTAGTGCGTGTGCTTGAAGCCTGGTGCCCGGCTTTTACGGGATACCATCTGTACTATCCGAGCCGCCGCCAGCACACTACCGCGTTTGCATTACTTATTGCAGCCCTGCGGCATTCATAAGCTCTACCTATAAGTAACTATTAAGTAAACCTGATGATTAAATCAGCATTCACAGACCTTTTTGCCTAAAAAAACGGCACGATTCAGCGCGTTGTGATCGCCGTCTGCTCTGACCACACGATTTCCTTCGACGAGCATCACTTTCGACACGGTTATATTTTGCGTCACTTAACAATTGCGGGTAGGATGCCTCGCCATGTTTTGCCTTATCCATACACAGAATGACTGGAAAGGCGGCATGTGTCTGCGCAGAAGCAATCGTTTGTTTCGGCTTCTGCCAGGCAGGACTATCACGTTAATGGTTCAGACAGGCAAACAGGTAACTCAATGAAAACAAGCAATAAAAGCGCAGCCGATCATCATGCTGCGAAACGTCGCTGGTTGAACTCTCATGAAGAGGGCTATCACAAGGCGATGGGCAACCGTCAGGTGCAGATGATCGCCATCGGCGGCGCTATCGGTACAGGTCTGTTTTTAGGTGCAGGCGCACGTCTGCAAATGGCTGGCCCCGCTCTCGCCCTGGTCTATCTGGTGTGCGGGATCTTCTCTTTCTTCATCCTTCGCGCCCTCGGCGAACTGGTACTCCACCGCCCTTCCAGCGGCAGCTTTGTCTCTTACGCCCGCGAGTTTCTTGGTGAAAAAGCCGCGTATGTCGCGGGCTGGATGTACTTCGTTAACTGGGCGATGACCGGTATCGTCGATATCACCGCCGTTGCGCTGTACATGCACTACTGGGGCGCGTTTGGCGATGTGCCGCAGTGGGTGTTCGCCCTTGGGGCGCTGGCAATTGTCGGGACCATGAACATGATCGGCGTGAAATGGTTCGCCGAGATGGAGTTCTGGTTCGCACTGGTGAAGGTGCTGGCCATTGTGATCTTCCTGGTGGTCGGAACCGTATTCCTCGGTACCGGTAAACCACTGGACGGTAACGCAACCGGCTTCCACCTGATTACCGATAACGGTGGTTTCTTCCCGCACGGCCTGCTGCCAGCGCTGGTTCTGGTGCAGGGGGTGGTGTTCGCCTTTGCCTCCATCGAACTGGTCGGTACGGCGGCAGGCGAATGTAAAGATCCGCAGACGATGGTGCCAAAAGCCATCAACAGCGTGATCTGGCGTATCGGTCTGTTCTATGTGGGTTCCGTGGTGCTGCTGGTGCTGCTGCTGCCGTGGAATGCATACCAGGCGGGGCAAAGCCCGTTTGTAACCTTCTTCTCTAAGCTGGGCGTGCCGTACGTGGGCAGCATCATGAACATCGTGGTACTGACCGCCGCGCTCTCCAGCCTGAACTCCGGGCTCTATTCGACGGGCCGTATCCTGCGCTCCATGTCGATGGGAGGCTCTGCGCCGAAGTTTATGTCGAAGATGAGCAGGCAGCAGGTTCCTTATGCGGGGATTCTGGCCACGCTGGTGGTTTACGTCTTTGGCGTGTTCCTGAACTATCTGGTGCCGTCCCGCGTATTTGAGATCGTTCTGAACGTGGCTGCACTGGGGATTATCGCCTCCTGGGCCTTTATTGTGGTCTGCCAGATGCGTCTGCGCAAAGCGATCAAAGAAGGCAAAGCGGCTGATGTGTGCTTCAAGATGCCGGGCGCACCGGTGACCTCCTGGCTCACCCTGCTGTTCCTGTTCAGCGTGCTGGTACTGATGGCGTTTGACTACCCGAACGGTACTTACACCATCGCGACGATTCCACTGCTGGCGGTTCTGCTGATTGCTGGCTGGTTCGGCGTGCGTAAGCGCGTTCACGAGATCCACAGCACCGCGCCGCTTCATCACGACGATGAAAAGCACGACGCACCGCTGGTAGAAGAAATCTCGCGTTAATAAAAAAGCCGGGCGGCGGCTTCGCCTTACCCGGCCTACATCTCATGGTTTTGTAGGCCCGGTAAGCGCAGCGCCACCGGGCAATTCCACCATCACAGCGCGATACGAATCACATCGTCAGGCTGGGTCGCTTCCTGCTGACGGGTTGATTTCTGTTTCACCGTTACATACAGCGTTTTACCGTCCGCAGACAGCGCCAGGCTGTTCGGGTAAACCGGGGTATCGTAGGTCCTGGTCACTTTGTAGGTTTTGGCGTCAATCACGCTCACCTTGCCCGCCTCGCGGTGCGTCACATAGGCTTCGTTACGCGCCGGGTTAAACAGTACGGCCAGCGATGCTGGCGCGGCGATTTTCTGCATCACGCTGCCATCTTTCAGATCCACCACCAGCACTTCTGGCTGTTTTGAATCCGTCACAAACGCACGCTGGCCGGCAGTGTCCAGGCTCAGGTTCAGGTAGAAGTGCTCTTTTCCGTCATCCTGCACTTTTTTACGACTGAGGATTTTGTTGGTTGCCGTATCAATGGTCACCAGCTCGCCGTCCGCATTGGTGGTATACAGGCGTTTTGCCTTCGCATCCAGCGCCAGACCGGTGCTGAACGTGCCGGTGTTGGTGATGGTGTCCTTCAGCTTCAGCGTTGCGCCATCAACAACCCAGATCACGCTCTCCTTGCCGATACCGGTAATGTAAACCGTATTGGTCGTGTCATCGGCCACCAGCTGGCGCGGCTGAAGCGGCTTCACCGTGTCGCTACGCTTGCGATCGTCCAGCACCAGGCGCCCTTTCACCTCGCTCGTTTTGGCGTCAATCGCCGTCACGGCGCTGTTGACGGTGTTACCGAACCACAGCGTCTGGGTGGCGTTATCGATCGTGGCGCCAAACGGCTTGAGATCGTTATGAATCGCCTGCGTCACTTCCAGCGTGACCGGATCCAGACGATAGACCACGCCGCCCTTATCGGTTTTGCGGCTTTGTGACGTCGCAACCCACAGCGCGTTTTCCTGCTGGCTGACGGCCATTTCATACGCGCCCTTGCCGACCGCTTTGCGCAGCATCTCTTCAGCGGCATGAACCTGGAACGTACCGGCAAACAGTAAAGAGCCCAACAGCAGAGACCCACGCAGGCGCGGCGAGCACAGATGACGTAAAGACATAACAATTCCTTTTTAAATGAGGAGATTTACCGCTGACATCACTTCCGGTGGGCAAAGTCATCGCTTTGCCGTTATTTTAATGAGAATAGTAATCATTAATGAGTTGAATGTGGAGTATTTCTTTCCTTCAAAGCCTTACATTCACGAAATGTGCGGTTATAGTTTTCATAACATTTACAAAGGATTTAACATATATACACAGGTTCCAGTTGATTTGGTTCGAATTTTTCTTAACCGGTTTACTCCATGAAAATTATTACTGCCCGCAAGGCATCACTACCACTGCTGTTCGTTCCCGTCATTTTTGGCCCGCTGAGTGCGATGGCCGCGGATGAACAGACTCTGATCGTCAGCGCCGCGCCGCAAACCGTCTCCGAACTGGACACCCCCGCCGCAGTCAGCGTGGTGAGCGGCGAGGATATGCGACATGCCACACCGCGCATCAACCTTTCTGAATCCCTTGGGAGCGTACCAGGCCTGCAAATCCAGAACCGCCAGAACTATGCTCAGGATCTGCAACTTTCCGTTCGCGGATTCGGCGCGCGTTCGACCTTCGGCGTACGCGGGATCCGCATGTACGTGGACGGCATTCCGGCAACCATGCCCGACGGCCAGGGGCAGACGTCAAACATTGACCTCAACAGCATTGAGAGCGTCGACGTGCTGCGCGGCCCATTCTCTGCCCTGTACGGCAATGCCTCCGGCGGCGTGATTAACATCAACACCCAGACCGGACAACAGCCAGCCACAATTGAAGCCAGCAGCTATTACGGCAGCTACGGCACCTGGCGTTACGGCATGAAGGCCACCGGTGCGGTGGGCGACGGGACTCAGGCGGGGGATGTGGACTATGCGGTATCCACCACCCGTTTCACCACACATGGCTATCGTGACCACAGCGGCGCACGGAAAAACCTCGCCAACGCGAAACTGGGCGTGCGCATTGATGATGTCAGCAAGCTAACGCTGATTTTTAACAGCGTGGACATGAAAGCCAACGATCCGGGCGGACTGAGTTATCAGGAGTGGCAGAACAACCCGCGCCAGTCACCCCGTGGCGATCAGTACAATACGCGTAAAACCATTAAGCAGACCCAGGCCGGGATCCGCTACGACCGCCAGCTGAGCGAACAGGACGACCTCAGCGTGATGATGTACGCCGGTGAGCGTGAAATGACCCAGTACCAGTCCATTCCGGATACCACGCAGACTGAAAATCCTGCGCATTCGGGCGGCGTAATTGATATGCAGCGCCACTATCAGGGTATTGATACCCGCTGGACCCACCGCGGCGAGCGGCTGGTGCCGGTAACGTTTACCACCGGCCTTAACTACGAAAATATGAGTGAAAATCGCCGCGGGTATGAAAACTTCGTGATGAACAACGGCGTGCCGGATTTTGGCGTAAAGGGTAATAAACGCCGTGACGAACGTAACCTGATGTGGAACCTTGATCCCTACCTGCAAACCCAGTGGCAGCTCACGCAAAAGCTGTCCGTTGAGGCGGGCGTGCGTTACAGCTCCGTCTGGTTTGACTCCAACGATCATTACATTACCCCGCAAAACGGCGATGACAGCGGTGACGCCAGCTACCATAAATGGCTCCCGGCTGGTGCGGTGAAATACGCCGTGACCGACGCCTGGAACCTGTATGCCGCGGCGGGACGGGGATTTGAGACCCCGACCATCAACGAACTCTCATACCGTTCTGATGGCAAAGGCGGCCTCAATATTAATCTGCAACCGTCAACCAACAACACCTATGAGATTGGCAGCAAAACCCGCATCGGCAATGGCATCCTGACGGCGGCGCTGTTCCGCACGGATACCGACAACGAGATCGTGGTGGACGAAAACAAAGATGGTCGCACTACCTACAAAAATGCGGGGAAAACGCGCCGTCAGGGTGTGGAAATTGCGCTCGACCAGCAGTTTGCCGAAAACTGGAAGCTGAAAATGGCGTGGACCTATCTCGATGCGACCTACCGTACCAACGTCTGTAGCAATGCAGACTGTAGCGGCAACCGGATGCCGGGGATTGCCCGTAACATGGGGTATGCGTCGTTTGGCTGGGAGCCTGAGGAAGGCTGGTACGCGGGGGCAGATGCCCGCTACATGAGCGACGTGATGGCAAACGACACCAATACCGCCAAAGCGCCCTCTTATACCGTGGTCGGTCTGAATACCGGGTATAAACTCAATTACGGCAAATGGGGAATGGACATCTTTGGTCGCGTCGATAACCTGTTCGATAAAGAGTACGTCGGTTCAGAGATTGTTAACGCTGGCTACAATCGCTATTACGAACCCGCCCCTGGCCGTAACTATGGCGTGGGCCTGTCGGTCTCTTATCGCTTTGAGTAAAACATTTTCCGGCAGCGCACGTTGCCGGTAAAAAATAACATCATTCCCGGTAGCCTTAAGCGCCGGGAATATACTCAGGGAAGTTTAAAACGAATAAAAAAATAAGTGCGCCAGTGCGATCCTTAACTGTAGTATTGCCGTTGCAGGAGGATATTAGCTTCATCAATGGCTCGGTCGATCGCTTCCCGACTGGCCGTCACGTCCCTTTGCTCAAGCGCAGAAAGCAGATCGGCATAATGGTAAGTCGTTGCAGGGATATCTTTCATCTCTTCGTGCAGGTAGTTGATACACGGACCAATCCGTACCCAGAGCTGCTCAATCAGCGAGTTCAGGGTCGGCATTTCGGCATACTGATAAAGCGTAAACCGGAACACGCGGTTGGCATGGATCGCCTTCTGCACGTCGCCCTGATGCATGGCGGTGCTGAAGTTATCTGACAGCGCGCGTAATGCATCCAGTTTGGTCTCGGTCATATTCTGACACGCCGCCGCAACGGCCATCGGCTCAAGCTGTTTTCGAATGGCGTTAATTTCGTTATAACGCTCCAGCGTAACCTCTGGCACCAAAAACGCCTGAGCAGGCGTGGCCTGTAATGCGCCTGCCGACACCAGGCGCAGCAGGGCTTCGCGCACCGGGGTGATGCTGGTGCCTAATTTATCCGCAATCTCTTTCGTGATGAGTCGAGCCCCAGGTTTTAATGAGCCCGTAATTAACGCTCCCTTTAAACTGTTCTCAACTTGCATCGTCAGACTGATTCTTTGTGCTTTTTCCAGGTTTTCCAAATCAAGCATGTTTAATTCCCGTAGCCAAAACAAAATGCCATTTTCAGCGACTGTTTAAAAAAACATCGCCGGTTTGATATATCCTGTATCGTCATGCCTGGTATGAAGGGCGCGCGTTAAAATAAAAATTGTTCAATTAATATTACGTTTACCACTTCTGGCTCAGCTGGGCCGATGGCGCGCAATGCTTATGGATTAATTAAAGACAATATATCGTATCTTCACAAATAATTATGGCGGACTTTGCCCGCCATAACCGATGCTCTGTTTAGTCCGCCGCCACGCGGATCACGACCTTGCCGAAGTTTTTCCCTTCCAGCAGCCCAATCAGCGCCTCCGGCGCCGCGTCCAGCCCTTCGGTGACCTGCTCGCGATAGTGAATTTTGCCTTCCTTCACCCAGCGTCCCATTTCCTGCTGGAACTCGTCGATACGATGGCCATAGTCCTGAGCGATGATAAAGCCCTGCATGCGGATGCGTTTTTTGAGGATAGTCCCCATCAGCAGCGGCAAGCGATCCGGACCATCCGGCAGGTTGGTCGCGTTGTAGCCGCTGACCAGTCCGCAAACCGGCACGCGCGCGGAGGTATTCAGGAGCGGCAGCACGGCGTCAAAGACTTTACCGCCGACGTTTTCATAATATACGTCAATGCCCTGCGGGCAGGCTTTCGCCAGCTGTTCGGCAAAATCATCCGCATGGTGATCCAGACAGGCGTCGAAACCGAGCACGTCGACCGCATGACGGCATTTCTCCTCCCCGCCGGCCACGCCGATGACCCGGCACCCTTTGATTTTACCGATCTGCCCCACCGTTGCGCCGACCGGCCCCGTGGCTGCCGCCACGACAAGCGTTTCCCCCGCCTGAGGCTGGCCGATATCAAGCAGCCCCATATACGCGGTGAAGCCCGGCATTCCCAGCACGCCGAGTGCCCACGAAGGGTGCGACGGGTTTTCACCCAGCCTGACCAGTCCTTTCCCGTCGGAAAGTTCATACTCCTGCCAGCCGCTGTAGCCCAGAACCCACTCGCCCTCTTTATAATCCGGATGGCGGGAGGTCTCGACGCGGCTTACCGTGCCACCCACCATCACCGCGCCAATCTCGACAGGAGGTGAATAGGATGGCGCATCGCTCATACGGCCCCGCATGTACGGATCAAGCGAGAGCCATACGGTGCGTAATAACACCTGCCCGTCTGCGGGCGTGGGGATCGGCTGCTCTTCCAGGCGGAAATTTTCGGCAACCGGTGCGCCGTGTGGACGGGAAGCCAGTACCCAGCGTCGGTTTTGCGTAGTTGATTGACTCATTCATCGCTCCTTACAGCTGAAAATGTCATTCAAGTCTGGCACGTTATCCTGCGGATCGCCTTTGCATTATGAGCCGGACTGATTAAGCCGCACGACCAGATAAAGGCACGATTCATCCGTTTCGTTAATAAACCGGCAGTCGTTCGGCGGCCCGAGTTCCAGACAATCTCCGGCCTTCATTTCATGGCGGGTGTCCCCCTCCAGAAAGACCAGTTCACCTGCCTGCAACCAAATCAGCTGTCGCGCCAGCGCATAAGAGGAGGCGGGCATCGGCACATCGCTGCCCGCGGGCAGTTCCACCTGGACGAGGTCAATAGGCATATCGCTGCGCGGCGACACATGACGACGTAAATAGTGGGTTTGCGGATCGCGCCAGACGGGCTGGTTCGCCAGACGTAACAGTTTGCCCTCCTGCATTTCCGCGCGCGCAATGAGCGTAGACATGCTAATACCGAAGGCACCGGATAACCGGGCAAGCAGCGTCGCCGTTGGGCTACTGTCCCCCCGTTCAATCTTATGGATCATGGCGCGTGAAATACCTGCCCGTTCGGCCAGTTCGCTTAATGACCACCCTCGCGACTCGCGTTCAAGGCGTATGCGGGCGCTAATGCGTTGATTCATATTGTCTGTCATTGTGTTCATGACGTCATACTATAGTGTACGGATGGTTTTTCGGGGCAGTTTGGTGACAAAAAAATAGGGATTTTGTCGTAGCGATGCAACCCAAGAACTGTGTAATATTGTGAGTAAATCGTACTACTATAGTGAACAACACAGCCAGAGGTTAACCATGATCGTTCGTCATGCCTGCAAAGAAGATTGTGCCGCTATCGGTGAAATTTATAACCATGCGGTGCTGCACACCGCCGCCATCTGGAACGATACAACAGTCGACACCGATAACCGTATTGCATGGTTTGAGGCGCGCACGCTGTTGGGTTATCCGGTGCTGGTCAGTGAAGAAGAAGGTGTTGTGACGGGATACGCCTCATTTGGCGACTGGCGAGCATTCGACGGTTTTCGCCATACGGTGGAGCACTCGGTTTACGTTCATCCCGATCATCAGGGCAAAGGCATCGGTCGGCTGCTGATGACGGAATTAATCAAGGAAGCCCGCCAGATTGGTAAACATGTGATGGTTGCGGGTATCGAGGCGCAGAACCAGGCGTCGATTCATCTGCACGAAACCCTGGGCTTTGTTACCACCGGTAATATGCCGCAGGTGGGAACCAAATTCGGTCGCTGGCTGGATTTAACCTTTATGCAACTCCAGCTCGATGAGCGCAGCGATCCGGATGCTCTGCCATGAATCAATCGTTAACGCTGGCGTTTCTGGTGGCCGCCGGGATTGGACTGGTGGTGCAAAACACCCTGATGGTGCGCATTACGCAATCCTCTTCCACCATTCTTATCGCCATGCTGCTGAACTCGCTGGTGGGGATTGTGCTGTTTGTCAGCATTTTGCTGGTGAAAAATGGCCTGGCGGGGTTTAGCGAACTGGCGTCAACGGTGCGCTGGTGGACGTTGATCCCCGGCCTGCTGGGGTCATTTTTTGTCTTTGCCAGTATTAGCGGGTATCAGAATGTGGGCGCGGCAACGACCATTGCCGTGCTGGTAGCAAGCCAGCTGATTGGCGGCCTGGTGATGGACATCCTCAAGAGCAACGGTGTCCCCCTGAGGGCGCTGGTTGGCCCGGTCTGCGGCGCAGTGATGCTGGTGGTCGGCGCCTGGCTGGTGGCACGGCGCCAGTTTTAACCCTTACAGGATAGTCCCACCCTGCGTGAGGTGGGCATGGCGCGCCTCCGCCTCTTCTTTATGCTGCTTACCATGATGCGCAATCGCGGTACGCAGGCGCTGCTGCTGGGTATAGCGATCTTCACGGCTGAGCTCTGCATCGTCGCTTAATTCGATCAGCAGTTCGTTCATGTGGGTAATTATGCTCTCTTCGATGGCGGCATCGACGCGGGCGATAACATCGTTTAAATGTGACATTGTCACTCCTTTCCAAATGCCCGGTGGCGCTACGCTTACCGGGCCTACTGGTGGTAACTGTAGGCCGGGTAAGGCATAGCCGCCACCCGGCAAGAATACGATCAGTTCAGCTTCACTTTCGAGAAGTCACTGCCCATCAGACTCACGCTGTACCCGGTCACGTTGCTGCGGGTCGCGTAGAACGTTTTGCCGTTAGCTAACGCAATCCACGGTGCCTGCTGGTAGAAAATCTCCTGTGCCTGGCCATACAGCTTCGCACGTTCGTCCGGGTTGCTGGTCAGTTTGGCCTTTTGCACCAGCTCATCATACCCCTTATCACACCAGCGCGCGGCGTTAGATCCGGTTTTGATGCTGTTACAACCCAGCAGCACATCGGCGAAGTTGTCCGGATCGCCGTTATCAGACATCCAGCCGAACAGCGCGGAATCATGCTCGCCTTTACGCATGCCGGAGAGATATTCCCCCCACTCGTATGAGACGATTTTCGCCTTCACGCCCACTTTCGCCCAGTCAGCCTGGATCATCTCCGCAATGCGTCGCGAGTTCGGGTTGTACGGACGCTGAACCGGCATGGACCAAAGGGTCACTTCCGCGCCCTTATCCAGACCCGCCTGCTTCAGCAGCGCTTTCGCTTTTTCCGGATCGTAGCCGTAATCCTTCAGGTCTTTGTTAAAGCCGAGCATGTTCGGCGGGATCGGCGATTTAGCGACCGTACCAGACCCCATAAAGACCGCGTTAACAATGGCCTTTTTGTCCGTTGCGTAATTCAGAGCCTGGCGCACCAGCACGTTATCAAACGGTTTTTTCTCCGTGTTGAACGCCAGGTACCCCACGTTCAGCGCATCCACCGAGTGCAGGGTCAGGTCTTTGTTTTTCTTGATCGCTTCAAACTGCACCGGCGACGGCGCAGGAATGATCTGACACTCGTTCGTTTGCAGCTTAGCCAGACGCGTCTCAACATTTGGCGTGATGGAGAAGATCAGGTGTTTGGTCGGCACCTCTCCCTCCCAGTAGTTCGGATTGGCGACGTAGCGGATCAGCGAATCCACCTTGTACTGCTGAAGCACATACGGGCCGGTGCCGATTGGCCAGGTATCCACATTTTCAGGCGTACCCTTTTTCAGCATCGCGTCCGCGTACTCGGCAGAGAGGATCGAGGCGAAGTCCATTCCCCAGTCGGCCAGGAACGCCGCGTTGGGTTCACTCAGCGTGAACTGAACGTGATAATCGTCGATCTTTTTCACATCCTGAATGAGCTTGTCGAGGCCCACGTCATTAAAGTATTCGTAATTACCCTGGGAAACATTGTGATAGGGATGCTTAGGGTCTTTCTGACGCATAACGGAGAAAATAACGTCATCAGCGTTAAAATCACGGGTCGGTTTGAAGTATTTATTGCTGTTGAACTTTACCCCTTTACGCAGGGTAAACGTGTATGTTTTGCCGTCTGGCGAAATGGTCCACGACTCGGCCAGAGAAGGCACCGGCGTGTTTTTTACCGGGTCGAAGTTAATCAGACGGTTATACAGCGTTTGCGAGCTGGCGACAAACGAGGGCCCAGAGCTGGCGATCTGCGGGTTAAACGACTCCGGCGCCGCCTCGGAGCAGTAGATAATGGTGTCTTTGTTTGCCGCCCATGCGGCGCTTGCCGGTAGCAGCGCGCTCAGCGCGAGGGCCAGCACGGTTTTCCCTGTAGACATGGTTATTACCCTTTCGGTTTTATTATAGTGAACAGTAATAACAGCACAGACGTTTTGGCCTGACAAATAACGAATCACTATCAGGTTATTCTAAAGCCGTACATTTCGCTGGTTTTAGCATCAGCCCGCAGAAACCGATTTGCCTTAAGGTCCATTATTCGTCAAGCACAACCGTCACGATCAATGCCGCAAGAAATCGTCCCTTTTGCCGTCTCCTCAGCCGTTTGCTTGCTTACCTGATTCGCTAAAGTAATGGCGTGAAAAAGTCTACAGGACCAAATCGTGGCAAAAACACTTTTACGCAGCGGTAATCTGGATGATTTTCAGGCCGTTGGCGGCGGCGGACAGGCCGTTTTTGAATCAGCGCTGCAAATCCGCGAAGCGCTTCGGTTGCGCAAACAACAGGCTATCGTTGATTGCCTGGCCATCCCCCAGGTCAACGACGGCGGCGATCGCGTTGACTGGTACTCCCCGGTTGAGGGAACCGTCTCCAGCTGGAAGGCGGCGGATGAAGATGATCGTTATCGCGCCCTGCGCTATCTGGAAAACACGCTCACCAGCGTGGAGTCGCTGAGTAAAAAATGCCTTCAGTCACCGAAAACGGCGCAGCAACTGTTTGGCTCTCTGCTCTCAAAAGCCTTTCAGTTTCCCGGTGAAAACTTCGTTTTCCTGGTGGATGGCAAACCGGTGATCTGCTTCTGGGGTTTCGTCAACCTTAACGAAAACGCGCGCGACGACGTGCTGGACTGCCTGCGCGAATCGTTGGTCACTGAACCTGAGCCAGTGGTGATTAACGAGCCTGAACCTGAACCGGAGCCAGAACCGGCCCCGGTGGTGACCTTTGAGCAGGCCGACGCGCCGCTTATCACGCCTGTGACTACAGTCCGTATCACCGACGATGAACTGTATACGCCAGAGCCGGTGCGCATGAACGCCGCGCCGCCAGAGCCCGCACCGGCGGCCATACAGAAAAAACGTCGCTCCCCCCTGTGGTTGCTGCCGGTTGCCGCCGTCATTATTGCAGCCATCGCCACCCCGCTGCTCTGGCCAAAACAGGCCCCGATCGCAGCGCCTGTTGCCACACCAGCGCCAGTACCCGTCGCCATTGCTCCGGCCCCCATAAAGACGGTTGAGCCGCTTGAACTGAAACTCCCGCTGCACCAGGCCGAAGTGGTAGAGCCGAAGGTGAAAACGCCTGCCCCGGCAGCCGAACCGGTGGTCATTACCGCGATACCGAAAGATGCGATGGTGATGGAGGCAAACCAGGTCAAAGCGGGGTTAACGCGCTTCCTGAACGGCACCTGGCGCGCGTTTCTCGATGTGCAGGATCCGCTCACCGGCAAACCGCCGTCGCTGCGCTACCAGATCCAGAACAATAAAGGTTTCGCACGGGTCGTGCATGGCGACAACATTGTCTGCCGGGTAGACGTCTTTTCCGGATTACACAGCAACGGCGAGCTGTTGATCAAAACGCGCGGAAACGCTCGTTGCACCGACGGTTCACGCTATCCGATGCCGGAAGTGACCTGTAAGGCAGGTGCCAGCGATGTGGCGGAATGCACCGCACGTTACGATGCCAACACCGTCGTTCCTCTGACGTTCAAGAAAGCAGGTGTTTGATCCTATGCTGGTTAATCTTTGCGACTATAAACAGAGCGTGACGCTGATTGCTAACAGCGGCGTGCAGTTTCTCGATTTTGGCCTGACTCCGCAGGACACCGCCAGCAACGGGCGTTTCGTGCGTAAAACGGCAAATGGCCCGCTGCTGCGTCTGGATTTTGACCTGGTTAACGGCCGGTACACGCTCCCTGCCACCGATGGCGGGCAGCCGGAAGTGGTCAAGCCTGAAAGCACCATTCCACTGCATGACTCCCTGACCGTGCTGGACGGCGTCTGGCTGCCGATCCCTTTCCTGCGCTTTAACCCGCCGCGGACGTTTGTT
This sequence comes from Enterobacter sp. DN, assembly GCF_046054285.1. Lineage (NCBI taxonomy): Bacteria > Pseudomonadati > Pseudomonadota > Gammaproteobacteria > Enterobacterales > Enterobacteriaceae > Enterobacter > Enterobacter sp. DN. The sequence goes on from NZ_JBJJTG010000001.1 coordinate 350,135, forward strand.
GAAGGCCCGGATAACTGGGCGCGCGTCCAGGTACGAAAGCTTTCCACGCCTGACGCAGCTGGCAATACGCACCGGGTCACCGTCGCGCTCGACAGCCAGATTGCAGAGCATGCGACGTCTGCCCTGTCGCCGGTTGAAAACGATATCCTGAACGGCACGCGTTTCGCGCTCGCCTGGCGCGACAGTGAGGTTGAGAGTTTCCTCGACCAGACCTGGATTGACGGCTGGCTCCGTGAAGCCTTCACGCAGTTTGCCGACGGGGTTGAAAAACGCTCCGAGCGCGAGCTGCATCAGGCCATGCGCAGCTTTGAATATCAGGCGCACTGGCTCAACCTGCTCTCCATGCTCGGTGAACAACTCACCGTGCCGGAAGTGAAGTTTGTCACCCATACCCTGAGCACCCCTGCTATTCCTGTCGATCTGATCCTTGACGTAGGCAACACCCATACCTGCGGCGTGATTATTGAAGATCATGGTGATGCCAACGACGGCCTGCGCCAGACGGCTGAACTTCAGGTACGATCGCTGAGTGAGCCGCAGTTCCTGAATGAACCGCTGTTTACCAGCCGTCTTGAATTTTCCGAAGCGCGTTTTGGCAAGCAGCACTTCTCGGTGGAGAGCGGCCGGGAGGATGCATTCGTCTGGCCGTCAATTGTCCGCGTGGGTGATGAAGCGCGTAAGCTGGCGATGCAGCGTCTGGGCACGGAAGGCAACAGCGGCATCTCCAGCCCGCGTCGCTATCTGTGGGACGAGACGCCGGTGGTGCAGGACTGGCGCTTTAGCCAGATGAACAGCAAAACTCAGCGCGAACCGCTGGCAACCGCGTTTCCGCTGATGAACCTGATGAACGACGACGGGGAACCGCTCTTTACGCTGCCGCAGGATGAACGCCTGCCGGTATTCTCTCCGCAGTACAGCCGCAGCACCCTGATGACGCACATGCTCTGCGAGCTGCTGGCTCAGGCGCTTGGCCAGATTAACAGCGTGGCCACCCGCCTGCGGCTCGGCTTCCCAGCCTCTCCCCGCCAGCTGCGGACGCTGATCCTCACCCTGCCTTCGGCGATGCCGAAACAGGAGCGCGAGATTTTCCGTCGCCGCATGTTTGAAGCTATCGCCATCGTCTGGAAAGCGATGGGCTGGCACCCGCAGGATGAAGATTTTGCCAGCCGCAAGCAGCAGGAAAAAAGCGTAGTGCCGGTCCCTGAGATCCAGATGGAGTGGGACGAGGCCAGCTGCGGCCAGCTGGTGTGGCTATATAACGAAGCCATTTCCCATTTCGGCGGTCAGACCGAGGCCTTTTTCGCCTCCCTCGCCCGTCCGGATCGCGCGCCTGAGCCTGACGTCCAGCCGGGGCGTGCGCTGCGCGTGGCCTCGATTGATATCGGCGGCGGCACTACGGATATGGCTATCACGCACTATCAGTTAGATGATGGTTCCGGGAATAACGTCAAAATCACCCCACAGCTGCTGTTCCGCGAAGGGTTTAAGGTCGCTGGCGACGACACGCTGCTGGACGTGATCCAGCGCTACGTTCTGCCCGCCCTGCAAACCCAGCTTCAGAAATCCGGCATAGCCGATGCCTCCCAGCTGATGGCATCCCTGTTCGGTGACTCCGGGCGGATCGATACCCAGGCGGTCCTGCGCCAGCAGACGGCGCTTCAGCTCTTTATGCCGATCGGTCACGCGATCCTGGCGGCGTGGGAATCGAGCGATGTTGACGATCCGCTGGTCGGGCTGCATGCCACCTTTGGCGATCTGCTTGCGCAAAAACCGACGCGCAACGTGATGAATTATCTCCAGCAGGCGATCGACCATGCGTTGCCTGCCGGCTCAGAACACTTTGATCTGTTCAGCGTACCGCTGCACGTCAGCTTCCGGGAGATGCGGGACGCCATGCTGGCGGGTCAGTTCACGCTTGCCGCCCCGCTTCATGCGGTATGTGAGGCGATCTCTCATTACAGCTGCGATATCCTGCTTATCACGGGACGGCCGGGCTGTCTGCCGGGCGTTCAGGCCTTGATTCGCCACCTGCAACCGGTGCCTGTCAACCGCATCGTCTGGCTGGATAAATACCAGGTTCATGAATGGTATCCGTTCAGCCAGCAGGGACGGATCGGCAACCCGAAATCCACCGCTGCGGTGGGAGCGATGCTCTGTAGCCTGGCGCTGGATCTTCGTCTGCCGCGCTTTAACTTTAAAGCAGCGGATATTGGCGCGTACTCTACGGTGCGCTATCTGGGCGTGCTGGATAACACGATCAATACCCTGCGGGACGAGAACGTCTGGTATCACGATATTGACCTCGATAAACCCGGCGCGAAACTGGACGCCCGTCTGCACTTCCCGCTGCGCGGCAACGTTACGCTCGGCTTCCGGCAGCTGGCCAATGCCCGCTGGCCCGCGACGCCGCTCTATACCCTGAGCATCAACTCAGCCGAGCTGGCGAAAGCCATTGCGGGCGACGGGGTACTGAACGTGCGCCTGAAGCTGCGTGGCGGCACTAAGCAGGAAGGCCCGGAATCTTTCGAGCTGAGCGACGCCTGGCTACAGGACGGCACGCCCGTGCCGCCGGACGCCCTGACCTTTAAACTGAACACTCTGGCCGATCGCCGACACAGCGGCAGCCACTACTGGATCGACAGCGGGAGCGTATACCTCAAATGACTGCGACGACTGCCACCACTCAGGCCTTAATCGGGTGGATCAACGAGACGCGACAGCACGCCCCGATGCTGGATAACGAAGCCGACGCCCTGCTTGCCCGCCTTAACGCAGTAAGCGCGCGTGAAGAGGCGCTCGATCGCGCCCTTGTCAGCCAGGGCAGTATCGGCTTATATGGCCACTCGCAGGCCGCGAAAGCGCACCTGCTGGCTGCTCTTTGCGGCAGCGGGGACGAACGGCTGAACGTTACGCCGGGTCAACGCACGTTTGATTACTTCTCGCATATTAACCCCGGGCATGCACCGACCAACATGGCCGTGCGTTTCAGCAGAGCGTCCCGCGAGGTCGCAGACGACGCGTTTCCCCTGCGCCTGCGCCTGGTAACGGAGGCCGAGCTGGTGCAGCTGTTTATCGCGCGCACCACGCTGGATCCTCAGATCCGCGCGGTGGATAAATCGATAATTGAAGCCCGGCTTGAGAAGTGGCGGGCGCTGCGTCAACCGCAGAGCGTGCCGGGAATGACGGCGCGGGAAGTCGCGACCATTGCCCGGTTCTGGCAAAGCGTAGTACCCGGCGCTAAGCAGCATATTGATGATGCCCTGTGGCACCAGTTTGCCCTGCTGGTTCCGTCGCTTGATCTCAGCACCCGCGCCAGCGTCTGGTCTCTGCTGTGGGGTGAGCAGCAGGAGTTAACCCAGCAGTGGCTTAAATTCGCCCAGGTGCTGCATCAAACCAGCCATGCCAGCGCGCTTGCGGCGCCGTTGAGTCTGCTGGTGGACAGCTTTGGTCTGCCCTGCGAAGGCTTCCTTACGCACGGGGCGTTTACCCTGCCGGAAGCACAGGAAACACTGCTTCATCCGGTAAAAAACGGCGAGCTGCTTAACGCCATTAGCCTGCCCGTCGATGTACTGGCATCTCTGACCCGCGAAGTGGTGCTGCCCGTTGAGAACTGCGTGCTGGATAACGTTGACGTCATTGATATTCCTGCCATTTCTGAGGAAAACACGCCGCTGATGATGCAGGCAAAATGTCTGTGGTTGCTGGAGCATTATCGGCAGCACATTCAGCCGGATGTCCTGGTTATCTGTAATGCGACGGCGCACCACCAGCAGACCGCAAAAACGGCCAGGCTCCTGCAAAACTGGATCAAAGAGACTCAGCCGGTTGAAGAATCCGCATTGCCGGGGCTGGTCTGGGCCATTACCCCTCATGATGCGCGGTTTACCACAAAGCAGAATCTGGACGAAGCGGTGCAGCAATTGCTGGGCCAGCCGGGTCTGCGCTGGGGCACGCTTCAGGCGCTCGATACCCACAGCATGCAGCGGGTGATTGAGTGGCTGTCGCAGGCTACCCTGCCGGCACAGCGCCAGAAGCGTCTCCGCGCGCTGAAAAGGCTGTTACAAGAGTCACTGTCGACGCTGATGCGCCCATATGTCGCCCCTCTCACCCAGGAACCAGGCGCAGGGCGGGCACAGGCCGAAAAAATGGTCCGAACGCTGCAAGGCAGTGCCGCTCGTCATGGTGAATTGCTTGAGGGGCTTCTGCCGCCGTTAAACGCATTTGAGACGCTGCTGACCGTTCACCAGCCTCGTGAGGAACAGGTCAACGGCCTGTTTAACGATGTTATCGATCTGTTTGCGGAAGAGACGCAGGAAAATCCAGGCGCGTTGCAGACCAAGGATAAGGCGCGGCTGGCCCATAACGTGTGGGTTAACCATCTTCGTCAGTGGAGTCGCAACGACGCGGCGGCTGCCCGTCTGGGCCTGGACGCAGAGGCATTACAGCAGATTGCGGATGTGCTGATCGTTACCAGCTACCGGCTGGATCTGCCGCTGCAACTGCAACGCATTGCAGAAAAAGATAAAAGCAGTGCCGCGCAGCTGCATGCCGCGACAGGCAATTTCATTAGCTGGCTTGGCTATGAAATGACGCCCGTTTCTGAACGGCCTGCAAGCCGGATCCGCAAAGGTCAGCCAATTTTTGTGACGCCAGTTGTGAGCAGCGCTTCACCCCGTCTTACCCGACTTGGCGAGCAGCCTGTCCATGCGGCGACAGCCTATGTTTATGACTGGCTGGTTGCGCTCTACACCCGCGCGATTGAAAACGTGGATTATCAGTGCCCGTATGACGTTCAGCCTGCTGCGCGGAAAGCCTTGTCTGCCCTGCTGTCTTAATCATTGCAGCCCGCAGCAATGCGGGCTACCCCTTCATGAGCCGTTTATGAAGCCAGACAAAGCCTGAGCCAACGCTGACGGGTTTTCCCAGGACATTGAATGGCCCGCATCAGGGATAATTTTTACAGCAACGCCGTTTTGTTGCAGGCGATTAAAATCGTCATCAGGCAGGGATCGCTCACCAAAAACTAACATTACCGGGCAGCTCAATGACAAGAACAGGTGTTCCCAGTCAGGTTTAACGCCCTCGACCAGGCTTGTTGCGCCGCGCCAGACGGCCCAGGGGGCATTGCTTTGAAGGCTTCCAGCCCACGGCGACGTTTCCGCCCGCAGCATGTCATCATAGCCCTGTTCCAGAAAATGTTGTTCCGTTTGGGCCGCAATTGCTCGGCTGAACATCCCGCCACCCGCATGAAAATTGGGTTCAGACACTATCAGGCCCTTAACGCGCGACGTTAACAGCGTTGCCGTTTCGATCGCGATACTCCCCCCCATGCTATGACCATACAGCCAGAGACTATCCAGGCCGAGATGGTTTAACAGTTCAACCACCACCTGCGCCTGTTCACTCGTGCGATAACGGTAGTTGTCAGGTTTATCACTGTAGCCGCTACCGGGAAGATCGATCAGAATGGCTCTGCGCCCCCCGAAACGGGTATCACAGACAATACGAGGATATTCATATGACGATGCGCAGCCCAACCCGTGGATAAACACAACCGGGTCACCGAAACCGGGAAGATCTTGCCAGCGCACAGTGCAGCCTGCTTGCTGCGAATAGAAACTGTTCATAAGCACTCCATGTATGACGGACTGTATATTTATACAGCCTCAATGTATGGAATGCTATGGCTGGATGCCGATTCTGGAAGCGTGCTTCAGAAAAGAGAGATCAACAGGGCAACAGGAAAGCTCATCGGCCAGGTGGAACCCACCAGGAATGCGCTCAACAGGCGAATACGTTTACGATCTTTAGACAGGAACCAGGTGATTAATGCGCAGATGGAGGCCATGATTGCGTAGAACACCAACATCTTTTGATACAACGTCATTCTGTTTACCTGAGCCGAAAAATAACCGCACGCAATATGCGTCATATGTTGACACAGATCAAGTTTTTTCGTTACATCATAACCACTTAAATACTAAGGATAATAACAACTGAGTACCTTGTGTAACAACGCCGGATAAAGCAAAACGGTTATTATTGATAAGATGCATATTAAATGCACTTTTTGATAAATCCATCCCCTCAGAAAGCAGTTTAATACCAGCAGGCTTTTAAGGGAGGAAACATGCTACGCATTCCGCAGAGTTGCATTCACACCCGTTCCACGCCTTTCTGGAACAAAGAAACGGCCCCCGCCGGCATTTTTAAACGTCACCTTGATACGGGCACGCGTCCGGGCGTTTACCCTCGCCTGTCGGTGATGCGTGGCGCAGTGCGTTATCTGGGCTATGCTGATGAATTTACCTCTGAGCCTGACAGCGAGCTCGTCATTGAAGCGGGTCGTTTCGGCGTTTTCCCGCCAGAGAGATGGCACCACATTGAGGTGATGACCGACGACACCCTGTTCAATATTGAATTCTTTGTTGAACCTGAGGTGCTTAAGTCCCTTTAAGCGCCCGCCAACATGAAGGAAACTATGATGTTACGTATTCCTGAAAACTTTGTTCATACCCGCTCGACGCCGTTCTGGAATAAAGAGACCGCCCCAAAAGCGCTTTTTACCCATCACAACACCAAAGCCGGCGTGTACGGTCGGTTATCCGTCATGCAGGGTGCAGTGCGTTACTTTGGCTTTGCCGATGGCGACGCCACCGAACCCGATCTGGAAGTGGTCATTGAGGCCTGTTCTTTTGGCATCTCCCCACCACAAAAATGGCACCGCATTGAGCTACTGACCGACGACACCTATTTTAATATCGACTTTTTCGCGGATCCTGCCGTCACGCTCAGCGGTGCGGGCATCGGTAAAGTGGTCAACACGCATAAGGAGTAAATAATGGGTAAGGCTACCTATACCGTGACCGTCACCAACAACAGCAACGGCGTGTCGGTGGATTATGAAACACAAGCGCCAATGGAGCTGTTGATCCCGGACGTCGCGGCAGATGTCGTGAAGGATCTGGTGAACACCGTTCGCGCCTACGATACGGAAAATGAACACGAGGTCTGTGGCTGGTAAGCTGAATCGCCCGGCACTGCGCCGGGCATGAGGGTTTAGTGTTTGATCATTACATGCCGGACTACCGTGTAATCCTCAAGTCCGTAGACCGACATATCTTTGCCATAACCGGATAACTTCATCCCGCCGTGCGGCATTTCGCTCACCAGCATAAAATGGGTATTGACCCAGGTGCAGCCATACTGCAACCGTGCGCTGAGGCGATGGGCGCGTCCGACGTCTTTTGTCCAGACGGACGAGGCCAGGCCGTATTGCGAATCGTTAGCCCAGTTCAGCACCTGCGCTTCATCCTCAAATTCTGTCACGCTGACCACCGGGCCAAACACTTCTCGCTGGACGATCGCATCTTCCTGCTTCGCCCCGGCCAGCAGCGTAGGCTGGAAGTAATATCCTGCCCCCTCTCTTTTACTGCCACCGGTGACGACGCGGATATGTCCAAGGGTTTTGGCTTCGTCCACGGCAGCACAAACGCGGGAAAGATGCGCTGCGGAGCTGAGCGGGCCCAGCTCGGTTGACGCATCGTCCGGCGCGCCCATTTTCAGGCTGGCAACGGCTGCGCCCAGCTTTTCGACCAGCGCGGGGTAAATCCCCTTCTGGGCATAGATACGACAGGCTGCGGTACAATCCTGACCAGCATTGTAGAAACCAAACGTACGCACGCCTTCAACCACGGCATCCAAATCTGCATCGTCAAAGACAATGACCGGGGCTTTTCCGCCCAATTCCATATGGGTACGTTTAACTGAAGATGCGGTATGCCCGATAATATGTTCTCCGGTAGCAATAGAGCCGGTGAGAGAAACCATACGGACTTTTTCGTGGCCGGTCAGCGGATCTCCTACGGTTTTTCCGCGACCAAATAGCACGTTCAGCACGCCTGGCGGGAAGATATCTTTCGCCAGTTCCGCCAGCTTCAGCGCCGTCAACGGGGTAATTTCAGACGGCTTGATGACGACACAGTTTCCCGCCGCCAGCGCGGGCGCCAGCTTCCACGCCGCCATCATCAGAGGGTAGTTCCAGGGCGCAATAGAGGCGACAACGCCAACCGGGTCGCGGCGGATCATTGAGGTATGTCCTTGGAGGTATTCTCCGGCAGCCAGCCCGTTCAGGCAGCGGGCGGCCCCGGCAAAGAAGCGAAACACATCGACCACGGCCGGGATCTCATCCCCCTGAACACAGTGCAGCGGTTTCCCGCAGTTAAGGGACTCCACTTTTGCGAACGCGTCAGCGTTGGCTTCTATCACATCAGCCAGTTTCAACAGACATTCGGCGCGCGTTTTCGGCGTCGTTTGTCCCCACTCTGTGAACGCGCGATCGGCAGCCTGGACGGCAGCGTCCACCTGTGCTGCCGACGCTTCAGCCATCTCCAGCAGCACTTCACCCGTGGCAGGATTGTAAACCGCCTGCTTCTCACCTTCGCCGGTCACCAGTTCACCATTAATCAGCAATTGATTTTGCATAGCATCGTCCTGTTGAAATCGACATTGTTTTCGCTGTCAGCACACGTTCTGGCGGGCAAAAACGTGACAATGTCACGTTACCAATCCGCGCTCCCTTACTAAAGGTAGACCGCGCGTCATGTCGCTTCAGGAATTTTCATCAAGGTGTGACTGGGTGCAGCATCATTTCGCGGATTAACCCCGCCAGCTGGACGACCGCCTGCTCCTCCCGCTCGCCCCAGCCCCATGAGGTATTGAAACGGAAAAACGGTGTCCAGATATTGGAGGTGGAAAACATCTTGCCGGGCGCAATGCTGATTTGATGGGTTAACGCCTTCTCACTCAACCGCCCCGCATCCAGCTGTTCAGGCAGTTCAAGCCATAAAAAGTAGCCGCTGTCGTTATGATGGATTTTGACGCCGGCAGGCATATGACGCAAAAGCGATTGCCAGGCCTGCTGTTTGCGTTCAGCAAGCGTGCGTCGCAGGCGACGAAGGTGGGCGTCGTAACGTTTGGTCGCCAGGTAATCCACCAGCGCCAGTTGCATGGGAGAGCTGGTGGACAACGTACTCATCAGCTGCAACTGCTGAATACGGCGCGCATGTTTTCCCGCCGCCACCCAGCCAATACGGAAACCGGCCACCAGACACTTGGAGAATGAGGAGCAGTGCAACGTCATATCCTGCTTATCCCAGGCCTTTGCCGGAAGCGGCTTTTCGCGGCCAAAGTAGAGTTCGCTGTAAACATCGTCTTCAATCAGCGTGACGTTATGCCGGGTGAGTAAGGCCACCAGCTGAGCTTTCTTCTCTGCACTCAGCGTGAAGCCGAGCGGGTTCTGACTGTTGGTCATCAACCAGCAGGCTTTCACCGGATAATCATTTAACGCCTGCTCAAGGGCACTGAGATCGATGCCCTCACGCACGTCAGTGGCAACCGACAGCGCTTTCAGTTTCAGACGTTCAAGCGCCTGGAGTGCGCCATAAAAACAGGGGTTTTCAACGATAACCCAGTCCCCTGGTTCAGTCACAGCCTGCAAACTGAGGTTGAGCGCCTCAAGCGCGCCCGCGGTGATCACAATTTCATCCGGGGAGATATTCATTCCCTGCTGAGCGTAGCGACGGGCAATGGCATGACGTAAGTCGACGTTACCCGGCGGCAGGTTTTCAATCACGCTCATGGCGGTAGCCGTTTTGCTGACGTTAGCCAGCGATCGGTTGAGTTGCTGAAGCGGGAAAAGGCGCGGATCGGGAAACGCCGAGGCAAAAGGGACAACGGAGGGGTCGCGGCTGGCCTGTAGCACGTCGAAAATATAGGTGTTGATGTCGACCACTTCATCGCGCATCACCTGCGCGGGCGGTGCAGGCTGGTGTGTGGTCGGGCGGGCGGCAACGTAATAGCCTGACTGCGGTCTGGCAACAATGCGCCCCTGACTTTCCAGCATCTGATACGCGTGGCCCACGGTCATAAAACTCATGCCGCTGCTTGCCACCTGCTCTCGCAGAGAAGGCAGCTTATCGCCCGGCAACCATACGCCAAGCTCAATCTGCGAGATAATTTGTTGCGCCAGACGCTGGTATTTTTTCATCAGATTCTCCTTATTGCTGACAGTGTATATCAGCAGGAGAAAAAGAGAAGATTTTGCTAACTGTTATAGGAAACGCGGCAGATTACTTGCGGTACTCTGTAATGTGATTCTGAGCAGAACGCGCTGCGGCCAGGTGGTCGAGCGTGATCATCGACGATTTGCAGAAAATGCATTTCGCGCCGAACGGATTTTTGTCAGACACATCAAAAGCTGAGGTGCGGTACTGCGAGCCATGACAGCATGGGCAGCGGAAATGGATATAAGAAGTCATAGGATTCTCCTTTGAACGTAAAAACGTAAATTACTCATGAGCCGATCAGGCAATAAATGGTTCGATACAAAACTAATCGGAATGTAGATAAAGACCCAAGAGAGGCTGCGGAGAGGCACAACGTGATGAGAACTGCTTTATAAAACTACGTCAGATATTTATTTGGATTCAAAACCAGAAATCCATTAACGCATGTTGCTGGCGACAAAGCAAGCTGTTTAATGCGTAAAAATCATAAAAAGAAACTTTTTATTCTTCCTTGTTACCTATATCAGCCAGATAAAGTTCAGCTTTTCCCACAACTGTTATAGATAAATTATCGATTTCTGCTTCTGATATCTCACTTGCCGCCTCTCTATCATAACAGTACACCGTTTAACATTGAGGCAGTGCATGTTTGGTCCAGATGCGTTTCATCTTGCGCGAATACAGTTCGCCTTTACCGTATCCTTTCATATTATTTTTCCGGCGATAACCATTGGCCTGGCGAGCTATCTCGCCGTGCTGGAAGGGCTGTGGTTGAAAACAAAAAATCCCGTCTGGCGCTCGCTGTACCATTTCTGGTCGAAGATCTTCGCCGTCAACTTTGGGATGGGCGTGGTCTCCGGCCTGGTGATGGCTTATCAGTTTGGCACTAACTGGAGTGGGTTTTCGCAGTTCGCGGGCAGTATTACCGGCCCCCTGCTGACCTATGAAGTGCTTACCGCGTTCTTCCTTGAGGCGGGGTTCCTCGGGGTAATGTTGTTTGGCTGGAATAAGGTCGGGCCGGGGCTGCACTTCTTTTCGACCTGCATGGTCGCACTGGGGACCCTCATGTCTACGTTCTGGATCCTCTCGTCAAACAGCTGGATGCAGACACCGCAAGGGTATGAAATCATCAACGGTCAGGTCGTTCCGGTGGACTGGTTTGCCGTGGTGTTTAACCCCTCCTTCCCTTACCGCCTGCTGCACATGTCGATAGCGGCATTTCTCAGCAGCGCGCTGTTTGTCGGTGCTTCCGCGGCCTGGCATTTGCTGCGCGGAAACAATACGCCCGCTATTCGCACCATGTTTTCCATGGCGTTGTGGATGACGTTGATCGTGGCCCCAGTCCAGGCGCTGGTGGGGGATATGCACGGGCTTAACACCTTAAAACACCAGCCAGCGAAAATAGCCGCCATAGAAGGCCACTGGGAGAATCCGCCGGGTGAGCCTACCCCACTGCTGCTATTTGGCTGGCCGGATATGGAGCAGGAACGGACCCGTTTTGGCCTGGAAATTCCCGCTCTCGGCAGCCTGATCCTGACCCACAGTCTCGATAAACAGGTTCCGGCATTGAAGGAGTTCCCAAAAGAAGATCGCCCGAACGCCACCATTGTCTTCTGGTCTTTCCGCATCATGGCCGGCCTGGGAATGTTGATGCTGCTCCTGGGCGTGACGGCAATCTGGCTGCGTTATAAACAGCGCCTTTATACCTCACGTTCCTTCCTGTGGTTTGCCCTGCTGATGGGGCCGTCCGGGCTGATCGCGATCCTCGCCGGATGGGTAACAACGGAGGTCGGCCGCCAGCCCTGGGTCGTCTATGGTCTACAGCGTACGAAGGATGCGGTTTCCGCGCATGGCGATCTGCACATGAGCGTCAGTTTGCTGGCCTTCTTCGTGGTTTATACCGCGGTATTCGGCGTGGGTTACAGCTATATGGTGCGTCTGATTAAAAAAGGGCCGCAGCCCCATGAATCCTTCGCGACTGAATCCGATGGCCGTCCTGCTCGTCCGCTTTCTGCCGTCACCACTGAATTTAAGGAGTAACCGTAATGGGTATCGATCTTTCCATTATCTGGTTCGTGATTATCGTTTTCGCCACGTTGATGTATATCGTGATGGACGGTTTTGATTTGGGGATAGGCATCCTGTTTCCGGCAACGCCGAATGCGGACGACCGCGACGTGATGGTCAATAGCGTGGCTCCCGTCTGGGATGGCAACGAAACCTGGCTGGTGCTTGGCGGAGCGGCCCTTTTTGGCGCCTTTCCTCTCGCCTATGCGGTTATCATCGACGCGCTAACCATTCCACTGACAATAATGCTGATCGGGCTTATATTTCGTGGCGTCGCCTTCGAATTTCGCTTCAAGGCCACTCCGGCGCACCGTCCGTTCTGGGATAAGGCCTTTATTGGCGGATCAATTGTGGCGACCTTCAGCCAGGGCATCACCGTCGGCGCGGTCATTCAGGGGTTCAGCGTCACCGGTCGCGCTTACAGCGGTGGTCCGTTTGACTGGTTTACCGCGTTCAATTTTTTCTGCGGGGCGGGTCTTGTGGTGGCTTACGCGCTGTTAGGATCAACGTGGCTGGTAATGAAAAGCGAAAATGCCCTGCAACAGCGGATGCGTCAGGTATCGAAAGTGCTTCTGCTCCTGCTTCTGGTATTCATTGCAGTAATCAGTATCTGGACCCCTCTCGCCCAACCAGCTATTGCTGCGCGCTGGTTTACGCTGCCGAATCTGTTTTATCTGCTGCCCGTTCCTGCGCTGGTTGCGATCCTGAGTCTGTGCCAGTGGCGCTGCCTGAACGATCCTGCGAGCCATACTCTGCCGTTTATCATGACGTTAGGGCTGGTTTTTCTTGGGTTTAGCGGGCTTGGGATCAGCATCTGGCCGCATATTATCCCGCCGGACATTACCCTGTGGCAGGCCGCTGCGCCAGTCCAAAGCCAGGGCTTTATGTTAGTGGGTGCACTGTTGATCATTCCCGTGATTCTGGTCTACACCTTCTGGAGTTATTACGTTTTTCGCGGAAAAGTACAGCATGGGGAGGGTTATCACTGATGCAACAACCTGTATGGAAACGTTTGATGTGGCTTGCCATCATCTGGGGCGGCAGCGTTCTGGCGCTGGCCTGCGTAAGTATGCTCTTTAAAATGCTGATGGCCGCAGCCGGATTTAAATCGCACTAACTCACTGACCGGGTGCGCCGCCGCCCGGTCCCTTCCCGCACTTTCAGATAAACCCCATTAACACCCAGGAGGGTATGGTTACACTGAAAAAATATTTACGGTATTGATAGTTTGAGAAAAAAAATGAAAAAGCTCGCGGCAGTAAGTTTAATCAGCCTCGCACTGGCTGGATGCGTTAATCCTGGTAAAGCCTCCGTTCAGACCGAACAGCTAGAGAATCATCGTTTCGTTCTGGAGAATGTGGATGGCAAAGCGGTTAAAGGCGGGAAAACCCAGCCTGAAATTCGCTTCAGTGCGCAACCCAATATCAGCCTGATTAACAACATTGTCGTCTCCGGCACAATGTGCAACGGCTTCAACGGCCAGGGGAAACTGTCCGAAGGAGAGTTGACGGTCAAAACGCTGGCAATGACGCGGAAACTCTGCACCGAGCCGCAGCTAAATGAACTGGATCAGACCATCGCCGATATGCTACGCACAGGGGCACAGGTAGACCTGACCGAAGACCAGTTAACCCTGGCGACAGCCAATAAAACATTGATGTTTAAGCGAGTTGAATAACTCAGTAGCTTCCGCACGAACCTACGGCAAGCGACTGCTCACTACAGCGTTTGCCATTTGGCAATGCGCACATGCCGATGGCGGAGCCATCGAGCTGACGGGCAACGGAGAGTGAACCGCCGATCATTGCGCAGTTGGCCTGACCTGAACTGGACATAGCCGCCCGCATACCTGGCGTAACGTGTGCCGCTGTCGCCTGCTGTACAGGTTCATTGCTGCATGCCGACAACAGTAACGCGGCACATCCGACCCAAAATGCTGAACGCATACCTTCCTCCCCATAATTAACGCGAAACCTATGCATAATAGGCATCACGCGCCGCATCGTCGAGAGCGGATGTGCGTATTTATGCGCCCTGGTAACAATTTCTCGCAATTTTTTAACGCGAGTAGCCATCGAGTCATTGATACAGCGCATACCAAGGACACAAAAGCGAAAATCGTAAAACCTGAGCTTTGCTAAAATACACAGATAATATTCAGGGTCTGTCGTCGTTTTTCAGGCCCCTCTTTTTGCGCAATGTAAGGGTGTTGTCCTATGCAAACTATTGACGGCAATGGTGCAGTCGCGTCTGTTGCGTTTCGTACCAGCGAAGTGATCGCCATCTACCCCATCACTCCCAGCTCCACGATGGCTGAACAGGCTGACGCCTGGGCTGGTAATGGGATAAAAAACGTCTGGGGCGATGTCCCGCGGGTTGTAGAGATGCAGTCCGAAGCCGGTGCCATTGCCACCGTGCATGGTGCGTTGCAGACCGGTGCCCTGTCGACCTCGTTCACGTCGTCTCAGGGGCTGCTGTTGATGATCCCCACGCTTTACAAGCTGGCAGGGCAATTAACGCCGTTTGTGTTGCACGTTGCCGCACGCACCGTAGCCACTCACGCTCTCTCTATTTTTGGCGACCACTCAGATGTGATGGCCGTGCGTCAGACCGGCTGCGCTATGCTCTGCGCCAGCAGCGTGCAGGAAGCGCAGGACTTCGCGCTGATTTCGCATATCGCCACGCTGAAAAGCCGAGTGCCATTTATTCATTTCTTCGATGGTTTCCGTACGTCCCACGAGATCAATAAAATCGTTCCGCTGCCGGACGACACCATTCTGAATCTGCTGCCGCAGGCTGACATCGATGCGCATCGCGCTCGCGGCCTCAATCCGGAACATCCGGTGATCCGGGGTACCTCTGCGAACCCGGATACCTATTTCCAGTCCCGCGAGGCGACAAACCCGTGGTACAACGCGGTCTATGAGCACGTTGAACAGGCGATGGACGATTTTGCCGCTGCGACGGGCCGCGCATATAAGCCGTTTGAATATTACGGTCATCCGCAGGCCGAGCGCGTGATCGTCCTGATGGGCTCTGCCATCGGCACCTGTGAAGAGGTGGTTGATGAGCTATTGACGCGTGGTGAAAAAGTTGGCGTGCTCAAAGTTCGCCTCTACCGTCCCTTCTCAGCGAAACACCTGCTCGCAGCCCTGCCGGACAGCGCGCGTGCAGTGGCGGTACTGGACCGCACCAAAGAGCCTGGCGCACAGGCTGAGCCACTTTATCTGGATGTGATGACCGCTCTGGCTGAGGCGTTTAACCGCGGTGAGCGCGAAACGCTGCCGCGCGTCATTGGCGGGCGTTATGGATTGTCTTCCAAAGAGTTCGGACCGGAGTGCGTCCTGGCGGTATTTGCTGAACTCCGCGAGGCAAAACCGAAGCCGCGCTTTACGGTCGGCATTTATGATGACGTGACTAACCTTTCTCTGCCCTTGCCGGAAAACACCCTGCCCTCGAATGCGAAACTGGAAGCGCTGTTCTACGGTCTGGGTAGCGACGGCAGCGTCTCGGCGACCAAGAACAACATCAAAATTATCGGCAACTCTACGCCGTGGTATGCGCAAGGATATTTCGTCTACGACTCCAAAAAAGCGGGCGGACTGACCGTCTCCCATCTGCGCGTCAGCGAACACCCGATCCGCTCGGCATACCTGATTTCTCAGGCGGATTTTGTTGGCTGTCACCAGCTCCAGTTCATTGATAAATATCAGATGGCCGAGCGCCTGAAGCCCGGCGGTATTTTCCTGATCAACACCCCTTACAGCGCCGGCGAGGTCTGGGCACGCCTGCCCCAGGAAGTGCAGGCGGTGCTTAACCAGAAACAGGCGCGCCTGTATGTCATTAACGCCGCGAAGATCGCCCGCGAATGCGGCCTGGCGGCGCGCATCAATACGGTTATGCAGATGGCGTTCTTCCACCTGACCAATATTCTGCCGGGCGACAGCGCGCTGATGGAGCTTCAGGGTGCAATCGCCAAAAGCTACAGCAGCAAAGGTCAGGAACTGGTTGAGCGCAACTGGCAGGCGCTGGCGCTGGCCCGCGAATCGCTGTTCGCGGTGCCGATGCAGCCGGTCAATGCCAGCAGTCCGAACCGGCCGCCAGTGGTGTCTGACGCCGCCCCGGATTTCGTCAAAACCGTCACGGCGGCGATGCTTGCCGGACTGGGCGACACCCTTCCCGTCTCTGCGCTTCCGCCTGACGGCACCTGGCCGATGGGCACGACCCGCTGGGAAAAACGCAACATTGCCGAAGCGATCCCTATCTGGAAAGAAGAGCTGTGCACCCAGTGCAACCACTGCGTGGCGGCCTGCCCGCACTCGGCCATTCGCGCCAAAGTGGTGTCGCCAGAAGCGTTAGATGGCGCGCCGGAAAGTTTGCACTCGCTGGATGTAAAATCCCGCGATATGCGTGGTCAGAAATATGTCCTACAGGTGGCGCCGGAAGACTGTACCGGCTGTAACCTGTGCGTCGAGGTGTGCCCGGCGAAAGATCGTCAGGACCCGTCAATCAAAGCCATCAATATGATGTCGCGTCTTGAACATGTTGAAGAAGAGAAAGTGAATTATGATTTCTTCCTCGACCTGCCTGAAATCGATCGCAACAAGCTGGAACGCATTGACATTCGTACCTCGCAGCTCATCACCCCGCTCTTCGAGTACTCCGGGGCGTGCTCCGGCTGCGGCGAAACACCGTATATCAAACTGCTCACTCAGCTTTACGGTGACCGAATGCTGATTGCCAACGCGACGGGCTGCTCGTCGATCTACGGGGGTAACCTGCCGTCTACGCCATACACCACCGACGCGAACGGTCGCGGCCCGGCGTGGGCAAACTCGCTTTTTGAGGACAACGCAGAATTTGGTCTGGGATTCCGTCTGACGGTCGATCAGCACCGCGCCCGCGTAATGCGTCTGCTGGCACACTTTGCCGATAAGATCCCGGCAGAACTGAATGATGCCCTGCATGCGGAGGCCACACCTGACGTTCGTCGCGCGCAGGTTGCTGAACTGCGCAACGCGCTTCAGGGTGTTGAAGGGGCTGAACAACTCCTGACTGATGCTGACGCGCTGGTTGAAAAATCTGTCTGGCTGATCGGCGGCGACGGGTGGGCCTACGATATTGGTTTCGGCGGTCTTGATCATGTCCTGAGCCTGACCGAAAACGTCAATATTCTGGTGCTTGATACTCAGTGCTATTCCAACACCGGCGGACAGGCCTCGAAAGCAACGCCATTGGGAGCGGTCACGAAATTTGGTGAGCACGGCAAGCGCAAGGCGCGTAAAGATTTGGGCGTCAGCATGATGATGTATGGACACGTCTACGTCGCGCAGATTTCGCTGGGGGCGCAGCTCAACCAGACGGTGAAAGCCATTCAGGAAGCGGAAGCGTATCCAGGGCCGTCGCTGATTATCGCCTACAGTCCGTGTGAGGAGCATGGCTACGATCTGGCGCTCAGCCACGACCAGATGCGTCAGCTCACCGCAACCGGCTTCTGGCCACTGTACCGCTTCGACCCGCGCCGTGCCGATGAAGGGAAATTGCCGCTGGCGCTGGATTCGCGTCCGCCGTCAGACGCCCTTGCCGAAACCTTACTTCAGGAGCAGCGTTTCCGCAGGCTGAACGCTCAACAGCCAGAAGTGGCAGAGCAGCTATGGAAGGATGCGGCAGCGGATCTACAGAAGCGTTATGACTTCCTGGCGCAACTGGCGGGGAAAGCCGAAAAATCGACCAGTGAATAACTTTATGCCCGGCTTGTCCGGGCATTTTTTTGCCAAAAAAAGCCCGATGCACGTGCACCGGGCGAATCCAGAAGATCGGTGAAAATTGCCTCAATGTTCTGAACAATATTCACGTGAATTATGGATGAAAAAATCTTAAAGGCATATAACGGCGTGGAGGTTACCTTGTTTTCCACGTAATTAATAATTTTTATTTTGTATTGATTATAATAATTCATTCATGGCATCAATCGTTATTTCTACCGCATCATTTAGTTTAGATTTTACTTAACCCGTAACAATTATATTTTATTCATCCGCCGTCAGAGTGATTTAGCATGGGACAGCTTTCCAGCCCGGAAAGTTCACGAAGTAATAAAAAAATAACTGCAAAGGAATAATCAAAATGCAAAGAAAAGTACTGGCACTGATGATCCCCGCTTTGTTAATGGCTGGCGCCGCTCACGCAGCTGAAATTTATAATAAAGACGGCAATAAACTGGATCTGTATGGCAAAGTAGATGGTCTGCATTATTTCTCTGACGACGCGTCTAAAGATGGCGATCAAACCTATATGCGACTGGGCTTCAAAGGTGAAACCCAAATCAACGACATGATGACCGGCTTCGCACAATGGGAATACAACATTCAGGCAAACAACACCGAAGGTTCTGACAATCAGTCCTGGACGCGTCTGGCCTTCGCCGGTGTGAAGGTGGGCGATTACGGCTCCTTCGATTACGGCCGTAACTATGGCGTCCTGTACGACGTTGAAGGTTGGACCGATATGCTGCCAGAATTTGGTGGCGACTCTTATACTTATGCCGATAACTTTATGACCGGTCGTGCAAACGGCGTGGCTACCTACCGTAACACCGACTTCTTTGGTCTGGTGCAGGGACTGAACTTCGCGGTGCAGTATCAGGGTAATAATGAAGGTAATAACTGCGACGAGAATTTCTGCTCTACCAATGAAGGGACCAACAACGGTCGTGATACACGTCATGAAAATGGTGACGGTTACGGTATATCCGCAACCTACGATTTCGGCATGGGCTTCAGCGCAGGTGCGGCATATACTTCATCTGACCGTACCAACGATCAGGTAAATTACACTACTGCGGGCGGCGATACTGCGGATGCATGGACCGCAGGTCTGAAATACGATGCCAACAACATTTATCTGGCGGCAATGTATTCCGAAACCCGCAATATGACGCCGTACGGCGACAATGCAGATGCGGTGGCAAACAAAACCCAGAACTTCGAAGTCACCGCACAATATCAGTTCGATTTCGGTCTGCGTCCGGCTATTTCCTATTTACAGTCCAAAGGTAAAGACCTGGGCAATGGCCAGGACGATAAAGATCTGGTGAAATACGCTGACGTCGGTGCTACCTACTATTTCAACAAAAACATGTCCACCTATGTTGATTATAAAATCAACCTGCTGGATGAAGATGATTCGTTCTACAAAAACAATGGCATCGGTACGGATGACATTGTAGCGTTAGGTCTGGTTTACCAGTTCTAATCCCGTTAGCCCGCAGCGATCTGCGGGCTAATTTTTATCGCTGTTTCGCCTGTTCTTTGCGGAAAGAGAGATAGCCAAATACTCCGCTGTCGCCATCCATAGGGTGATTAACTCCATCCATTACCACCACTTCCGGGAAGTCGAATGGCGTGACATTTTCCAGACAGGCGACATTCACACCATATTCATTGGGATTGGAACGTCGTTGATGGAACGTGTAAATACCGCAAATCGAACAGAAGAAATGGCGCGCCGTGCCGGTGTTGAAACGGTACTCTGTGAGCGTGTCCGCGCCCTGCGTCACCTTAATGCCCGTCAAAGGCGCTGAAACCACTACCGCCCCACGCATCCTGCAAAACGAGCAGCTACATCGACGAGCGGTATTCAGGCCGTCCGACAGCTCAACCGTAAATTTCACCGCCCCACAATGACACTGTGCATGACGAATGTCAGCCATCGTTATACTCCTTTTCTCACTAACTCAGCCGCTTTTAAAAAGACCTCATCTTCGACTCCATCCCCCTTCTGCCTGCCGAGCCTTACCAGCTCAGCGACAATACTTTCACGGTTGATGATCTTCTGGGATGAAACCAGCCCGATAACGGCGGCACCAATCGCCAGCCCAACTAATCCTGTCTGCTCGTCTTTATTTTTCATAGAAGCGCTCCCTTGTCCCCCTCAAAAGCGTAGCAGGAGAACTGTAAAACGCGCTGGTACGCGGGAATGAGATCCGTGCTTTATCTCAGCTGTTCGCCAGGCAAAACAGTAGGGGTTCTGAGCGGTTATGAGACAACGTTGAAGAGGACAACATGAATAGCGGTGCGCATAGAGAGGCCGAATGGGTGTTAAAACCGCCTTCGAAAAGGCGGCAGGTCATTACTCTGGATCTTTATCGCCTGATTCAGGCGCTGAGCCAGGATCATCTTTCGGTTTTTTTCCATCCTTGTCCGGGTTATCCGGGCTGGGATTATAATCAGGATGGTCACCATTAACGGGACGGTCAGTCATTTTCACCTCCGTTTTTACTGCGTAAGCTGTAAGTGTAGACAACCCTTCAGCCTTAACCAAACTTCCCCTGTGGAGCTCATTTGTAAATCGTGCTGGCATTCGGCGCTGCAATCCGTACCATACACGACACACTTTCGCATGCTGGTTTTTACCGGTAGCCGCAAACCCGTCTTTTATCGCTAACCAGATGGGGCACATACATGCGCAGATGGTGTATGAAATCTATGCTACATGGATAGAAGAGATGAACACGAAGCTGACGCTTTGAAATCGTTTTCCTCACCCTGTGCCCCATTTGAGATCTGAGTAACGAATAGATGCAACAAAATCAAGAAATTAACAAGAAAGAACAGTACAACCTGAATAAACTGCAAAAGCGACTGCGCCGTAACGTGGGCGAAGCCATTGCAGACTTCAACATGATTGAAGAAGGCGATCGCATCATGGTCTGCCTGTCGGGCGGTAAAGACAGCTACACCATGCTGGAGATCCTGCGCAATCTACAGCAAAGCGCACCGGTGAACTTTTCTCTGGTCGCGGTTAACCTCGATCAGAAACAGCCGGGCTTCCCGGAGCATATCCTGCCGGAGTACCTTGAGAACCTGGGCGTTGAGTACAAAATCGTAGAAGAGAATACCTACGGCATTGTTAAAGAGAAGATCCCAGAGGGCAAAACGACCTGCTCGCTCTGCTCACGTTTGCGTCGCGGCATTCTGTACCGCACCGCAACCGAACTGGGCGCCACCAAGATTGCGCTTGGTCATCACCGGGACGACATTCTGCAAACGCTGTTTCTGAATATGTTCTATGGCGGCAAAATGAAGGGAATGCCACCGAAGCTGATGAGCGACGACGGCAAACACATCGTGATCCGCCCACTCGCCTACTGCCGCGAGAAAGACATTGAGCGTTTCTCCCAGGCCAAAGCCTTCCCTATCATTCCGTGCAATCTGTGCGGCTCACAGCCGAACCTGCAACGTCAGGTCATTGGCGACATGCTGCGTGACTGGGATAAACGCTATCCGGGCCGCATCGAAACCATGTTCAGCGCCATGCAGAACGTGGTGCCTTCGCACCTTGCCGACGTTGAACTGTTCGATTTCAAAGGGATTAACCACGGTTCAGAGGTGGTGAATGGCGGGGATCTGGCGTTTGACCGCGAAGAGATCCCGATGCAGCCTGCTGGCTGGCAGCCAGAGGAAGAGGATGCGCAATTCGATGAACTGCGCCTGAACGTGGTAGAAGTCAAGTAACCTGGCAGCGTCTCAGATATCGTTTCTGAGACGCGTTTTAAGCTTATTTCAGCAGTCGAACGCGGCAGGTCTTCCCTTTAATCTTCCCGCCCTGCAACTGTTTCCAGGCCTTATGCGCAACCGACTGGCGAACCGCTACGTAGACATGCGCAGGATGGACCGTGATCTTGCCAATATCTGCCCCGTCGAGACCGATATCCCCAGTTAACGCCCCCAGAACGTCACCGGGACGCATTTTGGCCTTTTTACCGCCGTCGATGCACAGGGTGGCCATTTCCGCCGCCAGCGGAGCGATGCTGATATTACCAGGGGTATTCACCCAGTTGAGTTTCAGTTGCAGCATTTCCGCAAGAATATTGGCGCGCTGCGCCTCTTCAGGTGCGCAGAAGCTGATGGCGAGACCACTGTTACCTGCACGCGCGGTACGCCCGATGCGGTGGACATGCACTTCCGGATCCCATGCCAGTTCGAAATTCACCACCAGCTCAAGCGATTTAATATCCAGGCCACGGGCCGCCACATCCGTTGCAACCAGCACGCGAGCGCTGCCGTTAGCGAAACGCACCAGAGTCTGATCGCGATCGCGCTGTTCCAGATCGCCATGCAGCGATAATGCGCTCTGTCCGGCATCATTCAGAGCATCGCACACCGCCTGACAATCTTTTTTGGTATTACAGAACACCACGCAGGACGCTGGCTGGTGTTGGCTCAGCAATTTTTGTAGCAGTGGAATTTTGCCGTGCTGCGATGTCTCGAAGAACTGCTGCTCAATCGCCGGTAACGCATCGACAGTATCGATTTCAATGGTCAGCGGGTTCTTCTGCACGCGCCCGCTGATCGCTGCAATCGCCTCGGGCCAGGTGGCAGAAAAGAGCAGCGTCTGACGCGTGGCTGGGGCAAAGCGGATCACTTCGTCAATCGCATCGCTGAAGCCCATATCCAGCATGCGGTCAGCTTCATCCATCACCAGCGTTTGCAGTGCATCGAGTGAAACAGTGCCTTTTTGCAGGTGATCGAGCAGACGGCCCGGCGTTGCCACAATGATATGCGGCGCGTGCTGAAGGGAATCGCGCTGCGCACCGAACGGTTGCCCGCCACAGAGCGTTAAAATTTTAGTGTTAGGCAAAAAACGCGCCAGACGACGCAGCTCACCCGCGACCTGGTCGGCCAGCTCGCGCGTCGGGCAGAGTATCAGGGACTGAGTCTGAAACAGGGTTGCATCAATGTGTTGTAACAGGCCTAGCCCGAATGCAGCCGTTTTTCCACTGCCGGTTTTCGCCTGCACGCGCACGTCACGGCCTTCAAGGATAGCCGGCAGCGCGGCGGCCTGGACAGGGGTCATAGTGAGGTAGCCCAACTCATTCAGGTTAGTCAGTTGGGCTTCAGGCAGAACGTTCAGCGTGGAAAAAGCGGTCACAATATACTCTCGTGGTAATGATTGCAGTCAGATGGCGCGTATCCTCGCAGATCTGCGCTAACGATGCGACAATTTAATCGGTTCTTCATCGGGCGGCGGATCCGGCATCGGCTGCGGACGTGGGACAGGATCGGGTATCGGCGTCGGATCGGTGGGCACCGGATCGGACTGCCAGGTGTTGAGGCGTTGCAGGGCAAGTAGCATACTCATCTTTTCCTCCAGATTAGGGTGCTGACCCCTAAAGGGTAGACGCAGATAAACAGGAGGCAAAAAAAAAGCCGACTATGAAGTCGGCGTCGTACGAATCAATTGTGCTATGCAGTAATTCAAAAAAAGGAAGTAAGACAATATGGAGCGCAACGCCCATCGCTTGACGTTGCATTCACCTGCGGGAGTAATATTGCACCTAACATGGTCGGAGTTTATTGACTTCGCTCAATTAAAATGTCGTTTTGAAGCCGACTCTGCCTCAGAAAAGCGTAAATTTACAGCCATTTACTACGATGCAACCACCATGCAACACCCCCAATCAAAACCACTAACATGACGCAAAACGTGGTGAAGCCATAGTGATATTCACCGCCGGGGATCCCTCCGAGGTTTACGCCAAACAACCCCGTCAGGAAGGTACTCGGTAAAAAGACCATCGCCATCAGCGACATGGTGTACGTTCTCCTGGCTAACGACTCCTGCATTACCTGGGCTATCTCATCCGCCATGACTGCCGTTCTGGCAATACATGAGTCAATCTCGTCCAGTCCACGTCCGAGCCGGTCAGCGATATCCTGCATTCTGCGGCGTTGATCGTCGTTCATCCAGCTCATGCGTTCGCTGGCCAGCCGCGCATAAACGTCGCGCTGAGGGGTCATATAGCGGCGCATCACGATGAGCTGCTTACGCAGCAGCGCCAGAAAACCACGTGGGGGGATTTGCTGATCGAGCAGGTTATCTTCCAGATCGATGATTTTATCGTGAAGTTCTTCTATAAACTCGCTGGCATGATCGGTCAGCGCATCACACACATCCACCAGCCAGCTGCCGCAATCCGTAGGCCCCGTGCCCTCTTTCAGATCGTTAATGACGTCATCCAGCGCCAGCACTTTTCTCTGGCGGGTGGAAACAATCAGCCGTTCATCCATATAAACACGCATTGCCACCAACTGATCCGGACGCTCATCCGTACTGCCGTTTATACAACGCAGCGTAATTAACGTCCCCTCACCCATCCGGCTGACGCGGGGTCTGAGACTTTCTCCCGCCAGCGCATCCCGAACGTTGTTGGGCAATAGCGGCGTGGACGCGAGCCACTCGGCGCTGTCCGGGTGCGTGTAGTTGAGGTGCAGCCAGCATGGATGTTCGCTGTCGATGTGATCCTGATCTTCAAGCGGCCTTGCGCCGCCTTGTCCATCAAACACCCATGCAAAAACTGCGTCAGGTACGTTAACCTCAGACCCTTTAATGCTCTCCACAGCGCCTCCACCGTTTTATCTCTTTCGGTGTCAGTCTAGCTTTCGCCGAGGGTTAAGCAATAATTATGTGAGGCATCGTCCTGAATACGTTCAGGAATTCACCGCCCATTCGCGGCTTTTTAATGCATTATCAGTCTGGAACTCATTTTCCAGACGGAAATTACGTGTTCGTGTCTGGAGCTCAATCACCTGATTGCGCAGCACATCTGACGACCCATTGAGTTCCTCAACCATCGACACGTTGCTCTGCGTTACGCGTTCAAGCTCTGACAATGCCTGCGTAATTTGTGAAATACCTTTTTCCTGTTCTGATGTTGAGGCGGATATTTCATCCATCAGTCTGCTCACATTGCCCGAACCGGTAACAATGTCATGCATGTTTTTTTCGGCTTCAGAGACCACGTTAACGCCCTGCGTCACGTTATGGCTGGTAACTTCAATCAGTGACTTAATATTTTTTGCCGCTTCGGCGCTACGATGCGCCAGGCTTCTCACCTCACCCGCAACCACAGAAAACCCTTTACCATGGTCGCCCGCTCTTGCCGCTTCAACGGCGGCGTTAAGCGCCAGAATATTGGTCTGAAAAGCGATACCGTCAATCAGCGAGATAATCTCTGTCATTTGCTGGGCGCAGTCGGTAATCGACTGCATATTGTTCGCGACCTGCCCCATTAATTCTCCGCCTTTACGCGCCTGTAACGTCGCGATATTCGCCTGCTCGCTGGCTAAACGGGTATTGTCGGCATTATTTTTTGTACTTACAGCCATCTCTTCCATGCTTGCTGCCGTTTGCACCAGCGAAGCTGACTGCTGTTCTGTTTTGACGGAAAGCTGCGCGCTGCGTGAAGAGAGTTGATCTGACAGGGTCATCGCGGTTTGCGAGGAGGCGCGGATCTCACGGACCAGCGTTGCAATGTTGTTGGAGAGACTGTTAATCCCGGGGA
The DNA here is from genome assembly GCF_046054285.1 of Enterobacter sp. DN. Taxonomy (NCBI): domain Bacteria; kingdom Pseudomonadati; phylum Pseudomonadota; class Gammaproteobacteria; order Enterobacterales; family Enterobacteriaceae; genus Enterobacter; species Enterobacter sp. DN. Next base: position 375,614 of record NZ_JBJJTG010000001.1, read on the forward strand.
TCAGTCGTCCCGCACAGTTGTTGCCAAATTCAGGTATCGACACGCCAAGTTTGCCTGACGTCACTTCTTCAATACTTTTTTTCACAGTATTGATCGGCGTCACAAGATATTTGGTCATGTACGCCCAGAGTAAAAATAAGGCGATGAATTGTACAATTATGACTGCAATAAAAAGCGAAGAATTCCGTGAAAATAGCGCTATAACTCCATCACTTACCAAAAATACACATAAAAGGAAATAGACAATGAACGTTCTGACACTAATATTTCTTAGCATACGTTTTCCTGGGGCATTATATTTTGGTTGGCATTAAGGGTTATAGCATTGCCATACAAATTTGTCCTCACGTTCGTCGCTGGTTTGTTGTTTTGCAGTTTGATTTGCGCAGTTTTACTTAAGGCGGATAAAAAGCATGTTTTACGCTAAATGTCTGGCTTGTCGTTTGGTTGCTGATACCCCTTCAAAAATGGCAATTATATATTTAAGGAGGGGTACTGTAGGGCGCCGTTGTTTAGTGGTGCTTAATAAGTTAACGTAGTTAATACGCGCCCCTCCCGTTAGAGTGGCTTACGTTCAGGCCAGATAGTCAATAGTCTGGAAAAAACAGTCCTCATTCATGAGAATATTCTCTTTTGCACTTTGATGCCCGCGACGAATATACCAGCCTGTATCAGGCGCCATGCTTAAATGGAATATCCTCGCCCCCGACAGACTATCGGGGACATTAATACTCATCGTCACACACCCCTTCTCCGGCCCCCTGATCACCTGTTCTGGCATAATGGTGACGCTGCGATCCCCATTTTGCAAAATGATCGTCGTAATAGCATAACGACATATACCGCTACTGAGGCTGTAGCCAACCGTACTTAAATCGGTGATATGTTTTTTAGATAAAATTATTTCAATACCAGAACCTTCAAACCATGTAATGATTTGCTGCGCAAGATCCTCCATCCTCTCACAAAACGCCCTGACTTCGGCCTCAGCCGTATTAACATAGATTGGTTTGTCCCCGATATTCTGTTGCACTTTCTTAAAAAAACGCTCTCTTGCTGACATGTCAACTCCGTGTTTTTCGCCAGTCTCATTATTCTTTTTGGTGCTTCAGCAGGGCATAGCTGGCAATCAACTGCTGAAGATGCTGTTCGGTCTGGTTTAGCTGCGCTGCTGACAGGGGTTGCCCGGCAGGTAAAATGGAAAGCAGACGAAGCCGCTCCTCAAGCGGAACGGTATGGCTGAAGGACTGCGACATGGCAAACACGGCTGATTTCAGTTCGCTGACCGTCATGTACTTCCCCTTCTGTTCATCCAGCGCGTTTAGCCTGTTCGTCAACTGCTGTAACTGCGTCATTCCCTGATGCCAGCCATTCAGCTCTGACTCTGCAAGTCCGGAAACGCTAATTTGCTTGTGCCACTGTTGTGCCAGGGGTTTGGCCTCTTCTGGCCACAGCGTCAGCGCCTGCTGCACCAGACGGTCGCCGTAGCTTACTGCCCAGTCTGGTTTCAGGTGTAAAAGCTGCGCTAACAGCTGCTGTGTCTTGCTGATCCCCGGTTCAGGTGGCGGTGACGTTTGTTGCAGCGCCTGCAACTGTGCTGTAGAGAGTCCTTCAGGTAAAGGAGCCAGAGTCGCAGCCAGCTGCATTTGCGCCGAATCTGGCGCATGCATCGTCTGCCATCCCACTGCGACAATGCTGGCTGCCACCAGCATGAACAACATACCCGCAGCAAATGGCTTCCACTGCTTCACGGGTACAGGAGGCTCTTTATTCGGCAACGGCTCGGGCTGAACCACATAAACCCATTTACAACGCTCTGTCGGTTCGGTGAGATCAAGTTCCGCGGCCCCCATCGTGTTACCCGGCAGACTCACGCCCGTATTATCACTGTTTTCCAGACGCACTGCTGCGTTCTGCATCATCGTGCGCAGGGCATCAAGCTGAGCAGCATGCTTAAGTTCGAGGCGCTGCAACATGTCACTCAGAGCGTTCAGATTCTCCTCAGCCTGATAAAGCTGCCCTAAATCGGCATACGTCAACGTCAGCGTTCTCACCACCTGTTGCAGGCGTTTGCTCAGTGCGCTGAGGATTTCAACTCGCGCATGGACAGGCTGTGGCCAGAGGCTACCCCACTGACGGACGACCAGTGCAGCCAGTAGCCCCAGCCCTTCATTCATGCCGTAGAGTCCGGCGAGATGCGTGCGGGCGAGCGTATACCAGGCAGCCGTTTGTAGCTCCACACCGTTATGCTCGAACAGTGACAGACAGAGCGTTTCCGCGTGTTGCCAGTTAACATCCGGGCGTGCCGGATGGGTGAGCTTGTTCATTTCGTCGCGCAAGGCAGCGTAATCCGCAAGCGTGCGCGGATCCCCGCCGGTTTTAAGTTGGCGTTCAGAATTTATTGTCATAACTGTTTTAACCTGAGTAATAACTAGATGGCGGCTCGTGCATCGAGGTATTGCTGTTGTTTCAGATGACGGATTAATACCCTGCCCTCGGGCATAAATTCCGTGCCGTAGCGCACCAGCCCGACCCCCTTCAGCTCCGCATCAATGGCGTAGCGGAGTTCACCGGGCTGAATCTGTTCCTGCATCACCACGTTAATCCGGCTCAGGCGCGGCTCATATTTCAGCAATATGGCCGACAGTGTGGTAATCAGCTGATGGGCGGTACCGGGCATTCCCTGGAGGATTTTTGTCATATCCGGCAGGCCGTAGTCCGGCAAGTGAGCCAGCGTACCGGCGCGGCAGTTGAGGATGCGCTGCATGTTATCGAGTACTGATAAAATCACCTGATTCTGTTCGCTGACCTGGTTGAGGCTCAGGCCACCTGAGAAATTACCGCTCAGCATTTCATACAGCGATGGCGTATTATGTCCCTTAGGCATCAGTCATCCTTCAATGGCTGTAACGTCAGGTGGTTATTCCCGGCCTCCAGAATGCGCGGCTTATCCGGATCGAGATCTTCACGTTTTAGAACCTGCTTCCAGGTATTGTTGACCAGGTCCGGGTGACGAAACAGGCCGACTACCGCGACAAACTGCGTTTCTTCTTCCATTGGCATATCAAGATTTGTATCACCGCCCGGTTTTACGACCACATCGCGGGTCGCCATCAGGTCGGTTTTCAGGATAGTTTCGCCATCTTTCAGTAGTTGCTGGTAAACCGTTTTATCGAAGATTTTACGGTCTTTCAGCTGATAGACACGAACTACCACCGGCTCGGAGAGTGAGTTACTTTCGCGGGAATCGGTGTTTAGCGCTTCACGCGCCGTGAAATCCAGGTGCAGCATCTTAATTTTTTTGTAGAACACGGCGTTAAATGCCGATTTGGTGCCATCGGTGATACCCTGCGTCATCCCGCACCCCGTCAGGCTGAACGCCAGCAGTGCAGGCAACCAGCCTGCGGATTTAATCAAACTTGTACGTAACACGTCGGTTTCCTTGTTGTGGTATTGCCAGCTTCAGGCCGGTGTAATAGCCCAGTTCCGTCGTAAAGGTCGGTGGGATATCGTCTTTAAGTTCCCCCTCATCAGCCCCCAGCACGCCGTTCATCCCGAGCCAGAGAGGGCCTTCGCCAAGTGGCGGAACAGCCAGCAGTCGGGTCCGGGTGGTCAGGGTGATCTTCGCCTTAAAACGCCAGCCAAGATATACCCGCAGCATGACCAGAAAATCCTGATACAGCAGACCGTCCGGCTTCCAGCCCTGTGCCTCCTGTTCATTATCCGTTGTAAGCGCAACCAGCAGTTGGCTACCCGCATCCATCGCTTCGTCACCCAGTGGCGTGTTGCCGTCCAGCAGAAAATCGTCATCACCGTAAAAGCCCAGCGGCTAACCAATTTCCACCGGCCGCAGGCAGTATGGACTGACCCTCACGGTGGTATCCGGGGCCAGCAACGTCACCAGCGCCTGCATTCCCTCCTGAGTTTTGCCCGGTTGCTGTAGAACACCCAGCAGAGCCAGAAAACGGGATACCGGTGTGGCAATGTGGTCTGCTGTGCCGGGAATACCCAACCCCACCAGGCCCAGCAGTGACTGCGAGATGCTGTCCGTACCACCGGGTTCAAAGGTGGCCGGATAAGAGTATTTACGCCAGATACGGTAAAACTGCGTCAGAATGCGATGGCTGAAGATATCCAGAAAACCCTGTAGTGCGTCATGCCCTTCCCGACGCTGAGCGATGTCATCGAGATACACCATCGGCAAGGGTGAGTCGACACCGTACATTCCCATAAAGGTCGTGCGGATGAGTGGTGGCCGGCTGTCATCATCCTCATCATACTCCACGGCTTTCAGCTCACTGGCCGGAAATCCCATCCCTGGATGTGGGGCAAAGCGTACCGGGTCATCGCCCGGGTGACTGGTCGAGCCCATCAGCGGCCTGCCCGGGTTACACTTCTCCAGCAACTGGCATAAACGGTAAAAGTTAATACGATGCAGGTCGGCTTCCAGCCGTGGGCTCAGCCGGGAATGCGGCGGTTGTGCTTCTCTTCCCATTCCAGGCGTTCTCCGGTCGGTTGCAGAATGATAATCAGGCGGTTAAACAAATAGATGTCAGTGTATAGCGCAAAGAATCGGCTCAGCATCTCGCCAAACAGGCAGATGTCGCCGCGTCCGGCAAAGCCATTGCTGTCCAGCGTGACTTCAATCTGCACGCCACGGACCAGGTAGCCCTGTTCAAAGCGCTCCGTTTCACTGTGCTTCACCTCGAGGATGGCTTCCAGGCGGCGACGGTTCATCTCGCTGTCGGTCCATTCATACAGCGCCAGGGTACCGCGCAGCACGTCGGCATTATCCATCATCGACAGAAATCCGCTGCCAAGGTGACTCAGCACGCGCCAGTGGAAACGGTCCTGCGCCGGTGGGTAACAAGGCAGCGTCGGCGCACACAGGTTGCGCACGGCAATGCTGACCGAAGTGGTTTTCATCACCGTATCAAGCACGGTGCTTTGCAGCGCACGTCGTGGCAGTTGACCATTGGTGCCGGTGAGCGTCAGCGACAGGCTTTCGTCTTCCGGGACGGTATGATTATCAAATGCTTCGCCGCCAAGGATGAGCCAGGTGTTATGCAGGCCGGACGGACCGCGACGCACGCGGGTGTGGTAGTAATATTCCGGTGCTTCATGACGCATCATTCCTCCCTTATGACGGAAGCTCGAAAACGGCACGTAGGTGTGCTGGCTCGATGACATCACCGAATCCACGGTATATATCTCGGTATGGCCATCCTGCACGCGCATCGGGCGCAGCATGTATTCGGTTTGCAGAGAATTGAGCGTCAGCGGATCGGATTCCAGCGGGAACAGGTTAATGACCGGCACGCAATTCAGGCGCAGGTGCTTTTCGGTAAAGCTGAAGTCATGCTCCCAGCGTTCCGCCAGCACCACGTCGATTTCAAACCACGGGATCTCAGCCGGAAAGACCACGCTCTCCAGCCCGCGCAGCCCCGTAAACATGAATTTCTCGCGAAAGGTGAAGTACTCCAGCAGCAACTGGTAACCGCTGAAACTGCTGTCCCCCTTCGGCCACAGCCTGTCATCATCACCAAACCCCAGTGCGGTGAAATACCCGTCCATCGGCCTTCTGTCCATGTCGCCCGGCATGCGCAGCCACAGACGCGCAGTATTCATGGTAAAAGCTTCATGCATAGCGCAGGCCAGCGGTGCGTCAGCGTTGAAATAGAACGGGATCTGGCTGAGATCGACACGGCTCCAGTCAGCAAGATGGCTACAACTGAAGCGCAGGCTGATGACAGAGCGCCCGTCAGGATCAGTCGACAGGCGGGCATGCTCCAACGCCAGTGGCTGAAGGGTTATCTCTTTAGTTGTGGTGTAGCGACAACGCGTGCCTTTTTCACCGATCGGCCGCGAATTGACCTCGAAACCTCTGGCAATACGCATCGGTTCTTTCATCTCACGCCAGACAGGAGTGAACTCCACCACCGACATCGAGGGAATAGTGCGCAGGTAATGCGGCCATAGCAGACTGACCAGCCCTTCAGTCAGTTCAGGCAGGTCGTCATCAAGCTTCTCACGCAGGCGGCCCATCAGAAAGGCAAAGCCCTCGAACAGTCGCTCCACGTACGGGTCGCGCGCGCCCGCTTTATCGAGATTGAGCATTGCCGCCTGTTCAGGGTGAGCGCGGGCAAATTCTTCGCCGGCTTCCAGCAGGTAGCGCATTTCAGCGTCGTAATAACGCAGGGTTAAGTCGTCCATAAGAACCTGAATATGTGTGTTTTAAAGGTATGTCAGTCGCTTTACCCGCAAAGTACCGCACAGCCTGCCGGGTCAAGGGCAATCAGGCCCGCCAGAAGCTGGTCCATCTCTGGCTGAAGCCGTGACTTATCGGTTTCACTGCGGGCGGCTTTCATACGCAGCAGCCTGAGGCGGCGCGATTTCACTTCAAACAACAGCGCCGGTGTCCACTGAGTGAGGGTGATGGCCTGTGCTGCACCGTCAAGTTCACCCAGCAGATGCAGGGCCAGTTCATTCCTACCCTTCTGCTCCGCCACACGTGCCATCAGCAGGCGCACCAACCATTTGTCTTTTGTGGTGTCGGTGCCCGGGCGCGTTTGCAGCCAGTGGAGTGTGGCATCCAGACCATCCGTGTCAGCTTTCTCCAGTGCTTCCGGTTCAAGGGCCAGAATATCGTTGCCAGTTTCACTCAAGGCACTGACAGACTCATCCCGCCAGTTGGACATCTCGTCGAGCACGCTCTGGTTTATCCAGTTCAGCGTGACCTCATCAGCAAAGGGTGTGCCGTCATTGAAGGCCAGCGTTTCAAGTCCAGGAAGGCGCCGCAGCAGCCCTTTCAGGTCAGCGGTAATGATATCGGCCAGCACATCCTGGCCTGATTTAATCAGGGCCTGATGGATGTACCACTGCAAATCCAGCCAGAGATGATTGGCGCCACGCGAGAAAGTGCTGTCCGCTTGTTCCAGTATCTCCAGCCAGCTCTGTTGCAAATACAGCCGTTTAAGCATTGCACGCTGGTCAGCCCGCGGCGGTTCGATGCGCGTTTTCCCTTCGGCATCCGGTGCCGGGATTGCTCTTAGCGTGTCGTGACGCAGACTTTTCATCAGCCGGTGTGCGGCAAGCCAGCCATCAGGTTGCTCACGCAAATATCCCGTTAGGGTTCGGGCCTGAGCCAGCAAATCCTGACCGGACGTGATGCGGCTCAGCACTGGCGCGTCCTGTTCTGCCGTGTGAGATGCCGACTGCGGGCGTGTCTGACTGCTGGCATTCTGGGGTATTACCGCATCCACGCCACCGGCTTTCATCAGGCGGGATCCCAGCGCGCTGTACAGGGCACTCAGATCTGGACGTGACGCTTCCGGCTCAGTTTCAAGACTGTCTCGGATGAGCAGCAACGCACCGGTCGTACGCTGGGCATCGTCGCGTACCACTTCTGGCCAGAGTAACAGGCTGTCAAGTAGACGAGAGCCTGCGAGCCACTCCAGCGCCGGTTTACGGCTTCGCTCGCGCTGAGGATGGAGCTGTGTTCCATACTGGGTTAGTAATCCCGCCAGTAACTCAAGCCCTTCAGCAAACCCGGTTTCACCGTCCTGGTGCAAGCGCGCCCAACAATAGTAAGTAGCAACCCGGACATCTTTGGCCTCTGTGGTCAGCACCTTTTCAGCCAGCTGGCAAATCAGCCCGGTATCAATGCCGGAAAGTTTATTGACCTCCTCCCGGATACGCTGGAAATCATCGTCATAACCCGGGTCTTCTCCTGTAGGATTGATCTCACTGATAGGGGTAAGCCAGCGCTGCCAGCTTTCCATACGTGACTGCGCCTGCTGTCGCAGCAAGGTTTCATCCGCCTGGCAGGCAACAACCAGATTCAGCAAAGCGTCCATTATTCGACTCCGTCCATGTCACTATTTTCTGTGTTGGTCATCAGCGCCTGCGCCATAGCCGCGCTGTCGACGCTGAATATTTGATCTGGCAGCGTAAAACCCCGCAGTGCCAGTAACGCCAGCGGCCCACTGCCCAGTTGTGAACGCAGTACCCACTGTAGGGTCCGACCATCCGGGGCGGTAAAACTCATCATCCACTGACTGCGGTCTAGCTGCTCTCTCTTACTTTCATCCAGCCAACGAATAAAGCCCCAGGTTCCGCTGTAATCACCAAACAGACGTGCGCCCGCATTGACGGTGGTCCATGTCAGCATGGTTCCGGGCTTGTAGGTGTCACCAGGCCAACGGAAGCTCTGCCAGTCTGCCATCTGGTTGAAGTAGTGCAGCTTTTGTCCATCAATAGTCAGTTGCGTTTCTACCACCTGCGGTACCGGACGCGCCTGTAGCTCAAAACTGATGCCCTGACTGCCGTCGGTAAATAAGATATCCGATAGCTGGCTGAGCTGATTAATCGCCCGCAGGAAGGCTGGATTAAAGCTCAGCCCCTGGCTATTAACCTTATCCGGCACCCACTGGCTGCCCTCCTTATGCAGCACACCGCCGAGTTCCGTGGTCAGGAAGCGCTCAATGCGTCCGCTGTCCTTACGCACAAACTCAGCCAGCATTGGCAGAGAGGAATCACTCTTGCTGATAGCGAATGGGAAACGTCCGTCAAATGCCGTATGCCAGTTCGCCACCACGGAGCGACTCCATTTGTCATTCAGGCTCGCTGCCGATGGCTGAAGCACAGTTTCCCAGGCCTGGGTCAGTGGCTGCACAAACATGGTGCTGCCAAAACCACTCCACTCTTCGCCCAGGCTTGCAGCAATCAGGCTGCCGTACTGCTGGGTGTCGGTCAGGTCCACGCTTTTGCCCTGGAACACGGTCTGCGCCAGGCTCTGCATCATTTCCTGAGGGTCAGAGGCGCTGGCGACCTGTTGCAGACGCAGACGCACACGGGTGATACGGGTAAGATACGTTTGCAGGCTCAGTGAGTTGTCAGCCGACATAACATTGCTGCCTTTGTTTTTACCCATAAGTGCCAGCAACGGTCCAAAGGTTTCATCCAGTGGGCCCTGCGGGCCTGAGGCTGACTGGTCAATTACCGGTTTGTCCTTCCCGCCTACCAGGTCTTTAGCCGATTTGATGATGGAGTCCGACAGGCCTTCACTCTTCTGGCCGGTCTGCCCCTGCCAGGCGAGGGTGTTCATCAGGGCAATCAGCGGTGACTGGCGAACATCACTCATCAGCGTCAGCTGGTCGGTGACGTCTGCAATATTGTTTGCCGGATTAAGTTGCAGGCTGTTGAGGAAGCTCAGCCAGCTACCGGCAAAGTCGGTGAAGTAGCGTTCCGTCAGACGTGCTTTCAGTGCTTCCGGCGACAGGTCTGAGGAGACGGCTTTCCGGCTGTCGCTCAGCACCCAGTCAATTTCATCGCGGCGGGAGTTCGCCGCTTTCTCAATGGCCTGCTGAATACCTCCCTCCCAGGCCTGACGGGTGAACATGCCCGGCACCACCTCATCGGTGGTAAACAGGCGACGGGCATCGGTACCGCCGGTCATGTCCTCCAGAGACACATCGGCGAAGTTACGACGCACGGATTTGAGCATGTTCTCGTACAGCGTACTTTCCGCGTTGCGCCGTCCAATTTGCTGCAACAGCACCTGGCGGCTCTGGCTGACCAGTTGCGCATCCGGTGTGGTTTTCCACTGTGGCTGCGCTGGCAGTTCGGTGATGTAGAAAGCCCACAAATCTGGTGACAGGCTTTGCCACAGGCCAGCTGAGATGCCTAAACGCGTCGGCTGCACGGTTTTCATGGTTTGCGCGTAGAATGCACCATCAGCTTTATCCGGCCGGGTCATCATCAGCCAGGCTTTCAACTGGTCATAACCCGGTTTCGCCATCTGTGTCCGCTGGTCGCTGTTGGGTGCCGAATTGACCAGCGCAATGAGCTTCTGCTTAAGCGCTTCATTTGCCGGGTCACGTATCAGACGGTTGTTCGCCACCCCGTACCAGGGCAGCATTGCGTCAAGCAACTGCTGATCATGGTCCAGACCAAAGCGCTGATACCATGGCGTGCCGTCCTGAATATGGTGCAGCAGGCGACCGGCATCATTACGCAAAGCATGCAGGGCAGTCAGTTGGTAATCAGATACAGAAGGGTGCTCCACCAGAGCATGAGCCTGCTGTGCAACAGAAACGATTTGTGACCGGTTGACCGCAAACGACAGCAGCGTCCCTACCCCCCAGACACTGATGATGGCCATCAGTGCCCAGGCCATCGCCCGTTCCCACGGCATACCGACACGACGGCCACGTATGCGGGTGCAGTCGTCAACAATACCCTGCCAGGTTGCTGGCAGAGTCAGGGCATGACGCTGTGATCCATAATTCTCAGCGTCGGCTGTTCCCGCTGACATTCCGGCAGGTTTCTTCTCCGACAGGCTGAACATCAGACCACGCAGCGGGACGCGCTGCTGAGAAACAAAGAGCCATGGCTGCAACTGCTGAGCCCAGCGGGCAATAGCACCGTCGTTCAGGTGCTGGCTCAGGCGCAGCAGGAAGTCGTGGCTGCTGTTTTCCGCGACCTGACTCATCCCCTGCGTCCGCAGGGCCGGCAGCATCAGTTCCAGCTGGCGGATCACATCGTCTTCTTTTGCGCGTGGTGGAAAGCTTGCGCCTACCGCCTGCTCAGGACGCGTACCCTGCGACCAGTGACTGCTGCACAGTTGCCACAGCCAGACCGGAGCGGAATAACGCAGCAGTTCGCTGATTTTTTCCAGGCCGCGTAAATCGCTGTCGCTGATATGTGGGGTCAGCTTAAGCGACTCGGGCAGTACACGGATAATCCCGTCCAGAGGGCGCCCGCGGCGTAGTTTACGCAGCGCTGTGTATTTTTCGCGGTCAGGCTCCGATGCCAGGCTGCCGCCATAAATCAGCACGGTGCGGTTGCCTTCAAGCCACTGCTGCTGTTGCAGGCCGGGTACCAATTGCTCAATCGCGGCTTCATCGCCGGTGATCAGCAGCAGGCGGACTTTACGCCGCCAGAAGAACGAGTGCCGCCTTCTGAGATTCCTGCTCAGTGCTGAAAAATCATATTGATCCGACGCGCTTTCTTCGTTGGGATTGTTTTCACCATCAGGCGTAACGGGAGAGGGATTTTGTTGCCTGGACAACGTAAAGAACACCAGGGTGCATAATGTGGCGGTCAGAATGATGCAACCTGCCAGCACATACCAGAAATTATCGTCACCGCTACCGGACGGTAACTGCGCTGTCTGTGCAAAAATAAAGAGTATCATCAGCAGAACTGCCACGATAAGTAGTCCTGCTCCCAGTGGCTTTGAAACCTTTTTCATGCCGGTTATTCCTTTCCGGAGTGTCGTGCAACCCTGATAAATTCCGGGCGCTGAAGACGGGCTGTAATTCGTCTCAGCAAAATGGCCAGCCCAGGCAATGTCACAATCATTGAAAGCAGAAGAAGAGAGATCCCTGCCCAGGAGAATGCAGTTGAAGGGAAATAGCGGATCATCAGACTGTACAGCCCAGCATTAAGCAGTAATGCCATAAGAACAGATCCCCCGGGAAAGGGAGGCTGAATCACGAAATGATCATGCCCGACTGCAGGAACGGCGTTTCCGAGCGACACAGCCCAGGCATCGTCTTCACCTTCGAGAAGAAGCCACTGGCTGGCGGGGCCATAAGCAGCCATCTCAGCCGCAGCGCCAGTCATTGCCCAGCCAGCAAGACCGCCATACCGGACACTGGCGGTGTCATAGTCAATGACACCGCCAGTGCCAATGCTATCGTACAAAGGAACCGACAGATCATTCAGCACCCTGCTCACTGACTGTCGTGGCGCATCTGAGAGCCCACTGTGCCAGACAAGGTGTTTCTTGCTGGCAGGCGTGAGGGCCATTTCCCGTAATTCAGTGAGTTCCGTTGCAAGCATACGGGTGTTGAGCGGCATCGCCCGGAAAAGCCGTAACGCATTTTTTTGCTCACCCAGATTCAGCATCGATGGTGGCATCAAAAATAACGCGCTGGCAAATTCCGGCAGAACATCATTGGGCAAACGATAGTGCATTGCCAGTACCAGTACGGGCCGCTTTGTTGACGCCACAAACTGATTCCAGCCATCAAAGGATGAGTCTGCGTCCTGAAAATGAATCTCAGCTTTCCAGGGAGGGGAACCTGCTGACCAGATACGATAGAATGACTGAGATTCACGGTCTTTGTCGCTACCGTTGGTCTGAACAATAATCTGGAGTGGGCCGGAAGGATATCGCCGCCGAATCGAGGGCATTATCTGAGCAATGAGATGACGAAGCAGCTGCTCAAAACGTGAAATACCGGGTGTAAGCGGTTCGTCTGGCAACATCGTGAGAGGCGATGTGTCTGCACTTTCCTCTTCCTGCGTATGTGCGAGACGATCTAACAGTCCCGTATCGGCAGTAATGAAAACATGGCTGAGAATGACAAGATGCTGTTGTGCACGTAAGCGCCACTTCAGACGCATGTTCCGGCACCACTCATTCCAGTTCCAGACACGAACTGCCAGCATTTCCTGCCTGAAAGTGTAGACCGCGATGGCAGCCGAAATGCCCGCAAATGTCCAGGCCGTCAGTGGCAACCAGGCCCCACTGCTCAATGAAAGTAACCCTGTCGCCGGAGATTTCAGTACAGCAACAAGCAGCCCGGTGAAAAGTCCGAGAATAATAATCAACAGACAGTTCCACGGTGACCAGGATGGTGCCTGCTCTTTTTCAGGCACTTCCGGCAGAGACCATCCCATCAGCCAACCTCCATATCCGGCATACTTGCGATGACACTCGAACCACACTGCGTCTTGCAGCCATGCAATACAATTCCACGCCCGTTTTCTTCATACGCAGAAACATCGCATTCAATAATTTTATTCATACCGTGTTCCGGGCAACTGACAGTATCATTCAAAAGTGCGGCATTTTTACCGGATATATCGAAACTGGATGAGGCTGATGTGACTTTGCCACCATGCGTAGTGGCATCCCCTAAAACGACGACAAATTTCCCCATTTGCTAATCCTTTAATTCGAAGAAAACAACTGACTATATAGCGTTGAATTTTAGCAAACTCACTGAACAACAACCTACCGAAGTGTGTTTATGCTTTATTTACAGCTCTATATGCTGGCAGCTTACTTTGCTCTTTATAAAATTCATCAACAACAGTGTCCTGACTAATTAAATCAGGTTCAGGTACTTTGTCTGGCTCTCCACTGGAGAGATAAGGATCCTCTCCCTGCGTCCAGTCCGCTTTTCGCCGTAAATCTGCCATAAATTCTTTATCCCAGGTTGCATCGCAATACCCAATCGGTAAATCATATGCCACCACCTGAGACATGAAATCAGCACGCATAGGAAGAGTACTATGATCCGTGGGCTGAGAAACATAGGTTCTTATGCGAAGATCCTTTTCTTCAAATGTCTCCTTACGGGTCACAGGCACCATTCGGGGCTCAGATTCAGTTCCCACATTTTTAAATCCAATCACAATATCCTGATTGGGGTATAAATTGATGTAATTGTCATAGGTATTGTCGTTTTTTAGATTTTTATCCGGATTAATTTCCCCCCAGCCATCTATCTGTCTGTCATCGTGTTCAGCTCCAACACGTGATACATCAAAATTAGCTAATTTTGCAGCATCTATAGGTTCAGGTACCTTTTCGGCATTAATAAAAACCGTTTGCCATTCCGGAGGATCTGGATAGGTGAAACTACTGCTTTGATACTTGTCGCCTTTATCATCCCAGAACGGTTTACCATCCGGCAATTTTGCAAAAGGTGTTGCGGGATTTGGCGCTTCGCCACATGGAGTACTGCGAGCCAGCATGCGCTGAAATAAATTTCCCTGATGCTTTTTCAGCAGAGGATGAGGCTGCCCCTGAGAATTATTGGGTAATCCCTGCCAGCCAATTGAGCGTAGCGGACGTGACCCCATAACTCGATCATGAGGACAGAAGTAAATATAAGTGCGTCCGTGGTTATCTCGTTCGGCAAGACTGCTGCCACTTTCACTGGCAAGAGCGACATCTGGTCGCCAGTTCTTTTTATCTGCCGTCTGTCCGACACAAAGCCCTTCATAGCCCAGTGATGATAAATGATTTTTTCTGGAAGCCACCTTATCAATGATGGCAGATAACGTATTCTGCCGCCCTTCTGGCGAAATGCACTCATCTGCCGGAAGTGACGCCCCATTAAGATCGTTATGATCCAGTGCATAAGGAGAATTAAGTACAAATAATGCATCAGGTGTATTCCTGGCTATCGCTACCGCAGCCATTGCAACCATGGTTCCCTGGCTGTGAGAAATAATGGTTACTGTATCTTTGGGATATTTATTACGAATACTGTCAACCAGGTCTGCAAGGCGTTTTGCAGCATGCGCGTAGTATTTTCGCGGTGGCGCATTGGTTAACAGGCGATCTTTGTCTTCATTAAACCACTGGACTTTGATACCTGCTACTCTCTCTTTAAACCCTGTCTCACTCTATAAAGAGTGCAGATTATTTGTACCGTTCTGGAATGGCCCGCCGCCCCAGAAAAATGGCCCCTGAGCAATAATATTTTCATGAGGCATGCCTTGCCTTTTTAAGTGATGGTAATCAACGCCTTTCCTATTGGCTAACGGTATATCATATTTATCTTCATTACCTTTAGGTGAAGCATACCCCCAGTAAAAGCGAATGACTGGAGAGGTTTCCTTCTTAGGCGCAGGCAAATCTCTTTCTATAAGAGGTTCAATCTCTATTTTTTCATCAGAAAAATATTTATTAGCCACCAGTTTATAATCAGTCCCTTTTAATCCAAGTCTCTTATTCAGGCCTTCACAAATTTTGTCCTCAGCAAATGAAAACCATTCTCCTGTCGAGTTAACACCATGTACAAGAATAATAATTCCAGGCAAATGTGGAGGTAAATCACACCCACCTCTGATTTGGCAATTTTTATGAGAGGGAAATGAACGCCAGGAAGGATGCCCATTATCATCAAACTTACATTCAAGTTCCCGAACAGGTTCATAATTATTGTTCATTTTTCACCACCTCCTTTTTCCCATTTGACTCATTAGTATATGTGATGGCTTTAGCTTTAATATTTTTATTACATTGATATTTAACATCAATACTTGACGTTGAAGGCTTCGGAAATTTAATTCCATCTTTATAAACTTCATCTTCAATCCTAATCTGGATTTCAGACAATTCGTTTGCCATTAAATTCCTTTCCTCATGTGTTTTCGGTGGCGTTAATGTTCTGAGATAGTCGAATATATGAAATCTAGGTCCATACTCGTTTGCATAGGGCATTTTTTTCTTATCAGTTCTTCTTTCACTAACTCATCAATTTTTTTCTGCCAGTCATCATAAACACTGATTAAATTGCCGTCAGAAAACCTTAATTTATTCACTGAGCTAAGGTCATTGAGACCTGTAGGGCGAGAATAGCTATCCTCCGTTTTAGACTCATCCCTTAGATAAACACCATCATTAGCCACTACTACTTTAAGCTGACTAAAACGTTCTGGGGTGCTGTATTCCATAGCTACAATTTTATATATAAATGTGTTCCCATGATCTGCTGAAAAGAAGAAAAACACAGGGCAACCTGTTTCTGACCTTCCACTACCACAATATTGTCTGGTAGATGCGCCAGGGAATGCCAGATAACCATTATCCGCCCCATTAATAATAGAGCCTTGATAAGCCGCAATATTATTTCCCCGGCGATATGAGAAATCATAAAAATCGTTATCCCATCCCAGGTGTGTTTTTATTCCCCTCTGAGAGTCATTGTAATATACTTGTCCACCCCTATCACAGGATATGTAGTTTTCCAGCGTCAGGTATCGATTTTTATCTATGCGATAAATAATTTGAGCAGGAGCATCTGTTTCAACTTTTCGTGACTCTTCTACCTTCTGAGAACCGCTCATTCCTCCCAGACCCACCCCAAAACTGGCTCCCATACTGGCTCCTGCCAGGAACTGTAAGCCTTTATAAATGGCATACAGGAATACACCAATAATGGCTATAATTGTAAGGACTTTCCTGTCTGACTGATTCCATCTCATCTTAATTCGCCTTTACTAAGCTGATAATCATATTGCCGATAACATCAGAAGAATTGAGTGACGTTGCTCCAGAAGCATCTGTAATACCGGAAACAACAGAACCATCTGGCATGGTGATTTTGTACGCTTTACCTGGTATAGGTTCTTTTGTCAGCGCATTTCTGATGACAAATTTCTCATCAAACGTAGAAGGTTCAAACGACTTCATCACCCCCTGCATACTGCCTATGTCCGCTTTCCTGATACCCGCGTTCTTAATCGGCAGCTTACCCGGACCACCAATCTCAACATTCCCGCCTTTGATTTTGATGTAGCCGCCACCGCATATCAGCGTCAGCTCGTCCTGTGCTGTAATGACTATTTTCCTGCCGCTTGAAATATGCGTATCCTGTGTGGACCATGTGGTGATGTTTCCGCCCTGCGCCTGAATATCAATATCGTTTTGCGAGCTGAACAGTTTTGCCCCTTCACGGCTGTACAGGCTGAGTTGTTTACCGGCCGCCAGCGTAAAGTCCTTCTGCGCACCAACATCCAGCTGTTTACCCGCTGTCAGCGTAAGATTATCACTGACTGATAGCTGCATAACTTGCAATGACACTCGCACCACACTGCGTCTTGCAGCCATGCAATATAATTCCATGCCCGTTTTCTTCATACGCAGAAACATCGCATTCAATAATTTTATTCATACCGTGTTCCGGGCAACTGACGGTATCATTCAAAAGTGCGGCATTTTTACCGGCTATATCGAAACTGGATGAGGCTGATGTAACTTTACCATCATGCGTAGTGGCATCCCCTAAAACAACGACGTATCTACTCATTTAATAACCATACTCCTTTGCCTTTTCTCGAATAATTTCCTCGATACCCGTTTCCCGACTTATCATTGAAGGTTCATTAATTCTTTCAACAACCCCAGTGTTCATATAAGGGTCTGCGCCAGTGGTCCAATCAGCAAGATATCGGAGCGTTGAAAGAAATTCTTTATCCCATGTAGCATCGCAGTAACCTATCGGTAAATCATAAGCTACTACTCTGGTCATAAATTCCTTGTTTCCGGGCAGTGTGCTGTGATCTGTTGGTTGAGAAACATAAGTTCGTAACCTTTTATCTTTTTCTTCGAAAGTTTCCTTCCTTGTTATCTCTTGCACATAACCACTTGGAAGCTCCTTATAGCCGATTACGACATCTTGGTTTGGATATAAATTGACATAGTTATCATATGTATTGTCATTTTTCTTTCCAGTTTTAGGGGCTATCTCACCCCACCCATCCTGTTGTTTTGAGCCATGCTCTTTACCTACTCTGGTTTCGTCAAATTCGGCCAACTCACTGGGATTAATAGGCTCAGGGACTTTCTCTGCATTTACAAACACTGTTTGCCATTTTGGAGGGTCAGGATATGTAATGCTACTACTTTGATATTTATCACCATCATCATCCCAAAATGGTTTTCCATCAGGTAAAGTACCAAATGGTGTCTGCTTATCAGGATAAGAACCGCATGGCGTATTCCTGGCCAACATCCTCTGGTACAAATTATTTTTAAATTTCACAATTAATGGATGTGGATTACCATTTTTATCATTAGGTAGCCCTTGCCACCCTATCGAGCGAAGCGGTAATGACCCCATCACTCGGTCATGAGGGCAAAAATAAATATACGTTCTGCCATGATTATCACGCTCTTGTATTTTTCCAGCCCGTATTACATTCTCACCTTCAGGCTTCCAATTCGTTTTATCAGTAAACTTGCCTACACATAACCCTTTATAACCCACAGAAGACAGATGCGTGGATTGCTTTGCAATTTTTTCAATTATTGATGATAATGTATTTTCGCGTCCGCTTGGAGAAATTCTCTCTTTCTGAGGAATTGAAAGCTCATTAAGCTGGCTATTATGCATTGCATAAGGGGAGTTTAATATAAAAAGAGTATCTGGCCCTTTTTTTGCTAATGCGACTGCGGCTAGCGAAATCATTGTCCCTTGGCTATGAGAGATAATACTAACCGTATCATTTGGATATTTATCCCGGATAAGGTCTAAAAGATCTGCTAATCTCTTAGCTGCATGTGAATAGTATTTTCTTGGTGGAGCATTTGTTAAAAGTCTATCTTTATCTTCATTGAGATACTGAAGTTTTGCTCCAGAGATTCCCGCCAGATTCTCATCGAATCCATAGTCACTCCAAAGCGAGTGTAAGTTATTCGTGCCATTTTGGAATGGGCCACCTCCCCATATATATGGCCCTTTTTTTTGAATGTCATCTTGTTTTATACCTGTTCTTTTCATTTCATGATAATCTTCACCATCCGCATTAGCTAACGGGATAATATATTTATCCTCTTCCCCCCTCACAGAAGAATACCCCCAATAGAATCGAATGATTGGAGAGCGCTCAGAATTTTCAATAAGTTTTCTACGAGCTAAAGGTGAAGGTGACGAGTTACTTTTCCCTTCCTCCTTCTCACAATCTGTACTATATTTGTTCGGCTTCAATTCAAATTGAGAACCATTGAGCCCTAACCTGTCATTTAATCCTTTGCAGAGAGACTCTTCCGCATTTTGATACCATTCACCTGTTGAGTTAACCCCATGGACGAGTATTATCAAACCAGGGAGATGAGGAGGTAAATCACATCCTCCGCGGACCTTTATATTTTTATGAGAAGGGCATGAACGCCATGAAGGTTTTCCATTGTCGTCATACTTTAACTCTAAAGCCCTGGTTGTATCTGTTTTTTCACTCATTAGAAGCATCCTTTTTTATCTATTAGACAAGCCGCCACTTATCTTATTACTGGGACACCATGTGATTGAAGGATATATATAATTAAATATGATAAAACCACACACATACACCACTTGCCTGCTTTTTTCCACCCACCATCAATAGGTTTATGCAAAAAGCCAATAAAAATATATAAGATGCTACCAATTACAAGAGAATATAAACACATTATAAAGAGCATTAATCCTAACATATGTATTCCATTAATATTATTTAACGACCAGTAAGTGTTATTATCATATCATCTATCAAATCCGAAGAATTAAGCGTCGTTGCCCCCTGCGCGTCTGTTATACCAGTGACAACTGACCCGTTTGGCATAGTTATTTTATAGGCTTTTCCTAGAAGCGGCTCTTGGGTTAATGCATTTCTGATAACAAATTTCTCATCAAACGTAGAAGGTTCAAACGACTTCATCACCCCCTGCATACTGCCCGTGCCCGCTTTCCTGATGCCCGTGTTCTTAATCAGCAGTTTACCCGGACCACCAATCTCAACATTTCCGCCGTTGATTTTGATATAGCCGCCTCCGCATATCAGTGTCAGCTCGTCCTGTGCCGTGACAACCATTTTCCTGCCGCTTGATATATACGTGTCCTGTGTCGACCAGGTGGTGATATTCCCCCCCTGAGCCTGAATATCAATGTCGTTTTGCGAGCTGAACAGTTTTGCTCCTTCACGGCTGTACAGGCTGAGTTGCTTACCGGCCGCCAGCGTAAAGTCCTTCTGCGCACCAACATCCAGCTGTTTACCCGCTGTCAGCGTCAGATTATCACTGGCTGATAGCTGCATATCTTCGCCGCTCACCAGTGCCATGCCTTTTGGCGCACTGCCCAGAATCACCTCTTCATGCAGTTGTTCAATTTTCTGCTTCAGGAGTTTTTGCTGACGGCCAACATCGGCAGCCAGAGCCTGAGCCTGCTGTGCGCAGGCAGCAAGGGATTCCATTTCCACTAATGCTGCTGAAAGCCGTGCGAGTGCAGGCTCCATATCCAGCACCTGGCCCTGCGCCTTCGCCTGGCCGTCAGCACTGATAAAAATCCCTTTCTGCGCCCGGATGGCGCCCCAGCCGTCGGTTCTGAACTCAAACCCCTCACCGCGCTGCTGTTTCTCGCTGTCGACCAGGTGGCCGAGATTCAGCTGGCTCTTGCCGCCGTACTCCGTGCTGACCTTGATATGCTCTTTTCCGCGTTCATCATCCAGGCGAATTTTGTTGTTCGCCGGCGTGCGCAGGACGTTACGTCTGTAGTTGCGGATGGTGACGTGGTCGCCGTGCGCCGAGTCGTGCAGCACACCGGCAATGTACGGCCGGTCCGGGTTGCCGTCCTCAAAGCCAATCGCCACTTCGGTGCCTGCCAGCAGCGGCAGGTGCAGGCCGTACGTGTCCCCTGCATACGGGCGGGACTGACGGACCCACAGGCTCTCGAACCCGGTCTCCCAGTTCTCACGGTCAAACAGCATGTTGACGCGGTAGCGGCCGTCTTTATCGATATGCCCGTAGGTGTCATTTTCAGTGGTACTCGTGACGCGGGCCGGTAAGGTACCGGCCATCACCGGACGTGAACCAGGTTCCGGGCGAAAACTGAAATCCGGGCTGTCCGGGATACCGTCAAACCTGACGCAAAAGTCCGCATCACGCTGCGCATGGCTGTGCATCGCCGTGACAACCACGCCCTGCGCAAACACGTCGGCCACTTCGTACCCGCCGGTGACTTTCAGCAGCATACCCGGAGAGATCACCGGACAACTGGTGAAGGCAACGGTCTGCGTCTGGCCATTCAGGTAACGTTCGTGCCGGATGCGGGCATAGAACGCCCCGGACTCCGCGGCCGGATTGCGGTCATGGGACGTTCCCGCCGTCAGGTAGTTATCCGCCCAGTGATAGGCATCTCCGTACGTGGTGGCATCCCCGCGGGTCGCATCCACCAGGGTGTTCATGTCCTGCGTGGCCTGACGGTAGTTGTAGTCGCGGGTGCTGACCGCCTTCTGCACCACATTATGGTGGCTCTCCATTTCCCACACCGAGTCCACACCCTGCGAGTGCTGCCCTGACGGCGGCACCGACGGCAGCGTCACGCCTTTCTCATATCCCTGCTGGCTGTCGTAAAACTCCACCACGTCAATGTTGAGGCGTGTGTCGGTGGTGAAGCGGAACCAGATACCGACCTCACCCAGCAGGCGGGTGATAAAGTGCAGGTCGTCCTCAGCATACTGCATCACCTGCTCGCGGCGCGGGTACTCTTTTGAGAGTGAGAACAGGAAGTCCTGGCCGCGCATGCCGTGGCGCTCGCGCAGGATTTTCTCCACAATCTGCGGGACGGACATGTCCTGGTAGACGGCGTTCTGGTGCGAGCGGCTGAGCAGGGCCAGACGCGGCTCAAGCGTCACTGCGTAACGGGTTTCATCCTTTGAGGTACCCAGACGTTCAAAACCCGTGACCACGCCCTGAATCACCCGCACCGGCTGCTGTATTTTGATGCCGTAACCCTGGTCAACCGGGGCCTGAAGCGTCAGGGAAGCCGCTTTCATCAGCATCATCTCTTTGCTGATGGCATGGTCCGTGCTGGTGAATTCAGTACGGTAGCTGAAGGGTGTGCTCAGGGCTTCATCACCCTCAAACGCCAGCACATCGGGTTCTGCGTCACATCCCTTCACCGACAGCAGGTGATGGCTGTGGCTGAATCTCAGCGGGGGATTGCTGCTCATGCGTGCACTCCTTCTGTCCGGTCAAACTCGAGCACTATGCCCTCTTCCTCATCCCAGCCGAGCGTCAGGGTATGCGACTTCTGTTTCGCGGCCATATGCATCAGCAGTTGCTGGCTCAGCACCGGCAGAATCTGCTGGTTCAGCAGGCTGTCAACATTGCGTGCCCCGGTGTCCGGCAGCAGGCAGGCATCGGTCAGCGCGTCGTACAGGCTTTCGTGGATATCGGTCTTCATACCGTAGTGACGGTTGAGGCGTTTACTGACCTGCGCCAGCTTCATCTCCACAATGGTACGCATCGCTGCCTTTGCCAACGGACGGTAAATCACCGTCTGGAAGCGCGCCAGCAGCGCGGGCTGGAAGTGGTCCCGCAGGACAGGACGCAGCAGTTCATGCAGGTCCGGCTCTGTCGCCTCCGGCTGTTCATCCAGCAGCTGCATGATAAGGTCGCTGCCGAGATTGGAGGTCATCAGAATCACCGTGTTGCGGAAGTCAATTTCCCGCCCCTCGCCGTCGCGCATGACGCCCCGGTCAAACACCTGGTAGAACAGGTTCATCACGTCCCGGTGCGCCTTTTCCACTTCATCCAGCAGCACCACGCTGTACGGGCGCTTACGGACGGCTTCGGTCAGAATGCCGCCCTGACCGTAACCCACGTAGCCCGGAGGTGAGCCCTTGAGCTGCGAAACGGTGTGTGGCTCCTGGTATTCCGAAAGGTTGATGGTGATAAGGGACTTCTCGCCGCCGAACAGTTCATCGGCCAGCGCCAGTGCGGTTTCGGTCTTGCCGGTGCCGCTCGGCCCCACAAGCAGGAACACGCCCTGCGGGCCGTTCTCAGGCGCCAGACCGGTTTTGCTGGCGCGCAGGCGTTGCGCAATGGCATTCAGCGCACTGTCCTGACCGACAACGCGTTTCGCCAGACTGTGCTCAAGGCTCAGCAGTTCCGTCTGCTCGTCCTTCATCAGGGAAGAGAGCGGTACGCCCGTCCAGTCGGCGATAACGGTGGCGACGGTACGCGCGTCCACATCCAGCCCCAGCAGCGGGGTATTCTGCTGCACGGCAGTAAGCTGCATCTGAAGGTCCGCAATCTCCCCCTGACGGGAGATATCCGTGCGGCAGGCAAGCAGTTCTTCCGTCAGTTTCAGCTCCTGGCCGTACCGGGTTTCCCGTTCGTCGAGCTGCAAAATGATGGCGACTTCTTCCTCT
This sequence comes from Enterobacter sp. DN, assembly GCF_046054285.1. Taxonomy (NCBI): domain Bacteria; kingdom Pseudomonadati; phylum Pseudomonadota; class Gammaproteobacteria; order Enterobacterales; family Enterobacteriaceae; genus Enterobacter; species Enterobacter sp. DN. The sequence continues at coordinate 398,333 of NZ_JBJJTG010000001.1, forward strand.
CCGATGGCGGCCAGACGTTCGCCGTGGGCGGTATTGCCCACCGCGATATCCTCCAGCAGCGCCTGCTTCTCCATAGCAAGGGCCGTGAGCTGCGCCTTCATGCGGGTCAGCGGCTCTGGAATAGTGTCCAGGCTCATACGGACACGGGCAGAGGCGGTATCCAGCAAATCCACCGCCTTGTCCGGAAGCTGGCGTCCGGTCAGATAGCGTCTGGAGAGCGTGACGGCGGCTTTAACTGCCTTATCGGTAATATGCACGCCATGGTGCTCCGCGTAGCGTGACTTGAGTCCGCGCAGCATCAGGCAGGCGGTGTCGTCGTCCGGTTCATCAACTTTAACCATCTGGAAACGACGCTCCAGCGCGGCGTCGCGCTCAAAGTACTGTTTGTATTCGCTCCAGGTGGTGGCGGCAATGGTTCTGAGCTCACCGCGGGCCAGCGCCGGTTTCAGCAGGTTGGCCGCATCGGCGCCGCCCGCCTGGTTGCCCGCGCCGATAATGGTGTGCGCCTCGTCAATGAAGAGCAGAACCGGCAGGGGTGACTGCTGCACCGCGTCGATGATGTTTTTCAGGCGCTGCTCGAATTCCCCCTTCACACCCGCCCCGGCCTGTAACAGGCCGAGGTCAAGGGTGCGCACGGAGACCGGCTTCAGCGCGTCCGGCACATTGCCCTCATGAATGCGCAGCGCCAGTCCTTCCACGAGCGCGGTCTTGCCGACGCCCGGTTCGCCGACCAGAATCGGGTTGTTCTTGCGGCGCCGGGAAAGAATGTCCACCATCTGGCGGATTTCATTGTCGCGGCCATAGACCGGGTCGATTCTGCCCTCACGGGCGCGGGCGGTGACGTCGAGGGTGAACCTGTCCAGCGCATTCTGCAACGCCGGGTTCAGCTCTCCTGTTATATCCGCATTCACCGGACGGCCGACAAACTCCACCTCATCCCCCTGCGTAAGCTCCGCTTCCTGCTGCACCTCCGGTCGTTCATCCGACTGCGCATCCAGAAGTCCACGCAGGCGCTCAAGCTGGCTCTGCGCCAGCGTCAGCAGCGGCCACAGGCCGTCGCAGCGCAGCAGTTTCGGTTTTTCCACCAGAGCCATCAGGAGGTGAATGCTGCGGATGTGCTCTTCCCCCGACAGCGAGGCGTGCAGCCAGGCGTCCTGCATAAGGGACTTCACGCCCTCCGAAAGCTGCGGACGGCTGCGCACCGACCGTGGCAGGCTGTCCAGAAAACCCAGCATATCCTGCCATATCGTATCCATATCCCATTCGTAGCGCCGCGCCAGCACCGTCAGGTCGCCCTCACCCTGTTCCAGCAGTTTCAGCAGCCAGTGCTCAGGCAGGATTTCCGCATGGGCGCGGGTCTGGCACAGGGAAGCGGCCCCTTCCATTGCGCGGGCACAGTAAGGGTTAAGACGGCGTAACAGGATGGCTGGATTTTCCATGAGACTCTCTCTTTATCAGTTCCGGACACGCTACCGCCCGTCGCTGTTCCCTGTTATTCAGGAACCCAAAGCGCATCAGGTCGGGCAGGCAGATTGTGTTTTTCTTTGCTGACCACCCGTCAGTGCAGGCGCTCAGCAAAAAAAGCAGACGGCTGACCGTCTGCTCAGGGCTCTTACGCAGTGGCGCGTTCGTTCCAGGAATCGGAATGAATGATGTTGCCGTCCTTGTAGGTCCAGGTGATTTTTTCGTAGCGCAGTTCAATCTGCTCGAGGTGGTTGTGCTTCTCGAAAGCAGGATCCTTGATGTCATGCATCTTCGGATTCACTTTCACCAGCTTCACGTTCTCAAGCTTCGTGTTGAAGTACTCCACTTCCTGGCCTGCGTCATTGATTCTGTACCATTTGAACTCGGCCGATTTCAGGGTCTGGCCGGTCGTCACCGCCTTGTACAGGTACGGGCTGGAGGAGTCGATTTCCTTGGTGAACAGGAACGGGGTGTGGATACGGGTACCGGTCAGCTTGCCGGTATTGTTATCGGTCGGGATGTACAGGTTGTGCTCCTGGGCCACCACTTCGATACTGCCTTCACGATCCTGAACGTCCACAGACCCTTTGATGTCCGCGCCGCCGTCGTCCTTCAGCCACAGATAGACTGGAATTGCCATGTTAATTACTCCGTTACATTGTTATCAGCGCCATCATCCTGCGATGACGCATGGGTCTTGCCCGGCGCCTGACAGGCATTCGCCTGCGGTACCAGACTGATTTCGACACGGCGGTTCAGCGCCCGGCCTTCAGCCGTGTCGTTGGTGGCGACAGGACGGCTTTCACCATAGCCCTGCACCGCAAAACAGCTCTCCGGCACGTCGCCGGTATCCCGCATCCAGTCGCGCACCGACTCCGCGCGCTTAAGCGACAGCACCTGGTTGGACTGGTCATCCCCGGTGCTGTCGGTATGGCCCGCGACCACAATCAGCCAGCCGGGCTTCGCCTTGATCCCCACCAGTGAGTTCACCAGCAGCTTTGTTGAGGCGGGTTTAAGCGCCCACTTTCCGGTATCGAACAGCGACATGCTGTCGAGGCGGATGATTTTCGGTACCGGTTTGAGTTCCGGTTCAGGCGGCGGAGGCGGAGGCACATAAGAGCGAATCGCATTCAGCACTGGCATACGCAGACGTCCGCCCTGATACAGGCCCAGACTCAGCCGGGCCGGTACGCCGTTACGTGCATGGTCGTCCAGCAATGCCGCATCCTCGCGCAGCACGGCAACGGCGTCAGCTTTCGGCCCGGAGTCATTCATCGGTATACGTTCATAGCGTGCAATATCGAAGCTCACGCGTTGCAGCAGCTGGCGATTATTCCAGCCACTGCTGAGTAGCGCAGCAATGGCTGCCAGCGTGAAGATTCCGAGCGCACCGCGCCAGGTTCGTCCATGCGGTGTCAGGCCTCGTCCTTCTGGCAGTAAAGGGAGGACAAAATTCGGGAACAGGGAAATAACCGTACTGTCCGTTCCCGCCGGCTGCCAGCCAGACACCTGCTGCATCGCAGTATGGCGGGACAACCACGCTGTCCAGACAGAGGTGGCCATGCTTCCGGCCAGGATCGGACCCAATCCCCACAGAACCGCAACAGGTTCAATGACAGGAATATCGGGGTTTTCATCCATAAGGACAGCCTGGACGTGCTGTTGGAACCAGCTCATCAGGCTGTTCATCAGCACCTGTTGCTGCATCGCAGGCGTTCCGCCAGTATTAACCCATTCAGCAACTGAGCCAGGCGCTGAAGTCCCACTCCAGACCTTTACCCCTTCCCCCAGGATCGCCGTCTGCCAGAGCATGTCATTCATCATCGCACTGCCGACCTGTCCATTCAGAACCAGTGGCACAGAATGGCCGGTTGCTTTACGCAACCGGCTAATCTGCCAGCGCAGGGCAAGCAAACGACTGGTAAGGCGCTCACTGTCAGGGTGCTGCTGCGGACAAACACTGACCATCACTGACAGCTGACGTCCCCAGTCGGGGCGCAACCACAGTACCTGACGGGCGGCCTGCTCCAGTTCCAGATGATCCTCCACACGGATCCAGCAGCCCTGCGTGACAGTAAGCACAGGTGACTGATGCGGCCAGGCAAGCGGCAGATCGCCACAGACCAGTACCACGGGCTGACAATAATTGGCTTCAGGCAGGTCCTCCAGACACAGGGTGAAATCGTGCTGCACGCGACGGCAGGCGACAGCCCAGAACGCTATGATGAGTCCCAGTACCGCCAGCAGGACGAGAATGGAAACCAGACGGGATGCTGGCAGAAACCACAGGCAGACCACTGCACTCAGCAGGGCAGCCCAGAGCGCAAGCCCGCGCTGTTGTGCAGGGCTCATTTCACGGCTCCCGGCAGCAGGGTAAGCAGTGTCTGATCCAGCCAGCAATCCAGTCCCCACCATAATGCGGTGACCACCACCACACTCAGGCCAATGCGCATAGGCCATGATGCCAGCCAACCCCCTATCCCCCGTCCGGCATGGCTTTCCGCCAGAACGGGATGGGGTTGTGAATAGCTGAACGGCGCAACATATTCATTCAGTGCATTCATGAGTTTCTGCCGCTCAGGATCGTTCAGGGAGCGGAAGTTGCCGAGGAATCCGAGCATCATGACTCGCTGGAAGCAGGTCACAACGGCGTGGTCAGGAGCCGGTTCACGCAGCACATCACGCATCCGATCGCATAACGTGTCACCGGCGTCCATGGTGCCAAGAAAGTATCCCTGTAAGGGAATGTCATACCACTGTATACAGGCGTCATCCTCTACACCGCGACCTTTGACCGCCTCATCAAGCAGCGCACACTGTGCCGTAAGAATATGCTGGCAGCTGGCTTCATCGAGTTCGCTCGCTTTCAGTTCTCGCTGCACACGCCCGACATCATCAATGCAGCGCTCCCAAAGCGTACGACCTTCCCCGTCCTGGAATGTCGGGCCGTGACGCAGACTGATCACCTGTAGCCAGGTGTCCTGTAACAGGGCATCAATATCAATGAACGCGGCAGTAGCGCGTTTACGATCATTCATGTTCTCAGTACCGCAAAGAGTTCAAGTTCAGGCTCGGCGAGCATTCCCGGAACGTAAAACATACAGGTGCCGCTCTGGAACATTTCGATGGCCAGAGGATGAGAGACATCAAGGCTGAAATACTGATTTTCCAGACGTAGTGGAATGGCTGCCGGCACATGGCGCAGCGGCATCAGAGGGACGCCCACCCGCGATGAATTGACGATACTCCTGACATGATCGGGACTGCCGACCTTGCACTGGCGCGGGAACTGCTCCTGCAATTGTGCCACCGGCATCGGTGAACGCACGGAGAGGTAATAATCAGCCCCTTCGCGCAGACGTGGATCATGCAGACGGGCCTGCCAGAAGTGAAGCCGGTCATCATGCTCAAGCTCAATTGCCACCACCCGCGACGGCAGGCTGGCTTCCAGAAGATCGCCAAGTAAATCAAACAGCGGCGGGAAGACGTTATTCAGCTGCTCATGCTGCCATGCCGGGATCGCACTGACCTGATGCTCCAGCGAGAATGTCAACAGGCTGCCTGCAAGCCTTGCCAGCTCCGGATAGAGACGCTCAGGCGGGCTTTGCGGGTGGCGCTGAAACTGACCCAGCACGGGCTCAGCACTGTTCAGGGCATTGAGCAGCCAGAACAATGAAACATCGGCTACGGCAAAATCCGCCATGCGCTCATTACTTTCCCGGCGCATGTCCATCAGGCGGCCCAGACGGGCGCGCAGTTGCGTCAACAGTTGCTCCAGCTGGGTCATCAGCCAGCGACTGCCCAGTAACGCCAACAGCGGCGGAAGGTATGTCTCATCAAGTGCCCAGTTCCCCTGCGAATCTTGTTGCAGGCGGGCAACCGGACAGGTCAGGTAATCGCTGTTGTTCTGATGGGCAAATCGCAACGTCAGCTCTGGCCGCATCACCGCAATCTGGCGGGTATCATCGCCAAAAAGGTTGCGGACATCCCGCCAGCGCTGGCGATAGCGAACAGGACGCGCGGCCACCTCATCGGGCTTAAGGCAGTTGCCACCATTCGCGCGCAGCAGCGGAAGAGCCAGAACCACCACCACGTCCTGTGTTTCACTCTCAAGCGCCAGCACCGGTGGCAGGTCGTCAGCATTATCCGTATCGATTAATGTCCCGTCAGGGAACCGGAGGTGCAGATGACGGGCCTGTAGACGGCCCAACTTCAGTACATCCGGTTCGAAAGTGGCATTAATCACCCCCCAGGGATGGGAGAGACCCAGTCGGGCGATACATTCCGCAGACCAGGCCGCATAGGCGGCCTGTTGCTGGAAGTGCTGGGGAGAGACCATCTGGCCCCTGCCCCATAACGGTTGTTCCGTTTTCATGCTTCCTGCCTTACGTTACGCTTTCGCTTTCGGCATCTGGCTCACCAGAGACAGGTTCACATCCATGCCTTCCACCTGGAAGTGCGGCACCGCAAAAAGCTTCACGCGGAAGAAACCCGGGTTGTCTTCGATATCTTCCACCACCACCTTCGCGTCACGCAGCGGATGAGAAGCCTGCAACTCATCGCCCGGATCGGTCATTTCCGTCACCAGACTACGCACCCAGGTATTCAGCTCCAGCTCCAGCAGACGGCGGTCCTTGGTGGTGCCAATGTTCTCGCGCTGGATGAGCTTCAGGTAGTGCGCAATACGCGACAGCAGGAAGATATACGGCAGACGGGCGTTGATGCGGCTGTTGGCCGTGGCATCTGCGGTGTCATACAGCGCCGGTTTCTGCGCGGAGTTCGCCGAGAAGAAGCAGGCATAGTCGCGGTTTTTGTAATACGAGAGCGGGATAAAGCCGAGGTTGGCGAACTCAAACTCGCGGGTCTCCGGGATCATCACCTCAGACGGGATTTTCACCTGGTTGCCGGTACCCAGATCGTACAGATGAATAGGCAGGTCTTTCACCGCCCCGCCCGCCTGCGGGCCACGGATCTGCACGCACCAGCCGTTATTGATGAAGCTCTTTACCATGTTTGACGCGAAGGAGAACGACGCACTAGTCCACAGGTATTTCTCGTGATCCGGGCCTTTCACCTGCTCAACGTAGTTAAAGCTGCGTACAGGTACGGTGTCCGGGCCATACGGCAGACGCCCCAGCACGCGCGGCATCACGAGGCCGATATAGCGGGCGTCGTCGGTGTCGCGGAACGATTTCCACTTGATGTATTCCGCGCGGTCGAAGTAGTTGCCGATATCCTTAATTGCAGCGACCTCTTCCATGGAGTCTTTCAGGAAGAATTTCGGACCGACAGAGCCAATAAACGGCATATGTGCGGCAGCTGACACTTTAGAGATGTTGCGTAGCAGCGCCACATCCTGCGGGCTGGCGTCAAATTCATAGGATGAAATCACGGAGCCAATCGGCTCGCCGCCCGGGGTGTCGTATTCGGCGGTATAGGTGTGCCAGTAGAGGCCGCTCTGGATAAGTTCCGGCGCGTCTTCAAAGTCCTGACGCAGATCTTCTTTCGACACATCCAGAATTTCGGTTTTCACGTTCTGGCGGTAGTCGGTGCTGTCCACCAGCTGCTTCAGGCCGCGCCACAGGGACTCCACCTTCTGGAACTCCTGGTGATGCATTACGGCATCCAGCTGACGGCTGATCTGGAAATCCAGCTCAGCGATATGGTGGTCAATCAGCGTTTTGTCGAGCTTCTCCACAGGCTGACCGGATTTGCGGATGCAGTCCATAAACACCTGCATCGCCGCCGTCAGGCGTTCACCCGCCGGAGCGTCAGAAAGCGCGGCGTCATCCAGAAACGCATTGATATCCCCCAGGCTGGAGGCCGGGGTCAGGTTGATTTTTTCAAACAGGGAGGCGTAAACGCCCTCTTTTTCCAGTACGGTGGTCTGCCCCTGCGCGGAGGCGGTTTCAGTATTTACAGACATCAGCATATTCCCGGTTAATCCATTAAATTACACATGCCGCTTATTTCGGGGCCAGTGCACTCATTTCGTCGCGTAATTCCTGAGACAGCGCCGGGTCTTTAAGAATTTTCTCGAGTTCTTTTCTGAAAGTGGCGTTATCAAGAAGATTGGATTTGAGATCGCGTAATAAATTACGCATGGCCAGCATGGCGCGGAGCTGGGGGATCTGGCGGGCAACCTGTTCAGGTTCGAAATCCTTAATATCGGAGAAATTCAGTTTTATGCTTTCTTCCGAACCATCCCCGGCCATTGTGTTAGGAACCGTCAGATTCACTTCCGGGTTAAATTCCGAAAGTACGCTGTTGAAGTTATTTTTATTGACGTTAATTTTGTCCCTTTCCGATAATGGGCGATTCTCTTTTCCATTACTGAAATCACCGACGGTGAGGAGTTTAAGCGGCAGTTCTATTTTCTTCTGCGCGCCACCTGTATGCAGAGCCAGCTTTAAATTTATACGTGCCTTGGGCACCTCATTCTGGAATGAATCGGCCATAGCAGTCCCTTTCTTTAAAAGAAATAAATGTTAAGTGAGTGTCGTTTCTTTACAAAACCATATTAGAGCAAAAGCCCATTTAAAATCAACTTCTCAGACCAAAGATCTACAATTGGACTTTTCTTAAGAATATTCCACTAAATTATTGTACTCATAAATGCCATAGATACATGACATACAGTAAAAATTAACCATTTATTCACATTAATTTGGCAGGAATGACTGCTTTGTTTGGAAATATTGAACTTATTGTTCCATGAGGTTGAATAATTGATTTACATCAATGCATTTATTAACACGCCCCGTAACAGCGCAGAGAAATAAGGTTTTAATTCAATAAATGGCCTGAATATGAAAAAATCCTGTATCGGACAAATTTAATCTTGAAAACAGTAATGACTATACTGCTACAGGAATGGCGAATAAATGACTACGCGTTTTTCGATAAACGGGAGAAAGAATCTCTCTGAAGATATTCATCATGACAATGAGTGATGGGCTGATATGAAGGGGATATTCGGTATTAACCAGGCTGTAAAATCATACCCCCTTAGAGCGGGCGCTTATGCGGTTAATGGATGTTTACCATAATCACGTAGCGCCCTGACCTCTTTTTAATGCTTTTCAATATACATTGTACGGCTGTACGCAACATCCTCTGGGTTATTTATCGGATAACCTTTAACCCATGGCTTGATGAGACGGCCATTGGTGTACTGATAAATAGGGGCAATCGGTGCTTTCTCGGTGAGGATCTTCTCGGCCATGTTGTAGTCGGCATTACGCGCTTTTTCAGTGGTTTCGAGCGTCGCCTGATGAATAATCTTATCGTAAGCAGGATCGTTGAATCGTGAGATATTCCCGCTATGGGAGGATGTCAGCAGCGACAGGAATGTTGACGGCTCATTGTAGTCCCCTACCCACGATGCACGGATGACGTCAAAATTCCCGGTATTGCGGCTGTCGATGTAGGTTTTCCACTCCTGATTCTGCAACTTAACGTCAACACCCAGATTTTTCTTCCACATGGATGCAACGGCAATCGCAATTTTCTGATGGTTTTCAGACGTGTTGTACAGCAGCGTTAATTTAAGCGGGCGCTGAGGGCCATAGCCTGCCGCCTGCAACAACGTTTTCGCCTGCGCATTTAGCTCCTGTTGCGACATCTGCTCAAATGGCGAGGTTTCCGGCGTAAAACCCGCAGTGACATCGGGAGTAAAATGCCAGGCCGGTTTCTCGCCGGTCCCCAGGACTTTTTCCGCCATAATACGTCTGTCGATAGTCATGCTGAGCGCGAGACGTACGCGGGCATCCGCGGTTGGGCCTTTTTGCGTATTAAACGCGTAGTAATAGGTCCCAAGCTGTGGCGGTGTGTATACCTGTCCCGGAATATCTTTAAGCAGCTTCTGGTACATGTTTTTCGGAAACGATTCTGTAATATCGATATCGCCCGCCAGATAGCGTTTGGTCGCTGAGGACTCCTGGTTGATCGGCACAAAGGTGACTTTTTTAAGCACCGTCCTGGCGTTATCCCAGTAATGAGAATTCGGCTCAACCACCAGTTTTTCATTCACCACGCGATCTTTCAGTACATACGCACCGTTGCCAATGAGCGCGCCAGGGCGCGTCCATTCCTTACCGCTTTCCACATTGGCCTTTTGAACAGGATAAAACGCGAAATTAGCCGTCAGATTGCTGAACCAGGGCAGCGGTTTGTCCAGCTGCACGCGCAACGTTTTAGCATCCACCGCCGTCACGCCGAGGGTATCCGGAGCAGCTTTGCCGTCGATAATGGCCTGGGCATTGTTAATGCCCGCCAGCGCCGCAAACCAGGCGAAAGGTGACGTTGTTTTAGGATCAACCAGACGACGCCAGCTATAGACAAAATCTTGTGCCGTCACCGGGGTTCCGTCAGACCACTTAGCGTTATCCCGCAACGTGAACGTCCAGACGCGGTTGTCATTGCTCTGCCAGCGCGTCGCCACGCCGGGAACTAACTCCCCTTTTTCGTTCTGATTCACCAGCCCTTCATAGAGGTCGCGGATCACCTGTATCTCGGGCAACCCCACCGCTTTTGCCGGATCGAGCGAAGCGGGCTCATCTTTAATATGTCGAACCAGCTCCTGCTTTTGCGCCAGAACCGTTCCTTCGGGAACCTCCGCGGCATATGAAAGTGAAGAAAGCCCGCACAGCCACAGCGCAGTACAAAGAAGCGAAACAGGATGCTTCATACGATCCCCTTAATGATGTCAGGTAACAGGCAGATGCGTAATTATTTGTTTCGAAACGGAGAAATGCAAATGCTTCCTCCGGAAAGTTGATGTCAGGCAATTTTCCACACACACGGAAACTATTTGATTAAGCGCGGCTTTTGCACAACACTGCCAGAAGTGACTTTATCATCAGGGTTTACTATGGCAACTACCCGACCAAGAACGGAACGCGGCGCCTTCCCGCCCGGGACTGAACATTATGGACGCTCGTTTTTAGGCGCGCCGCTGATCTGGTTTCCGGCACCCGAGGCCGATCGCAATAGCGGCTTAATCATTGCGGGCACGCATGGCGATGAAAACTCGTCTGTCGTGACGCTCTCGTGCGCGCTACGTACGCTGGCCCCCGATTTACGACGTCATCATGTGATTTTGACCGTCAATCCGGACGGTTGTCAGCTTGGATTACGGGCGAATGCACGCGGCGTTGACCTGAACAGGAACTTCCCGGCGGCAAACTGGCGCGCCGGTGAAACGGTGTATCGCTGGAACAGTTCAGCGCAGGAGCGAGATGTGGTCCTGCTCACGGGAGACAAACCCGGTTCCGAACCGGAGACTCAGGCATTGTGCCAGCTTATTCATAAGATCCACCCGGCCTGGGTTGTCTCTTTCCACGATCCCCTCGCCTGTATTGAAGATCCTCGTAATACGGCGCTCGGGAAGTGGCTGGCGGATGCGTTTGCTCTACCTCTGGTGAGCAGCGTTGGCTATGAAACACCCGGGTCGTTTGGCAGCTGGTGCGCGGACCTTAGCCTTCACTGTATCACCGCAGAGTTTCCGCCCATCTCCTCGGATGAAGCGAGCGAAAAATACCTGCGGGCGATGACAGATCTCCTGCGCTGGCAGCCTCAAAGATGAAGTACACCGGAGGTAAAATTCAGGGCGGGTGATACGTCAACCGCCAGCCAGGTTGGGCCGTCAAGATCGGCAAAACGCACGCTGTTCACCAGCGGGAGCGCAGCGCCGATCGCTCTTGACGTGCACAACATGCAGCCCAGCATCAGAGCAAAGCCTTGCGCCTGGGCATCTTGTGCCAGTGCCAGGGCCTCGGTTAATCCACCTGTTTTATCCAGCTTAATGTTCACCATCTCGTAGCGTCCCTTGAGAGCTGACAGGCTCTCACGGGTATGACAGCTTTCATCTGCACAGACGGGAAGCGGATGAATAAAATTCGCCAGGGCGGCATCGTCTTCTGCCGATAGGGGTTGCTCCAGCATGGCGACGCCCAGATCGGCAAGCAGTTGACAACGAGCTGCCAGCCCTTCACTATGCCATGATTCGTTCGCATCGACGATAAGAGTGGCATCAGGCACCGCCGCACGAATGGCGACCATGCGTTCGCTAATCAGACGATCGTCGAGCTTCACCTTTAATAAGGTTGCACCGGTGGCATACAACGCCTGAGCGCTGGCGGCCATTTGCTCTGGTTCACCGATGACCACCGTTTGCGCGGTGACGATCGATTGCGGCAGCGTAACGTCCAGCAGCGCAGGCAGCGGTTTTTGTTGTTTCGCCGCTTCCAGACTCCAGAGTGCGCAGTCAACCGCGTTGCGTGCTGCGCCGGCCGGCAACCGAAGCTGAAGAGCCTCACGCGTCAGGCCCGCCTGCAACTCGGGCACCACCGTCATAATTTGCGCCATGACTGACGCCAGGCTTTCTCCGTAGCGAGGATAAGGGGTACATTCCCCGACGCCTTTTACGCCGTCCTCTTCACATTCAACCACGACCACACAGGCCTCATTACGGCTGCCGCGCGAGATCACAAACGGGGTGTGCAATGGCCAGGCTTCTTCATAGACCTTAACGCTTCTCATCACTGACTCCTTGCAGGCCGGAAAGGCAGAAAATTGGTTTGCCGTGCTAACTGCGGATGACATACACTAGCCACGACGTTAACTATTTGTAAACAGGAAGATATCTATGTCACAACTCGTTCATTTCCAGGGCAACCCGGTTGCTGTTGCAGGTTCCATCCCACAGTCTGGCAGCAAAGCACAGCCTTTTACTCTGGTGGCTAAAGATCTGTCTGACGTCACGCTGAGCCAGTTTGCTGGCAAACGTAAAGTCCTGAACATTTTCCCAAGCATCGATACTGGCGTTTGCGCTGCATCAGTGCGTAAATTCAACCAGCTGGCGACCGAAATGAACAACACCGTGGTGCTGTGCATTTCTGCTGACCTGCCGTTTGCCCAGTCCCGCTTCTGCGGCGCTGAAGGCCTGAGCAACGTCATCACCCTTTCCACTCTGCGCAGCCCGGATTTCCTGGAAAAATACGGTGTTGCCATTTCCGAAGGCGCGCTGAAAGGTCTGGCTGCTCGTGCGGTGCTGGTGATCGACGAAAACGACAACGTTGTTTTCAGTGAGCTGGTTAACGAAATCACTACCGAACCGGATTACACCGCTGCACTTGAGGCGCTTAAAGCCTAAACGTAAAAAAGCCTCTGCAAAGAGGCTTTTTTATTTATTCGTCACCCTTCTTCTGATTTAACCCATACTCGCGCAGCTTATTCGCAATCGCGGTATGTGACACCCCAAGACGTTTAGCCAGCTTGCGCGTGCTCGGATAGCTGCGATAAAGCTGCGTTAACACCGAACGCTCGAAACGGCTGGTGATGTCATCCAGCGAGCCTTCCATTGCCTCTTCGCCTACCGAGACCGTCCCGGCATCGTAATCCGGCAACAGAATATCCTGAGGGCGCAGTTCATACCCTTCAAGCTGAGTTAATGCGCGATAGACCGCATTTTTAAGCTGACGAATATTGCCCGGCCAGCCGTAACGCGTCAGCACGGTGCCCAGGTCGGCAGAGAGCTTCGGACGCGGCACGCCCTGCTCGTCGGCAAAACGGGCCACGAACAGTTCTGTCAACGGCATGATGTCCTGCGGGCAATCACGCAGCGGCGGTATATTGAGCGTCAGAACGTTGAGACGATAGTAGAGATCTTCGCGGAATACCCCTTTCTGCACCAGCTCCACCAGATTTTTCTGGGTGGCGCAGATGACGCGCACGTCCACGTGCACTTCATGATCTTCCCCCACACGGCGGAACGTGCCGTCATTGAGAAAACGCAGCAGTTTCGCCTGCATGCGTGGCGACATTTCGCCAATCTCGTCCAGCAGCACCGAGCCGCCGTTCGCCTGTTCAAAGAAGCCTTTTTTGCCTTCCGGCGCATGCCCGAACAGTTCACTTTCCACCGCATCTTCAGGAATAGACGCGCAGTTCAGCGCCAGATAAGGTTTTGCCGCACGCGGGCTGGCCATGTGCACAGCATGCGCCAGCAGATCTTTCCCCGTACCAGTATCCCCGGTAATCAGCAGCGGCGCCGTAAGATTTGCCAGCTTGCGCGCCTGGTCGATTACATGACGCATCTTCGGGCTCACCGCAATAATCTGGCTGAATGCGCCGACGTCCTGGCTGGAAAGATTCTGTAACTGGCGTCCCATGCGCACCGTGGAGCGCAGCATGATTACCGCGCCGGTGAGCACCCGCGCGGCATTTTCCCCTTTCAGGTAGACCGGCGTGATCTCCATCAGGAAATTCTGTCCGTTGATGACGACGTGCTCGCTATGGGTATTTTGCGGGTTGCTGTCCAGCCAGCGCTGGAAATTAAACCCGGTGATCAGTTGCGTGGCGTGGTGCCCGATAAGTTTTTCCTGAGTCTGCGCAAACAGCTGGCAGCTGGCCTGGTTAACGCGCTCGACTTTATTTTTCAGATCGAGAGAGAGAAACGGCTCCGGCATTGCTTCCAGCAGCGCGCTCAGCGCAAGATGTTCCCGCTCGGACGGCATCCAGGGGATGGTGCGTACATCCGTAACGCCAGCGATACGGCGGATTTCCGCCATCAGGCTACTGAAGGTATTAAATTCAATTTCGGCAAAATTGAGGTAAATTCGCCCGACAGGGTCGATCTCTATGCCACGTAAATCAATGCTACGTAAAACAAGAAGATCGAGTAACTCGCGGGTCAGACCGAGACGGTCCTCACAAAAGACTTCCAGACGCATGGGAAATTCACCGTTTAAGCCAATAACAGTAAAATGATATGTCAGATCACGGTATTCGGGAAGGTGGCTGTCAACAAATATTGACAGCCCGCACGATTAGTAAACAAAACCTCACTGAGCAGGTTTTTTATTGAGCGTCTCTTTAAGCTGGCCAATCAATTCGCGACGGAAATCCCCCAGCCGCGGCTTATCGCCATCGATCCAGGGGAGTGGACGACAAACCTCCATCGCTTTGATGCCCAGGCGTGCCGTCAGCAGACCGGCACCAATCCCCTGCGCCGCCCGGGCAGAGAGACGGGCCGCAAGATCCTGCGACATCCAGTCCATCCCGACCTCCCGTACCAGTTCGCTTGCCCCGGCGAAGGCGATATTCAGCAATACCAGTTTGAACAGGCGCAGCCGGCTGTAATAGCCAAGCTCGATGCCATACAGTCTGGCGATGCGGTTGATCAGGCGCAGGTTGCGCCAGGCGATAAAGGCCATGTCCACCATCGCCAGCGGACTGACGGCGATCATCAGGGTAGATTCCGCCGCCGAGCGGCTGATCTCACGACGAGCCTGCGCATCCAGCACCGGCTGAACAATGTGGGCATAGAGCGTGACCACTTCCTGGTCATTCTGGGTTTCGTGGATCGCCGCATACCAGCGCTGAAGCGCCGGGTGAGAGTGATCAATCCCGGCCTGAGCCGCAAGCTTTTCACAAAAAGCACGCCCTTTTCCTGTGCCGTGACTGTGCAGCAGATCCCGCGCTTCATCGCGTTCGTGGGCACGCTGACGCAAACGCCATAGGCGACGCCACTCGGTGACGACTGAGCCAACGCCCGCACCAACAATCAACGCCCCGGCGGCGCATCCCCCCAGCGCCACCCAGTCCTGCGTTTGCCAGGCATTGACGCCCCACTGCACGCCCTGGCCGATTACGCTCACACCAAAAAGGGCTAACCCGGCGGTCACCATCTTGCGCCACAGGCTGCGTTTCGGGCGCAGTGCCGCATCAACCACCGCTTCCGCCTGCCCCTCTTCAGCCAACGGCTCGTCTGCCAGCACGGGAGCAAAGTTGTCGGCCTGCGGCCCGCTGAAGGTTTGCGCCGTTTTAAACGCCTCATGCGGGGTCTGCTCAAGCTGGCCGGTAAAATCAATGCGTGGTTTTAACGGTTCCGTCATCGCAATTTATCTCCAATTAAAAACTCCAGCGCGGCATCCAGACGGATATGCGGCAATGGCTGGTCAACGTTCATACTCTGCGGACGGAAGGCTTCGAACTGAAAACCCTGGCTTTGCCAGAAAGCCTGGCCCGGCAGACGCGCCGGAACTTCCCCCGGATAGACCGTGAGCGGCGCACCGTCGCTGAGACGGTTGCCCCGCAGGGCCGGAATTTTCTCGCCATTCAGGTCAATCAACCCACTCTGCGTAGCCTGTACGGACGCCAGCCCCAGACAATCCATACTGATCCCTTCGAAGGCCGCATTCTGCCAGGCATCCTGCACCAGCTGTTGCAGCAGGGATACCATGTTGGCGTGCTGATCGACCGTCACATGGTCAGCTTTTGTGGCGGCAAACAGCAGCTTGTCGATGACCGGCGAGAACAAACGGCGAAACAGCGTACGCTGGCCATAATGAAAGCTTTGCATCAGCTGCGTCAGCGCCAGCCGCATATCATTGAACGCCTGCGGCCCGCTGTTGAGCGGTTGCAGGCAGTCCACCAGCACGATCTGGCGGTCAAAGCGTAAAAAGTGATTTTTATAAAAGCCCTTAACCACCTTCTCACAGTAATAATTGTATCGCTCGCGGAGCATACCGGCGTTGGTGGTCTTGTCCGCCTGCGCCAGTTTCGATTCACCGATGCTGTCAACGTCCGGCCACGGGAAAAACTGTAGCGCGGGAGCACCGGCTAAATCACCCGGCAGAACAAAGCGGCCCGGCTGAATAAAATGCAACCCCTCCTGCTTGCACTGATGCAGGTAATCCGTCCAGGCTTCGGCTATGACGGCCAGACGGTTTTCATCCGCCGGTGCCAGCGGATCCAGTCCTTCGCAAAGCTGGCGCCATTTGGTCGACCACTCTGCCCGCTGCCCCTGCAACAGACCGGTCATCTGTCGGGACCAGCTCAGGTAATCCTGCGCCAGCATCGGTAAATCGAGCAGCCATTCTCCTGGGTAATCCACAATTTCGAGATAGAGCGTGGACGTTTCTTTGAAGTGACGCATCAGGGATTCATTCGAGCGGAAACGAAGCGCAAGACGGATTTCGCTCACGCCACGCGTCGGGGTGGGCCAGGCGGGAGGCTCCCCGTATAACTGCGCCAGACCTTCATCATAGGTGAAACGGGGTATGCCAAAATCACGTTGCGGTACGCGTTTCACCCCAAGCAACCGCTCCTCGCGCACTGCGCTAAGCAGTGGCAGGCGCGCCCCTGCATGCAGGTTCAACAGCTGATTGACCATCGCCGTAATGAATGCTGTCTTACCGCTGCGGCTCAGCCCCGTCACGGCAAGACGCAGATGGCGATCAACGCCACGGTTCACCAGAGAATTGAATTCGTTTTTAAGTCGCTTCATCGCCGTCCTTCATTGCCTGGAACCCTGAAAAAAGTCACTTCAGAATACAGTAAATTGGGGCAGATCGTTGATTATCAATTCTTAATTATTGCTATTGCCGTTTTCTCTCCAGTAAGATGGGCGCAATTGCTGTCCGTCTGGAGTGAGTAAGGTGTATGTCACCCACCATCTATGATATTGCCCGCGTTGCTGGCGTTTCGAAATCAACCGTGTCGCGCGTTCTGAATAAACAAACGAATATTTCTCCTGAAGCGCGCGAAAAGGTGTTGAAGGCGATAGAAGAATTAAATTATCAACCGAATAAACTTGCCCGCGCACTCACCTCTTCTGGCTTCGACGCCATTATGGTTATTTCGACCCGTTCAACCAAAACCACCGCAGGCAATCCGTTTTTCTCTGATGTACTACATGCCATTACGGCAAAAGCAGAAGAAGAGGGTTTTGATGTTATTTTACAAACGTCCAAAAGCAGCGAAGATGATCTGCAAAAATGCGTGGGTAAAATAAAGCAGAAGATGATCAAGGGGATCATCATGCTAAGCTCGCCGGCGAACGAGTCTTTTTTCGCGACGCTGGACGAATATGGCGTGCCCGTGGTTGTTATTGGTAAAGTGGAAGGTAATTACCAGAATATCTATTCTGTCGACACGGATAATTTCCGTGACAGCGCCATATTAACCGACTCATTTATCAATCATGGTCGCACTAAAATTGCCTGCCTGCATGCCCCGCTCGATTATCACGTTTCTATCGATCGCCTGGCGGGCTATAAATCGAGCCTTGAGAAGCAGGGTATTGCAATTAACCCGGACTGGGTTATTGATGGCGGATACACCCATGAAAGCGCGCTTCAGGCGGCCTGTCAGCTACTCTCTTCAGACAACCCGCCCGATGCGGTTTTTGCGACAGACAGTATGAAATTGCTGAGTCTTTATCGTGCCGCGGATGCGCTAAACCTGACGATCCCGGAACAGGTCGCAATGGCAGGATACAGCGACCCAATGCTATCTCTCATTTTAACCCCTGCGCCTGGCGGCTTTGATATCCCCACCAGAAAGCTGGGCGAAGAGAGCTGCGATGTGTTGTTCAGGTGCATAGCGGGTAAACCTGCCCCGCATAAGATATTGGTTGAAACGCATTTTTCAGATGCGGCTTCATTACGCTAAAAACCAGGGGCAAACGCCCCTGGTGAAGTGTTATCAAAACGCGTAATTCACGCCGATACCGGCATAGTGGAAGCGGTCACTTTCCCCTTCGTCATGGTTTTCCCATTCGTAGGCATATTCCAGCGTCATGGATAAACCATTGTTAAAATCATAGGCGTACAGCATACCCAAACGGTTGAAATCATGTCCTTCACGCTCAGGATCGTCTTGCCAGTCCCAGTTTGACCAGCGATCGAGTCCCAGACGGGTATAAGGCGTTAGCGTCGTCTGACCCAATGAAATCGGCAGATAGGCGCGAATTTCCTGAGTGGAGAATTCACCGTTATTTCGTGAGCCGTCCATATTAAAACCGCGCTCTAAATAGTAATTAACTTTTGCCGAGACCGTTTCGTTAATTGTCCAGGTAAAACCGGTTTCGGTCTCGACGCGGCTGTCAGAATAGCCGGTTTTTTCCAGATCGTTGGCAAACTGATACATGGCAAACCAGCCGCCAAAACGCCAGTCGTCGGTTAGTTTAATATCCCAGTCAGGCTGAACTTTATAGCGCTGCATATTAGCACTACCGTCTTTAGCACCATGCTCATCCTTAAAGTGATAGCCATAATTACGGAAGCCACCGGTCAGGCCGAACGTAAAATCATCGGTGCCGATAAAACGATAGCGTAATTCTACTTCAGGACGATCGAAATAGGTGCCGCGCGTCATGCTACTGTAATCGACCGGCCCTTCCTGATACATAGCCAGCGAAATGGTCCAGGCATCCCATGTGGCATTAAACCACACGGAGGGTTCATATAATCCATCTTTATCGTCAGCCTGACCTTCGACGTTTTCAATTTCATACATGGCGCCAATATTAAATTCCCACTGTTTGGCTGATTCTGTTGCTTGCGCGCAGCTCACCCCTGCGCACAGAACGAGCGCAGCACTTCTTAGTAGAGTACTCATTAAAATATTCCTTTATAATTAACACACAAAAAACCGGAAACTTTCATTTCCGGCGAACACCTTTCTTATCTAATAGCTGTTTCAGTATCAGCATCGAAGAAATGGCACTTATTCATATCGAACTGGATGCCGATATTCTCTCCGGCAACGTAATCATCCGCCGCTCCCGCACGGACAACCAGTTCATGCCCACCCACGGTGGCATAAAGCATAAATTCAGCCCCGGTCAGCTCAGCAACGCTGATCTTCGCCGTGATGTTTTCACCGCTTCGCTGTGCGGTGAGAATGTCTTCCGGACGGATCCCAAAGACAACCGCTTTACGCTGGTAACCTTGCGCATTCAGTACGGCCAGCTTGTCCTCCGGGATCTCCAGGCGCAGCGTTTCCGTCACAAAGTAGCGGTCGTCGATCGCGCCACGAATGAAGTTCATCGCAGGCGAACCAATAAACCCTGCAACGAACATATTCGCCGGCTCGTTGTAGACCTGCTTCGGCGCGCCCACCTGCTGAATGATGCCGTCCTTTAAAATCACGATGCGGGTCGCCATCGTCATGGCTTCCGTCTGATCGTGCGTCACGTAAATCATGGTGGTATTAAGCTTCTGGTGCAGCTTGCTGATTTCAGCGCGCATCTGCACACGAAGTTTGGCATCGAGGTTGGATAAAGGCTCATCCATCAGGAAGACCCCCGCTTCGCGCACTATCGCCCTGCCTAACGCCACGCGCTGGCGCTGACCGCCGGACAACGCGCCAGGTTTACGCTGGAGATAGTCGCGCAAGCCCAGGATCTGTGCCGCCCAGGTAACGCGTTCTTCAATGACGGAGGGCGCAATTTTTTGCATTTTCAGGCCAAACGCCATGTTGTCGTAGACAGTCATATGCGGATAGAGCGCATAGTTCTGGAAGACCATCGCGATATCACGGGACTTGGCGGGAACATCATTCATGCAAACCCCGTCAATAATCAGTTCACCCGCGCTGATCTCCTCAAGGCCGGCAATCATTCGCAGCGTCGTGGATTTCCCACAGCCCGATGGACCGACGAAGACAATAAATTCTTTGTCTTCGATTTCGAGGTTGAAATCCTTAACCACGTGGACCTGGTTATCATAGATTTTCTGAATGTGTTTCAGAGACAGTTGAGCCATTATTAATTCCTTATCAATACGCCCGGGATGCCCAGAACGCCGTCAGGCGTTCCCAGGTCAGTTCCTGCGTTGAATGAAGTTGTAATCCCGCATGGTTCAGGCCAGGCCCAATCCCGACCGACAGCATTCCTGCGGCGTTGATCGCATCTACCCCTGCGGCGGCATCTTCGATACCAATGGCCTCTTCAGGACGTACGTTCAGTCCCTTACAGGCCGCAAGGAAGATTTCCGGGTCCGGCTTTGAGTGGCTAATACGCGAAGCATCGGCGCAAAAATCGAAAGCCTGATGAATGCCCAACGCGTGCAAAATCCCAGGGGCATTAAGCGATACGGATGCCAGGCCAATTTTGACCTTCGCGGCGCGAATATCCGCCAGCACGTCGCGAATACCCGGCAGCAGCGAATCCTGCGTCAGTGATGCCAGCGACTGGACGTAAAGCGCGTTTTTTTTCGTCGCCAGCGCCAGGCGCTGCTCGTCACTGAACATCCCCTCTTTCCCGCCATGTATCAGAATGCGCTGTAGGGAGTCCATACGGCTTATTCCCTTCAGCTGTTCGTTAAATACTTCGTCGAAGGTGATACCAATCTCCTCCGCCACGGCGCGCCAGGCCAGAAAGTGAAGATGCGCGGTATCGGTGATCACCCCGTCCAGATCGAATACAACAGCGTTAAGCGTCATGGCCCCCCTCCGTGGTAGCGGTCCCATTAACAGATGCAAGAAAGTCCTTACGCGCACAGACCTTTCGCCCTGATACGTGCAGCGTTTTACCCCACAGCGTCAACGTGACAGGTGCGGTAGTTTCAATGGTTAACTGGTCATCTTCACAGGTAACGTGCATTGTTGCGTTCCGCCACCGCAGCGGGAAGGCGAGTTTCTGCCAGTGAGCAGGCAGCTTCGGCGCAAGATGCAGCTCCCCTTCGCTAATGTGCAGGCCAGCAAAACCCTGAATGGCGCCCAACCAGATCGCACCGGTGGCGGCGGCATGAATACCGTCATCACTGCTGTGCGGGTCGTCCCCCAGGTCGATGGCAATCCCATCACGCCAGAAGGCATACGCCCCGTCGGTGTCACCGCAGCGTGCGAGCACAATGCCGTGAATGGCTTTACTCAGGGATGAATCATGGATCGTGCGTGGCTCGTAGAACGCCAGATTGGCGGCACATTGCTGCGGCGTAAACCGTTCCGGCAGCAGGTAGTTAAGCATCACCACGTCGGCCTGCTTCAGGATCTGCATCTCGTTCACTTCCGCGCGAGAGTAATCAAGCAGAATGGTTTGCTTACCCGCTTTGGCTTTATAGCGGCTCAGATCGATGGCAGGTTTCGCCATGAAGGTATCGTCCTGCGGGATCACACCGTCTGCATCGGCCTCTGGCAGCCACAGGCGCGCCAGGAACTTCCCGGCATTCTCCGTAAAACGCGCATCTTCACGCCCAAACATCGCCATAAACTGACGCGCGCAGGCAACGTTGTGCCAGGCCAGATAGTTGGTGTAGGCATTGTTGTTGACATGCTCGGTGTATTCATCCGGTCCGATCACGTCATGGATCTCAAGACGACCATTAATTTCCGTCGCGCGTCCCATCCAGAACGAAGCGGTTTCCATCAGCAGCGTCAGGCCCTCATTGCGCATAAAGACATCGTCGTGTGTTGCCTGCCAGTAAGCGACTACGGCCCAGGCAATATCTGCCACGATGTGATGTTCAGCGAGTGCGGAAGCAACCTTCTGGCGAACCCCGGTGCGGATGTTAATGGCCGCGAATTCTGGCGTCTCTTCCTGTCCGCTGGCGGCGCTTTCCCACGGGAACAACGCGCCCGGCCAACCGTTACGCCGTGCTTTTTCGCGCGCACCCGAAAGATTCAACCAGCGATAGCGCAGCAGGCTGCGGGCAATCTGTGGATGGGTAAACAGATGGAACGGCAGCAGGAAAATTTCGGTATCCCAGAAGACGTGTCCCTTATACCCCTCACCCGTCAGCCCTTTCGCCGCAATACTGCTTCGCTCATCATGAGCAGGCGTCATTGTCGTCAGATGCCAGACGGCGTAATCCAGCGCCAGCTGATCCTGCTGTTCTGCACACGTCACTTCCACCCGAGCGTCACGCCATACCGCTTTCCAGGCGTACGCTGAGCTTTCAAGCAACGCATCGTAGCCTCTTGCGGCGCAGACTTTGAGATCGGCCAGCGCGTTGCGGGCGAAAGACTCCTGCGAGAGCGATTTATCGCAGCGATGCGTCAGCCAGACGATTTTTTCAAGCGTGACAGTGTCACCTTGCGAGATAGTCAGAGAATGATGAACGCTAAGGCGCCGATTTTTGGCGGTGAAACAGCTGTCGCTCTTAGCGGAGAGCTGACAAAACGCCGAAACAACAACTTCAGACGCCCGGTCCTGCGTTTCATACACACCCTGCATGTAGTGCTGGTCAAAGACCCTGACCGAGATTTCATCCAGGTGCTGCCTGCCGCTGTTCGTTTGTGTCGCATCTATGCCGGTTTTCAGCACGGCCTGAGCGGCGCCGTCAAGCGGTGTGATCGAGAGCTGCATTGCCACTAAGGGCAACTGGTCCAGCGAAACAAAACGACGGCTTTCCAGGCGATAGCGTTTTCCGTCCGGCGAACGCCAGACAACGTTACGATGCAGTTCGCCGTTAGCAAAGGCCAGCTCGCGTTGCCACTCAAGAATTTCGCCTGAAAGGAGCGTGAAATTGACGCCGTCCAGCTCAACTTCAATCCCGGTGACATCCGGCAGATTGATCAGCTCAGTGGTTTCGTTGCGTCCCGCGCGATGATACAGCCCCGCAAGGTACATGCCTCTGGTCTGCTGGGTGTAATCTTCTTCATGCGTGGCGCGCATGCCCATGTAGCCATTGCCGCAGGCCATAATGGACGCGTACTTATTCAGGCTATGCGGGCAAAAGCCCGGATCGGTTAGTACAGACTGGTTCAGCATAACGTCACGCTTTCCCCTGTTTCCGCGGCTTCATATAACGCCGCGACTAATTGCTGGATCACCAGCCCCTGCTCCGCATCGGCAATCATGACCGGCTCGCCCATTACGTGGCGAACAAACGCGTCCATACTGCGCAGATGTCTCCGATCGTCAGCTTCTTCACGCTGGGTCAGCGTCTGCAAAACACCGGCTTCGTCGTTATAAATGTGTGCCGGGAACAGCGTTGCACCCGCCTTCTCACCGCAGAAAGAGACGTTCATGATCGACTGCTCGCGGATATTAAGCGCAAAAGAGGTGTCCAGACGCAGAATGCCACCGTTGCAGAACTCAATCGTGCCAAACAGGGCATCTTCCACGGTAAACTGCGCAGGATCCCATTCGCCAAACTGGCCGGTGTGTTTCCGGTTCCCCAGTCTCTGGAAGCTGTGCGCGGTTACCCGCTTCACGGCCGGGAAGCCCAGCACATACATCGCGGCATCCAGCATATGAATGCCGATATCGATCAGCGGCCCGCCGCCCTGAAGCGATTTATTGGTGAACACGCCCCACCCCGGCACACCGCAACGACGCAGCGCCTGCGCGGAGGTGAAGTAAATTTCACCGAGCGTTCCGTTCATAACCGCATCGCGCAGGAGCTGGGTATCCAGGGCAAAGCGATGGTGAAAATCGTACGCGAGGACTTTTCCAGCCTTGCGCGCCGCCAAACGCATCTCATCTGCCTGGTGCGGCGTCATCGCCGGCGGCTTTTCACACATCACATGACAGCCTGCTTCGAGAGCCGCCATCACATGTTCAAAATGGAACCGGTTAGGCGAACAGACGCTCACCACATCCGGTTTTACTTCCTGCAACATCTCGTGAGCGTCCTGCCATGCCGATGGAATAGCATAACGTTCCGCGAACGCCTGTGCCTGCTCAAGGCGGCTGTCCATGACAGCCACCATTTGAACATCACTGCGCGTGGCGTAATACGAGGCATGCACTTTGTCTGCAACCTGCCCGGCGCCAATGATGGCGACGCGCAGAGGCAAAGGTGTAGAAGCACTCATCACGCTCGTCATCCTTAGCATTCACGCAAGTAAGTGAGAGAGTCCTTATAGGCCTGAGCCGGATCGTCGGCACGCACCCGGCACTCGTACACGACATAACCCTGATAGTTATCGGCACGCAGCTGATCGAACAGGCTGGCGAAATCGAGGCTGCCGCTGCCCGGCTGATAGCGGTGGTTATCAGCAATGTGCACATGACCCAGCAGGTCGCGGTTGTGATGCAGCGCTTCCGTCAGGGAGTCTTCTTCAATATTCATGTGGTAGAAATCACCGATGATCTGCACGTGCTTCAGGCCGTTCTCTTCGATATAATGACGCGCGTCGGCCAGCGTGTTGATCATATGATCCTGATAGCGGTTCAGCGGCTCCAGGTAGACGGTAGTACCGGTGCGCGCTGCAACCGCATCCAGCCAGCGCAGGGAAGCGCTGACCGCTTTGCGATCGCCGTCCAGGCTACGAGGCGAAGTCATTGGCGGCAGACGGAAGGTAAACATCCCCCAGGCAGCCGGAACGATAATCCCCTTGCCGCCCACTTCTGCCAGCGCTTCCAGAATGCGTTCAATCTGCTGTAGACCGTTCAGGCGGCGTTCTTCGATAAAATCCCCGATCCAGCCATCGTATCCGCCACAGGCCGTCGTGACCGGCAGGCCGGTGGCTTTGATAGCCGCTTTTACTTCGTCGAGGTTTTCCACCAGCAGCCGGCCATCAATTTCGTAGCCATCAAATCCCATCGCTTTGATGTATTCGAATTTTTCCATGATAGCGGTCGGGAAAAAGGCCTGGTTTTGTGTTGCGATTTTCATGATTTGCTGTCCTTAGCTTAAAAAGTGACGCCCATTTTGATACTGAGTTCCGGGTGCTGATCGACATACTTCATATAGCTTTCCGGGCTGGTGGTGAAGGTGACGACCGGGTCGATCAGATCTTCGCAATTGAGATAACCGTTCATCAGCAATTCCCAGCAGGTCTCTTCAATACGCTTGCGGCTCCAGCGCGGATAATCCGGGTTGGGTTCACTGCATGCGCGGGAGAAGACAATTTTGGCGTTGTTGAAGTGTGCCTCGCGACCAAGGTTGAAGCCCGCCGCAAACGGCTTGGCGAAGGCCACGTAGGAGATTGTTCCTCCGTAGGCGAGACCGCGCAGCGCAGATTGCAGCGCATCTGCAAATCCGCTGGTTTCGATGATCACATCCGCGCCCTGCTTGCCGGTCAGTTTCTTAATTTCCAGACCGACATCGGTACCGATTGGGTTCAGGCAGTGGTCTGCACCGTGACGGCGGGCGATCTCACAGCGATGTTCGATAGGATCGACACCAATAACCACTGACGCGCCGGCTTTTTTCGCCAGCTGAATTGCAATCTGGCCAATCGCGCCCAGCCCCACAACTACGACGAAATCCCCTACGCGGACGTTAGCATCACGCACGCCGCTCATGGCGAACTGCGCCGGATCGTAACAAACGGCATTTTTCCAGGATGCACCCTGCGGCATTTTGCGCAGCTTATAGTTGTTCACCGCGTTAACAATGACCGTTTCCTGCAACGGGCCGTAGCAGCAGACGCTGTCGCCGATCTGGTATTCGGTCACGTCCGCACCACATTCGATGATGTCGCCGACGATCATGTTCCCCAGCTGGAATTTACCAAATTCGATGCCGCGCGCTGCTCCTTCTTCACGCGGGGTAAACATCTGCCACTCCGCGTTGAACTCTTCATCGATGAACGGGCTTGCCGCGCGGAAATCCACGACTTCAGTGCCGTGTTTCGGGGCGCCATAACGGGCACGAATCTTCACCTCATGTGCTGCAACAGGACGATCTTCGTATTCCACCAGCGCCGCTACACGAGGCGCTGTCGCAACTAATTTTTTCATGACTGACTCCTTGTTAAAATCGGCCGCCTCAGCCCTTCACGCCGCCGGCGGTCAAACCACTTTTAATGAAACGTTCAGACAGGGCATACATAATGACGACCGGAAGTGCCGTGACCAGCGATGCCGCCATCATGCGACCCCAGATGTAATCTGGCGTACTGAAGAGCGTGTTCAGCCCGACCGGCAACGTGAAGTTGCTGGCGCTGGACAGGAAAATGGAGGCGAACAGATAGTCATTCCACGCCACCATGAAGCAGTAGACAAAGACCGACACCAGACCCGAGATCGCCAGCGGCACGGTGATGCGGAAAATGATTTGCAGGCGGTTCAGGCCGTCCATCATCGCGGCTTCTTCGATTTCGTCCGGGATGGTGTCGAAATAGCTGCGCAGCATAAAGACCGCGGTAGGCAATGTCTGCGTCACCATGGTGATGATCAGCGCCAGTTCGGTGTCATAAATGCCGAGCGCGGTGATGATTTTGAACAGCGGCACCACCAGCAGGATCCCGGAGAACATATAGACGGTGTAGAAGCTCGCATTGATCGTCGTGCGCCCTTTAAAGCGCAGTTTGGATAACGCATACGCGCCCAGCGTGCCGAGAAACACCGCAATGACCGAGGAGGTCAGCGACACCACCATGCTGTTACGAAAGTAATCCACAAACGGGAAAATCAGCGGGTTAAAGATGTCGATGTAGTGCTGTAGCGTCCACTCCTGCGGCAGAATGGTCGGGTGCAGCGAGATCGCCTCTTTCGCGCTTTTGAACGACGTCATCAACATCACAAAAAATGGAAACAGCGTGATAATCAGAAATAGCGCCAGTCCCAGATAAAAACCGATACGGCCCAGAACGCGTTTATTTGTTGCCATTGAGGTTTACCCTTTTTCTGGTCAGCAGAATGACAGCGAAGATGATCACAAACAGCACAACGGAAATGGCGGCTGCTTTACCCAGGTCATTGAACGCAAAGGCGGTTTTGTAGAGATATACGCCCAGAATGTCGACCTTGGTGGTGAGCAGATAAACATCCGCAAACATGTAGAACATCCAGATGGTTCGCAGCGTGACCACCGTGGCCAGCACCGGCATGATGGCGGGCAACGTCACGATACGAAAACGCTGCCAGGCATTTGCTCCGTCCATCTCTGCCGCTTCGTACAATGATTTATCAATGGTCTGCAAAATCGCGAGGAACGAGATAAAGGCGTACGGGAAGTAACGCCAGATGGCGAACAGGACAACCAGCACAAAACTGCTGCCAGGATTATCGAACCATAGCGGCGCCTGATCGTAGAGATGCAGCAGATCAACGCCCAGATAGTTCACAATCCCGTAGCCGTTGTTGAACATGTATTTCCAGGCAAATACCAGTGAAATAGACGGCGTCACGTAGGACAAAATCACCAGTGAACGTGCCGTTTTCCGCATGCGGAATTCACGGTTAAAGAAGATCGCTACGGCCAGTCCCAGCCCGGTGCTGCCGAGCACGACCAGCGCCGTATACCAGAACGTCATCCACAGGGAGTGCCAGAACGCAGCATCGCCCAGAATGCGAATGTAGTTATCCAGGCCGACGAACACCGCATCAATACGCGGGTTCAGCGGTAAACGTAAAAAACTGATTTCAATGTTGGAAATCATTGGCCAGGCCACCAGGCCCCCCAGCAAAATCAGGCTGGGGGCCAACAGCAGCATGGCGAAAGGCATATCTGAACGACCAGAAAACAACGTCTTCATAATTCCCTTCGCAAAGCGCTCCTATCGTTGTGATATCAGGTCAGTCAGTTTCTTCTGGCTGTTGCTTAACGTCGCACTGAGATCTTTTTGTCCCACCGTCACGTTATGCACCATGGAACTGATAATGCCGGAGCCGGTAACGTCTCCCATGCGGGTAAAGTTTTTATCGCCCACGGCGCCAAATACCTGGACGTTCGGGAACTGCGCAATCAGCTCGTAAGGCAGTTGGCCAAAGGCTTTGATTACGTCGTTGTTTTTCCAGCTTTCAGTGCCCACCACGAGTTTGTTCACCGGCAGCGCCGCGCCAGGGGACATCATCACCCAGTCAGACGCGTTTTGAGCCTGCTCCATCCAGGTCACAAATTTTTCTGCCGCCTGCGTTTCCTCTTCGGTCTGGCCGGTCGTGATCGTCAACGAGGTGATCATGCCGTACACGGCTGATGATTTTTCCGTCGGGACCACGAACCCCAGGTTGGCCGGATTGCCATCTTTGTAGACCGCGGGCAGGATATAGGTGGAGTAAACGGCCATAGGCGCAGAGCCGTTCATGAAGGCGTCTTTGATCTCCATGACATCATTGGAGCCCGGCATGGTGTTCGCGGCCAGTGCCCGATAAAACGCCAACGCTTTCGACATTTCAGGGGTATCGATTTTCACGTTGCCGTTTGCATCAAAGACGTTGGCTCCGCCTGACAACGCAAACTGCGAGAAGGCCTGCTCCGTCATGACGCTTTCTGCGGTTGGAAGCGCGATACCGTAATGTTTTTTCGCCGGATCGTTGAGCGCCTGACTGGCTTTCAGCAGTCGCTCCCAGTTGTGCGGTTCTTCGATTCCCGCTGCCGCGAGCGCATCTTTGTGATACCAGACGCCGGACAGCCACGCGCTAACCGGCACCCCCGTCCATGCCTTGCCGTCTTCAGTGCGAACAACGCGTAAAATGCCGTCGTAAAAGGTACCTTCACCGACGGCGTTAATCGCGTTGCCGATCGCGTCACGGTCCAGCAGTTGCTCTTTATCCATGACTTTGGCGTAGTCATGGCTGACTTCAATCACTTCCGGTAGCGCGCCAGTACGGGCCAACGTAATGACCTTGGTGTTATAGGCATCTTCCTCAACGGGGACCTGTTTCACCGTAATAGTCGGGTTCTCTTTCTCGAATTTTTCGATCAGTTTCGTAATAACCGCCTGACGCTCCTGTTCTACCGACGAGTGCATAAACTCAATGGTGACCTGAGATGCTTTATCGTCCTTACAGCCTGATAACAGGGCGCACGAAACCAGTGCTGATAACAGCACAATTTTGGGCATTTTCATTTTAGGGTCCTTTTTAGTTTTCTTTAATCCACATTACCTGCCATGGATTGAGGGTCAGTTCCGTACCGCTAATATCTTGTCCTGAGAGTAATTCCGTACCAAAGAGCGTTTGTCCATAAACGGTCTGCATTTTATTGCTAAAATTAAATAATGCTGTAATTTGCTCGCCATTTTTAGCAACACGAAAAATTTTAAGAATATGTTCACCGATTGCGTCAAAAATAGCCTGACTATCCGGATGGAACGCACTCTCGCCGCGACGAATAGCAATAAGCTCACTCAAACGAGAATAAATTTGATAACGAATACTCTTCTTATTATTGAGCTCCAGATCAACCTGACCTGCGGTGTATTTCTTCCTGTTTATCGCGCGATTATATCCGAGACGTTCGACACCTTCATAATCGTTACGCGAACCAAGAATGCTTTGAATATATACAGCCGGTACGCCAGGAAAACTTAACAACACAGCATGCGCCAGGATGAACCGCGCAATGCGCTCATCATCTGAGCTGTCTCGCAAACTCAACGCATCAAGATAGGTGACATTAATTTCATAGGGGCTTCGCGTTCCGTCAGGATTATTTTTCCAGTTGACCAGCGCGCCTTCCTGCTGAAGCTTATCGACCAGCGAGAGGATCTCTGATTCCGGAAGGATGCCGCGTAACGGGTTCAAACCGATACCATCATGCGAGGCCAGGAAATTAAACCAGGTGGTATGAGTTGAAGGCAGCGTCAGTGACCCCGCCCACTGGCACAGGGCTTTAACATCCTGACGATGAACGGCGTGCAGCACCAGCGGCGGTAAGGAAAACTGATAGACCATCTGGGCTTCATTTTCACCATCACCGAAGTAAGAGATATTGTCTTTGTGGGGAACATTTGTCTCAGTGATGATCACCGTTCCAGGCGCCACGGCGTCCGTAATGGCGCGGAAAAGCTGGATAAGGCAATGGGTTTGTTCCAGATGGATACAGGTGGTTCCCGGGATCTTCCACATAAACCCGACCGCATCCAGACGGATATAACGCGCCCCTTCCATGAGGTAATGGAGCAGAACGTCAACCATGGCAATCAGCACCTGCGGCGAGGCGAAATTGAGATCGATCTGGTCATCGCTGAATGTGGTCCACAGATGACGAACGCTGCCATCATTAAGCGTGAACGGCGTCAGCAGCGGTAATGCGCGGGGACGCGTCACCGCCGATAAATCGGTTTCGGGATCGACAGAAATAAAGAAATCTTCGTAGCCCGGCTTCTGCGCCAGATAATTAGCAAACCATTCGCTTTTCGCTGACATATGGTTGCAAACAAAGTCAAACATTAAGCTGGCAGACTGTTTTAATTCCGCGACATCTCGCCAGGTTCCGGTTTCAGGTGCAACTTCGTGATAATCAATAACGGAAAATCCATCATCCGACGACCACGGATAAAACGGTAACAGATGGACATGAGAAAACGTGCGAGAAAGCCATTCATTATAGAACCGGGTAAATACCGGCAACGCTTTTTCCCCTTTCGCGGAAAACTGATCGGCATAGGTAATCAGCACAACGTCTTTTTCATCCCAGCCTGACTTACGCTTTTCCGTAATATTAACCGCCACCTTTTCAAGCTTAGTTAATAACACGTTAAGGTGTGCATCTGAAAATGATTCACCGTAAATATGATTGATAAGTTTTTTAATTTTTGCGTTCACATTATTTTCCATGGTAGCGGTCCCACGGAGTGGCAATCTACTCCCATGAAAAATATCTGTCAACGGACCCGGGGGCAGAAAGCAGCAATCTCAGCGCAGCGCAACGCATTATTGTGAGCTGCCGCAAAGAAAGCAGAAAAGCAGAAGGGAAAGTCATGCCCCTTCTCTGGGCGAGAAAGGGCTTATGCGGGAGGAACTAGCGTGACAGGTAGCGCCGGGAAACGCGTTTTGCCAGCTTCTGTAACAGCGGCTCCAGAGCGACCGCCAGCATCATTCTGACCGGCTTGCGGGCAACAGACTTGATCGCCCAACCCGCCACACCGGCCGGGCCATAACGTAACGCCGCCATCAGAACCAGTTTACCTGCGATTTTCAGGCCGGGTTTTACCTTCTGACCGGCCTGTTGCCAGTTTTGTTTCATGTAAGTTCTCTCTTAAAGCTGACGAAAACGACTTCTCAGCGTAAAGGTATCGGAGGTGACATAACGTTCCATCTCGCGCAATCGCTTCTCCCCTGCGCTCAGCTGTTCATCCACCGCGTTCAGGAGATCGCTGCTGGTTGGCGTGTTCTCCGCATCCAGCTCACCTTCCGGCATAGGATCGAGTACAAACGACAGAATGATGTATGCCACCAGTGTAATAAAGGCCAGGCCGAAGAAAATCGACAATACGGTGACCACACGCACCAGTTTTACCGGAACATCCAGATAGTGCGCCAGCCCGGCGCAAACGCCCCGAACCATGCCCTGCTGTGGGATCCGCCACAGTTTTTTATTCAGATTCAGTCCAGCCATTACCGTTCCCTCCAGTTCGGGTGTTCCGCGTCCAGGATCGCTTCCAGCGCCTGAATACGTTCGCGCATTTTATTTGCCTCGGCAGAGAGCTGCGCCAGCCGCTGTTGTTCACTCTGCGACAGCTCACCGCGTGAAGAGCGGTTGCTGTAGTGCAGCCATAACCAGATGGGCAGAACAAACAGCACGAAAATGGTCAGGGGTATAGCCAGAAAAAGCGCGCTCATGTGTACTCCTTGTCTTACGATGCGGCACGCTCAGGTGCCGCAGGAATTATTATTGGTTGTCTTGTTTCATTTTGGCTTTCAGCGCAGCCAGTTGCTCGCTAATTTCATCATCGGCCTTCAGGTCAGCAAACTGCTGATCGAGGGTTTTCTGTTTACCGATGCTGTGGCTCTCGG
The DNA here is from genome assembly GCF_046054285.1 of Enterobacter sp. DN. Classification (NCBI taxonomy): domain Bacteria; kingdom Pseudomonadati; phylum Pseudomonadota; class Gammaproteobacteria; order Enterobacterales; family Enterobacteriaceae; genus Enterobacter; species Enterobacter sp. DN. The sequence goes on from NZ_JBJJTG010000001.1 coordinate 430,161, forward strand.
CTTCAGCTTCCATGTGGTCGATACGACGTTCAAACGATTCGAAACGCGCCATCGCTTCATCCAGCTTGCCGCTGTCCAGCTGGCGACGCACGTCGCGGGACGAGCTTGCAGCCTGGTGGCGCAGCGCCAGCGCCTGTTGACGTGCACGGGTTTCGCTGAGTTTGTTTTCAAGCTCACCAATCTCTTTCTTCATACGCGCCAGAGTATCATCCACCAGCGTCACTTCGTGTTCCAGCGTGGCAACCATGTCGGTCAGCTTCTGCTTCTCAATCAGCGCAGCGCGAGCCAGATCTTCTTTATCTTTACGCAGCGCCAGTTCCGCTTTTTCCTGCCATTCGTTAAGCTGGGCAGTTGCCTGCTCGATACGACGCGTTAACTGCTTTTTCTCTGCCAGCGCGCGGGCGGAGGTGGAGCGTACTTCAACCAGCGTGTCTTCCATCTCCTGAATCATCAGGCGCACCAGCTTCTGCGGATCTTCCGCTTTCTCCAGCAGCGAGTTGATGTTGGCGTTCACGATGTCGGCAAAACGAGAAAAAATACCCATAATTCAATCCTCATAGTTCTGTTATCGGGCGATGCCCTGCTGAGTAGTTAATACAAATCCCATGCCAACTTTTTATCTTATTGATTTTACTGAGTGTGATTGATATTTATCCAGCCAGCGGCTATTCTCACCTGGTGAATATCACTAAGGAGTGGTTAATTTCATCATGGCTGAATATAAAGATAATTTGCTTGGCGAGGCCAACAGCTTCCTGGAAGTGCTTGAACAGGTATCGCGCCTCGCGCCACTGAATAAACCGGTGCTGATTATCGGTGAGCGCGGAACGGGTAAAGAACTTATCGCTAACCGCCTGCACTTTCTGTCTGGCCGCTGGGACGGCCCTTTTATTTCCCTTAACTGCGCGGCGCTGAATGAAAACCTGCTCGACACCGAGCTGTTTGGTCATGAAGCTGGCGCCTTCACCGGCGCACAAAAACGCCATCCCGGACGCTTTGAGCGCGCCGATGGCGGAACGCTCTTTCTCGACGAGCTGGCGACCGCGCCGATGCTGGTGCAGGAAAAGCTGCTGCGCGTCATTGAGTACGGTGAACTGGAACGCGTTGGCGGCAGTCAGCCGCTCCAGGTCAACGTTCGCCTGGTGTGCGCCACCAACGCCGACCTGCCCGCGATGGTGGCTGAGGACAAATTCCGCGCCGACCTGCTGGACAGGCTGGCTTTCGATGTCGTTCAGCTGCCGCCGCTGCGGGAGCGGCGCAGCGATATCATGCTGCTGGCCGATCAGTTTGCCATTCAGATGTGCCGGGAACTGGGTCTGCCTCTCTTTCCGGGCTTCAGCGAACGGGCCACCGGGACCCTGCTCGGTTACCACTGGCCGGGCAATATTCGTGAACTGAAAAACGTGGTGGAACGGTCGGTTTACCGGCATGGCAGCAGCGAGACCGAACTTGACAACATTATTCTCGATCCGTTTCGGCGCGAGGAGAAACAGCCCCCAGCTCCGGCGACGCGCCAGCAGGCTCCGGCGTTGCCGCTCGATTTACGCCAGTTCCAGCATCAGCAGGAGCAACAGCTGCTTGAGCAGAGCCTGAAAGAGGCGAAATATAATCAGAAACGGGCGGCTGAACTGCTGGGCCTGACCTACCATCAGTTAAGGGCATTGCTCAAAAAACATCAAATGCGCTGACATTATCAGCACTTACCCCCAGACATTTTTACGAAGCAGGCGTAAGTGCGATACACTTTGCAGATCGAATCTAAAAACCTTAAAAACTATGCGCCTGGTTTTATCGTCCCTGTTTGCACTCGGTTTGTTCAGCAATCTGGCCTTTGCTGCGCCCGATCGCGCTGTGCCTCCTGATATCCGTGATAGTGGTTTCGTCTACTGCGTCAGCGGTCAAGTTGATATTTTTAATCCGCAAAAAGCGGGGAGCGGCCTGATTGTCGATACGCTGGCCGCACAGCTCTACGATCGCCTGCTCGACGTCGATCCTTATACCTATCGGCTGGTTCCGGAGCTTGCTGAAAGTTGGGAAGTGCTTGATAACGGCGCCACATACCGCTTTCGTCTACGCGATGATGTCGCATTTCAGCACACCCCGTGGTTTACCCCAACCCGTAAGCTCAACGCGGATGACGTGGTTTTCACCTTCCAGCGCATATTCAACCGCAATCATCCGTGGCATAACGTTAATGGCGGGAACTTCCCCTATTTCGACAGTCTGCAATTCGCGGACTCGGTCAAAAGCGTTCGCAAACTGGATAACCGTACGGTTGAGTTTCGTCTGAATCGCCCGGATGCCTCCTTCCTCTGGCATCTGGCGACGCACTACGCCTCGGTCATGTCAGCCGAATACGCGGATCAGCTGACGAAAAAGGATCGTCAGGAACGTCTCGATCGTGAGCCTGTAGGCACCGGTCCGTTCCAGTTAGCAGAGTACCGCGCCGGACAATACATTCGCCTGCAACGCCACGATCGTTTCTGGCGCGGCAAGCCGCTGATGCCGCAGGTTATTGTTGATCTGGGTTCAGGTGGAACAGGCCGACTCTCCAAACTGCTGACCGGCGAGTGCGACGTGCTTGCCTGGCCTGCGGCCAGCCAGTTGACCATTTTGCGCGACGACCCACGCCTGCGCCTGACCCTGCGCCCGGGCATGAACATCGCTTATCTGGCGTTTAACACCGATAAGCCGCCGCTGAATAATCCGGCCGTGCGCCATGCGCTGGCGTTAGCGATCAACAACCAGCGTCTGATGCAGTCGATTTACTACGGTACCGCGGAAACCGCCGCCTCTATTCTTCCGCGCGCCTCCTGGGCCTATGACGGCGAGGCGAAGATTACGGAATATAATCCGGCGAAAGCGCGCGAACAGCTTAAAGCGCTGGGGGCAGAAAACCTGACGCTACAGCTGTGGGTGCCCACCAGCTCTCAGGCGTGGAACCCCAGCCCGCTGAAAACGGCGGAGCTGTTGCAGGCTGATATGGCGCAGGTGGGCGTTAAGGTGATCATCGTGCCTGTCGAAGGCCGTTTCCAGGAGGCGCGTCTGATGGACATGAATCACGACTTAACGCTGGCTGGCTGGTCCACCGACAGTAACGACCCGGACAGCTTCTTCCGTCCGCTGCTGAGCTGTGCGGCAATCAACTCCCAGACCAACTACGCCCACTGGTGTAACCGGGAATTTGATGCCGTGCTGCAAAAAGCGCTGGCGTCTCAACAGCTTGCCTCACGCATTGAGGCCTACGATGAAGCGCAAAATATTCTGGCCAGAGAACTTCCCGTGTTGCCACTTGCCTCTTCCCTGCGCCTCCAGGCCTACCGTTACGATATTAAAGGGCTGGTACTCAGCCCGTTTGGTAACGCCTCCTTCGCGGGCGTGACCCGTGAGAAAGAACAAGAGGTGAAGAAACCATGATTATATTTACCTTGCGTCGGCTGCTGTTACTGCTGGTGACCCTGTTCTTCCTGACCTTTGTCGGCTTTAGCCTGAGCTACTTTACGCCGCACGCCCCGCTTCAGGGCTCATCTCTCTGGGACGCCTGGCTGTTCTGGTTTAATGGCCTGCTGCACTGGGATTTTGGCGTGTCCAGCATCAACGGACAGCTCATCTCCGAACAGCTGAAAGTGGTTTTCCCGGCCACCATGGAGCTGTGTATACTTGCCTTTGGCTTTGCCCTCATGGTGGGGATCCCGGTGGGAATGCTGGCGGGAATTTATCGTAATAAATGGCAGGATAAATTTATTAGTGCGCTTGCCTTAATTGGCTTTTCCATCCCTGTTTTCTGGCTGGCGCTGCTGCTTACCCTCTTCTTCTCACTGACGTTAGGCTGGCTGCCGGTATCTGGCCGTTTTGACCTGCTGTATAACGTGCAAACGGTGAGCGGCTTCGCCATCGTTGACGCCTGGCTTTCTGATTCAGTCTGGCGCGACGAAATGATCGTGAGCGCGCTGCGCCACATGGTGCTGCCAGTGCTTACGCTGGCCGTCGCGCCGACGACCGAAGTGATCCGCCTGATGCGCATCAGCACTATCGACGTCTTCGATCAAAACTATGTGAAAGCCGCCGCCACGCGCGGACTGTCTCGCCTGACGATTTTACGTCGCCATGTGCTGCACAATGCGTTGCCCCCCGTAATCCCACGTCTTGGGCTGCAATTCTCAACCATGCTGACGCTGGCAATGATCACCGAGATGGTTTTCAGCTGGCCGGGCCTTGGGCGCTGGATGATCAACGCCATTCGCCAGCAGGATTACGCGGCGATCTCCGCCGGCGTGATGGTGATTGGCTCGCTGGTCATTATTGTTAACGTTATTTCCGATATCTTGGGTGCCATGGCCAACCCATTGAAGCATAAGGAATGGTATGCCTTACGATAACGTCTACAGCGAAAAGCGCACGCCCGGTGCGCTACGCACCGTGTGGCGTAATTTTTACGGCGACACCACGGCGATGATCGGCTTTTACGGCTGCATTGGCCTCGTGTTGCTGTGCGTTTTGGGTTCGTGGTTTGCACCGTATGGCATCGATCAGCAGTTCCTTGGCTATCAGCTTTTACCGCCGTCGTGGTCGCGCTACGGGGAGGTTTCGTTCTTCCTGGGGACTGACGATCTCGGACGCGACGTGCTAAGTCGTTTGCTGAGCGGCGCCGCACCTACGGTAGGCGGCGCGTTCGTGGTCACCCTGGCTGCCGCGATCTGCGGCCTGGCGCTGGGCATTTTTGCCGGCTCAACCCACGGGCTGCGGTCGGCTGTGCTTAATCATATTCTTGATACCCTGCTCTCTATTCCTTCGCTGCTGCTGGCGATTATCGTCGTGGCCTTCGCGGGGCCGCACCTCACCCATGCGATGTTCGCCGTCTGGCTGGCCATTCTGCCGCGCATGGTGCGTTCGGTTTACAGCCTGGTTCACGACGAGCTGGAGAAAGAGTATGTCGTCGCCGCCCGTCTGGATGGCGCCACCACGTTTAATATTTTGTGGTTTGCCGTGCTGCCTAACATTGCCGCCGGGCTGGTGACGGAGATCACCCGCGCCCTGTCGATGGCGATTCTGGATATCGCAGCGCTGGGCTTCCTGGACCTTGGCGCGCAGCTCCCCTCCCCGGAATGGGGCGCCATGCTCGGCGATGCGCTGGAGCTGATTTACGTTGCGCCGTGGACGGTCATGCTGCCGGGCGCGGCCATCATGGTGAGCGTGCTGCTCGTTAACCTGCTGGGCGACGGGATCCGCCGCGCAATCAATGCGGGGGTGCAATAATGCCGTTACTCGATATCCGCAACCTCACGATCGAAATTAAAACGGGCGAAGGCTGGGTCAAGGCCGTGGATCGCATCAGTATTACGCTTGCAGAGGGCGAAATCCGCGGGCTGGTGGGCGAATCGGGTTCGGGGAAAAGTCTGATCGCCAAGGCCATTTGCGGCGTGGCGAAGGACAACTGGCGGGTGACCGCCGATCGTATGCGCTTCGACGACATCGATCTGTTGCGTCTCTCCCCGCGCGAACGCCGTAAACTGGTGGGCCATAACGTCTCGATGATTTTCCAGGAGCCGCAATCCTGTCTCGACCCGTCCGAGCGCGTAGGGAAACAGCTGATGCAGAACATTCCCGGCTGGACCTATAAAGGCCGCTGGTGGCAACGTTTCGGCTGGCGTAAACGCCGTGCCATTGAGCTGTTGCACCGTGTCGGGATCAAAGACCATAAAGACGCGATGCGCAGTTTCCCCTACGAACTGACCGACGGTGAATGCCAGAAAGTGATGATTGCCATCGCCCTGGCGAATCAGCCGCGTCTGCTGATTGCGGACGAACCAACGAACGCGATGGAGCCAACCACCCAGGCCCAGATTTTCCGCCTGCTCACGCGTCTGAACCAGAATAACAACACCACCATTTTGCTGATCAGCCACGACCTGCAAATGCTGAGCAAGTGGGCGGATAAAATTGACGTAATGTATTGCGGCCAGACGGTAGAAACCGCGCCAAGCGAAGACCTGGTGACGACGCCGCATCATCCCTACACGCAGGCGCTGATCAGGGCGATCCCGGACTTTGGCAGCGCGATGCCGCACAAAAGCCGGCTGAATACACTGCCTGGCGCGATACCGCTGCTGGAATCGCTGCCCATTGGCTGCCGTCTGGGTCCGCGTTGCCCGTATGCTCAGCGCAAATGCATTGAAACACCGCGCCTGACAGGGCCGAAAAACCATCTGTTTGCCTGTCATTTCCCGCTGAACATGGAGAGAGAGTGAAATGGTCGAAACCTTACTGGAAGTACGTAACCTGAGTAAGACCTTTCGCTATCGCACCGGCCTGTTTCACCGTCAGACCGTCGAGGCTGTTAAACCGCTGAGCTTTACGCTGCGCGAAAAGCAGACGCTGGCGATTATCGGTGAAAACGGCTCGGGCAAATCGACCCTGGCAAAAATGCTCGCGGGTATGGTCGAGCCGAGCGGCGGTGAAATACTGATTGACGATCATCCTCTGGAATTTGGGGACTACTCTTTTCGCAGTCAGCGCATCCGGATGATTTTTCAGGATCCGTCGACGTCCCTGAACCCGCGTCAGCGTATTTCCCAGATTCTGGATTTCCCGCTGCGGTTGAATACCGACCTGGAGCCGGAAGCGCGTCGCAAACGGATTGTCGAAACCCTGCGTCTGGTAGGCCTCCTGCCCGACCATGTCAGCTATTACCCGCACATGCTGGCCCCTGGCCAAAAACAGCGTCTCGGTCTGGCCCGCGCGCTGATCCTGCGCCCGAAGGTCATCATCGCCGACGAAGCGCTGGCGTCGCTGGATATGTCGATGCGTTCGCAGCTCATTAACCTGATGCTGGAGTTACAGGAAAAGCAGGGGATCTCGTATATTTACGTGACTCAGCATCTGGGCATGATGAAGCACATAAGCGACCAGGTGCTGGTGATGCACCAGGGAGAAGTTGTCGAGCGCGGCAGTACCGCTGACGTACTGGCCTCCCCGCTCCACGACCTGACAAAACGCCTGATTGCCGGACACTTTGGTGAAGCGTTGACGGCGGACGCGTGGCGTAAAGATCGTTAGCCGCTGCGTAACCCGCTTGCCAGCAGAGTAAACACCTCTATGGCATGCGGGAGGGTCTTCTGCGGTTCATCACTCGCGGCAATCAGCAGAGCCGCATTCAGCGCGGCGCCATTCAGCAGATGGGCTGCGACTCTGGCATCCATCTTTTTGATTACGTTGCACTCCATCATTTTTTCGATGGTCTGACGGGTCGACTCAAGGCAGCTGTTCTGGCTGGGCCATTGCGCCGGGTCGCCCAGAACAGCCGGACCGTCAAGAAGGACGATACGCTGAACTTCCGGAACGAGCGCCATTTTGATATAGGCGATGCCCTCCGCCAGCAGTCGCTCCCAGTCATCTTCTGCGGCGGCAGCAATCGCTTTTGCGTTTGCTGCCATTTCGCTGTCTATCTGCGCGACCACCGCCGCCAGTAATCCCTTCTTGTCGTTGAAATTATGATATAGCGCGCCGCGTGTTAACCCCACGCTTGCCGTGAGTTCATCCATTGACGCTGCGGCATAGCCTTTTTCAGCAAATGCCTTTCGCGCCGCCTGAATCATTTTCTCGCGATTTTCCTGGGCCGTTTCAGCGCGACGTTTTGTAACCATGGGACTTCCTTCATTAAGCGGTAATTATAATTTTACATACGCAGCGTATGTGGATTACATTTTTGACATACATCGCGTATGTTACTTCTACTGTGCAACCACAACAATACCCCTGACAGAAAAGGAAAAGCCATGCATCCACGTGATCCCGTTTTCCCGGCTAATCGCCATGCCCTCTATGAAGAGCATGGCTATTCAGCTGCAATCCGCTCTGGCGATCTGTTATTTGTTTCCGGTCAGGTTGGCAGCCGCAGCGATGGCACACCTGAACCCGACTTTCCCGCTCAGGTGCAGCTGGCGTTCGATAATTTACGGGCGATCCTGGCAGCCGCGGGATGTACTTTTGACGATCTGATTGATGTCACGACGTTTCATACCGATCCTGAAAACCAGTTCCCCGTTATCATGGAGGCGAAAAAACTGGCATTTCCCCACGCTCCTTACCCAAACTGGACAGCAATAGGCGTTAACTGGCTTGCGGGTTTTGATTTCGAAATTAAGGTTATCGCCAGAATCCCCTCGTCAGCGAATTAAGATCCGGCTGTATAAGCGTGAAGCTCCGGGCAGTCTCTGGTTGGATGAGGCGAACCCCGCGTGCGGTGATATACTGCTGGGATACACACGAAACAGCCTGATGAAGAGACAGTTCGACCTCTTCCGTGAGCCCATTCACGGCGCAGGAGCAAGAAATATCGTGACACAAGGGGCTGTGAGTGGGCTATAATTTCGAGCTAATTTCGAATGATTTTGAAATACTGCCTGTAACGCTATGAATTACAAGGCAAAATAAGCAATGAATATAAGGATTAAAGCTATGGGTTTTCTTTCCGGTAAGCGCATTCTGGTGACTGGCGTTGCCAGCAAACTGTCCATCGCATACGGCATCGCACAGGCAATGCATCGCGAAGGCGCTGAGCTGGCGTTCACCTACCAGAACGACAAGCTGAAAGGCCGTGTTGAAGAATTTGCCGCGCAGCTGGGTTCCAGCATTGTTCTGGAATGTGACGTTGCACAAGACGAAAGCATTGATGGCATGTTTGCTGAACTGGCAAAAGCATGGCCGAAATTCGACGGTTTTGTTCACTCCATCGGCTTCGCTCCTGGCGACCAGCTGGACGGCGACTACGTGAACGCGGTTACCCGTGATGGCTTCAAAATCGCCCACGACATCAGCTCCTACAGCTTCGTTGCAATGGCAAAATCCTGCCGCGCGATGCTGAACCCGGGCGCAGCCCTGCTGACTCTGTCCTACCTCGGCGCAGAACGTGCTATCCCTAACTACAACGTTATGGGTCTGGCGAAAGCATCTCTGGAAGCCAACGTGCGCTACATGGCGAACGCGATGGGTCCTGAAGGCGTGCGTGTTAACGCTATTTCTGCGGGTCCAATCCGTACCCTGGCCGCTTCCGGTATCAAAGATTTCCGTAAAATGCTGGCACACTGCGAAGCGGTTACCCCGATTCGTCGTACCGTTACCATCGAAGATGTGGGTAACTCTGCGGCATTCCTGTGCTCTGACCTTTCCGCGGGCATCTCCGGCGAAGTGGTTCACGTTGACGGCGGCTTCAACATCGCTGCAATGAACGAGCTGGAAATCAAATAAGCTTGTCACTCTCTTCCCGCCAGGGAAGAGAGTTTCCTCCCGCCCCTCGTTATTCCGTTCAGCTATTTGTTATCACCTAACAATATTTTTCCCCTCATCCGCCTTACGCCAGGATATTGATCGCCATTTTGAGATCAAGGAACGCCCATGGAACAACGCCGTTTTTCCGGCAAAGGCCACTGGTATCATGAAACCCAGTCGAATCATTCGCAGACGGACGTTCTGCCGCTGGTGCCCGAAGCCGCTAACGTCGACGACCGTTTTTTGCTCGATTTAGCCCTGCCCGATGACATTCTCGCAAGCTGTGCTGGTTGGCTTACGCCTGCCCGAACCCTCTGTCATCTTTTGTTCCCACTTGATACTCCCGTGAACCGTCTGCATACGCTCAGCGCCTACGACAGGCTGAGCACGGCATTAACGGTTGCCCAGGCGTGTGGCGTTCAGCGGCTCTGTAACCACTACGCTGCTCTGCTCGCCCCTCTTCCGGGGCCGGACTCCTCCCGGGAAAGCAATCGACGCCTTGCAGAAATTACCCAGTATGCCCGCCAGTTAGCCAGCTCACCCGATGTCATCGATGATAAAGCCCAAAACCAGCTTGATGAGGTTGGACTCACAACGTATGACATTGTGCTTATCAACCAGATCATCGGCTTTGTCGGTTTTCAGGCGCGAGTTGTCGCGGTATTTCAGGCATTGCTTGGCCATCCGGTACGCTGGCTGCCCGGGCACCACATTCAGCCCCATACGCTGCCGGTCAGCTTCAGCAGATGGACCGCCACGCTACCCGCGGTTGAGCTAAAATATGCCAGTGCGCTTCAGCTTGAGGCGCTCTCACGCTGGCAGGCGGAACCGGCGCTTGAAGCGCTTACTCCTGCGCTGTGTCATGAGCCGATGCTGCTTGATCTGACGGGCGAAATTCTGCTTAACCATCCGCGAAGTGAAGGTCCCGCGTCTTCGATGCTCTCAGCCGCTCGTGCGCTGCTTGTCGCCTCTCCGGATCGCTTTAGCGCCGCCCAGTTAACGCCCCTGACCGGGTCAGGTCTCCCGCCAGAGAAGGCCATCAACCTGCTTACCCGAGATGCATTTTATGGCTGGCTGGACCGTCTGCGCGTGGCGCTCGGCAAAGAGGAATAACCATACTCTTTACCTAAAGAGCGCTTGCTGTAGCAGTGAGATTCGCGTAAAACTGTCAGCCGCTCAATGGCTACGAAAATAGAACATTATGTTTCAGGACAACCCGCTGCTAGCGCAGCTTAAACAGCAACTGCATTCCCAGACGCCGCGTGCAGAAGGGGTCGTAAAAGCCACGGAAAAGGGCTTTGGCTTTCTTGAAGTTGACGGGCAGAAGAGCTACTTCATTCCGCCTCCTCAGATGAAGAAAGTGATGCATGGCGACCGCATTTCGGCCGTTATTCATACCGAAAAGGAACGAGAGTCTGCCGAGCCGGAAGCACTGATCGAACCTTTCCTGACCCGCTTTGTCGGGAAAGTGCATAAAAAAGACGATCGTCTTTCTGTCGTGCCGGACCATCCTCTCCTGAAAGATGCTATTCCGTGCCGCGCCGCGCGTGGCGTTGAGCATGATTTTGTTGAGGGTGACTGGGCGGTTGCTGAGATGCGCCGTCATCCTTTAAAAGGCGATCGCGGTTTCTACGCCGAGCTTACCCAATACATTACCTTCGGCGACGACCATTTCGTCCCATGGTGGGTGACGCTGGCGCGCCACAACCTCGAAAAAGAAGCGCCTGAGGGCGTGGCGACTGAAATGCAGGACGAAGGTCTGGAACGTCGCGATCTGACGGCGCTGGACTTTGTCACCATCGACAGCGCCAGCACCGAGGATATGGACGATGCGCTGTATGCCGAAGAGACAGCCGATGGCAAACTGCATCTGACCGTCGCCATTGCCGACCCTACCGCATGGATTGTCGAAGGCAGCAAGCTGGACGAGATGGCCAAAGTGCGTTCGTTCACCAACTATCTGCCGGGCTTTAACATTCCGATGCTGCCGCGTGAACTCTCCGACGATCTTTGCTCGCTGCGTGCGCATGAAGTGCGTCCGGTGCTGGCCTGTCGGATGACCATTGCGGCTGACGGTACCATTGAAGAAGATATTGAATTCTTCGCCGCCACCATCGAATCCAAAGCCAAGCTGGCCTATGACGACGTGTCCGACTGGCTGGAAAACACGGGCAGCTGGAAACCTGAGTCCGACAACATTGCCGCACAAATTCGTCTGCTGCACCGCGTCTGCCTGAGCCGCAGCGAATGGCGTCAAACTCACGCGCTGGTCTTCAAAGATCGTCCGGACTACCGTTTTGTGCTGGGTGAAAAAGGTGAAGTGCTGAATATCGTCGCTGAGCCGCGCCGTATTGCCAACCGCATCGTTGAAGAAGCGATGATATCCGCCAACATTTGTGCCGCCCGCGTGCTGCGCGACAAATTAGGCTTTGGCATTTACAACGTGCACACCGGGTTTGATCCGGCGAACACCGAAGCGCTGGCTGCCCTGCTGAAAACCCATGACGTACACGTCGATCCTGAGGAAGTGCTGACCCTGCAAGGTTTCTGCAAACTGCGCCGCGAGCTGGACGCGCAGCCTTCAGGGTTCCTTGACAGCCGTATTCGCCGCTTCCAGTCCTTTGCGGAAATCAGCACCGAGCCAGGCCCGCACTTCGGCCTTGGCCTTGAGGCTTACGCGACCTGGACCTCCCCGATCCGTAAGTACGGCGATATGGTTAACCATCGTCTGCTGAAAGCGATCATCAAAGGGGAATCTGTTGCCCGCCCACAGGATGATACGACGTTGCAGATGGCAGAACGTCGCCGTCTCAACCGTATGGCGGAGCGTGATGTCGGCGACTGGTTATACGCGCGCTTCCTGAATGATAAGGCAGGGACTGACACCCGTTTCCCGGCTGAAATCATTGACATCAGCCGCGGCGGTATGCGCGTTCGTCTGGTGGATAATGGCGCCGTTGCCTTTATTCCTGCCCCGTTCCTGCATGCCGTTCGCGACGAACTGGTTTGTAGCCAGGAAAACGGGACCGTGCAAATTAAAGGCGAAACGGTTTACAAGGTCACTGACGTGATTGATGTCACCATCGCTGAAGTGCGCATGGAAACCCGCAGTATTATCGCGCGCCCTGTCGCCTGATAACCGCGTAAACTTCCGGCCGTTCCGTTAAGGGGTGGCCGGGAGTTCTCTTCTGTATTATCTCCCGCAAAATCATCGTTTTTTCTCACACTTTTCTGTTTCCCATCGCCACATTTCGCCAGAATTATCTACAGTAAAAGAGAGCCGTCATTGTCGACTGCAAATGAATAATTTGTGCGCTACTCAGCAGCCGCGGGAGAAAACGTGATGGACGATCTGGAGCAGAATTTGCTGTTTCGTTACATGGGTACGCATAGCCCCTGGTGGCGACTGACAGCAGACAGCAATGCTCTGCATCTTGCTGCCAGTGAAAGCGCTGACATCATTCAGGTGGTGGCGCTGGATGATGAGCAGGCCGCGCTGATCCGCCAGCTCACCGTGATAACCTCCAGCATTGCCATGACCCTGCCCTTGTACGGTGTGGACGTTCCCGTTCATCTTGTCGGCCGTAAAATTAACAAAAATGAGTGGGCAGGAACGGCATCAGCCTGGAACGATACTCCTTCCGTGGCGCGGGACCTGGCGCAGGGGCTCTCCTTCGCCGAACAGGTAGTGTCCGAGGCTAACTCCGTGATTGTGATCCTCGACCAGAACGGGAATATTCAGCGCTTCAACCGTTTAAGTGAAGAATATACGGGCCTGAAGGAACAGGAAGTTATCGGGCAAAACGTGTTCAAACTGTTTATGAGCCGTAGCGAAGCCGCGGCCTCCAAACGCAACATCACCGGTTTTTTTCGTAACGGCAGCTCGTACGAAGTTGAACGCTGGATCAAGACCCGCAAAGGGCAGCGCCTGTTTCTCTTCAGAAATAAATTTGTTCACAGCGGCAGCGGGAAAAATGAAATCTTCCTCATCTGTTCAGGTACCGATATAACCGAAGAGCGTCGGGCCCAGGAGCGCCTGCGCGTACTCGCCAATACGGATACGATTACCGGTTTGCCTAACCGAAACGCCATCCATGAGCTGATCTCTGATGCCATCACCGCTCGGGGTGACACCCAGGTAGGCGTGGTTTATCTCGATCTGGATAACTTTAAAAAAGTGAACGATGCCTATGGGCATATGTTTGGCGACCAGCTGCTACAGGCCGTTGCGCTGGCGATCCTGAGCTGCCTGGACGAAGGACAAACCCTGGCGCGCCTGGGTGGGGATGAGTTTATCGTGCTGGCCACCGATACCTCGCAGGGCGCGCTGGAAGCCATGGCATCGCGCATACTGACCCGACTTCGTCAGCCTTTCCGCATCGGGCTGATAGAGGTTTACACCGGCTGCTCGCTGGGCATCGCGCTTGCGCCCCAGCACGGTAACGATCGCGAAAGCGTCATTCGTAATGCCGACACCGCCATGTACACCGCCAAAGAAAATGGCCGGGGCAAATTCTGCGTCTTCTCGCCAGAGATGAACCAGCGCGTATTTGAATACCTGTGGCTGGATACCAACCTGCGTAAAGCGCTGGATAACGATCAGCTGTTAATCCACTACCAGCCCAAAATAACCTGGCGCGGCGAAGTCAGAAGTCTGGAGGCGCTGGTGCGCTGGCAGTCGCCAGAGCGTGGCCTGATCCCGCCGATGGAATTTATCTCCTATGCTGAGGAGTCAGGGCTGATTGTGCCCCTGGGCCGCTGGGTTATGCTTGATGTGGTGCGCCAGGTGGCGAAATGGCGCGACAAGGGGATCAGCCTTCGCGTCGCGGTCAACGTCTCCGCCCGTCAGCTGGCGGACCAGACCATCTTCAGCGACCTGAAGCAGGCGCTGAAAGACCTGAGTTTTGAATACTGCCCGATTGACGTGGAATTGACCGAAAGCTGTCTCATTGAAAATGAAGAGCTGGCCCTGTCAGTGATCCAGCAGTTTAGCCGCCTGGGAGCGCAAATTCACCTGGATGACTTTGGTACGGGGTACTCTTCCCTGTCGCAGCTGGCGCGCTTCCCTATCGATGCCATTAAGCTTGACCAGGCTTTCGTGCGGGACATCCATAAGCAGTCCATTTCACAGTCGCTGGTGCGTGCGATAGTCGCCGTGGCGCAGGCGTTAAATTTGCAGGTCATTGCTGAAGGGGTGGAAAGTGCAAAAGAAGACGCCTTTCTGACGAAGAATGGCGTCAACGAACGGCAGGGTTATCTTTTTGCTAAGCCCATGCCCGCTGCCGCATTCGAGCGATGGCTAAAGCGCTATCAGGCCAGAAATGTCCGTTAGCTGGCTTTGCGTAAGCCCGTCGCCTGATGGCGATTTTGCAGCATAACCAGCCGCTCCATGTAGGCGATATCCTTCGGTTCAAGGCAGAAGGCGGCATCAACCCAATCCTCGGTAATGTCCATCAGCTCGCTTCGCGGAAGTGGCAGCACGCGCGTACGCGCACGCAGCATGGCCCTTACGCCGTTCAGCTTCGGCTGTAGCGTGTCGATAAACGTCCGCACCGAAACATAGCTCTGTAACGGCTCGAATAAGAGATCCACAAGACCATGCTGCTCATACCATTCCGCCGTATGCGTCTCACCTTTGTAGATCAGCGCCTCCGCCATTTTCATGCCGGCGCGACGCGCCACCAGTGAATAGCCGCCCATGCCCGGGAACAGATTGAACGCGATTTCCGGAAAGCCTAATCGGGCATCGCGCTGGGCCAGAATGAAATGATGCGCCAGCGCGGCTTCAAACCCGCCCCCTAACGCGCTTCCTTCCACCATAGCCAGCGTGACAGCACCGGTATCAAACCCTCGCGAGGCGGCATGAACGCACTCCACACACGCCCGGGCATAGGCGCGTAACGCTTCGCGTCGGTTGTTTTTGATGCACTCAACGAAGAACTGTAAATCACCGCCGGTATTGTAGATGTCGGGGACCAGCGATCCGGTGACCCAAAAATCAACGACAAATCCTGACTGTCGAACCAGCCAGGAGAGATTCATGATCTCCTCGATCAGCGCATGATTGAAGCAAGGCCGTGGCGTGGCACGTAACATCATCCACACCGTACGCCGTTCGGCCTCATAATAAGCCGCCAGTTGAGTGAATCGTTCAGCATCAGTAAACAATGTGCAGGTTGTCTGGTTGATAACTGTCATAGTCGAATTCCTCTCATAAAAAAGCGCGTTGCGCACAGTTTTAGACTAATCCACCCCTACAACCCGCAGCATACGGGGGCCAAATTTATCACTTTCATTTATGAACTTTGGTTATTGCATTTTTTACCTTCTCTTTTGAATCAATTTTCTGCATCATTGATAATATTAACTTTTCGCTTCAGGGTGAGCTTATGTCTAACATTGATGCAACAGCCGTGGCACAGCGTATTGATACTGTGCTGGATATTCTTGTCGCAGGCGATTATCACTCTGCTATCCGTAATCTTGAGATCCTCAAGTCTGAACTGCTGGCTGAGAACGGCGCAGAAAACGCTCCAGAATCCACTCAACCTAAAGCCCCGTGGGAAGTGTAACCACGTCGTTTTCGCCCTTGCCTTTTAAATGGATGCTATGAATTCCCGACAACAAATCATTTTGCAGATGGTGATCGATCAGGGACGCGTAAGCGTGGTCGATCTCGCTAAAGCCACCGGCGTTTCTGAAGTCACCATTCGTCAGGATCTGAATCTCCTGGAAAAACAGAGCTACCTGCGGCGTGCGCACGGATATGCCGTTCCACTGGACAGTGACGACGTCGAAACCCGCATGATGAACAATTATGCGCTCAAGCGGGAGCTGGCGGAGTTTGCTGCATCCTTAGTGAATAACGGTGAGACCGTCTTTATTGAAAATGGCAGCAGTAACGCCCTTCTGGCGCGCACGCTCGCCGATCAAAAAGACGTTACCATCATCACCGTAAGCAGCTATATCGCCCATCTGTTGAAGGAAACTCAGTGCGAGGTGATACTGCTGGGCGGCATTTACCAGAAGAAAAGCGAAAGCATGGTGGGGCCATTAACGCGTCAATATGTTCAGCAGGTTCACTTCAGTAAGGCATTCATTGGTATTGACGGCTGGCAGCCCGACACCGGCTTTACTGGTCGCGACATGATGCGTTCAGACGTGGTTAACGCCGTACTCGCCAAAGAGTGTGAAGCGATAGTGCTGACCGACAGCTCTAAGTTTGGCGCCGTACACCCTTATACGATGGGTCCGGCTTCGCGCTTCAGCCGCGTGATCACGGATGAGCGTTTGCGCGATGAATATCGCCAGCAATTAGAACAAGACGGCCTGACTGTCGATATTGTGAAAAAAACGGCCTGATTATCCTGCTGCGCCCGAATAATGGGCGCACTTAAACCTTTCTCTGAGAGTATTCCGACCCTGCCTTTAAGAGTTTTTACCTGTTGAAACCGTTCTAAACACGTAAAATTAATATTAGCGATATAACAGGAAGTGACTATCACCTGCGTGATGATGAAACGCCTGCGCGACCAGCTTTCACGGGAACAGAATTTAAGTATGGATATTGTCTATACTTAAAGTGCATTCCTTTCCGTGAATCGATAATTCAGGAGAAAGTATTATGACCTTTACCAGCAAAAAATTAGCCGCCGCTGTTCTGGCAATCACTGTAGCAATGTCCCTGAGCGCTTGCTCTAACTGGTCTAAACGTGACCGTAATACCGCGATTGGTGCCGGTGCTGGTGCGCTTGGTGGTGCAGTATTAACGGATGGTAGTACGCTGGGTACATTAGGTGGTGCTGCCGTAGGTGGTGTTATCGGTCACCAGGTGGGCAAATAATCACCATAACGGCTCTCACCGGTATAATAATATATTTTGTATTTTCAGGTCTGACTTACGCACGTAAAAAAAGAGCCACGGCAATGTCCGTGGCTCATTTATTTTAGCCGCCCGCCAGTTTGACTTTCATTCCTTTGGCTTCCAGCAGCGCTTTAATTAAATCCCGTTTATCACCCTGAATCTCAATAATGCCGTCTTTTACTGCCCCACCGCATCCGCACTTCTTTTTAAGTTCAGCGGCGAGCTTTACCAGGTCTGCATCATCCAGATCAATGCCAGTGACAAGGCAAACCCCTTTACCTTTCCTGCCGCTGGTCTGGCGCTGAATTCGCACGATGCCATCGCCTTTTGGACGTTCAGCTTTCTCTTTTGGCTCTTCAATGCGCCCGGTATCCGTTGAATAGACCAGACGACTGTTGGCGTCACGCATTATGCCCCCTTTTTCAGTGATGCATTAATCGCTTTCAGGGTCTCTGCCGGATGAGCGGATTGCGTCACCGGGCGACCAATCACCATATAGTCTACACCCGCGCTCAGCGCCTGCTCTGGCGTCATGATGCGTCGCTGATCCCCAGACTCGGTGCCTGCCGGACGGATGCCCGGCGTTACCAGTTTAAAGTCGCGGCCTAGCTCAGCTTTGAAGCGAACCGCCTCCTGAGCCGAACAGACCACGCCATCGAGACCACACTGTTGCGTGAGGCGCGCCAGACGCTCCGCGTGTTCGGCAGGTGACAATGTCACACCCAGGTCACGCAGGTCGGATTCATCCATACTGGTCAGCACGGTGACGGCGATCAGAAGCGGAGCGTCATTGCCAAACGGCACCAGCGCTTCGCGCGCAGCCGTCATCATGCGTGCCCCGCCGGATGCATGAACGTTAACCATCCACACGCCCAGTTCAGCCGCCGCAGCTACGGCGTGCGCAGTGGTATTCGGGATATCATGGAATTTCAGGTCGAGGAAAACGTCGAAGCCACGCTGGTGCAGATCGCGGACGATTTGTGGGCCGAACAGCGTAAACATCTCTTTGCCTACTTTCAGACGGCAATCGCGGGGATCAATGCCATCAACAAAGGCCAGTGCGGCGTCACGGTTATTGTAATCCAGAGCAACAACTACGGGAGAATCGGTAACTACGCGGGAAGTGGAGGATGTAACAGACGTCATGACCAGCCCTTTTCGTCTATGGGCGCGCAGCGGCGCGGAACAGATAAACGGCGTGCATTCTACCTGCCCTCGGGGTAAATGAACAGAATCGAATGCTTTTCCTGCTGAACCCCAGACCGCACAGTGCTGACGAAATCACTGCAACCATTAGTATGTTGTAACTAAAGTACAGCGTTTTAAAAAATTACTGCCCGTCCAGACCTCGGATTGGCTTAATGGTGGACCACGCCCGGCACGAAGGGCAATGCCAGTAGAGCGAATAGGCGGTGAAGCCGCATTTCTGGCAGCGATAGCGCGGTTTGCTGCGCACCTGTTCACCCACCATGTCTCGCAGCACCATCAGGCTCTCTTTAGCGCGCCCTTCTTCTGCGTCATTAAGGTGGTAATCCATCAGCTTATGGAAGACGCGCATGGTAGGATGACGCTGCAACTGGCGGGTAATGTATACCTGGGCGGTATCACTCCCTTCGTGCTCTTCGACGACATCCGACAGCATCAGCTCGGCTGTGGCACCGGTGTTTTCTTCAACGCAGCGACGCAGAAACGCAACCCACTCGTCCTGCTTACCTAACTGCTGATAGCAGGTTTGCAGCATTTCCAGCGTTTCGCTGACCAGCTCTTTGTCCTGGTCGATAACGCGAAGCAGGCTCTCCACGGCTTTGGCGTAATCACCGTTAGCCATAAAGACCCGCCCCATCATGATCGAGATGCGTGCGCTGTTGCGATCGGCCGCAGCGCCTTTCTTTAACAATGCCATGGCTTTATCCATGTCATCGCTACCCATCTGCTGGAGAGCCAGCTCGCAATAGAAGTGGGCAATTTCGACGCGTTGTTTGTCTTTACCGAGTTTGACCAGGCGTTCGGCGGTATCAATCGCTTTTTGCCAGTCGCTGGTGGCCTGATAGATTTGCAGAAGCTGCTGAAGCGCACCGATACGGAAGTCCGTCTCATCCACCAGCTGAGAGAACATATCCTCGGCGCGATCGTAAAGCCCCGCGGCCATGTAATCCCGCCCAAGCTGCTGCACGGCCAGCAACCGTTGCTCATAGGTCAACGAAGCGCTTTCCATCAGGGTCTGGTGGATACGAATGGCACGGTCAACCTCTCCGCGCGAGCGGAACAGGTTTCCCAGGGTGAGATGCGCCTCTACGGTGCCGGTATCCTCTTTAAGCATGTCGAGGAACAGATCCACCGCTTTATCCTGCTGATTGCTCAGCAGGAAGTTCACCCCCGCTACGTAGTCACGGGAGAGTCGGTTTGCTTCATCCTGTTTTGTTTGTTGCGCGCTTCTGCGGCCCATATACCAGCCATAGGCTGCGGCGACAGGCAAAAGCAGAAACAACAACTCCAGCATATTCGATTATTCCTTGACTACCGGCACACCAGAGCTCGCCGGAATGTCAGACGCAGGCGTAAGTTGATGTTCAAGTCGTTTAATTTTACGTTCAGCGCGAACAAGAGAAACACGAACCTTAAGCCAGAACAGGCCGCATACAAGCCAGCCGATGACAAAACCCGCCGCGAATAACACCGCCAGCAGGCTCGACACCCGGTACTCGCCCTGCGCCAGCAGATAGTTAAAACTTACCTGTTGATCGTTTTGCGCGCCCAATGTGACTGAAATGACAAAAATCGCCAACACCAGTAAGAAAATGAGTAAATATTTCACATGACTTCCCGTTATGTGGTTCGAGCGTATAAAGCGTGTTCAAATCACTGCAATCAGCCTTATAAGCTACCATTTTAGTGGCGGGCGCGAAATGGAAAAAGTAACGCGCCCTACATGGATTTATGGTCAAAATGCGGAATATCAACCTTCAGGTTCCGCCAGACTCCCTTTCGGCTATTTCTTCCTTCTCTTCCGGCGGCGGCGTCAATGGTCCACAAAAACGTTGTGCAAGCCAGGTCGCCAGCGTCACCAGTACCCACGAGATCAGCGTTGCAACCACCAAATCACGCGGCCAGTGCATCCCCAGCAGCATCCGGCTGCCCATTACGCCTGTCGCCCAGACCAGCAAAATCGCAATCGTGAGGGTACGCCGACGCGGCCACAGCAGTCCCACGCCAAGTAGCGCCCAGCTGGCAGCAAACATCGTATGCCCGGAAGGAAACGCAAAGCCGGTCTCTTTTTGCCAGTGTTTGCGTAAAAAGGTCGGGATATCCTGCTGTTCTGCAAGCTGCTCCTTTACCAACGCACCGCGATCTTTACGCTTTAAATTGTAGAACTCATCCACCGGAACATGATGCGTTTTTTCCAGCCAGACGACGAAAGGACGGGGTTCCTGCACGCGATCCTTGACCCACGACTTCACCCCTTGCCCGATAAGTATGGCGCCGCCGAGAATAGCGAACAGTACCAGCGCCGCGCGAAGGCGAAAGCGCAGGCACCACAGGAACCAACCACAGAGCAACACGTGCGTAATAATCCCCCACGGCTGGGTGACCGTCTCGGTTATCCAGTATAAGGCTTTCAGCCACGTCTCGTTTTGTCCGGGCTGCCACATCCAGCCGGAGAACCAAACGACCAGGGGTATAACGAGCAATACGGCGGCTCCTGCGGCCGTTCGTCTGGCAATTGAAAGCATGTCCTCTCCTTTTTCACTAAGCACCACAATCATAACTGAATTTCATCATTCTGGTGGATATGTCGGATTGTGCGTTTAACGTTTGTAAAGCGTGGTGGTGATTAGGTGAAGTTGCCGGGCTTGTGGCAAAATAGTCCGATACAGAAAGCATAATGGGGCAAAGGCACGAAACGTGTCAGCCTGGTCTGGAGAATCACATGCAGCTTAAACGTGTGGCAGAAGCCAAACTGCCAACCCCATGGGGCGATTTCCTGATGGTGGGTTTTGAAGAACTGGCAACCGGGCAAGATCACGTCGCCCTGGTGTTCGGCGACATTTCGGGGCAAACGCCGGTGCTGTCCCGCGTTCATTCAGAGTGTCTGACCGGTGACGCGCTGTTCAGTCTGCGGTGCGACTGCGGTTTTCAGCTTGAAGCCGCCCTTTCTCATATCGCAGAGGAAGGACGTGGCGTTCTGCTGTATCACCGTCAGGAAGGTCGCAATATTGGCCTGCTGAATAAAATCCGCGCCTATGCGTTGCAGGATCAGGGCTACGATACCGTCGAAGCGAACCATCAGCTCGGCTTTGCTGCTGACGAGCGCGATTTCACCCTGTGCGCGGATATGTTCAAGCTGCTGGGCGTGGACGAAGTGCGTCTGTTGACCAATAACCCGAAAAAAGTGGAAATCCTCACTGAAGCGGGCATCAATATTGTGGAACGCGTACCGCTGATTGTCGGCCGCAACCCGAAAAACGCGCACTACCTCGATACCAAAGCTGCCAAAATGGGGCATCTGCTGAGCGAGTAAACGCAAAACGCCCGGCACATGTGCCGGGCGAGTTTGATCAGTCCAGCATCTTACGAATCACATAATGTAAAATGCCGTCGTTCTGATAATAGGTCAGCTCTGTTGCCGTATCAATACGACACCGGCAATCCAGCACTTCTGTCGTTCCATCTGCGCGCGTTAACTTCACCGGAACGGTTTTACCCGGTTGCAGATTTTGCAGACCGCTGATATCAATCTGCTCTTCCCCGGTCAAACCCAGCGTTTTACGCGTTACACCCTGCGGGAACTCCAGCGGCAGGATCCCCATCCCGATCAGGTTTGAGCGGTGGATACGTTCAAAGGATTCGGCAATCACCACGCGAACCCCGAGCAGACGCGGACCTTTTGCCGCCCAGTCGCGACTGGAACCGGAGCCGTACTCTTTACCGGCAATAACGGCCAGCGGCGTACCCTGCTGCTGATACTTCATGGCTGCGTCATAAATTGAAATGACCTCTGTATCCGGCAGGTGGCGCGTCATACCCCCTTCCACGCCTGGGACCATTTCATTGCGAATGCGGATGTTGGCAAAGGTCCCGCGCATCATCACTTCGTGGTTACCGCGGCGCGAACCGTAGGAGTTGAAATCGCGACGTTCCACGCCACGACTTTGCAGATACCGACCTGCCGGACTGTCCGCCTTGATGCTACCCGCAGGGGAGATATGGTCGGTGGTGACGGAATCGCCCAGCATCGCCAGAATGCGCGCGCCGTGAATATCTTTCAGCGGTGCAGGCTCCGCCAGCATTTCGTCGAAGAATGGCGACAGGCGAATATAGGTGGAATCATCCTGCCAGTCATAGGTATCGGAACCCACTACGTCGATCGCTTTCCACTCCGCTGTGCCTTCGAACACTTCCGCATACTCTTTGCGGAACATCTCGGTGGAAACTTTCTCTACCGCGCGCGCAATTTCGCGCGATGATGGCCAGATGTCTTTCAGATAGACCGGTTCATTTTTGCGATCGTGACCAATCGGATCGGTCGCCAGGTTAATGTTCATGTTTCCGGCCAGCGCATAGGCTACAACCAGCGGCGGCGAGGCCAGCCAGTTGGTTTTCACCAGCGGATGAATACGCCCTTCAAAGTTTCGGTTACCGGAAAGTACCGCGCCAACGGTCAAATCCCCCTGCTTGATCGCCATTTCAATAGGTTCAGGCAGTGGACCAGAGTTACCGATGCAGGTCGTACAGCCGTAGCCCACCAGGTTAAAGCCCAGCTCGTCGAGGTAAGGCGTGAGTCTGGCCTGTGCCAGGTAATCGGATACCACTTTCGAACCAGGCGCCAGGGAGGCTTTAACCCAAGGCTGTGGCTTGAGCCCCAGCTCTACCGCTTTTTTTGCCAGCAGCCCGGCAGCCATTAACACACTCGGGTTGGACGTGTTGGTACAGGAGGTGATAGCGGCGATCACCACGGCGCCGTCAGGGAGCTGATACTGATGCCCGTTCAGAACATAGTCCACCGGACGGTGATCTTTTTGCGCGGCGTTAACCTCCAGCTCATTGCTGGCGGCGAAGGCTTTGGGAACGTTGCTCAGGGCGACGCGGTCCTGCGGACGTTTTGGCCCTGCGAGGCTTGCCTCAACGGTGCCCATATCCAGCTCCAGCGTACTGGTAAATACCGGCTCGTCACCCGGGTTACGCCACATGCCCTGCGCTTTGGTATAAGCCTCAACGAGAGCCACCTGCTCCTCGCTGCGACCGCTGAGGCGCATATACTCCAGCGTAACGCTATCAATCGGGAAAAAGCCGCAGGTCGCGCCATATTCCGGCGCCATGTTGGCGATGGTGGCCCGGTCCGCCAGCGGCAGTGAATCCAGACCATCGCCATAAAATTCAACGAATTTACCGACCACGCCATGCTTACGCAGCATCTGGGTGACCGTCAGAACCAGATCCGTGGCGGTAATGCCTTCGGACAATTTACCGGTCAGCTTAAAGCCCACCACATCGGGAATGAGCATTGATACCGGCTGGCCGAGCATGGCCGCTTCCGCTTCAATACCACCGACGCCCCAGCCCAGAACGCCAAGGCCGTTAATCATGGTGGTGTGTGAATCTGTGCCCACCAGCGTATCAGGGTAAGCCACCCACTCTTTATCCTGCAATTCACTCCAGACGGCTTTGCCGAGATATTCCAGGTTGACCTGGTGACAAATGCCGGTGCCCGGTGGAACAACGCTGAAGCGGCTGAACGCCTGCTGACCCCATTTCAGAAAAACGTAGCGTTCATGGTTACGTTCCATCTCCAGACGGACGTTTTCGCCGAAAGCATCGTCGTCACCAAAGTGATCGACGGTGACGGAGTGGTCAATGACGAGGTCTACCGGGGACAAGGGGTTAACCTTAGCAGTATCGCCCCCAAGACGCTTAACGGCTTCACGCATGGCAGCTAAATCCACCACCGCTGGCACGCCGGTGAAATCCTGCATCAGCACTCTGGCCGGGCGATAGGCAATTTCTCTGTCTGCATGAGCATTTTTCAGCCACCCTGCCAGAGCCTGGATATCCTCCTCGGTAACCGAGTCGCCATCCTGCCAGCGCAAGAGGTTTTCCAGTAAGACTTTCAACGACTTGGGTAACCGCGAAATGTCCCCAAGCGTTCTGGCAGCCAGCGGTAAGCTGTAGTAGCGCCAGGTTTTATTTTCCGCCTGTAATGTGTCCTTACTGGCTTCGCGTAGGGTTAACGACATAAGCTCCTCCTTAAAAACAGGGATGTCCTGACAATCATCAGGGCTGTAATTAAAGATAACACAAAGATGTCGTAACGTTTTGATAACAACCCAAATTGATAAATTTAGGAATGGTCCAACGCGAGGGATAAAACAAAAAACCCCGCCGTGGCGAGGTTTTACGATTTAGTGCAAGGCCAGCCAGAGGAGCTGACACCAGAAGAGGATCGACGCTGAGAATACGCCGAGCCATGACCAGTATTTTACGGTTGTCATGTTATTCATCATAGGGACACCAGACTTTAATTATTTAAGGTTGCGAGGTCTGCCCTCGTTCTATATTGCTGATGTGTATTTATTAAGGAGTACAAAAGTGCATAGTCTTTATTCAGACTATTTGCATCATTACGCAAAAATCAAAATTATTGTTTTTTGGGTTCGTCTTCCGCGAACACATCAATAAAGGCCTGCTGCTGCGGCGTCAGTTTCCAGGAAGCTGGCACGCTGGTTGCTGGCGCCTTACGGGCTTTGTGAGCATTGTCACGAAGCTGACACATCTCTTTTCTCGCTTCTGTACGCACCGTCATGACCATAATCAACCCCAGTAATTCCAGACAAGAAGAGTAACCACCACCCAGAACAGGGCAGAGCCAAGAAAGACCGCCAGCCAGGCTTTACGCTTAAGCGCGGGATCCCTTTGCGGTTCTTCACTTCCTGACGGCATTGCTAACCTCATACAATCGATATCGCTTATCATTTAGAGACCAAACAATTGGCACAAGTAATCATCTGATGAGATAAATCCTAAAGAAACTTTAGCCGAAAAGCCAGTGAATTTACGTATCCGAGCCCGGGAAAATTCAATCTTTTGACCCGAAATAAATAATTGAAAAGAATAATTTGCACAGCTGTAAATTAGTTTCTACTTTTGTCGCAAATTTGCGACAGTAAAACCATAGTCATCAAATGGGTTATGACGATATATGACAGTGGGCATAGATGATGATAATTCTAATTCAGGTTTAAAGCGGAATGACGGTATCTTTCCGCAAGAGAAAGATACCGGGAGTGATTATTTGGCGGGAAGTTTAATGTCTTTAAACATCTCTTCGATGTCTTCATTGGAGCGTAACGCCACAGCTGTATCCACCACATCGCGCGTTAAATGTGGCGCAAAGCGTTGAATAAAATCATACATATAGCTGCGCAGGAACGTGCTGCGACGAAAACCTATCTTGGTGGTGCTGTGACTGAAAATATCATGCGCATCCAGACGCACCAGATCCGGGTCTGAGACAGGATCCACCGCCATGCTGGCAATAACCCCAACGCCCAGGCCCAGACGCACATACGTTTTTATGACGTCCGCATCCGTCGCCGTAAAGACAATCCGTGGCGTTAATCCGGCGCGGTTAAACGCGGTGTCCAGTTCAGACCGGCCCGTAAAGCCGAACGTATAGGTCACCAGCGGGTATTGCGCCAGTTCTTCGATTGTCACTTCGCCCTTCCCCGCCAGCGGGTGATCCGGGGTCACGACAATAGAGCGGTTCCAGTGGTAGCACGGGAGCATGACCAGATCATCGTACAGATGGAGCGCTTCCGTCGCGATAGCGAAGTCTGCATTGCCTTTAGACACGGCCTCTGCGATTTGCGTCGGTGAGCCCTGATGCATATGCAGGGAAACGCGGGGATAGCGTTCTATGAAGCCTTTGATCACCCCGGGAAGCGCATAACGCGCCTGTGTATGCGTGGTGGCAATATACAGAGAGCCTTTATCCGGCCAGGTATGTTCCCCGGCGACGGATTTAATGGCGTCGACTTTGGAGAGCACTTCCCGTGCGATGCGTATGATTTCCTGTCCTGCCGGGGTGACCTGAGTCAGGTGCTTACCGCTGCGGGCAAATATCTGAATACCTAACTCATCCTCCAGCATACGCACCTGCTTACTGATGCCTGGCTGAGAGGTATAAAGACCTTCTGCGGTGGAAGAGACATTGAGGTTATGATTGACGACCTCAACGATATAGCGAAGCTGCTGTAATTTCATGCCAGACCATCCGATTTAGCGCATGCGTCAATCGCTTAAGACGATTTGATAATAAGAAACGGGTTAACTATAACCACTATATCATTTATAGCCAGGCTGTATAGTACGGAACAAAAAATAATAACTACGTAATAAAAAAGGGCCGGAAGTCCGGCCCTTTCACAGGTAAGTTACGGTAAGGGAAGATTATTTCTTGCCTTCAACCCATTTCCCGTCGACAAAGAAGGCTGACCATCCGGTCGCTTTGCCCTCTTTCTCTGCCGCCACATACTGCTGCTTCGTTTTACGGCTGAAGCGCACCACGGTTTTATTGCCTTCCGGATCCTGCTGTGGCGCATCGGCCAGGTAACGCAGTTTCTCCGGCAGACGGTCGCGGAAGCGGTACAGTTCTTCTACCAGCGGCGCACGGGTTTCGCGCGATTTCGGGAAGGTGTTGGCCGCCAGGAATACCCCGGCAGCGCCGTCACGCAGCACGAAATACGCGTCTGACTTCTCGCACGGCAGCTCAGGAAGCGGAACCGGATCTTCCTTTGGCGGCGCAACTTCACCGTTACGCAGGATCTTACGCGTGTTTTTACAGTCGTCGTTGGTGCATGCCATGTACTTACCGAAGCGTCCCATTTTCAGGTGCATTTCGGAACCACATTTCTCACACTCAACGATTGGACCGTCATAGCCCTTAATGCGGAACTCACCTTCTTCGATCTCATAACCATCGCAGGTCGGGTTATTGCCACAAACGTGCAATTTGCGTTTGGGATCGATCAGGTAGCTGTCCATCGCCGTGCCGCATTTCTTACAGCGGCGTTTGGCACGCAGTGCGTTGGTCTCCGCATCGTCACCTTCCAGCACGTTGAGAACTTCGTTCTCCGGCACGAGGTTGATGGTGGTTTTGCAACGCTCTTTCGGCGACAGCGCATAGCCAGAGCAACCGAGGAACACGCCCGTGGTCGCGGTACGGATCCCCATTTTACGGCCGCAGGTTGGGCAGTCGATGCTCGTCAGTACCATCTGGTTAGGCAGCATGCCGCCCTCTTCAGGATCTTTCTCGGCTTTCTCAAGCTGATTGGTAAAATCGCTGAAGAAGCTGTCGAGAACTTTCTTCCACTCTGCCTTATGGCTGGCAACCTCATCGAGGCTGTCTTCCATCTGCGCGGTGAAGTCATAGTTCATCAACTCGCGGAAGTTCGCTTCCAGACGGTCGGTGACAATCTCACCCATTTTTTCAGCATAGAAACGACGGTTCTCGACGCGAACGTATCCACGATCCTGAATGGTCGAAATGATTGACGCATAGGTGGACGGGCGACCGATGCCGCGTTTTTCCAGCTCTTTCACCAGCGATGCTTCGCTGAAGCGCGCAGGTGGCTTGGTGAAGTGCTGAGCCGGGACCAGATCAACCAGCGACAGCTCGTCACCTTTGTTGACTGAAGGCAGCGTTCTGTCTTCATCACCTTTACGCAGCGCAGGCATCACTTTGGTCCAGCCGTCGAAGCGCAGAATACGGCCACGCGCTTTCAGGCGGAAGTCGCCTGCACCAACGGTCAGCGTGGTTGAGTCGTATTTCGCTGGCGTCATCTGGCAGGCCACGAACTGGCGCCAGATCAGCTGATACAGCTTCTGGGCGTCCGCTTCCATATCTTTCAGCGATTCTGCCAGGACGGAAACGTCAGAAGGACGAATCGCTTCGTGCGCTTCCTGAGAATTCTCTTTGCTGGCGTACTGATTAGGACTTTCCGGCAGGTATTTCTTACCGAAGTTGTCCTCGATATAGCCGCGCACCATGTTAACAGCGTCCTGGCTCAGGTTGGTGGAGTCAGTACGCATGTAGGTAATGTAACCCGCTTCATACAGACGCTGGGCCATCATCATGGTTTTCTTCACGCCGTAACCCAGACGCGTGCTTGCCGCCTGCTGGAGAGTTGACGTGATAAACGGAGCGCCAGGCTTGCTGCTGGTCGGTTTGTCTTCACGATCCAGAACCTGATAACGCGCTTTTTCCAGCAGCGCCACCGCGGCCATAGTCTGATCGCGATTCTCAGGACGGAACGGTTTGTCGTTGTGGTGACTCACCTGCAACGGCAGCGCATCGCCGCCCGGCGTGGTGACATTCGCATCCACTTCCCAGAACTCTTCCGGGACGAACGCTTTGATCTCGCGTTCACGCTCAACAACAAGACGAACAGCCACAGACTGCACACGCCCCGCAGACAGGCCGCGAGCGACCTTTTTCCACAGTAACGGCGAGACCATGTAGCCTACAACGCGGTCCATAAAGCGACGCGCCTGCTGAGCGTTAACACGGTCGATATTCAGTTCACCCGGCTTTTCAAACGCCTGACGAATCGCATTCTTTGTAATTTCGTTGAACACTACACGGCTGTAGCGTTTGTCATCACCCCCGATCACTTCCCGCAGGTGCCATGCAATGGCCTCCCCTTCGCGGTCAAGGTCGGTTGCGAGATAAATGTGGTCTGCTTTTTCAGCAAGCTGTTTCAGCTCGTTAACGACTTTTTCTTTGCCTGGCAGCACTTCGTAATGTGCATCCCAGTTGTGCCATGGGTTAACACCCATGCGGTTGACAAGCGCGCTACGTTCATCCTTTTTAGGCTTTTTAGCCCCTTTGGTGGAGGTAGAGTCTGCGCTCTTTTTGCTGGCTGAGCCACTGGTCGGCAAATCGCGAATGTGACCAACGCTGGACTTAACCACGTAGTCATTGCCCAGATATTTATTGATCGTTTTGGCTTTTGCCGGGGACTCAACGATGACGAGAGCTTTACCCATATTCACCTTTACCTAATTTAATTCTTCCAGGAATACGCCGCACGTTGATTTCCCTTCCGCTGACGACGAGCCATTGATATTGCGACATCGTCAGGGGATATCAACCCCTATGTGTTACCGAACGTCAGAATGGCGACATCCAGGTCATTGAGTTTTCGGGTATTTTTCTCACATCAAAGTTCATTCGTGACGAATTCCCGGTCGAATGTCAAGCAATTCTGTTGCCAGAATGACGAAAGCGCACACTGTACCTGATAAAATTCGTTACGCAACTTTATTAGCATGCAAAAGCAAATCCCGCCAGCCAGCCCCTGTTTCTTATCCCCTCGGATAACAGGGAAAATTTGCCCCCGAAGCGACCCAGGCGTAGACTATTGTCACTGTTTAAGGAGTGGAATATGCAGAATACGACCCAACCCATTGACCGAGCTTCATTGCTTATCGAAGCAAACAAACTCATTCGCGACCATGAAGACACCCTGGCGGGAATTGAAGCGACTGGCGTGGAACAACGTAATGGCGTGCTGGTGTTCAGCGGTGAATACTTCCTTGATGAACAAGGGCTACCCACCCCGAAAAGCACCGCCGTGTTTAACATGTTTAAATACCTGGCGCATACCCTCTCAGAGAAGTACCACCTGGTCGATTAATACGAAAACGCGAGGCATCTGCCTCGCGTTTTTCTTTACAGCAGCGGCTTTTGGCCGCGCTGCAACCAGCGTAGCAGCAGGCGATCCGCGCTTTCTGCCGCGCTATTGGTAAAACGGTCGAGCAGGCGCTTACGTCGGGTGAAGCGCACCCCCACCAGCTCACGGCCTTCCATCAGGTTGAGCAGGAGGTCATCGCTGGTACCCACTTCATCCACCAGCCCTTTCTCCTGCGCCTGCGTGCCGTACCAGTGTTCGCCCGTAGCCACCTGCTCAATGTCCAGCGTTGGGCGCATGCGGTGCACGAAATCTTTGAACAGATGGTGGGTTTCGTTCAGATCTTCCCGGAATTTCTGCCGTCCCTCTTCGGTATTTTCGCCGAGCAGCGTCAGCGTACGTTTGTACTGACCCGCCGTATGCAGTTCGATGTCGATCTCTTTATTTTTCAGGAAACGATTGAAGTTAGGGATCTGCGCGACCACCCCAATCGAGCCGATAATGGAGAACGGTGCCGCGACGATTTTATCCGCCACGCACGCCATCATATAGCCGCCACTCGCCGCGACCTTATCTACCGCAACGGTGAGTGGGATCTGTTTATCCCGCAGACGTTGTAACTGCGAAGCCGCCAGTCCATACCCATGCACTACGCCGCCCGGGCTTTCAAGGCGTACCACCACCTGATCCTGGGCTGTCGCCACGGCCAGCACCGCCGTCACTTCTTCACGCAGAGAGGAGACTTCATGCGCATCCATGCTACCTTTAAAATCGAGCACATAGACGCGCGGTTTTGCGTCAGCCTGTGGCGTGGCGAGCTTAGCTTTCGCCTTCGCGGCTTTGGCGTCCTGCTTATGTTTTTTCTTCTGGGCTTTTAGCCACAGCTTCTGTTGATGATCGTCAAGCAGCGCCAGAGACATCTCCTCCTGCATCTCTTTATACTGCTCGCTCAGGCGGGTAATGCGTAACTCACCACGCTGACGCTTACGCTGCGTCAGGTTGACAATCAGGACGGCAATCACCGCGACAGCAATAACCACCGTCGCGATTTTGGCCAAAAACAACCCATACTGAGAAAGTAATTCCACGCGTTCCACCTTGATTTAACCACGAATCTTTCACGCCAGTGTACAACAGCCCTGTGCAGGCGTCTCGCTCTGGACATTACCTCTGCGAGGCGGCTTCAGGAATCCCCCGTTTCTGGTTTAAATCTTTGCAAATTGTTAATTTACCAGCGATCTGTCCTGTAGACTGATTGAATTCTGACGCTGTTTCGGGCATAAAGCCGAAAAGTCATAAATAAAGGTGCAAGTCACGCCCAATGCGCCTGAGGAGCCACCGTGCATTATCAGCCACAAAAAAACCTTCTACAGAACCGCATCATTCTGGTTACCGGTGCCAGCGACGGGATTGGTCGCGAAGCGGCGCTGACCTATTCTGAATACGGTGCGAGCCTTATTCTGCTGGGACGTAATGAAGAAAAGCTCAAGGCCGTCGCCCGTGAAATCGAAAATGCCGGCGGTACCCCCACGCCCTGGTATACGCTCGATCTGCTGACCTGCACGCCAGCGTCATGTCAGGCCCTTGCCCAGCGGATCAGCACACATTATCCGCGTCTGGACGGCGTACTGCACAACGCGGGGTTACTGGGCGAAGTGCGCCCGATGGATGAGCAGTATCCGGAAATTTGGCAACAGGTGATGCAGGTTAACGTCAACGGGACGTTTTTCCTGACCCAGGCCTTGCTTCCTTTATTACTCAACTCCGATTCCGGCTCGCTGGTATTTACCTCCTCCAGCGTGGGGCGTCAGGGGCGTGCGAACTGGGGGGCTTACGCCGTCTCAAAATTTGCCACCGAAGGAATGATGCAGGTGCTGGCCGAAGAGTACCAAAGCCGCCACCTGCGGGTTAACTGTATTAATCCAGGCGGTACGCGCACCAAAATGCGCGCCAGCGCCTTCCCGACAGAAGATCCGCAGAAGCTTAAAACCCCGGCCGATATCATGCCCCTTTACCTGTGGCTGATGGGTGACGACAGCCGTCGCAAAACCGGATTGACCTTCGATGCCCAGCCAGGCCGCAAACCGGGGATATCGCAATGAGTGATGATCGTCATCAGCAACGCCAGCAGCGTCTGAAAGAACAGGTTGATGCACGCGTGGCGGCCGCTCAGGACGAGCGCGGTATCCTAATCGTGTTCACCGGCAACGGCAAAGGCAAAACCACCGCCGCATTTGGGACCGCCACCCGCGCAGTCGGGCATGGGCAGAAAGTGGGCGTGATCCAGTTTATCAAGGGTGAATGGCCCAACGGCGAGCGTAATCTGCTCGAGCCGCATGGCGTTGAGTTTCAGGTAATGGCAACCGGTTTTACCTGGGATACCCAGAACCGGGAAACCGATACCGCAGCCTGCCTCGCCGTCTGGGAGCATGCCAAAAGAATGCTTTCAGACCCGTCGCTGAACATGGTGTTGCTGGATGAGATCACCTATATGGTGGCGTATGACTACCTGCCGCTGGAAGCCGTGCTGGAGGCCCTCAGGAACCGCCCTGCACACCAGACGGCGATCGTCACGGGGCGCGGGTGTCATCGGGACATTCTGGAGCTGGCCGATACCGTCAGCGAGCTGCGTCCGGTTAAGCATGCGTTCGATGCGGGTATCAAAGCGCAAATTGGGATTGATTACTGAAAAAAAAGCCCGGTATATTCACCGGGCTTTTCAATTAACCGTTGTTATTACGGCTGCCAGAGCGGCGATTGCTGCTGACCTGGCTATGACGTTTCACCGCACGGCGGATTTGATTCGCCTTCATGCGACGACGATCTTTCTCTACCGCCACTTTCGACGTGGTTTCTGGCGTCAGGCCAACCAGATCGCGCAGGTAGTTGGTTTGCGTCAGATCCAGTTCGGTATAGCCGCCACGTGGCAGGCCTTTCGGCAGCAGAATGTCGCCATAGCGGACGCGAATCAAGCGACTCACCTGGACACCGACCGCTTCCCACAGTCGACGCACCTCGCGGTTACGTCCCTCTGTCAGGGTAACGTTGTACCACTGGTTAATGCCTTCACCACCGGTAAACTTGATGGTTTTGAACGCCGCAGGGCCGTCCTCCAGCTGAACACCACGCGACAGGTCGCGCAGTTTGTTCTCATCAACCTGGCCGAAAACACGAACGGCGTATTCACGTTCCACTTCACGACTCGGGTGCATCAGACGGTTTGCCAGTTCACCATCGGTGGTGAACAGCAGCAGGCCGCAGGTGTTCACGTCCAGACGGCCTACGGCAATCCAGCGGGCGCCACGCAATTTTGGCAGACGGTCAAACACCGTCGGGCGGCCTTCAGGATCGTTGCGGGTACACAGTTCGCCTTCCGGCTTGTAGTAAGCCAGTACGCGGCAGATCTGTTCAGCAGACTCTTTCACGGAGATAAGATGGCCGTCAATGCGGATCTTCAGCCCCGGTACGATTTCAACGCGGTCACCGAGCGTGGCGATTTTACCGTCCACACTCACGCGGCCTGCTTCAATAATGGCTTCGATTTCACGGCGCGAACCGTGGCCGGCGCGCGCCAGCACTTTCTGTAACTTTTCGCTCATTGAGCTTCCTCAGGTGTCGCCTTCACAGGCGTCGAATCAGGTCAAAAACAGGGCAACGCCCTGCTTTGATGGCCGCGTAGTATATCTGCTTACACCCTTACAAGAAAGGCTTAACATCGCCCACGCCTTCACGAATCACTTCTGGCGCATCTTCGGTGAGATCCACCACGGTGGTCGGCTGCTGGCCAAGATAGCCGCCATGAATAATCAGCTCCACCACCTTCTCCAGACGATCTTTGATCTCTTCCGGGTCGGACTCGGTAAACTCACTGCCCGGCAGCATCAGCGATGTGGAGAGCATCGGCTCGCCGAGGGTTTCCAGCAGCGCCTGGGCAATCGGGTTCGACGGCACGCGCATGCCGATGGTTTTACGTTTTTCCTGCAACAGACGACGCGGCACTTCTTTTGTCCCTTTCAGAATGAAAGTGTAGTTACCCGGCGTGTTGTTTTTAATCAGACGAAAGGCCACGTTATCAACATAAGCATAGGTCGACAGCTCAGAGAGATCGCGACACATCAGGGTGAAGTTGTGGCCGTCCGGCAGCTGGCGGATGCGACAGATGCGCTCCATCGCCCCTTTATCCTCAATTTTACAGCCCAGCGCGTAGCCAGAATCGGTTGGGTAGACAATAACGCCGCCTTTGCGGACGATCTCCACGGCCTGATTAATCAGACGTGGCTGGGGGTTATCCGGATGGATATAGAAAAACTGACTCATACTTCCCTCTCTTCAATTTGCTGTGGCTGTTCCCAGAGCTGCCAGACAGGCTCAACGCCCGCGGGTAACCAGAGCTTGCGCCCCAGTTCAATCCACGCGCAGGGCTGATGGAAATCTGAACCCTGTGACCCAAGCAGACCAAACTGACGGGCGTAGGTCGCGAGCTGCGAACGCTCATTGGGTGCCTGCTGACACTGGGCAACTTCCATCGCCTCACCGCCGCATTCGGCAAAGTGTGCCAGCAGTCTTTTCAGCCATTTAGCAGAAAGATTATACCGCCCCGGATGGGCCAGCACGGCCTTACCGCCAGAATGATGAATCACATCAATAGCTTGTTTTATTGTACACCACTGTGGGGGAACGTATCCGGTTTTCCCGCGCGCCAGATACTTTTTAAAGACATTCGCCATGGTCGTCGCCTTACCGGCATCCACCAGAAAACGGGCGAAATGGCCGCGCGTCACCGCCCCACCGTTCGCCAGCGTTCGCGCGCCTTCCAGCGCACCGGGAATATGCGCTTTTTCCAGACGTTCGCCAATCATCTCCGCGCGTTGATTGCGGCGTGTTTTTTGTTCTTGCAAAAAAGCACGCATGGCCGGATGTTCTGTATCGATGTTAAGGCCAACGATATGAATTTCGTGGTTTTCCCAGACCGTCGAGATCTCAACCCCGGCCACCAGATCCAGCGCCAGTCCGCTGCGGGCAATCTCGACGCGCGCGGCGGGAATGCCGTCAGTGGTATCGTGATCGGTTATTGCCAGCGTGCCGACACGCATTTCAACGGCGCGATGGACCAGGGCTTCGGGTGTCAGCAGGCCATCTGAAGCCTGCGTATGGCTGTGTAAATCATAAATTACGGCGTAGGTGGTATCGCTCAAAGCACTTCCCATAACAGGTTGGAGACATCCGAAGCCCCTATGATACCGACTAACCGTGAAATACTGAAATCAGGGGTTGACAACACGCCATCGAACTAGTTAACTAGTACGCAAGTTCACACGAGAAAGGTATCTGAAAATGACAGCACATTTCGCTCTGCACGGTTGGTGGCGTACTTCCTGATCTTCGGGCAGTGTCACACGTCTGCGATAAGCAAACAGATACCCGGCCCGCTACCCAGCGGGCTTTTTTTTGAACAGAATATGAGAACAACAACATGCAAACAGCCAAACCTCATCTCGAACTGCTGACCTGCGAGGCGGCCTATCGCCATAACCCTACCGCGCTGTTTCATCAGGTGTGCGGCGCACGTCCCGCGACGCTGCTGCTGGAGTCTGCTGATATCGACAGTAAGGACGACCTCAAAAGCCTGCTGCTGGTTGACAGCGCGCTGCGCATTACCGCGTTAGGTGACACCGTCACTATCAAGGCGTTGTCTGACAATGGCGCGTCGCTCCTGCCGCTGCTGGATGCGGCGCTGCCTTCAGGCATTGAAAATGAACGCCACCCGGACCTGCGTATTCTGCATTTCCCGCCGGTGAGCCAGCTGCTGGATGAGGATGCCCGCCTCTGCTCGCTCTCCGTTTTTGACGCCTTCCGCCTGCTGCAAAATCTGGTGGCCGTGCCGGAAGTTGAGCGCGAAGCAATGTTTTTTGGCGGGCTGTTTGCTTACGACCTGGTTGCTGGCTTTGAAGATTTACCGGAAACCGAGCAGGGTAATCGCTGCCCGGACTACTGCTTCTACCTGGCCGAAACCCTGCTGGTGATCGACCATCAGAAAAAATACACCCGCATCCAGGCCAGCCTGTTCACCCCGTCTGAGTCTGAGAGAAATCGCCTCGCGCAGCGCATCGCCCAACTGCAACAGCAGATGTCGGAAGCACCGCCCGCGCTCCCGGTGCAGCGTGTTGAAAAGATGACCTGCGAGGTGAGTCAGACCGACGATCAGTACGGCGCGGTGGTACGTCAGATGCAAAAAGCGATTCGTGCCGGGGAGATTTTCCAGGTGGTGCCGTCCCGTCGCTTCTCACTGCCCTGCCCGTCGCCGCTGGCGGCTTACGATGTGCTGAAAAAGAGCAACCCAAGCCCGTACATGTTCTTTATGCAGGACAATGATTTCACCCTGTTTGGCGCGTCGCCGGAAAGCTCCCTCAAGTACGACGCCACCAGCCGCCAGATTGAGATCTACCCAATAGCGGGAACCCGTCCACGCGGCCGTCGTGCCGATGGTTCACTGGATCGCGACCTCGACAGCCGCATCGAGCTGGAGATGCGTACCGACCATAAAGAGCTCTCCGAACACCTGATGCTGGTTGACCTGGCGCGTAACGATCTGGCACGCATTTGCACGCCTGGCAGCCGCTACGTGGCGGACCTGACCAAAGTCGACCGCTACTCCTTCGTCATGCACCTGGTATCCCGCGTGGTGGGTGAACTGCGCCACGACCTCGACGTTCTGCACGCCTACCGCGCCTGCATGAACATGGGCACCCTGAGCGGCGCGCCGAAAGTCCGCGCCATGCAGCTGATCGCCGAAGCGGAAGGACGCCGTCGCGGCAGCTACGGTGGTGCCGTGGGCTATTTCACCGCTCACGGTGACCTCGATACCTGCATCGTGATCCGCTCCGCCTACGTTGAGGACGGCATTGCCACCGTCCAGGCCGGGGCCGGGATTGTGCTGGATTCTGTTCCGCAGTCGGAAGCCGACGAAACCCGCAGTAAAGCGCGCGCGGTACTGCGCGCCATTGCTACCGCACACCATGCACAGGAGATTTTCTGATGGCTGACATTCTGCTGCTCGATAATATCGACTCCTTTACTTACAACCTGGCAGATCAGCTGCGTGCGAATGGTCACAACGTCGTTATCTATCGCAACCACGTTCCGGCCCAGACGCTGATTGACCGTCTGGCGACCATGCAAAACCCGGTGCTGATGCTCTCCCCGGGCCCAGGCGCACCGAGCGAAGCAGGCTGTATGCCTGAGCTGTTGACCCGTATGCGCGGCAAGCTGCCGATTATCGGCATCTGTCTCGGCCACCAGGCGATTGTCGAAGCCTACGGCGGTTACGTGGGTCAGGCGGGGGAGATCCTGCATGGTAAAGCGTCAAGTATTGAACATGACGGTCAGGCGATGTTTGCCGGTCTGCCGAACCCGCTTCCGGTAGCGCGTTACCACTCGCTGGTCGGCAGCAACATTCCGGCCGGGCTGACCATTAACGCCTCGTTTGAAGGGATGGTGATGGCGGTGCGTCACGATGCGGATCGCGTCTGCGGGATGCAGTTCCATCCGGAATCTATCCTGACGTCCAACGGCGCGCGCCTGCTGGAGCAAACGCTCGACTGGGCGCTGCAAAAGCTGGAGCAGACCAACACCCTGCAACCGATTCTGGAAAAACTGTATCAGGCTCAGACTCTGAGCCAGCAGGAGAGCCATCAGCTGTTCTCCGCCGTCGTGCGCGGCGAGCTGAAGCCTGAGCAGCTGGCCGCTGCGCTGGTGAGCATGAAGGTACGCGGCGAAAGCCCGCAGGAGATCGCCGGTGCGGCAACCGCGCTGCTGGAAAATGCTGCCCCGTTCCCGCGCCCGGACTATCCGTTTGCCGATATTGTCGGGACCGGTGGCGACGGCAGTAACAGTATCAATATTTCCACCGCCAGCGCCTTTGTGGCCGCGGCATGCGGTCTGAAAGTGGCGAAACACGGCAACCGCAGCGTGTCCAGCCGTTCCGGATCGTCCGACCTGCTGGCGGCTTTCGGTATCAACCTGGACATGAACGCCGAGCGTTCCCGTGAAGCGCTGGATGACCTGGGCGTCTGTTTCCTGTTTGCGCCGAAGTATCACACCGGTTTCCGCCACGCGATGCCTGTTCGCCAGCAGCTCAAAACCCGCACGCTGTTTAACGTGCTCGGTCCACTCATTAACCCGGCGCACCCGCCGCTGGCGCTGATTGGCGTTTACAGTCCGGAGCTGGTCCTGCCGATTGCGGAGACGCTGCGCGTCCTCGGTTACCAACGCGCCGCCGTGGTACACAGCGGCGGGATGGATGAAGTTTCCCTGCATGCGCCCACGCTGGTGGCCGAACTGAATAACGGCGAAGTGCTGAACTATCAGCTTGAGGCCGCTGACTTCGGGTTGACCCCGTACCATCAGGACGCCCTGGCGGGCGGCACGCCGGAAGAAAACCGTGACATTCTCACGCGCTTATTACAAGGTAAAGGTGAGGCCGCCCATGAGGCCGCCGTGGCGGCCAACGTAGCCATGCTGATGCGTTTACATGGCGAGGAAGATCTGAAAGCCAACGCCCAAAAAGTTCTGGACGTACTGCGCTCCGGTGCAGCTTACGATCGCGTTACCGCACTTGCGGCAAGAGGGTAAATAATGCAGACCGTTTTAGCGAAAATCGTCGCCGATAAGGCCATCTGGGTGGAAGCCCGTAAGCAACAGCAGCCGCTCGCCAGTTTTCAGAATGACGTCGTTCCGAGCAGCCGTCGTTTTTATGATGCGCTCCAGGGCGCGCGTACCGCGTTTATTCTGGAGTGTAAAAAAGCGTCTCCGTCCAAAGGCGTGATCCGCGACGATTTCGACCCGGCGCGTATTGCCGGTATGTACAAGCATCATGCGTCTGCCATTTCTGTGCTGACGGATGAGAAATATTTCCAGGGCAGCTTCGATTTTCTGCCCGTTGTCAGCGGCATCGCGCCGCAGCCGATTCTGTGCAAAGACTTTATTATCGACCCGTATCAGATCTGGCTGGCGCGCTTTTACCAGGCAGATGCCTGCCTGCTGATGCTCTCCGTTCTGGATGACGAGCAGTATCGCCAACTCTCCGCCGTCGCGCACAGCCTGAATATGGGCGTGCTGACCGAAGTGAGCAACGAAGAGGAGCTGGAGCGCGCCATCGCGCTGGAAGCCAAAGTGGTCGGCATTAACAACCGCGACCTGCGCGACCTGTCGATTGACCTCAACCGTACGCGCCAGCTTGCGCCGCGTCTGGGCGCGGGCGTCACGGTGATCAGCGAATCCGGGATTAACAGCTACGCTCAGGTGCGCGAACTTAGCCACTTTGCCAACGGTTTCCTGATCGGCTCCGCGATGATGGAACACGACGATCTTAATGCGGCCGTGCGCCGCGTGCTGTTGGGTGAGAACAAAGTCTGCGGCCTGACCCGTGAACAGGATGCGCAGGCCGCATATGAAGCGGGCGCAATCTATGGTGGTCTGATCTTTGTTGAGTCCTCTCCTCGCGCCGTTAATGAGGAACAGGCGCGCAAGGTGGTGGCGGCTGCGCCTCTGAGCTACGTGGGCGTGTTCCGCAATGCGGATATTAACGACGTTGCGGCAAAAGCGGACGCGTTATCCCTGAGCGCGGTTCAGCTGCACGGCGATGAAGATCAGGCGTACCTCGATGCTCTGCGACATGTTCTGGTGCCTCAGGTTCAGATCTGGAAAGCGCAAAGCGTTGGCGCCAGCCTGCCCGCGCGTAACCTGAAGCATGTTGATAAATACGTGCTCGACAACGGCCAGGGCGGCACGGGGCAGCGTTTCGACTGGTCACTGCTGCGTGGCGAAGTGCTGGACAATGTCCTGCTGGCGGGGGGATTAAGCCCCGATAACTGTGTGGAAGCGGCCAAAACCGGCTGCGCCGGCCTCGATTTCAATTCAGGCGTAGAGTCCCAACCGGGCATAAAAGACGCCAGCAAGCTGGCATCGGTATTTAAAACTCTGCGTGCATATTAAGGAAGAGAAGATGACGACATTACTTAACCCGTATTTTGGTGAGTTCGGTGGGATGTATGTCCCACAAATCCTGATGCCCGCGCTGCGCCAGCTGGAAGAAGCGTTCGTGAGCGCACAGAAAGATCCGGCGTTTCAGGCGGAGTTTACTGACCT
Source organism: Enterobacter sp. DN (assembly GCF_046054285.1). NCBI lineage: Bacteria > Pseudomonadati > Pseudomonadota > Gammaproteobacteria > Enterobacterales > Enterobacteriaceae > Enterobacter > Enterobacter sp. DN. The sequence goes on from NZ_JBJJTG010000001.1 coordinate 470,124, forward strand.
GCTGAAAAACTACGCCGGTCGCCCGACGGCGCTGACAAAGTGCCGCAACCTGACCGAAGGCACTAAAACTACGCTGTATCTTAAGCGTGAAGATCTGCTGCACGGTGGCGCGCATAAAACTAACCAGGTGCTTGGCCAGGCGCTGCTCGCGAAGCGGATGGGTAAAACCGAAATCATCGCCGAAACCGGCGCGGGGCAGCACGGTGTGGCCTCAGCCCTCGCCAGCGCCCTGCTCGGGCTGAAATGCCGCATTTACATGGGGGCGAAGGACGTTGAGCGCCAGTCGCCAAACGTGTTCCGTATGCGTCTGATGGGGGCGGAAGTGATCCCGGTGCACAGCGGTTCTGCCACGCTGAAAGATGCCTGTAATGAAGCGCTTCGCGACTGGTCTGGCAGCTACGAAACCGCCCACTACATGCTCGGTACCGCCGCGGGCCCGCACCCGTTCCCGACCATCGTGCGTGAATTCCAGCGCATGATCGGCGAAGAGACTAAAGCGCAAATCCTTGAAAAAGAGGGTCGCCTGCCGGATGCGGTGATCGCCTGCGTTGGCGGCGGATCTAACGCCATCGGCATGTTTGCCGATTTTATCGACGAAACCAGCGTTGGGCTGATTGGCGTTGAGCCTGCCGGCCACGGCATTGAAACGGGCGAGCATGGTGCGCCGCTGAAGCATGGCCGCGTGGGTATCTACTTCGGCATGAAGGCCCCAATGATGCAGACCGATGAAGGGCAGATTGAGGAGTCTTACTCGATCTCTGCCGGGCTGGATTTCCCGTCCGTAGGGCCGCAGCACGCGTTCCTGAACAGCACCGGCCGCGCGGATTATGTCTCCATCACCGATGACGAAGCGCTGGAAGCCTTCAAAACACTGTGCCGCAATGAAGGGATCATCCCGGCGCTGGAGTCTTCCCACGCGCTGGCGCACGCGCTGAAAATGATGAAGGAAAACCCGGAAAAAGAGCAGCTGCTGGTGGTAAACCTTTCCGGTCGCGGTGACAAAGATATCTTCACCGTTCACGATATTCTGAAAGCACGAGGGGAAATCTGATGGAACGCTACGACAACGCATTTGCACAACTGAAAGCTCGCCAGGAAGGCGCCTTCGTTCCCTTCGTGACGCTGGGCGACCCCGGCCCGGAGCAGTCGCTGAAGATTATCGACACCCTGATTGATGCCGGTGCCGACGCGCTGGAGCTCGGTATTCCGTTCTCCGATCCGCTGGCGGATGGCCCGACCATTCAGAACGCAACGCTACGCGCGTTTGCCGCGGGCGTGACGCCGAGCCAGTGCTTTGAAATGCTGGCGGCGATCCGTCAGAAGCACCCGACCATTCCGATCGGCCTGCTGATGTACGCCAACCTGGTGTTCAGCCGCGGTATTGATGCGTTTTACGCAGAGTGCGCCCGCGTGGGCGTTGACTCCGTGCTGGTGGCTGACGTGCCCGTTGAAGAGTCTGCGCCATTCCGTCAGGCGGCAATGCGCCACAACGTCGCGCCGATTTTCATCTGTCCACCGAATGCCGATGACGATCTGTTGCGCCAGATTGCCTCTTACGGACGAGGTTACACCTACCTGCTCTCCCGTGCGGGCGTCACCGGTGCGGAAAACAAAGCCGCGCTGCCGCTGCATCATCTGGTGGAGAAGCTGGCAGAATACCATGCTGCACCGCCGCTTCAGGGCTTTGGCATTTCCTCACCGGATCAGGTTACTGCGGCGATTGACGCGAAAGCCGCCGGAGCCATTTCCGGTTCGGCTATCGTGAAAATTATCGAGAAGAACGTGGATAAGCCAGAGCAGATGCTGGCTGAGTTACACGCATTCGTCACATCCATGAAAGCGGCCACGCGCAAGGCGTAACCGTTAACACCGTCTGGCCCCGGCGTCAGGCGGTTTTCCCTTCTCTCTTCCTGAAAGAAGCAGGTCAAAATTGATCCTGTCGATATTTTCGGTGTGAATGACTTTCCAAACTTTCGCGTAAGCGTATGATCTGGGCTCTTTTTAGCGTTACCCTTCTGAGTTCAGAGGTTATTCATGTCATGGCATTCCTTCAAACAGACTTACCTGGTTAAGTTCTGGTCACCTGTTCCGGCCGTTATCGCGGCAGGCATTCTCTCTACTTATTATTTCGGTATTACCGGCACCTTCTGGGCTGTTACGGGCGAGTTTACCCGCTGGGGTGGGCAGCTATTACAGCTGGCAGGTGTCCATGCCGAAGAGTGGGGCTACTTCAAACTGATCCATCTTGAGGGCACACCGCTGACCCGCATCGACGGGATGATGATCATTGGCATGTTCGGCGGCTGTTTTGCGGCCGCGCTGTGGGCCAACAACGTTAAGTTGCGCATGCCGAAAAGCCGCATCCGCATTATGCAGGCCGTGGTCGGCGGCATCATTGCCGGGTTTGGCGCCCGCCTGGCGATGGGCTGTAATCTGGCCGCGTTCTTTACCGGTATTCCGCAGTTCTCGCTGCATGCCTGGTTCTTTGCCGTCGCCACCGCCATCGGCTCCTACTTCGGTGCTAAATTCACCCTGCTGCCGCTGTTCCGCATTCCGGTGAAAATGACGAAAGTTAGCGCTGCCTCTCCGTTAACGCAAAAACCCGATCAGGCGCGTCGTCGCTTCCGCCTCGGTATGCTGGTCTTTTTTGCCATGGTTGCCTGGGCGATTTGCACGGCGATGAATCAGCCAAAACTCGGCCTGGCCATGCTGTTCGGCGTCGGTTTTGGTCTGCTGATTGAACGCGCGCAGATCTGCTTTACCTCCGCGTTTCGCGATATGTGGATCACCGGACGAACCATGATGGCGAAGGCGATCATTGCCGGTATGGCCGTGAGCACGATCGGCATCTTCAGCTACGTTCAGCTCGGCGTGGAACCGAAAATCATGTGGGCGGGCCCAAATGCCGTCATTGGCGGGCTGCTGTTTGGTTTTGGCATCGTGCTGGCGGGCGGGTGTGAAACCGGCTGGATGTATCGCGCTGTGGAAGGCCAGGTGCATTACTGGTGGGTGGGTCTGGGTAACGTGATTGGCTCTACCATTCTGGCCTACTACTGGGATGACGTCTCTCCGGTACTGGCAACAAACTGGGACAAGGTCAACCTGCTGAATACCTTTGGTCCACTCGGGGGGCTCCTGGTGACCTATGCCCTGCTGCTTATCGCCTTCTTACTGGTTGTTGCACAAGAGAAGCGCTTCTTCCGACGCGCCACCGCCAAAACTGAAACTCAGGAGAATGCCGCATGAAAGAGATCGTGCCTGATTATCGTCTCGATATGGTGGGTGAACCTTGCCCTTACCCGGCCGTCGCCACGCTTGAAGCGCTACCGCAGCTAAAGAAAGGTGAAATTCTGGAAGTGGTGAGCGATTGCCCCCAGTCGATCAATAACATTCCTCTTGATGCCAAAAATCACGGCTATACCGTGCTGGATATCCAGCAGGACGGACCAACCATTCGTTATTTAATTCAGAAGTGACTTCACGATCTAAAAAGGCCTCTCAGAGGCCTTTTCTAGTTTACTGGCTTTGGCCACCGTCGTCGTCTGAGCTTCGGCAGGCATGAATGAATGGTGAGACGTGTTCCGCAAACGGAACAGATAGCACCGTGAGGTAGGCTATGTGCTGGGCTGAACGTCGTGAACTGAAACTGTTTACCTGCACAAACCGGACACTCAAATTTGATGTTGGGGATATCCCCTCCAGCCAGGTGTATGGAACAACCACCATACAGCAATCACCGGCTGACAGGGGATATATCTTCTGTCAGAAACGATAGCCTGCTGAGAACATAAATACCCACGGATCCAGTCGGGTATTGATACTTTGCTGCTGCCCGCCAGCTTTAAAGCGCACGTCCGTATCAATGTCCATATACCAGACCGAGGCGTTGATCAGCCAGTCACGGTTAATCAGATAATCCAGACCAACCTGCCCCGCCATACCCCACGAGTCTTTCAGGCTGAGATCGGAGAGCCCGGCCTTTTTACCGGTATCGTTAAATTTCTCATCAAAGAAGGTGGTGTAGTTAACCCCTGCACCAATATAAGGGCGCACCTTGCTGCTGGAATCGCCGAAGTACCACTGCGCCATCAGCGTTGGTGGCAAATGGTGAACCGTGGCAATGTCCCCGGTCGGTCCTAAACCGACGCGGTGACGGAATGGCGTGGCGGCTAAAAGCTCGACGCCAACGTTATCCGTTGCCATATACGTAAACGTCAGGCCTAACTGGGTGTTATTGCTGACGTTAAACCCGCCCATACCCAGTACATTATCGGACCCTTCCGTTGGACGTACCGTTGCCGAACCGGCACGAATAAAGAATTCGCCTGCTTCATGCGCGTACGCGCCGCCAGAGAGACTGCTTAAGATAAGGGCTGCCACCGCTAATTTTTTCATATCCGCTCCATCGTTGTGGTTTTAATTGCGGAGGAGAATATACTCACAAATGAGTAATAAGTGATCTAACACAGATCACATTAAAACCAGTAAGTTAACATTCATTGATCTAGGTTAATTTTTGGTGACGCCTCATAAAGCAATAAGTTGTTACCGCGTCAATTTTTGGCATTTCATGGTTACAAAATTTTCTGTCTTCCCTCTCTTGCGCTTCCTGTAGCGGCTGGATAATTTATCGCTCTCACAATGTGATTTGATGCGTTCTACTTTTGCAGGTGTGCCATGAGTGATCATAACCCGTGCATGACGTGCGGAGCCTGTTGTGCGTATTTTCGAGTCTCTTTCTACTGGGCTGAAGCCAGCGATGGCGGCGGCACCGTTCCGGTTGATCTCACTGAACCCTTAACCCCTTTTCTGCGCTGTATGCGCGGCACCAACCAAAAACAGAGCCGCTGTGTGGCACTGCAAGGTGAGCCAGGGGTATCCACCCGCTGTTCCATTTACGCGGATCGCCCCAGCCCGTGTCGCACTTTCGCGATGTCGGGAGAGGATGGGCAGGTCAATGAGGCATGCAATCGCGCCCGCGCCCGCTATGGATTACCGCCGCTTTACAAAGATATGCTTTTCCATACAAGCCTTGATGCTGCCACCAGCGTGTTATCCGGTGTACAATTGCCGGCTAATTAACACCTGCAATACTCAAGGAGAGTGCATGTCTATCACGGCGAAGTCTGTCTACCGTGACACGGGAAATTTTTTCCGCAATCAGTTCATTACCTTTTTACTGATCGCGTTGTTGTGCGCCTTTATTACGGTGGTGCTGGGTCATGCGTTCTCACCCAGTGATGAACAGATTGCCACGCTGAGCCAGGGGGAAAATCTTGCAGGCAGCGCAGGGTTGTTTGACCTTGTACAGAATATGACGCCAGAGCAACAGCAAATCTTGCTGCGCGCATCTGCGGCATCTACCTTCTCGGGCCTGATTGGCAACGCCATTCTGGCGGGTGGCGTGTTGCTGATGATCCAACTGGTGTCTGCCGGCCAACGCGTCAGCGCGTTACGTGCAATCGGGGCCAGCGCTCCGGTGCTGCCAAAACTGTTTATCCTCATCTTCCTTACCACGCTGCTGGTCCAGATGGGGATAATGTTGGTTGTCGTTCCGGGCGTGCTGCTGGCTATCGTGCTTTCATTCGCGCCAGTAATGGTTGTGCAGGACAAAATGGGCATTTTCACCGCCATGCGCAGCAGCATCAGGCTCGCATGGGCCAATATGCGACTGGTCGCCCCGGCCGTTATCAGCTGGCTGCTGGCCAAAACTCTGCTGTTGCTGTTTGCGCCGAATTTTGCGGTGTTAACGCCAAACGTCGGAGCGGTTGTCGCCAATACGCTGAGCAATCTGATTTCAGCCGTGCTGCTGGTCTATTTGTTCCGCCTGTACATGTTAATTCGTCAGTAACTGGGATCGCAGAATGAAGCAGTTTCTTGATTTTTTACCGCTGATCGTATTTTTCGCTTTTTATAAGCTGTACGACATTTATGCCGGTACGCTGGCGCTGATTGTGGCAACGGCTGTGGTGCTGATTTACAGCTGGGTTCGCTATCGCAAAGTTGAAAAGATGGCGCTCATCACCTTCCTGATGGTGGCGGTGTTTGGAGGTCTGACGTTGTTCTTCCACAATGATGAATTTATCAAATGGAAGGTCACGGTGATTTACGGCCTGTTTGCGGGCGCACTCCTCATCAGCCAGTGGGTGATGAAGAAGCCGCTGATCCAGCGCATGCTGGGGAAAGAACTGACCCTGCCGCAGGCTGTGTGGGGGCGTCTGAATATCGCCTGGGCGCTATTTTTTATTCTGTGTGGTCTGGCGAATATCTATATCGCATTCTGGTTGCCGCAGAATATCTGGGTCAACTTCAAGGTGTTTGGTCTGACGGCGCTGACTCTTATCTTCACCCTGCTCAGCGGCGTTTATATTTATCGCCACATGCCGCAGGATGACAAGCACTGATCCTTCTGGCCAGATCGCCGCGCGGTCTGGCCTCTTTTCCCGCCTTCTCTTTTCTCTACATCCTCCCTGCGAAAATGTCTGAATCATGAAGATTTTATGGAGATTGCTGTCACTTTATTGTAATGAGAATGACTATCATTAATATTCGTCATCGCATTTTTAACAAATGGAAATGAGTTGATGAATAACATAATAAGATTTGCCCCGGCTACATTTACGCTCGCCATTCTTTCAACGCTTTATCAGAGCGCACACGCAGCGGAAGATCCTCTCGCCGATGGTGAAACAATGGTTGTTCAGGCCACCGCTGAAGAGGCGCTGAAGCAACAGCCGGGGGTTTCCATCATCACGGCAAAGGACATAGAAAAGGATCCACCGGTTAACGATCTTTCAGAAATTATTCGCAAAATGCCCGGGGTTAACCTCACCGGAAACAGCGCGACAGGCAGCCGCGGTAACAACCGCCAGATCGACATCCGCGGTATGGGGCCGGAGAACACGCTGATTCTGATTGACGGTGTGCCGGTGACGTCACGTAACTCGGTGCGCTACAGCTGGCGCGGGGAGCGCGACACCCGCGGGGATACCAACTGGGTTCCGCCAGAGATGGTTGAGCGCATTGAAGTGCTCCGGGGACCTGCTGCCGCCCGCTATGGTTCGGGGGCGGCCGGCGGCGTCGTCAACATCATTACCAAACGCCCGACCAACGACTGGCACGGCTCGCTCTCCCTGTACACTAACCAGCCTGAAAATGATAAAGAGGGAGCGACGAAACGCGCTAATTTTGATCTGAGCGGCCCCCTTGCGGGCGATGCGTTAACGATGCGCCTGTACGGGAATATCAACAAAACTGACGCAGATGCTCAGGACATCAACACCGCGCAAAACGGCTCTTACGCCGCCGGACGTGAAGGCGTGCGCAACAAGGACATTAATGCCCTGCTCTCCTGGAAACTCACGCCACAGCAGATTATCGATTTCGACTACAGCTACAGCCGCCAGGGCAATATCTACGCGGGTGATACTCAATACAGCAACAGCAACGTCAGCCCTGACGGTCTGGTGTCGTCCCTGTATGGACACGAAACGAACCGAATGTACCGCCAGTCTTATGGCATTACGCACAACGGCATCTGGGACTGGGGTCAGTCAAAGTTCGGTGTTTATTATGAAAAGACCAACAACACCCGCCTGGAAGAAGGCTCTACGGGCAAAGTTGAGGGGATGATCAATAGCGATAAATACGATACCAGCCGGCTGGAGTCATACCGTTCAACGGGTGAACTGAACATGCCTTTCTTCTGGCTGGTCGAACAGACGCTAACCGTGGGTGCAGAATGGAACCGTGATGAACTGAACGATCCGGCCTCAATGCAGGCGACAAATGTGTCGGGAGAAGTGATTAACGGCGTTCCCGGTACGGCTTCTGAGCGCAACAGCAAAAACAGCGCTGACCTCACTGGCATCTATCTTGAGGACAATATTGAAGCGCGCCAGGGCACCAACCTGATCCCAGGGCTCCGCTTTGATTATCACAATCAGTTTGGCAGCAACTGGAGTCCTAGCCTGAACCTCTCTCAGGATTTGGGTGACATGTTCAAGGTTAAAGCGGGTATCGCTCGGGTATTTAAAGCGCCAAACCTGTATCAATCCAGCGAAGGCTATCTGCTTTCCACCCGCGGCAATGGCTGCCCGAACAACGTTTCCGAAGGAAGCTGTTACCTGTTAGGTAATCCGGATCTGGATCCTGAAATCAGCGTGAACAAAGAGATTGGCCTGGCCTTTGCGCTGGAAGGCTACGAGGCTGGCATAACCTGGTTCCGCAACGATTACAAAAACAAGATTGTTTCAGGAACGGACGTGCTGGGCCAGACAAGCAGCGGCGCAAATATCCTTCAGTGGCAGAACGGAGGAAAGGCTGTTGTTGAGGGGCTGGAAGGCAACCTCACCGTCCCGGTTATCCGCGACACGCTAACCTGGCGTACCAATGCGACGTATATGATTCAGTCTGAAAGTAAGGACACCGGCAACCCTCTGTCGATTATCCCAAAATATACCGTCAACACGATGCTCGACTGGCAGGTTAACAGCAAACTTTCAGCGAACCTTAGCTGGACGATGTATGGCCGCCAGAAGCCAAGAGAAAATGCTGAAATCCGCAAAGAGCAGAATGCGATGTCAGATAAAGAGATTGGCGCCTATTCCATCGTTGGGATCGGTAGTAACTATCAACTGACAAAAGATCTCCGCCTGAATGCCGGGATCAGCAACCTCTTTGATAAGCAAATTTACCGAGAAAATGACGGTGCATCGACCTATAACGAACCAGGCCGTGCGTATTACGCAGGCGTGACCCTGTCCTTCTGACCCGCTGGCGCCTGCTCTGCGGGCGCTAACCCTATTCTCTCCAGCCAGAAATCATAGTAGCATCCCGCCTGAAGTCTTCAGTTACGAGTTTAAAAACAATGACAACAAATGACGCCCCACAGGGCGAACTGGTTTTACGCACACTGGCAATGCCTGCGGATACGAATGCCAATGGCGATATTTTTGGCGGCTGGTTGATGTCGCAGATGGATATGGGCGGTGCAATCCTGGCAAAAGAGATTGCACACGGGCGCGTGGTGACAGTCCGGGTCGATGGCATGACCTTTCTGCGCCCTGTCGCGGTGGGGGACGTGGTGTGCTGTTACGCACGCTGCGTAAAACGCGGCAATACCTCTGTCTCCATCAACATTGAAGTATGGGTGAAAAAAGTCTCTTCTGAGCCGATTGGTCAGCGCTATAAGGCGACGGAGGCATTATTTATCTATGTGGCGGTGGATAGCGACGGTAAGCCCCGCCAGCTCCCACGGAGCTGATCCTCAGGTAAAAAAAAGCCTCCTTGCGGAGGCTTCTTTTATTCCATCTGTGCCCCGCCGTTCAGGCGGAAGACAATGTTCACAATCAACCCATTGCCGGGTTTACCGGCTTCATAGCGCCACCTGCGCATGGCCGATTTAACTTCGCGTTCAAACATATTCGCCGGCTGTGCGGACAGGATTTCCACGTTATCGACACGTCCATCGGCCGTAACGTCGAATTTCACCCGTACACGCCCTTCAATACGTAACGCCTGGGCACGTGCCGGGTACTGCGGCTGGTTACGGCTCAGCGCGCGCGGGCCCGCGGGCGCCGTTACCGTCGGTTTTGTCGCGGTCGTGGTGTTATTCATCAGCGGACGTGACGGGGCGGCATTTTCAACCGGCTGCGTGGCGCGTGGCTCAACCGGACGCACTTCGCGTTTCGGACGCTCTTCCACCTTTTTGACCGGCTTGGGTTTTGGCTTCGGCTTAGGTTTCGGCTCCGGCTTATGGATCACTACCGGCGCTTCTTTCGGCGGTTCAGGAACCGGCTCGGGCTCTGGCTCCGGCTCGGGTTCAACAACGGGCTGTGGCGGCGGCGGCGCAACCTGCGGCGGCTCAAGATCCGCAGGCGATACCATGGTCACAGAAATTGGCTGCGCTGGCGCCGGCATTTCAATAACCTGATGAACCGAGGTATAGAGCAGACCCGCCACGACAGCACCGTGAATAACGACGGAAAGCAGCGTCGGCCATGGAAAGCGGCGAGGTAAATCAAGGGTCATCGAAGTCATAATCATCAACGTTAAAAAACCGAACCTCGATTTTAAATGCAAATAGCAATCATATTCAATAAGACACTTTGTCCTGGCGCAATTTAAGCGTACATGAGGGCAAAAAAGGGGCATCCAGATCAGGGTTTTAACATTGTTATTATCTTTACATTGCAGTCATTTGCGCTTTCACATAACGTAATTGTCACTTTTACCGGTTAAGGAGCTTTGCCGTGCTTTACGTGATTTACGCTGAAGATGTACCTGATTCTCTGGAAAAACGTCTTTCCGTTCGCCCTGCTCATCTGGCGCGTTTACAGTTGCTACAGGATGAAGGTCGGTTGCTGACCGCAGGCCCGATGCCTGCCGTTGACAGCAACGATCCGGGCGCGGCGGGTTTTACCGGCTCCACGGTGATTGCCGAGTTTGAATCTCTGGAAGCCGCGCAGGCCTGGGCAGAAGCAGACCCGTACGTCGCAGCCGGCGTGTACGAGAAAGTCACGGTTCGTCCGTATAAAAAAGTATTCTGAAACGAAAGGCTCCCTCGGGAGCCTTTTCTTCATTCAGTGCAGCGACGCCAGCCTCGCCGCAAATCCGACAAACAGCAGACCTATCAGCCCGTTCCCCAGCTTCGCCAGTTTCTTTTTGGTTTTGAGGTAACGCGTGACAAACGCGCCTGAGAAAATCAGGAAGCTCATGTACATGAAGCTGATCAGCTCAAGCGTTGTGGCGAGGATCAGGAACGACGTGCCGGTATTCTTCGCATTGACATCAATGAACTGCACGAAGAACGACACGTAAAAGAGAATCGCTTTCGGGTTCGTCAGGCTCAGCACCAGCGAACGCTTAAGGATTGCGCTTGCCGGTTCGGCGCTACTTTCGTGCGCATTTTTTTGACGCGTCATAACGGACCAGAGCATTTTTCCGCCCAGCCACAGCAGATAAAACGCGCCCAGATAGCGGACAATATTAAATAATACCGGAGTGGTCTGGATCAACGCGGCGACGCCCGCCCAGGCCAGAAACATCAGCACGGCATCACCAATAAACACACCGGTGGCTGCCAGATAGCCTTTCTTAACGCCGTGGCCAATCCCTGTTTTCAGCACAAACAAGGTGTTCGGTCCTGGAACCAGCACGATAAAAAATGCGCCGACAACATAGGTCCAGAAATTCAGTACACCAAACTCCGCAAACACGTCTCACTCCTTTCGCTCAAAAACAGCGGGGATACCGGTAATTACGGTATCCCCTGAATCAGTTGCGCTATTGTACGCCGTTATAGCCATCAAGATAAGTCGCGGCCAGTTCGTTACCAAATAATAGGGCGTCTTTACTGTCCATGTCCGAAGACCATTTATCCTTCGCGTTGCCTGCGAACAATTCCTGCGACTTCGCATTTTCTTTTAGCTGTTCGCGAATGCTTTGCGCGTATTCACTGGCTTCAGCCTCAGTCCGCCCTTCCGCGCGGTCAGCTTTGCCCCGGGCATAAAGCTCGTGGAACTGCGCCACGTTCAGCTGATAATTTTTCTGCACGCTGGAGGTGTAATTGCCGCCAGTAAAGCTGGACTGATGCGACACGAAATAAAACGCGTGCCGTTCGGGTGAGGTTTTGCTGCTGGCACAACCGCTTAATATCGCAATCCCAAAGAGTGCTGCCATTACTTTTCCGTTCATCCTTTTTTCCTTTAATAAAAATGTATTCCCCATGCGAAAACATAATCTGCCAATGAGGAAAATGACGAAAGTCCTAAATCTTCCCTGAGCGCATCCAGCGCCAAAAGTACAATAAAAATCCAGAGATAAGGATTCATCTTTTAATATCATGACGTTATTGGAAGTTAGTATATCGCGGAAAGCAGATGGGAAGAGACTGCAAAAATTGATAGCCTGGATGTTTAATGGGCACCTTTACGGTGCCCTTCATGCTTTTCAGATGTCCTGGACCGCGAACAACAGCGCGTTACGGTGTCTGTTCAGGCCACATTTTCTGATGGCGTGGATACGCATATTGCGGCGGGATTGTGCTTCCAGCCAACGAGCCTTACGACGACTCACCTGTCGCAACATGCGCCAGCGCCCAACTTCAGTTCTACTGCGCTTCATGTCTACAACTCTTTCTCTAACAGAGATGCCATTATATGCCTAAGCAGGCGGCAAACCAGCGCTTTTATCTGCCGTTTTTATTTGCCAGATGAATCCTGATGCGTAAACTCATAACAATACGCTTTCAAAAGGATTTTTTATTTATGACAACCTTCTACACCGTGGTGAGTTGGCTGGTCATTTTAGGATACTGGCTGTTAATTGCCGGGGTGACGTTGCGCATTCTGATGAAACGCAGAGCGGTACCTTCCGCCATGGCCTGGCTTCTGATTATCTACATTCTGCCGCTGGTGGGCATCATCGCCTATCTCTCTTTCGGTGAACTTCATCTGGGTAAACGCCGTGCCGAACGCGCCCGCGCCATGTGGCCCTCCACGGCGAAATGGCTTGCCGACCTTAAAGCCTGCAAGCATATCTTCGCTGAAGAGAACAGTAGCGTGGCCGCATCTCTGTTCAAGCTGTGCGAACGCCGCCAGGGGATTGCTGGGGTAAAAGGCAATCAGCTGCAACTGATGACCTCTTCTGATGATGTGATGCAGGCGCTGATCCGTGATATCCAGCTCGCCCGGCATAATATCGAGATGGTGTTTTATATCTGGCAGCCGGGCGGCATGGCGGACCAGGTCGCCGAATCGCTAATGGCCGCTGCACGTCGCGGTATCCACTGCCGCCTAATGCTGGACTCCGCCGGCAGCGTGGCCTTTTTCCGTAGCCCGTGGGCAGGCATGATGCGCAACGCCGGTATCGAGGTGGTCGAGGCGCTAAAAGTGAATCTTTTCCGCGTCTTTCTGCGCCGCATGGATCTCCGCCAGCACCGGAAAATGGTTCTGATCGATAACTACATCGCCTACACCGGCAGCATGAACATGGTTGACCCCCGCTTCTTCAAGCAGGATTCCGGCGTGGGGCAATGGATCGATTTGATGGCGCGGATGGAAGGACCGATCGCGACCTCAATGGGCATCGTCTACTCCTGCGACTGGGAAATTGAAACCGGGAAACGCATTCTTCCCCCGCCGCCGGATGGCAATATCATGCCGTTTGAGGAAGCCAGCGGGCACACTATCCACACTATCGCCTCCGGTCCTGGCTTCCCGGAAGATCTGATCCATCAGGCACTGCTGACCGCCGCGTACTCCGCGCGGGAATATCTGATCATGACCACGCCCTATTTCGTTCCCAGCGACGACCTTCTGCATGCCATCTGTACAGCGGCACAGCGCGGAGTGGATGTGAGCATTATTATGCCGCGTAAGAACGATTCGCTGCTGGTGGGATGGGCAAGCCGCGCGTTCTTTAGTGAGCTGCTGGCCGCAGGCGTTAAAATTTATCAGTTCGAAGGCGGCCTGTTACACACCAAGAGCGTGCTGGTGGACGGAGAGCTGAGCCTGGTGGGTACCGTCAACCTCGATATGCGCAGTCTGTGGCTGAATTTTGAAATTACGCTGGTCATTGATGACGCCGGGTTCGGTGGCGATCTGGCTGCGGTTCAGGACGATTATATCTCCCGCTCACGCCTGCTGGACGCCAGACTGTGGGCGAAACGTCCGCTGTGGCAGCGAATTGCCGAACGACTGTTTTACTTCTTTAGTCCGTTGCTGTAAAACGTGCCCAACGATGTTTAACAGGTAGTCATCATGGAAATGGATCTGAACAATCGCCTGACCGAAGACGAAACGCTCGAACAGGCCTACGATATTTTTCTCGAGCTGGCGGTCGATAATCTCGACCCTGCTGACGTCATTCTTTTCAACCTGCAATTTGAAGAGCGTGGCGGTGCTGAGCTGTTCGATCCGGCTGAAGACTGGGCCGAACATGTCGATTTTGATCTCAACCCGGACTTCTTCGCCGAGGTGGTGATTGGCCTTGCAGATGAAGACGGCGGAGAAATTAACGACATCTTTGCCCGCGTCCTGCTGTGCCGCGAGAAAGATCACAAACTGTGCCATATCCTCTGGCGCGAATAATAAAAAAGGCTGCCCGCGCAGCCTTTTTTATTTAATCCGGTAAGGCATTTCCACAGCGGTGACAAAACCGCGCACCGGGTTCATGATTCCCCTGCTGACAATTCGGACATTTGCGTTGCTGCTTGCTGTTCTGGAAGGCGCTGCTCATATGGGTGGTAATTAACCCCGTCGGAATCGCTATCACCGAATAGCCGATCAGGATAAGAACCGATGCCACAATACGTCCGAGCGGCGTATGCGGGGTAATATCGCCATAGCCCACGGTGGTCACCGTGACGATAGCCCAGTAAACAGACGCATTAAGCGTGGTAAACCCGTATTTCGGCCCTTCGATTAAATACATCAGGGAGCCAAAAACGATCATCACGATAGCAATAAACGAATAGAAGAGAATCAGCTGGTGGCGGGCGCTGACAATGGCAACCCAAAAAACCCGCAGCGACGGCATAAAGCGCAGCAGTTTGAGAATCCGTAACACACGAATCGCCCGCATTGCACGCCAGGCAAACACATAATTCAAGCTGATCTCAGGCCACAGCCACATGACATACAGCGGCAGGATGGTGGCTAAATCAATAAATCCCCAGAAGCTGAAAACGTATTTCGCCGGATTTGGCCAGCTAATGACCCTCAGCACATATTCCGCAGTAAACACCAGCGTGACAATCAATTCCAGCCAGACGAAAACGTGCCACTCCTCATACGTCATGTGGTACTGCGTTCCGGCGCCGGATTCGATAAAGATAATAATGACGCTAATCAGCGCAAATAAACCACACAGACCTTCGAAGCGGCGACCGGAAACCGTTTCAGGATCAAATAAAAGGTGATACAGCCGCTGACGGGCCGACGTGAATAATCGCGACACATTAACCTCGAAAAATAAGGGCTGACATCATGTCAGCCCTTGCGATTATAACGGGTCTACTTTCAGGCAGGAAACCGCATGTCGGAAACTGCCCTCCAGAACCGGCCGTGTTTTTGCACATTCCGGCCCGGCTATTGGGCATCGCGTACGGAATACGCAGCCTGAAGGCGGGTTGATTGGCGAAGGCAGTTCACCTTCCAGAAGCTGAATGGTTTTATTTTTTTCCAGATCGGGGTCCGGAACGGGAACCGCAGACATCAGCGCTTTGGTATAAGGGTGCAGAGGATTGTGGTACACCTCATCATACGTGCCCAGCTCCACGGCGTGGCCCAGATACATGACCAGCACACGGTCCGAAATGTGTTTTACCACCGCCAGATCGTGGGCGATGAAGATCAGCGACAGCCCCATTTCCCGTTGCAGTTTCTGTAGCAGGTTAACCACCTGGGCCTGGATGGAAACGTCCAGCGCCGAAACCGGCTCATCACAGATAATCAGTTTTGGTTCAAGGATCAACGCGCGTGCGATACCGATACGCTGGCACTGACCGCCGGAAAACTCGTGTGGGTAGCGGTTGATGAGGTTAGGCAGCAGACCCACCTTGAGCATCATCGCTTTCACCCGATCGCGAATTTCCTGGCGCGGCATCTTCGGATGATAGGTGCGCAGCGGCTCGGCAATGATTTCGCCAATGGTCATACGCGGGTTCAGGGACGCAAGTGGATCCTGGAAAATCATCTGGATGTCGCTGCGCACGTCGCGCCATTCATCCGGCTTCATCCCCAGCAGATCTTTGCCAAGCCAGGCCACTTTCCCGTCGGTGGCCTTCACCAGGCCGATGATCGCACGCGCAAACGTCGATTTGCCGCAGCCGGATTCGCCTACCACGCCCAGGGTCTCGCCTTCGTACAGGCGTAGCGTGACGCCATCCACCGCTTTCAGGGTTTTGGCAGGCTGCCAGAACCACTGTTTACCGTCTTTGATATCGAAATGGACCTTCAGGTCAGCGATTTCGAGCAGCACATTTCTTTTTTCGTCGATCGCGTTCATACCAGCTCCTCCAGCGGCTTAAAGCAGGCGCGCAGACGGCCTGGGGCAAACGCTTCCAGCGGCGGTGCGCTGTTACAGATTTCCATCGCATGCGGACAACGCGGCTGGAACGGGCAGCCTTTTGGCAGACGCAGCAGGTTTGGCGGGTTACCCGGGATAGTCAGCAGCGACTCCCCTTCCGCATCAAGACGCGGAACGGCATTCAACAGCCCGATAGAGTACGGATGGGCTGGCTGATAGAACACATCGCGAGCATTACCGTATTCCATCGTGCGGCCTGCATACATGACTAACACTTTGTCGCAGATCCCGGCAACGACGCCTAAATCGTGGGTGATCATAATGATGGCGGTGTTGAACTCGCGCTTCAGCTCGTTCAGCAACGTCATGATCTGCGCCTGAACGGTCACGTCCAGGGCGGTGGTTGGTTCATCAGCGATCAGCAGTTTTGGCCGGCAAAGCAATGCCATCGCGATCATAACGCGCTGACGCATACCGCCGGAAAACTCGTGCGGATACATGCGCATGCGCTTGCGTGCTTCAGGCATTTTCACCGCATCCAGCATTTTGACGGACTCTTCAAACGCTTCGGCTTTACCCAGCCCCTTGTGGAGCATCAGCACTTCCATCAGCTGTTCGCCCACCCGCATATAGGGGTTCAGGGACGTCATCGGATCCTGGAAAATCATTGAAATCTGCTCGGCGCGCAGCTTGTTCAGCTCATGTTCCGGCAAATTCAGGATCTCTTTCCCGTTAAACGTCGCCGAACCGCCGATCACGCCGTTTGACGCCAGCAGGCCCATCAGCGCGAATGCGGTCTGGGATTTACCGGAACCGGATTCGCCCACAATGCCCAGCGTTTCACCGGCACGCAGGTCGAAGTTGAGATCGTTAACGGCAGTAACATCACCGTCAGGGGTTTTAAACGTCACGCGGAGGTCTTTAACGTCCAGCAGTGCGCTGGTCCACTGTTGCGCCTGTGGCGCGGTTGCCGTTTCAATAATGGTCATGACGGCGCTCCTTAACGGTCTTTCGGGTCGAGGGCATCACGCAGGCCATCGCCGATAAAGTTGAAACAGAACAGGGTGACGACCAGGAAGCCCGCCGGATACATCAGTAACCACGGTGACACTTCCATGGAGTTTGCGCCATCACTTAACAGAGCGCCCCAGCTACTCAACGGCTCTTGCGTACCTAATCCCAGGAAGCTCAGGAAAGATTCAAACAGGATCATACTTGGCACCAGCAGGGAGGCGTACACCACCACCACGCCCAGCACGTTAGGAACGATATGACGCACCACAATATTGGCGGTAGAAACGCCGCCAACCTGTGCGGCTTCGATAAACTCCTTACGTTTGAGGCTCAGCGTCTGGCCGCGCACAATACGCGCCATATCCAGCCAGGACACCATCCCGATCGCCACGAAGATCAGCAGGATATTTTGACCAAAGAAGGTCACCAGCAGAATGACGAAGAACATGAACGGGAAGGAGTTCAGAATTTCAAGCATACGCATCATCACGGAGTCCACTTTCCCGCCGAGGTAACCGGAAAGCGAGCCGTAAAGCGTGCCGACAATCACCGCCACCAGCGCCGCCGCGATGCCAACCATCAGGGAGATACGGCCGCCAATCGCCACACGCACCAGCAAATCACGCCCGGAGGAGTCGGTGCCGAAATAGTGCCCGGATTCCATATCCGGCGCGCTGGACATCATGCCCCAATCCGTATCGAAATAGGTGAACTGAGAGAGCATTGGTGCCAGGGTTACGAACAGCGCGATAAGCACCAGCACGACCAGGCTGGCAACGGCGGCACGGTTATGCATAAAACGACGGCGGGCGTCCTGCCAAAGGCTACGACCTTCGACCTCCAGCTTTTCACTGAAGTTTTCCAGCGCCTCGCTGTTTTTCTTACTCAACATCATGGCGTGCTCCAGTTAGTAACGGATTTTCGGGTCGATAACGGCATACAGCACATCGACAACGGCATTAAACAGAATGGTCAGCGCGCCCACGAGGATCGTCAGGCTCAGCACCAGCGAATAGTCACGGTTAAGCGCCCCGTTAACAAACAGCTGCCCGATGCCCGGCAGGCCATAAATGGTTTCAATCACCATTGAACCCGTGATAATGCCGACAAAAGCCGGACCCATATAGGAGAGTACCGGTAACAGTGCAGGCTTGAGGGCATGACGGAAAATAATCCGGCGCATCGGCAGCCCTTTCGCACGGGCGGTACGGATGAAGTTCGAGTGCAGGACTTCAATCATTGAACCGCGGGTAATACGGGCGATGCTGGCGATGTAGGCCAGAGATAATGCCACCATCGGCAATATCATGAACTTCAGCGCCCCGCCGTTCCAGCCGCCCCCGGGAAGCCATTTCAGGGTTATGGCGAATATCATGACCAGCAACGGCGCGACAACGAAGCTGGGGATAACCACCCCGGTCATTGCGACCCCCATTACGGCGTAATCCCATCGGGTATTTTGTTTTAGCGCAGCGATAACGCCCGCAGTGACACCGAGAACAACGGCCAGGATAAATGCAGCAGCCCCTAATTTAGCCGATACCGGGAAGCTTGACGCCACCAGGTCGTTAACGGAATAGTCTTTATATTTAAATGACGGACCAAAATCACCGTGTGCAAGCTGCTTCAGATAGTTGAAGTACTGCGTGGTGATAGGATCGTTTAAATGGTATTTCGCTTCGATGTTGGCCATAACTTCTGGCGGAAGCGTGCGTTCACCGGTAAAAGGACTGCCCGGTGCAAGACGCATCATGAAGAAGGAAATTGTAATTAGAATAAATAACGTTGGAATCGCTTCAAGACAGCGACGCAGGATAAATTTCAACATTGCCCGTACCTTCTGGCGTGTGCCTGATGAATGTTACAAAATAGACACAGTGGGGCAAGCTCGCTCGCCCCACGTATTGCCATTAATGCTTGATAATATAAAGATTCTTAACGGAAATATTATCCAACGGGTCTTTACCGGTATAACCCCCTACCCATGGTTTCACCAGGCGGGCGTTAACGTAGTAGTAAACCGGAACGATCGCAGAGTCTTTATCGAGCTGTTGTTCTGATTTCGCGTACAGATCGGCGCGCTGGGCGTCATCTGCCACCTTCAGGGTTTCGCCAATCAGCTTATCAAACGCCGGGCTCTTATAGTGTGCGGTATTGTTCGAACTGTCGCTCAGCATGGTGTTCAGGAATGAGGTCGGTTCGTTATAGTCCGCACACCATCCTGCACGTGCCACGTCAAAGGTTCCCTGGTGGCGCGTATCGAGGAAGGTTTTCCATTCCTGGTTTTCCAGCTTCACGTTCACGCCGAGGTTTTTCTTCCAGATTGACGCGACGGCAATAGCCAGTTTTTTATGCAGATCGGAGGTGTTGTACAGCAGGCTAAAGGTCAGCGGCTTGTCGGCGGTATAGCCAGCTTCAGCCAGCAGTTTTTTCGCTTCTTCGTTACGTTTTTCCTGGGACCATTTGAACCATTCAGGTTCAACCAGCTTCATACCGTCGGTGTAAGGCGGGGTGTAGCTGTAAGCCGGCAGGTCGCCCTGATTCTTCACTTTATTCACGATAATGTCGCGATCCAGAGCCAGCTTCAGTGCGGTACGAACACGTACGTCGGTGAACGGTGCTTTCTGGTTGTTAATTTCGTAATAGTAGGTGCACAGATACGGATCGACGTGAACTTCTTTAGGGATCTCTTTTTTCAGCTTCTGGAACAGTTCAATCGGCATATTGTTATAGGTCATGTCGATTTCACCGCTGCGGTAGCGGTTTACGTCCGTCACTTCAGAAGAGATTGGCAGGTAGGTGACCTGATTGATAACGGTCTTCGCATTATCCCAATACTGCGGGTTGCGCTCCAGCACCATACGTTCGTTAACGACCCAGTCCTTCAGCTTATATGCACCGTTGGTCACAATATTCGCAGGCTGCGTCCATTTTTCACCAAATTTTTCTACTGCGGATTTTGGTACCGGGGAGACGGACGGGTGAACCAGCAGCTTATAGAAGTACGGAACAGGTTCGCTCAACGTCACTTCAAAGGTGTTGGCATCGATGGCTTTTACGCCCAGGTCGGTTACTGGCTTTTTACCCGTGATGATGTCATCGATATTGGCAATATGGCCATACTGGAGGTAACTCGCATACGGGGAGGCGGTATTCGGATCCGCCAGACGCTGCCAGCTATAGACGAAATCTTCGGCGGTAACCGGCGTACCGTCGGACCATTTCGCATCTTTACGCAGATGGAAGGTCCAGACTTTAAAATCTTTGTTGTCCCATTTTTCCGCCACGCCCGGAGCCGGGTGGCCGTCTACGTCAGTCACCAGCAGACCTTCAAACAGATCGCGGTTAACGTTAGACTCTGGAACACCTTCAATTTTGTGCGGATCAAGAGACTGCACTTCCGCACCGTTATTACGTACCAGCGTTTGCTTCTCAGCCAGCTGAACACCAGCAGGAACGTCCGCAGCCATTGCAGCGTTGCCCGCGATTAGCGCAGTTAAAATCCCCGCCGCTACCAGACTTTTTTTTGTGATGATGGACATTGTGTTGATACTCCACTCATTATAATGACCGGCCTTCGCCAGTTGTGTAATCCCCTGTTGGGGCCTGTACAGCGCAGGAGTTTTTTTTGCTACTGTCAGGTTCTTTTTTTACTTCTTGCTATCACCGACTTCATTATTACTGACCGCTCGTACGGCGGTCTTGCGTCGATTCTTTACACCTCTCCCCTGTCAGAGAGATGCGTTGGATATCTTATGTGAGGGCTATATGAAAATAGTTCTCATCAACTTGTTTAATGCTGCAAAATATAAGGCCGGAAAGTACCAAATGGTGCCATCTCTCGCCAATACATTTTGCAAATTTGTTAAGCATTTCTCTTTTACGATGGCTGGCATAACTATGGTGCCAACCCTGGCTTACGCCGAAATCAACAAAAAGAGATGTAATTCATACAGATAAGAAATTTTGTTGCTACAAACGCGACGACAAAGCTTAGCTGAACGATTTTTCACGATAATTTAACAATTGATTATTATTTAGCACATTCGTCTGAGTCAGCGTCGAAATTACTAATATCATTTCGGTTATCTGTCAGCAAGCCCCAGAGTATCATGTGAGTAAAATAACAGAGGGTTTGAGGGATTTATGCGCGGCAAGGGGAAATGAAAATAAACAACCCCTTGAAAAACAACAGAAGAGGATTATTAGTAGAACTTATTATGACTGGCGCCTATTTCAACTTTATTTATATGATTTGCAGATAATCACGTAAAAAAAACGGAGCCGCTGGCTCCGCTCTTTCAAATGAAAGTCAGTGTACTAACCCGGGGAATATACTTTTAATACCGGTAACGATAAATTCGATGCCCAACGCCATTAACAACAGACCCATGATACGGGTAATCACGTTGATGCCCGTTTGTCCCAGCAAGCGAACCAGCCATGGCGCCATACGAAATACACCCCAGCAGCACAGCGCGAACAGCGCAATAGCGACGGAAAAGCCAATCAGGTGCATCAGGCTGTGGTAGCGCGTTCCCCAGACAATAGTGGAACTGATCGCCCCCGGGCCCGCCATCAGCGGCAGTGCCAGTGGCACGACCCCGATGCTCTCGCGGATAGCTGTCTCTGATTTTTCCTGCTTGTTCTGTTTATCCTCCCCCAGCTTGCCGCTGATCATCGACATGGCAATCGTCACCACCAGGATCCCGCCTGCTATACGGAACGAATCAATCGAGATGCCGAAGACCTGAAGAATGGCGTCCCCGAGATAAAGAGAGGTAAGTAGGATGATCGCCACCGACAGGTTTGCCGTCAGGTTGGTTTTATTTCGTGCCGCAGCCGTCTGATAGCTGGTCATACTAATGAAGACAGGGATGATCCCTACCGGGTTAACCAGAGCAAACAAGCCGATAAAAAACTTGAAATATGTAGGGAAATCAAAGAGCGTTTGAATCACATTAAGCTCCGCAATTGAGCATGGCCAGGGAGAAACTGCATGTCATGATAAATCCGCGCTGAAGATACGCTTTTTAGCCGCATACTTCACCAGAAATCTGTTCTTAAACGTTATCAATTCATGATGTTAAACATTTGTGTAATCAATGATATCGCTGCTTCCAATAGTTACTTAATTATTTAACAGTAGAATAATTAGCACAAAATAACCCTGCTGAAAGGTATCAGCTTAGGACAAAATTGATCTCGATCATAATTTTCGTACTCAGAAGTGAGTAATCTTGGTTACGCCGCCAGGGAGATCACCTATCAAAAAGGTATGATGCTAAGGTAAGGCTCTTTTAGTAAATTAGTGAGCTGGAGCAGTGAGTAATCCTTTGTTTTACTGTGTGTTACGCAAGTGGGATCGGCTCTGACTATACTGTCAGACGTATCGAGCGCTGGTTTACTAAAAGAGTTTAAACATTATCAGGAGAGCATTATGGCTGTTACCAATATCGCTGAACTGAACGCCCTCGTCGAGCGCGTAAAAAAAGCCCAGCGTGAATATGCCAATTTCACCCAAGAACAGGTTGATAAAATCTTCCGCGCGGCCGCTCTGGCTGCTGCTGATGCTCGAATCCCTCTCGCTAAAATGGCTGTTGCCGAATCCGGCATGGGTATCGTTGAAGATAAAGTGATCAAAAACCACTTTGCTTCAGAGTATATCTACAACGCCTATAAAGATGAGAAAACCTGCGGTGTGCTGTCAGAAGACGATACTTTCGGCACCATCACCATCGCAGAACCGATCGGCATCATTTGCGGTATCGTTCCAACCACTAACCCAACCTCTACCGCCATCTTCAAATCTCTCATCAGTCTGAAGACACGTAACGCAATCATTTTCTCCCCGCATCCACGTGCGAAGGACGCCACCAACAAAGCAGCAGATATCGTGCTTCAGGCTGCCATTGCGGCGGGTGCGCCAAAAGATCTCATCGGCTGGATCGACCAACCTTCTGTTGAACTGTCCAACGCCCTGATGCATCACCCGGACATTAACCTGATTCTGGCGACCGGTGGTCCTGGTATGGTTAAAGCTGCGTACAGCTCCGGTAAACCAGCCATCGGCGTAGGCGCAGGTAATACCCCTGTGGTGATCGACGAAACGGCTGATATCAAGCGTGCTGTTGCCTCTGTGCTGATGTCTAAAACCTTCGATAACGGCGTTATCTGTGCATCTGAACAGTCTGTTGTCGTGGTTGATTCGGTATACGACGCCGTTCGTGAACGTTTCGCCAGCCACGGCGGCTACCTGTTGCAAGGTAAAGAACTGAAAGCCGTTCAGGACGTGATTCTGAAAAATGGTGCGCTGAACGCGGCTATCGTAGGTCAGCCTGCGTATAAAATCGCTGAGCTCGCTGGCTTTAGCGTCCCTGCTACCACCAAGATTCTGATTGGTGAAGTGAAAGTCGTTGATGAAAGTGAGCCGTTTGCTCACGAGAAACTCTCCCCGACGCTGGCAATGTACCGTGCGAAAGATTTCGATGACGCGGTAGATAAAGCAGAGAAGCTGGTGGCGATGGGCGGTATCGGCCACACCTCTTGCCTGTACACCGACCAGGATAACCAGCCTGAGCGTGTTGCTTACTTCGGTCAGAAGATGAAGACGGCACGTATCCTGATCAACACCCCTGCTTCTCAGGGTGGTATCGGTGACCTGTACAACTTCAAACTCGCACCTTCCCTGACTCTGGGTTGTGGTTCCTGGGGTGGTAACTCCATCTCTGAAAACGTTGGTCCAAAACACCTGATCAACAAGAAAACCGTTGCTAAGCGAGCTGAAAACATGTTGTGGCACAAACTTCCGAAATCTATCTACTTCCGCCGCGGCTCTCTGCCAATCGCGCTGGATGAAGTGATTACTGATGGCCACAAACGTGCGCTCATCGTGACCGACCGTTTCCTGTTCAACAATGGCTATGCAGACCAGATCACCTCTGTTCTGAAAGCGGCTGGCGTCGAAACTGAAGTCTTCTTTGAAGTTGAAGCTGACCCAACCCTGAGCGTTGTACGTAAAGGCGCTGAACTGGCGAACTCCTTCAAACCTGATGTGATCATCGCACTGGGTGGCGGTTCCCCAATGGACGCCGCGAAAATTATGTGGGTGATGTACGAACATCCGGAAACTCACTTCGAAGAACTGGCGCTGCGCTTTATGGATATCCGTAAACGTATCTACAAGTTCCCGAAAATGGGTGTGAAAGCGAAAATGATCGCCGTCACCACCACTTCCGGTACTGGTTCAGAAGTGACGCCATTTGCCGTTGTGACTGATGACGCAACCGGTCAGAAATACCCGCTGGCTGACTACGCACTGACGCCAGATATGGCTATCGTTGACGCCAACCTGGTCATGGAAATGCCGAAATCACTGTGCGCGTTCGGTGGTCTAGATGCGGTAACTCACGCTCTGGAAGCTTACGTTTCCGTACTGGCTTCTGAGTTCTCTGACGGTCAGGCTTTGCAGGCGCTGAAACTGCTGAAAGAAAACCTGCCAGCTTCTTACAACGAAGGTTCGAAAAACCCTGTTGCGCGTGAACGTGTACACAGTGCGGCAACCATCGCGGGCATTGCGTTTGCTAACGCCTTCCTGGGTGTCTGTCACTCCATGGCGCACAAGCTAGGTTCACAGTTCCACATTCCTCACGGTCTGGCGAACGCCCTGTTGATCAGCAACGTTATCCGCTATAACGCCAACGACAACCCAACCAAGCAGACTGCATTCAGCCAGTACGACCGCCCACAGGCGCGCCGTCGTTATGCTGAAATCGCAGATCACCTGGGTCTGAGCGCACCGGGCGACCGTACTGCCGCGAAGATCGAGAAACTGCTGGCATGGCTGGAGAGCCTGAAGGCTGAACTGGGTATTCCTAAATCTATCCGCGAAGCAGGCGTTCAGGAAGCTGACTTCCTCGCTCACGTAGATAAGCTGTCTGAAGATGCATTCGATGACCAGTGTACTGGTGCTAACCCGCGCTACCCACTGATTTCCGAACTGAAACAGATCCTGCTGGATACTTATTACGGTCGTAACTTCACTGAAAGCGATGTCGCTGCCGTAAAAGTTGAAATCCCCGCAGTTGTAAAGGCTGACAAGAAAGCGAAGAAAAATGCTTGATTGACAGTATGATAAAAAAACCCGCCGCTGGCGGGTTTTTTTATATCTGAGGATCCGTAAAACATTCTTATTATTTTCGATTGTCGCCCTGTAACGCCGTCAGCGAGCCTACAGCCAGCGCCTCTTTATAATGCTTGCGGCAGACCGAGACATAACGTTCATTGCCTCCTATCACCACCTGCTCGCCATCAGCATAGGGTTTACCCGACTGGTCCAGGCGAAGAACCATACTTGCCTTGCGGCCACAAAAGCAGATTGTTTTCAGCTCAACCAGCTTATCCGACCAGGCCAGTAGATACTGACTGCCGGCAAATAATTCCCCACGAAAATCGGTACGTAATCCATAGCAAAGAACGGGAATATCCAGCTCATCAACGACCTCTGAAAGCGCATGGACCTGCTCTCGGGTCAGGAACTGGCTTTCATCTACCAAAACGCAATGGACAGGCTTGAAGGCATGCTCGGCACGAATGTCCTCCAGCAGGTCCGTTTCAGGGTTAAACAGCCTTGCAGGCGACGAGAGCCCTATTCTTGAGCTCACCTTCCCTGTCCCAAAGCGATCGTCGATTTCGGCGGTATAAACAACGGTACGCATCCCCCGCTCCTGATAATTGTATGAGGATTGCAGTAACGCCGTCGATTTCCCTGCATTCATTGCCGAATAGTAGAAATAAAGTTGTGCCATTGGCCGAAGAACCCTAATCAATGTGTAATATTCCCGATGGATCATTGTACCATATTTTGTACCGTCATCAGCGGCGGGCTGCGCTCTCCAGCCTGCCATGCATCAGTAAATCCTTCGCGAATAGCGCAAAATAATGCGTTAAAACAGGCAGTAAAGGCATTAAACACTGACAATAAGGTGAGTCCGCAACCAGAGATAACACTTCTTTTTATAGTGTCTTCTTCGTTCATTAAAATTCACTATTTATTAACTATTCTTGTCTTCGCTGCGCTTACTCGGGGTAATACAAAAGGCTGATATTTATCAATCGCAACTATAATTCCTGAGGTAAAAGTCACAAAACATACACGCAAATGACGCGCTTTTGCCGTTTGAAACGATATCTCACAGACCCAACAAACAATGAAATTTAAGTTAGCGTAATTAATAATAGCGTCGTTTATTTTGTATTTTTTGAATTCCTTACATTCCCACCTATTGCACAAGTGAAATTAAGGCTCTATTATTAGGACAACAAACCCACCCCCATTATAAGTTTGAGATTACTACAATGAGCGAAGCACTTAAAATTCTGAACAACATCCGTACTCTTCGTGCGCAGGCAAGAGAATGTACCCTTGAGACGCTTGAAGAAATGCTCGAAAAATTAGAAGTTGTAGTTAACGAACGTCGTGAAGAAGAAAGCGCTGCTGCGGCTGAAATCGAAGAACGTACACGTAAACTGCAACAGTATCGTGAAATGCTGATTGCTGATGGTATCGATCCAAACGAATTGCTGAACAGCATGGCTGCGGCTAAAACCGGTACCAAAGCAAAACGCGCGGCACGTCCTGCTAAATATAGCTACATCGATGAGAACGGCGAAGAGAAAACCTGGACCGGCCAGGGCCGTACTCCTGCTGTAATCAAGAAAGCAATGGACGAACAAGGTAAACAACTGGATGACTTCCTGATCAAGGATTAATCTGGAAAGATTCTGAAAAATCCCGCTTAATGCGGGATTTTTTATGCCTGTAATATTCGCCCGAACATCTCCTTACATTCTGTCATATTGTGAGGCTCCCTATTTAACGTCCTTGACAATCCCCCGCCAATTACGGAGCGACAGGCATAAAAAAACCGGTGGACATCGCTCCACCGGTCTTGTTCACTGGGCTGTGAGTTTATTACTTAATACCCACGCTACCTTTGAGCCAGGCTTTAAATTCTTCACCCAGGCTGTTATGGCGAATACCATATTCGACGAATGCCTGCATATAACCGAGCTTATTCCCGCAGTCATGGCTCTTACCTTTCATATGGTAGGCTTCCACGGTCTCTTTCTCGATCAGCATATCGATAGCATCCGTCAGCTGGATTTCATCGCCCGCACCCGGAGGCGTTTTCGCCAGCAGAGCCCAAATTTCAGCACTCAGGACGTAACGACCAACGACAGCAAGGTTAGACGGCGCGACGTCCGCTTTAGGTTTTTCAACAACGCCAACCATCGGTACGCTTTCGCCAGGTTGCAGGTCAACGCCTTTGCAGTCAACCACGCCGTAAGCGGTCACGTCGTCGACTGGCTCAACCATAATCTGGCTGCTGCCGGTTTCGTCGAAGCGTTTAATCATTTCCGCCAGGTTTTCCTGGGAAAGATCGGACTCGTACTCATCAAGAATCACGTCAGGCAGAATAACCGCGACCGGCTCATCACCCACTACCGGGTGTGCACACAATACTGCGTGCCCCAGGCCTTTCGCCAGGCCCTGACGAACCTGCATAATGGTAACGTGTGGAGGGCAAATAGACTGCACTTCCTCCAGCAACTGGCGCTTAACGCGTTTTTCCAGCATTGCTTCGAGTTCGAAACTGGTATCGAAATGGTTTTCGATAGAGTTTTTAGATGAATGCGTCACCAGCACAATTTCGGTGATACCTGCTGCAATACATTCATTCACGACATACTGGATTAATGGCTTATCAACCAGAGGCAGCATCTCTTTTGGGATTGCCTTCGTCGCTGGCAACATCCTGGTACCCAATCCCGCCACCGGGATAACGGCCTTTCTGACTTTCGAATTAAGGGCAGCCATTGAAATTCTCCTGAACTGTTCAAGTTTTGAACTTTTATGCATTGAATAACGCGTTGAGTATACAGTCTCAGCCACTAATACGGGTCTGAAAAGAACGCGTTGCCGAACAATTAAGACAAATACGCATGAAACTTGCAGCGATAGTAGCACTGCCAGCAAAAACACAGGTAAAGCAATCTGAAAAATAAAATCTGACTGCTTACTCCGTGGACAACATTAAGCGTAACCGCCCTCCGGCACCCCAAATTTGGCACTGCCAGGAGGTGCAGCGATGGCTAATTTGATTAAGGTAAGTATTTCCCAGCGTACCCAACGGCACGCCGTTACTCACCTGAATATGGTGTTCGCCAGTATTCAGCGTGGCATTTAAACCCGCAGAGACCAGAATAAGGTTATTCAACCCGCTGTGATAATAGCCAACCAGAAGCGGGAACTGCCCCGGCAAATTGGCCTGGCGAAAAAGTTGGTTGACCTGTTTTAGTAAACTGCCTAACTCAGGAAGTCGTTGCCCCTGATGGGATAATTGTTCCTGTAGCAATCCATTAAACAGCGCACGGAGTAATAAGGCCGCCAGAACGCCGTTATCTCCCGCCCGGGTAACATCCAGGCAATAAAAAGCGAGGTCAGAATCTGATAACGGCGCAATATCCAGCACCAGCCCAGGCTGGTCAGCCGCTACCAGCTGGCGATAATTTACTCTGCAATGAGAGATATTTTGCTGCACCGGCGGCTGAAGTTCCTGAAGCAGCTTCGCGGCCGCGAGCGGATTACTGACTAAAGCATCCCAGTCCTGGAAAAGACGTTCTTCTTCTTCCACCCGGGAATTAAACATATTGGGATACAGGCAGGCCAACACCGTTTCACGCAGACGGTTCAAATCTTTAACCGGTTTGAGCAGAATATCCTGCACACCTAAACGCAACGCCTTAGCAATATCCGCCATATTTTCGGTGGCCGAGATCACCAGTATCGGTGTCTGATAACCTTCATTACGCAGGTTTTCCACCAGCATTAATCCGTCCAT
Organism: Enterobacter sp. DN; assembly: GCF_046054285.1. NCBI lineage: Bacteria > Pseudomonadati > Pseudomonadota > Gammaproteobacteria > Enterobacterales > Enterobacteriaceae > Enterobacter > Enterobacter sp. DN. Next base: position 499,073 of record NZ_JBJJTG010000001.1, read on the forward strand.
GCGCGGCATCTCAAGGTCGCAGATCATCAGATCAGGCGCCATGCTGGCCATTTTTTCCAGTGCCTCGACGCCATCTTCGGCAAGGGACGTGGTTGCACCCAGTGAGGATAACCACGAATCCAGTAGCGATCGGAAAACGGGCTCGTCTTCAACTATCAAAATATGTTTTCCGGCCAATGGCTGTGTCATGGTTCCTCCCCTGGCTGACAGTTACTCAATAGTGGCATGCTATTGGTACTATCGCCTGTCAGATTTTGCTGAAGTAATCAAAAAAGTGCTCAACGTGCTGTACGCACAAAAGGCAACAGTTCATCTATTTTCTTTTCGACGGCTAACGAGCCCGCTGCTATGGCGGCCTCAGCCCGGTGGAAATCAAGGGTAGAGATTTGTGGACAATAGGGTTGAATAAGAATATCCGGAGGATCGCCAGCCATACGGTTTCGCTTCAGGCGATTCTCAAGGATTTGAATAGAGGTCGTCATGATTTCAATGGCGTTCGGCGCGGTCACCGCGCGACGGGCGGTCAGGCGCCCTATTCTGCCGCGTAATCGCGCATGCCAGGCAAGTTTCTCTTCTTCCGTGTCATCGCTCTGAAGATTAACCGGCATCAAATCCTGCTGCATAAGGTGTGCGTCGTGCTGTAAATCCACGGCAATAACGATATCCGCCCCCATGGCGCGCGTCAGAGAGACAGGGACAGGATTCACCACGCCCCCATCAACGAGCCAGTAGCCGTTGTGAGGCACAGGCGCCATTAACCCCGGCATGCTACAGGATGCACGAACGGCGAGATGAATATCCCCTTCAGTGAGCCATAACTCCCTGCCCGTACTGAGGTTGGTTGCAACGGCCCCGAAAGGCATTTGGCAGTGGCTGAAGTCAGCGAGGGGCATTATCTTACGAAACTGATTGAACACGCGTTCGCCGCGCAGCAGGCCGCCACGCTGCCAGGAGAGATCCATCAGGCGCAGCACATCCCAGTAACTGAAGGAGCGCACCCAGCTTTCAAGCTCCGGAAGCTTACCGCAGGCGTACGCGGATCCGACCAGCGACCCGATAGAACATCCTGCGACAATATCAACGTCAATCCCCATCTGGTTTAAGGTATTGATAACGCCAATATGTGACCAACCCCGGGCTGCACCTGAGCCCAACGCCAGTCCAATTTTTACCTTTCTCATTAGCCCTGTTTTACTTCCCCTGGATTCCCGACATAGCGTCAACGCACCTGCTCAGTTAACATATTGCTACCTTAAGCGTTTAACGCCTTATTTTTTGTTCCAGGAAGAGAATCGTGTCTCAACTCTGCCCCTGTGGTAGCGCTCTGGAGTATAGCCTATGTTGCCAGCGATATCTTTCTGGCGAGCAGGTTGCACCAGACCCGTCACACCTTATGCGCTCGCGGTATACTGCTTTTGTGATCAAAAACGCAGACTACCTGATTAAAACCTGGCATCCGTCCTGCCATGCTGCCGATTTTCGCCAAGAGATTGAAGCCGGATTTGCCAACACCGTCTGGCTGGGCCTCACCGTCTTTGAAGCCGCTCCCGGCCGCGATGCCAACGAGGGCTATGTCAGTTTTGTCGCCCGCTTTAGCGAACAAAACAAACCCGGCGCCATCATTGAACGCTCACGGTTCTTAAAGGACAGCGGGCAATGGTATTATATTGACGGCACACGTCCGCAATTCGGTCGTAACGATCCCTGCCCCTGTGGTTCAGGAAAAAAATTTAAAAAGTGTTGCGGCAGTAATGCCTGACAACTCAGACTTCGCAAATACATAAACAGGATTTCCCGGCGATGCAATCATTACAACGTAAAGTTCTGCGCACTATCTGTCCCGATCAAAAAGGGCTGATCGCACGAATTACCAACATTTGCTACAAGCATGAACTGAATATCGTGCAGAACAACGAGTTCGTTGACCACCGTACCGGTCGCTTCTTTATGCGTACCGAACTGGAAGGCATTTTCAACGACACAACCCTGCTTGCCGATCTGGACAGCGCCCTGCCGGAAGGCTCGGTGCGTGAGCTTAACCCGGCGGGCCGTCGCCGCATTGTCATTCTGGTCACCAAAGAGGCGCACTGCCTGGGCGATCTGCTGATGAAAGCCAACTACGGTGGCCTGGACGTCGAAATTGCCGCCGTCATTGGCAACCACGAGACGCTGCGTACGCTGGTTGAACGTTTCGACATTCCGTTTGAACTGGTCAGTCACGAAGGCCATACCCGTGAAGAGCACGACAACCTGATGGCTGCTGCGATTGAAGCGCATAACCCGGACTACGTGGTGCTGGCGAAATATATGCGCGTGCTAACGCCATCCTTCGTGGCGCGCTTCCCGAACAAGATTATCAACATCCACCACTCCTTCCTGCCCGCCTTTATTGGCGCGCGTCCGTATCACCAGGCATACGAGCGTGGGGTGAAGATCATTGGCGCAACCGCGCACTACGTGAATGACAATCTGGACGAAGGCCCAATCATCATGCAGGACGTAATTCACGTGGATCACACCTACACGGCAGAAGATATGATGCGTGCTGGCCGTGACGTTGAGAAGAACGTACTGAGCCGTGCGCTGTATCAGGTACTTGCTCAGCGCGTCTTTGTGTACGGCAACAGAACGATTATTCTTTAATCCCTCGGAAAATGAATTGATTAGCTTTACGCCTTTACGGATAAAAAGCAGGCAAACAGCTTCATTTTCCTAAAGGAATGCTTTACAGGGGCGTCTCATTTGATATGATGCGCCCCGCTTCCAACAGGAAGCAGGCCAGTTAAAAGTATTACCCCGTGGTGGGGTTCCCGAGCGGCCAAAGGGAGCAGACTGTAAATCTGCCGTCATCGACTTCGAAGGTTCGAATCCTTCCCCCACCACCATCTCCAGCTTTACCTCAAAATATGAATTACCCCTGGTGGGGTTCCCGAGCGGCCAAAGGGAGCAGACTGTAAATCTGCCGTCATCGACTTCGAAGGTTCGAATCCTTCCCCCACCACCATCACTTCCAGATTCTTAAGCACTCACTCAAGCACAATGCTCCATATTTCTCGATGCCGGGAGTAATCCTTCCCTGCCTGTTTTCCCCGGTGGCGCTTCGCTTACCGGGGCTACGAATAGGGTCTGTAGGCCGGGTAAGGCGCAGCCGCCACCCGGCATCCGCACGCCCCCCTGGATCGGGGACAAAAAAAACCCCGCAAATGCGGGGTTGTATTAATACAGCGAATCAGCGACGAGCACGCACAACCTGATATTTGCGCGTCAGGTACTCCACCGGCGCACTCCAGATGTGCACCAGGCGAGAGAACGGGAACAGCACAAACAGGGTCATACCCAGCACCAGGTGAACGCGGAAGATAAACGCCACGCCGTCCAGATGCTCAGAAGCGCCCCCGCGGAAGGTCACGACAGACTGCGCCCATCCAACCAGCTTCATCATCTCGCTGCCGTCCATATGCTGCGCAGAGAATGGAATGGTCAGCAGACCAAGCGCACACTGCACCATCAGGAGGGAGAGGATCAGGATGTCCGCTCCAGTCGTGGTAGCCCGCACGCGTGGGCTGAACAGACGTCGTTTCAGCAGCAACAGACCACCCACCAGGGTCATCACGCCACAGGCGCCGCCGGCAATCATCGCCATCTTCTGCTTCACGTCAATCGGCAGCCACGCTTCGTACATCCAGTGCGGGGTCAGCATCCCCAGGAAGTGGCCGGCGAAAATTCCCAAAATCCCGATGTGGAACAGGTTTGACGCCAGGTTCATCCCTTTACGATCCAGCATCTGGCTGGAGGCAGCACGCCAGGTGTACTGGCCATAGTCATAACGCAGCCAGCTTCCCACCAGGAATACGGTGCCCGCGATATACGGGTAAATGTCAAAGAAGAACATATTCAGGAAGTGCATTAGTGCTGTCCTCCGTTAGAGATATTCAAATATTGCGGAGCCACCGCTCCGGCAAAACGACGCTGATGCGCGGAGATTTCAGATTCGCCACAGCTCTGGTCAGCAAAGAATTTCACCTGCTCTTCTTCCCAGACGGCATCCAGTGCTTGTGGGGTATCGTCACGGGCTTCATCCGCAATTTTTTCCGCCACTTTTTGACTGTCAACCGAGGCGTTAGCCAGTTTCACCAGCAGATCGAACAGGACTGCATAGCTGCTCTCACGTTGCTGGAGACGCGCGCCGAGCAACGCCAGAATGGGAGCAATGTCCTGCAACCCGCCCAGCGCTTCCTCTTTCGGCAACTGCGCCAGATATTCCAGATACAGCGGCAGGTGATCCGGCAGCTCGCGGCTGTCGAGTTGCAAACCGTGCTGCTCGTACTGGCCCATCAGATCCACCATCGCCTGACCACGGTCGCGGGATTCACCGTGAACGTGTTCGAACAGCAGCAGAGACGTGGCACGGCCCCGGTCAAACAGCTGGCTGTAGTCCGCCTGCGCATCAAGAAGATCGCGTGCCAGCAGATCGCGGAGGAAAACGCCCAGCTTCTGGGCATCCTCTTTATCCAGGTTTTCAGATGACGCGAGTGCATCAAAGAGTTCCTGTTGATGCTGCACAAGCGCAGCATCAGGGTACTCGAGCAGACGCGAAACAATGACGAGTTCAATCATTGGTGCGGCTCCGTTTTGCTGGTCACATCCATCGCGTCAATGCGGCGGCTGTTGAACAGGTTGAATTTGCTGTCTGACCCGTGGCAACCGTCGCCAAAGGTAAAGCCACACCCACTTTTCTCCGGGAAGGCCTCGCGAGCCAGTTCACGGTGGCTGCTCGGCACCACGAAACGATCTTCGTAGTTAGCGATTGCCAGATAGCGGTACATCTCCTGCGCCTGCGCCTCGGTCAGGCCGACCTCCTCCAGCGCGCGGGTATCGTTAACGCCGTCAACGGTTTCCGCACGTTTGAAGTGACGCATCGCCAGCATACGTTTCAGCGCCAGCAGTACCGGCTGGGTATCCCCTGCGGTGAGCAGGTTGGCCAGATACTGAACCGGAATACGCAGGCTTTCCACGTCCGGCAGAATGCCGTTGCTACCCAGTTCACCCGCGTCCGCCGCAGACTGAATCGGAGACAGCGGCGGCACGTACCAGACCATCGGCAGCGTGCGGTATTCCGGGTGCAGCGGCAGGGCCAGCTTCCAGTCCATCGCCATTTTGTACACCGGGGACTGCTGTGCGGCGTCAATCACGCTCTGCGGAATACCGTCTTTCAGCGCCTGCTCAATAACCTTCGGATCGTTTGGATCGAGGAAGACGTCCAGCTGACGCTGATACAGATCTTTCTCGTTCTCGGTGCTTGCGGCATTTTCAATCGCGTCCGCGTCGTACAACAGCACGCCGAGGTAGCGGATACGACCTACGCAGCTCTCTGAGCAGACGGTCGGCATACCGGCTTCGATACGCGGGTAGCAGAAGATGCACTTCTCAGACTTACCGCTCTTCCAGTTGAAGTAGATTTTTTTGTACGGGCAGCCGGTGATGCACATACGCCAGCCGCGGCACTTGTCCTGGTCGATCAGCACAATGCCATCTTCTTCACGCTTGTAGATGGCGCCGCTTGGGCAGGTCGCCACGCATGCCGGGTTAAGGCAGTGTTCGCACAGGCGCGGCAGATACATCATGAAGGTGTTTTCGAACTGGCCGTACATCGCCTTCTGCATGTTCTCGAAGTTCTGGTCTTTGGCGCGTTTTTCGAACTCGCCGCCCAGAATTTCTTCCCAGTTTGGACCGCTGGTAATTTTGTCCATGCGCTGACCGGTGATCAGCGAGCGAGGACGGGCGATCGGCTGGTGTTTGCTTTCCGGCGCGTTGTGCAGGTTCTGGTAGTCGTAATCAAACGGCTCGTAGTAATCATCAATGCCCGGCAGATGCGGGTTAGCGAAGATTTTTCCCAGCAGCATGGCACGGTTACCCATGCGCGGTTGCAGTTTGCCGTTGATTTTACGGATCCAGCCGCCCTTCCACTTCTCCTGGTTTTCCCAGTCGGTCGGGAAGCCAGTGCCCGGCTTACTTTCCACGTTGTTGAACCAGGCGTACTCCATACCTTCACGGCTGGTCCAGACGTTTTTACAGGTGACTGAGCAGGTATGACAGCCGATGCATTTATCCAGATTCAGCACCATGCCGACTTGTGAACGAATTTTCATTTTACGCTCTCCTGTACCTGGTCATTACCTTCGCCATCTAACCAGTTAATATTCTTCATCTTACGTACCACCACGAACTCATCGCGGTTCGATCCTACGGTGCCGTAGTAGTTAAAGCCGTAGGCCAGCTGGGCATAACCACCGATCATGTGGGTCGGCTTCGGCGTAATACGGGTCACGGAGTTGTGAATACCGCCGCGCTGCTCGGTGATCTCAGACCCCGGCAGGTTAACGATACGTTCCTGCGCGTGGTACATCATGGTCATCCCGGCCGGTACACGCTGGCTCACCACCGCACGTGCCGTCAGGGCGCCGTTGCTGTTGAACACTTCGATCCAGTCGTTATCTTCGATACCCAGATCTTTGGCGTCCGCTTCGCTCATCCAGACGATTGGCCCCCCGCGCGACAGCGTCAGCATCAGCAGGTTGTCGCTGTAGGTGGAGTGGATACCCCACTTCTGGTGCGGCGTCAGGAAGTTCAGCGCCTTCTCAGGGTTACCGTTCGATTTCGCGCCCATCACCGCTTTCACGGAGCGGGTGTCGATTGGCGGACGGTAAACCAGCAGGCTTTCACCGAAGTCACGCATCCACTGGTGATCCTGATACAGAGACTGACGGCCAGAAAGCGTGCGCCATGGGATCAGCTCGTGAACGTTGGTGTAGCCGGCGTTATAGGACACATGTTCATCTTCGAGGCCAGACCAGGTCGGGCTGGAGATAATCTTGCGCGGCTGGGCCTGAATATCGCGGAAGCGGATTTTCTCTTCCTCTTTATTCTTCGCCAGGTGCGTGTGGTCACGACCGGTAAACTCGCTCAGGGCCGCCCAGGCTTTCACCGCCACGTGGCCGTTGGTTTCCGGGGCCAGGGTCAGGATCATCTCTGCCGCATCAATTGCCGTGTTCAGCATCGGCTGGCCTTTCGCCGGGCCGTCTGCTTTGGTGTAATTGAGCTTGCGCAGCAGATCCATTTCGCTCTGGGTGTTCCAGGCGATGCCTTTACCGCCGTTACCGATCTTCTCCATCAGCGGGCCGATAGAGGTAAAGCGTTCGTAAGTTGCCGGGTAATCACGTTCAACCGGAATAATGTGCGGCGCGGTTACGCCCGGGATCAGGTCGCACTCGCCTTTTTTCCAGTCCTTCACGTCCAGCGGCTGAGCCAATTCGGCAGCGGAGTCGTGCTGGATTGGCAGCGTCACCACGTCGGTCTCTTTGCCCAGGTGCCCTACACAGACTTCAGAGAATTTCTTCGCGATGTCTTTGTAAATTTCCCAGTCGCTTTTTGATTCCCACGCCGGGTCAACGGCCGCCGACAGCGGATGAATAAACGGATGCATATCCGACGTATTCATGTCGTCTTTTTCGTACCAGGTGGCAGTAGGCAGCACGATGTCGGAGTACAGGCAGGTACTGGACAGACGGAAGTCCAGCGTCACCACCAGATCCAGCTTGCCGTCGAGACCGTTGTCTTTCCACTCCACTTCTTCCGGCTTCACGCCGCCCTGCTTGCCGAGATCTTTCCCCTGAATACCGTTTTCGGTACCGAGCAGGTATTTCAGCATGTACTCGTGGCCTTTACCGGACGAACCCAGCAGGTTAGAGCGCCAGATGAACAGGTTACGCGGATGGTTTTTACCGTTCTCCGGCTGTTCTGCCGCGAAGCGGATTGAGCCGTCTTTGAGGGATTTAACGGTGTAGTCCACCGGTGACATGCCCGCCTGCTTCGCCGCTTCCGCAATACGCAGCGGGTTCGTACCCAGCTGCGGCGCAGACGGCAGCCAGCCCATACGTTCAGCGCGCACGTTGAAGTCAATCAGGTGGCCGCTGTAGCGGGATTTATCCGCCATCGGCGACAGCAGTTCCTGGGCGGTAACCGTCTCGTAGCGCCACTGGCTGGAGTGGTTATAGAAGTAGGAGGTGCTGTTCATGTGACGAGCCGGACGCTGCCAGTCAAGGGCAAACGCCAGCGGTTGCCAGCCGGTCTGCGGACGCAGTTTTTCCTGGCCCACGTAGTGCGCCCAGCCGCCGCCGCTCTGCCCGACGCAGCCGCAGAAGATCAGCATGTTGATCAGGCCGCGATAGTTCATATCGAGGTGATACCAGTGGTTCAGACCGGCACCGACGATGATCATGGAGCGACCGTGGGTTTTGTCGGCGTTTTCCGCAAATTCGCGGGCGATACGGGTGATCTGGGCGCGTGGCACACCGGTGATCTGTTCCGCCCAGGCTGGGGTATAAGCCTTCACGTCATCATAGCTGGTCGCGCAGTTTTCGTCGTTCAGGCCGCGCTCCAGGCCGTAGTTAGCCATGGTCAGATCGTAGACGGTAGTGACCAGAGCAGTAGAACCGTCCGCCAGTTGCAGGCGCTTCACCGGCAGCTTGTGCATCAGAACGTTTTGCAACTCAACCTTGTTGAAGTGCTCGGAACCTTCACCACCAAAGTACGGGAAGCCGACATCGGCGATCTCGTCCTGGCTGCCCAGCATGCTGAGACGCAGCTCCGTCTCCTCACCCGTGGTGCCGTTACGCTGCTCCAGGTTCCATTTGCCTTTTTCGCCCCAGCGGAAGCCGATAGAACCGTTTGGCGCCACCAGCTCGCCGTTGCTGTTGCAGGCGACCGTTTTCCACTCCGGGTTGTTTTCCTGACCCAGCGCGTCCACCAGATCCGCGGCACGCAGCATACGGCCTGCGGCGTAATAGCCGTCACGCTCTTCGAGCATCACCAGCATTGGCATGTCGGTGTAGCGACGCACGTAATCGGTGAAATACTGGCTTGGCTTGTCGAGGTGGAATTCACGCAGCATGACGTGGCCCATCGCCAGCGCCATTGCGGCATCGGTACCCTGTTTCGGCGCCAGCCACAGGTCGCACAGTTTGGCGATTTCGGCGTAGTCCGGGGTCACGGCGACGGTTTTGGTCCCTTTGTAACGTACTTCGGTAAAGAAGTGCGCATCCGGGGTACGGGTCTGCGGAACGTTAGAGCCCCAGGCGATGATGTAGCTGGAGTTATACCAGTCGGCGGACTCCGGCACGTCGGTCTGCTCACCCCAGGTCTGAGGCGACGCTGGCGGCAGGTCGCAGTACCAGTCGTAGAAGCTCAGGCAGGTACCACCGATGAGTGACAGGTAGCGCGCGCCGGAGGCGTAAGAGACCATCGACATCGCCGGGATTGGCGAGAAGCCTGCCACACGGTCAGGACCGTAGGTTTTCACGGTGTAGACGTTGGAAGCCGCAATCAGCTCGTTCACCTCTTTCCAGGAAGAACGAACGAAACCACCGCGACCACGCGCCTGCTTGAAGCTTTTCGCTTTGTCGGCATCTTCAATGATGGAGGCCCAGGCATCAACCGGATCGCTGTGCTGCGCTTTCGCTTCACGCCACATTTTCATCAGGCGTTTACGCATCAGCGGGTATTTCAGACGGTTGGCGCTGTAGAGATACCAGGAGTAGCTGGCCCCACGCGGGCAGCCGCGCGGCTCGTGGTTCGGCATATCCGGACGGGTACGCGGATAATCGGTCTGCTGCATTTCCCAGGTCACCAGACCGTTTTTAACGAAAATCTTCCAGCTACATGAGCCAGTGCAGTTTACGCCGTGGGTAGAACGGACAACTTTGTCATGCTGCCAGCGTTGACGGTAACCGTCTTCCCAGTCCCGGTTGGTATCCAGAACCTGGCCGTGCCCATCGGCAAAAGTTTCACCCTTCTGTTTGAAGTAGCGAAACCGGTCCAAAAATTTGCTCATCGGGTATCTCCTGTGTGGAGCCTGTGGCTCTCTAAATCGACATTGCTGATTTGCAGCGAAGGTAACGCTATGAAAGATGGTGAGAATTGATAACGATCAAGACGAAGGGGGTCTCTGAAGGGGGGTATTAGATCAAATACCACCAAAGCGGTAGCCGTTAATATTTTTTAACTTTATGATTTATATAGATATATTTTATTTATCGTACAATAGTCGAGGCAAAATTTAACATCTTAGGTATTAAGGGGTAGACACACCTGTAAAGCGATGGCGATCACAGCGTTACCTGCGGGTGATCACGGGTAACGTCGATAGTATGTTGTAACTATTCAGTGTTTAAAAAAAGCGCGGCACTCAGGCCGCGCAAACGGATAATCAAGCTTACTTGTTTTTCTTGGTATTACGGCCATATACCAGCCACGTGATGACCACGCAGGCGATATAGAAGACGAGGAATACCTTCATCGCACCCGCCGGAGAGCCGGTCAGATCCAGTGAGATACCGAACGCTTTTGGAATAAAGAAGCCGCCAATCGCGCCAATCGCAGAGATAAACCCAAGCGCCGCAGCGGTATCGGTAGCAGCTTCACGCATTGCCTGCTCGTCGCTCCCGCCCTGCGCTTTCACGCGGTCCATGGTCAGCTTGCGGAAGATGACAGAGATCATCTGGAAAGTAGACGCACTGCCCAGCCCGGCGGTCAGGAACAGCACCATGAAGACGCCGAAGAAGGCAAAGAAGTTACCCCCCTCACCACCCGCAGGCAGCGTCAGGAACAGCAGCGCACAGAAGATGGCCATCACAACAAAGTTCACCAGCGTAACGCGCGTTCCCCCCAGACGGTCGGAGATCATCCCGCCCAGCGAACGTGCCAGCGCGCCAATAAACGGACCGAAGAAGGCAAACTGAAGGATCTGCACGTCCGGGAACTGGGTTTTAGACAGCATGGCAAAGCCTGCTGAGAAACCGATGAACGAGCCGAAGGTCGCCAGATACAGAAGCGCCATCACCCACAGGTGGCCACGCTTCAGCACCGGCAGCTGCTCGCTCAGTGACGCTTTGGACGCGGACAGATCGTTCATGAAGAACCACGCCGCCAGGGTAAAGACCACCAGGAACGGTACCCAAATCCAGGAGGCGTTTTGCAGGAACAGCACGGAACCGTCGGGCTGCGTCACACCGCCGCCGCCAAAGGCCGCAAAGATGGAGACAGAGATCGCCAGCGGGGCAATCAGCTGCATCACGCTCACGCCCATATTACCGAGGCCGCCGTTAATGCCCAGCGCACCACCCTGCTTCGCTTTCGGGAAGAAGAAGCTGATGTTTGCCATACTGGACGCAAAGTTCGCCCCCGCAAAACCGCACAGCAGAGAGATAATCACGAATACGCTAAACGGTGTGGAGGTATCCTGCACCGCAAAACCGAGCCACACGCACGGTACGATCATGATCCCGGTACTGAAAGCCGTCCAGCGACGACCACCAAAGACCGGCACCATAAACGCGTAAGGAACGCGCAGCAGTGCGCCTGAAAGCGACGGCAACGCGGTCAACATAAACAGCTGATCGGTAGTAAAGGTAAAGCCCACTTTTGGAAGGTTAACCGCAACCGCACTAAACAACATCCAGACGCAAAACGCCAGTAACAGACATGGAACGGAAATCCACAGATTACGACTTGCTACACGGTGGCCGCGCTGTTGCCAGAACGCCGGATCCTCTGGACGCCAGTCTGTAATAACGGCACCAGTTTCCCTTTCGGGAGCGGAAGAGTGACTCATAGACACCTCTGATTCTCGAATGATGCTGCAAACATTAGGGCTTTAGAGCGGCGGTAAGTTGATATAAATCAAAGGAAAAGTGGGAGGTTTTGCGGCGAAAAAAAAGCCATCACTCTTAATGAGTAGATGCAAAACGTAAAAAAGGTGTGGTTTTTCACGGTGCTGACGCATCCCTGCTTCGTCCACCCACTAACCGTTACCCCTCTGGCAATTTAGAGGTAATCCTTTATTGGTATGGGTATACTCCAGGGTATGCACCAGAATAGCGCCATTCCTGCAATCAGGTCACGTCAGGAGCCCGGCAACTCTATGTTAAAAAGATGTTTATCTCCGCTGACGCTGGTTAACCAGCTGGCGCTTATTGTTCTGCTGTCCACCGCTATCGGCGTGACCGGCATGGCTATTTCTGGCTGGCTGGTACAGGGTGTACAGGGTAACGCGCATGCCATCAACGAGGCAGGCTCGCTACGTATGCAGAGTTACCGGCTGCTGGCGTCGGTGCCGCTGACGCAGGCTGACCAACCGCTTATCGACGAAATGGAGCGTACCGCATTCAGCCCTGAACTGGAAAGAGCCGCCATCCGTGACGGTCAGCAATCTCAGCTTAAGGCGCTTCAGGGCTACTGGCATACCCAGCTGGAGCCTGGGTTAAAGCGGGCGGAAGACCGGGAAACGGTCGCCCGGGACGTCGCCGGGTTTGTGTCACGCATCGATCATCTTGTCTCCTCATTCGATCGCACCACAGAGTTACGCATTGACCGTGTGGTGATGGTTCACCGCGCAATGGCGCTGTTTATGGGTTTGCTGCTGATTTTCACGGTTATCTGGCTGCGCGCGCGGTTGCTTAACCCCTGGAAACAGCTCCTGGCGATGGCCCGCGCCGTCACACAGCGCGATTTTACCCAGCGCACGCACATCAGCGGGCGCAACGAAATGGCGATGCTCGGCGAGGCGCTCAACACCATGTCGGCAGAGCTATCAGAAAGCTACGCGGTACTGGAACAACGCGTCCAGGAGAAAACCGCCGGGCTTGAGCAGAAAAACGAGATCCTCTCTTTCCTCTGGCAGGCGAACCGTCGCCTGCATATGCAGGTCCCGCTTTGCGAACGTCTCTCGCCGGTACTGAACGGCCTGCAAAATCTGACTCTGCTCCGCGATCTTGAGCTTCGGGTTTACGACGTTGAGGATGAGGAAAACCATCAGGAATTTACCTGTCAGTCGGACATCTCCTGCGACGATAAAGGGTGTCATCTGTGCCCGCGCGGCTTGCCGCCACTTACCACCAGCGGCACGACCCTCAAGTGGCGGCTGATGGACAGCCATACCCAGTACGGTATTTTGCTGGCCACCCTGCCCGCCGGACGTCACCTGAGCCACGACCAGCAGCAGCTGGTCGATACGCTTGTTGAGCAGCTCACGGCCACGCTGGCGCTCGACCGCCACCAGGAGAAACAGCAGCAGCTGATCGTGATGGAGGAGCGTGCCACCATCGCCCGCGAGCTGCACGACTCCATCGCCCAGTCCCTCTCCTGCATGAAGATGCAGGTGAGCTGCCTGCAAATGCAGGATGAAGGCATGCCCGAGAGCAGCAAACAGCTGCTCAGCCAGATCCGCAACGAGCTTAACACCTCGTGGATTCAGCTTCGCGAGCTGCTGACCACCTTCCGTTTGCAGCTCACCGAGCCGGGGCTGCGCCCTGCGCTGGAATCCAGCTGTCAGGAGTTTAGCGCCCGGCTGGGCTTCCCGGTGAAGCTGGATTACCAGCTGCCACCGCGTTTTGTCCCCTCTCACCAGGCGATCCACTTGCTGCAAATTGCCCGCGAAGCCCTGAGCAACGTGCTCAAGCATGCCGAGGCGACGGCCGTCACGGTCACCGTCAGCTGCCAGGATAATCAGGTGAAGCTCAGGGTTCAGGATAACGGCCGCGGCGTGCCGGAAAATGCCGAACGAACGAACCACTATGGTTTAATTATTATGCGAGACCGCGCGCAAAGCCTGCGCGGTGATTGCCAGGTTCGCCGGGGAGAGTCAGGTGGCACCGAAGTTGTGGTCACCTTTATACCCGAAAAGCCCCTCATAACTGCTCAAGGAGAAAACCATGACTAATCAGGAACCGGCATCTATCCTGTTGATTGACGATCATCCGATGCTGCGCACTGGCGTTAAACAGCTTGTCAGCATGGCGCCAGATATCACCGTCGTCGGGGAAGCCAGTAACGGCGAACAGGGTATTGAACTTGCCGAATCGCTCGATCCTGATTTGATCTTGCTCGATCTCAACATGCCGGGCATGAATGGCCTGGAAACCCTCGACAAGCTGCGGGAGAAATCCCTCTCTGGCCGGGTGGTGGTCTTCAGCGTCTCAAACCATGAAGAAGACGTGGTCACCGCCCTCAAGCGAGGGGCAGACGGCTATCTGCTGAAAGATATGGAGCCGGAAGATCTGCTCAAGGCGCTGCAACAGGCTGCCGCAGGCGAGATGGTGCTGAGTGAAGCGTTAACGCCGGTACTGGCCGCCAGCCTGCGTGCGAACCGCGCCACGTCTGATCGTGACGTCAGCCAGTTGACCCCGCGCGAGCGTGACATTCTGAAGCTGATTGCCCAGGGGCTGCCGAACAAAATGATCGCCCGCCGTCTGGACATCACCGAGAGCACGGTCAAAGTGCATGTCAAACACATGCTGAAAAAAATGAAGTTAAAATCCCGCGTCGAAGCCGCCGTCTGGGTGCATCAGGAGCGCATTTTTTAACTTACTCATCCGGCAGCAACTTCCACCGTGGATCGTCGGCAGGCATTGCGACGAGCGGTTGCACCACGGAAAGCGTGATCTCATTGGAGGAGACACGCTGCCCATCCTTATCTTCCACCACGGCCGTAAGCCGCCATGTATTTTTCGCCCCTTCCGAATCATCCCATGCAGGCATGATCACACTCCAGCCATCGCTGCTGTTGCCGTTTGCCGGTGAGGTCAGGCTGAGCGCTTGGGTATCACCCAGCCAGTGGATCTGCCGGATACCGTGCGTGCTGCGAATTTGCAGCTTCAGCATCACCGTTTCGCCTGGCTTAAGATCCCACGGCGGCGTGGCCAGATATACCGAGAGGGTTTTGCGCTGACGGAATTCCATCACGGGCAGATTATCGCGATCGGGTGAATCATAGCGGCTGCCCCGCAGCGAGCGCGTCGCCGCCACTTCCCCGGCGGAAAGCTGTTTCGCCAGCGGCACGCCAAAACGATAGTTGAGCTTCAGCCCGAGGTTATTCTGGCTAACGCCGCTCTCCCCCTGCTTATGGGCAGCCGTCAGGGTGACCAGCGGTACGGGGGTATAGTTCAGCCCCAGGTTGACCGCAACCGGGTTGTGATACCCCGTACCGCTGTTAAACAGATCGACGTTATCGCCAAAATACTGTTCAAAGCTGACGCTGGTGTTGAGGTGGTGAAACCAGGGAAGCCAGGCTTTGGCCGTTACGTCGTATCCGCGCGCCATGCGCTGCTCGCGGATGTCGGAACGCGGCTGCCAGCCAGCGAACGGCTGGTAGTAATTGGCCGACAGGCGCAGGTTTTCACCCCACGCCTCTGCGCCCAGCCCGGCACGTTGCAGGTTGTCTTCCAGCAGGTTGTCGTAAAAAGTGTTGTAGCCCAGCAGCCAGTTTCCGGCAACCCAGCGCTGACCTGCCCCGACGTTACTCACCAGCCCGTCTGTCTGCTGCGTCAGCCCAAGCTGGCTCCAGCTCAGATAGCGGGTGTTGTCGTTCCAGGGGATAAACCAGCTTCCGCTGCTGCCGTTAAAGTTGCCGTCGTCATCCACCAGCACATTGACGTTGGCGTTTCCCCAGGGTGAAAGCCAGGATTCAATCTGCTCGTTGACTTCCCCGCTCACGGCATCCCGCACCTTGCCAAACGCGAACTGTCGCGCCTGCTGCCCGGCCGTCAGGCCGTTATCGGTCATACTGGCTTCACCGAAGGCCTTAGCCATTTCAGCCAGATGCTTTTCGCCTTCGCTGGTCGGTTGCGCCATGCCGAGATCCGGCAGACTATCGCCGTTGTTATCAAACGGATTTTGCGCCTGCTGCACGAAGGATTTCGGCGCACCATGAACGGCTCCAGCCGTAAAAAGGGGGAGTAACAGCAAAAAACGGATGCGGGACGATACAGCCTTCAACGTCGTCAATCAGAACCTGTGTTTATGAACAAACACTTATTATGTTAACGCCATAAGCCCTGAAAACCAGTCTTAAGAGAAATTTCAGGAATATCCTGAAAAGATTTGTCGGGTGGCGTCTTCGCCTTACCCGACCTACAAATTCGTACCGGTGCGAAGCCGCCACCCGACGCCCTTACACTATTATCCCAACAGCGCTTTCAGCTCCGGCACGCAGGAACCACAGTTCGTGCCGCAGCGCAGCTTCACGCCCAGCGCTGGGGCAGAATCACAGCCTCCGGCTATTGCCTTACGTATCGTATTTTCACCCACGCTGAAGCAGCTACAGATAATTCGCCCGGGATCGGCATCTTCGTCCGGCCGTTGCCCGTGCAGCAGCGCATGGCGTTCAGCAAGTTGGACGGGCGCAGCAGCAAAGGCTTCTTCAATAAACGCATGCGCCAGCGCCGGCAGCGTATGGCCCTCCCAGTAGCCCAGCATCAGCTCACCGTGATGCCAGGCGAGCACGCTGCTGCGTTCTCCCGTCTGTGCCACCTGTAACTGCCAGCCCCGACCGCTGGCGTACGCCATGATCCACGACAGCAACGGCTGCTCCCCCGCCACCGTCAGACGTGAGGCTTTACGCCACCAGCAGACCGACGGCGGCAGCGCTGGCAGCTCGCGGGCATACAGTTCACCCTGCCAGGCGGGTAGCCAGGGCATGATCCTCACCGCGGTTTGTTTACTCTCCGGCTGGCCGGACCCGGCATCAACCCGCCCTTCCACCAGCGCATTGACCTTACCCTGGCGGGCAAATTGCGCGTTCCAGTGCATCGGCGCAAACAGCTCGCCTGCACGCTGCGCGGTGGAGATACGTACTCTGGCAACCATCACTCCGCGCGGGGAGCTTACCCGCGCCAGCTGGCCGTCAGTCAGCCCGGCGCGCGCCGCATCGGTTGCGTTCATCTCAACAAAAGGCTCATCGATATGCTGCATCAGACGCGGAACATACCCCGTGCGCGTCATGGTGTGCCACTGATCGCGGATCCGCCCGGTATTCAGTATCAAGGGGTACAATTCGTCGACGCCTGCCCCATGCGGGGAGGGGTCAACCGGAACAAGCGTTCTTTGCGGGAAATCACCGGCATGCCACTGATACGGCGCCAGCTCGTCCCACGCCTCTCGCGACAGCGACGCCAGTTCGCGCAGGTTTAGCGCCCGTTCGCCGTTATTTTCAAACGCCGTTAGCGCCGCATGTTCACAAAATATCTCCTGAGGGTGTTCCCAGGCGAAGGCATCGCCATAACCGAGCTGGTCTGCGATCCGGGCGATGATCCACCAGTCCGGTCTGGCCTCGCCCGGCGCAGGCAGAAAGGCGCGCTGGCGGGAGATACGGCGTTCTGAATTGGTCACCGTGCCGTTTTTCTCGCCCCAGCCCAGGGCGGGAAAACGGATATGGGCAAACCGGCTGGTGTCCGTCTCCTGCATCACCTCAGATATCATGACCAGCGGGCAGGCCGCCAGAGCCTGGCACACCGCGTGGCTGTCGGGAAGTGACACGGCAGGGTTGGTACCCATGATCCACACCGCCTTCACCTCGCCGCGGGCAATAGCGTCAAACAGTTCCACCGCCATCAGGCCCGGGGTCTGCGCCAGCCGTTCCGTTCCCCAGAAACGCGCCACGCGCGCGAGATCGTCCGGCTCGAAGTTCATGTGCGCCGCCAGCTGATTCGCCAGTCCCCCCACTTCCCGCCCGCCCATGGCATTTGGTTGTCCGGTCAGCGAAAACGGGCCGCAGCCAGGACGGTTGAACTTTCCGCTGGCAAGATGCACGTTAATGATGGCGTTGCACTTGTCGCTGCCGCTGGAGGACTGGTTGATCCCCATGGTGTAGAGCGTGATCGCGCGTGGCGCGGTGACAAACCAGTCGTAGAAGGTGCCAATCTCGTCTGAAGGCAGATCGCAAAACGCCGCCACGCGAGGGATCGGCCACTCGCCGCGCCCCTGAATCAGATTGAGCAACCCCACAAACAGCCCGGCGTCACTGCCGGGTCTGAGCGCGAGGTGGAGATCGGCGATATCGCAGGTGGCGGTTTTACGCGGATCGATCACGACCACTTTCATCTGCGGATTGTTGTGTTTTGCCTGCACCAGCCGCTGATACAGCACCGGATGCGTCCAGGCCGCGTTCGAGCCAACGAGTACCACCAGATCGCTGTTTTCCACGTCCTCGTAGCTGCACGGCACCACGTCTTCACCGAAGGCGCGTTTGTAGCCCACCACCGCCGATGACATGCACAGCCGCGAGTTGGTATCAATGTTCGCCGCCCCGATAAAGCCTTTCATCAGCTTATTGGCGGCATAGTAATCCTCGGTCAACAGCTGGCCGGAGGCATAAAACGCCACCGCCTGCGGCCCCCATTCGTTGATGATGTTCCGCAGCCGCTCGCCCGCTTCGCCCAGCGCCTGCGGCCATGCCACCTCCCGGCCATCGACAACCGGGCGCAGCAGGCGTCCCTGTAGCCCCGTGTTTTCCCCGAGGGCAGATCCTTTTACGCACAGACGACCGAAATTCGCCGGATGAGTTTCATCCCCCCGAATGCTCACCTTTTCACCGTCTGCGCTGGCGACCACGCCGCAGCCCACCCCGCAGTAAGGGCACGTTGTCCGGGTTTCCGTCATGAGGCCTCCGCACGCATCACCAGCTCTTCATTTCCAACCCACACCTTGCCGTTTTCAATTTTTACCGGCCAGGCACGCACCGCAGGCGCCCCGCTCTCAGCCTGACACCCGTCGCGCAGACGAATACGTTGCTTGTAGAGCGGCGAGATCACCACCGGTTCCCCCGCCGCATCGCCGAGGATGCCGCGTGAGAGCACGTTCGCGCGGCTGCCCGGCTCCCGATCGTCGAGGGCATAAACGGTTTTGCCAAAGCGGAACAACGCAATCGGTTTGCGCCCAAGATGCGCGCCAATGCCCGCCTGCTCAGGGATCTCGTCGATATTACAAATTTCCTGCCAGCGCTTGTTCTCCTCCGCGGCGGGGACGTTCACCGCGGTTCGGAACAGCGCCAGGCGGTCAGGATCGTTAAGGGTGGTTTGCCATTCGCACTGGTAGGTCTCCACCACCCGGGCCATCTCCTGCTCCAGCTCGTGGGCGATCCCCAGGCTGTCGTTGAGGATCACCTCGCGCAGATAGTCGAGGCCGCCTTCCAGGTTATCCATCCAGGTACTGGTACGTTGCAGACGATCTGCCGTGCGGATGTAGAACATCAGGAAACGGTCAACGGTGCGGATCAGCGTTTCGTCGTCCAGATCGCTGGCGAAGAGATCCGCGTGGCGCGGCTTCATCCCGCCGTTGCCGCACAGATAGAGGTTCCAGCCTTTGTCCGTGGCAATCACCCCTACGTCTTTGCTCTGCGCCTCTGCGCATTCACGGGTACAGCCGGAGACCGCCATTTTGATTTTGTGCGGCGCGCGCAGCCCCTTGTAGCGGTGCTCCAGCCTGACCGCGAGGCCGGTGGAATCCTGCACGCCGTAGCGGCACCAGGTCGACCCGACGCAGGATTTCACCGTGCGCAGGGA
Organism: Enterobacter sp. DN; assembly: GCF_046054285.1. Lineage (NCBI taxonomy): Bacteria > Pseudomonadati > Pseudomonadota > Gammaproteobacteria > Enterobacterales > Enterobacteriaceae > Enterobacter > Enterobacter sp. DN. The sequence goes on from NZ_JBJJTG010000001.1 coordinate 518,464, forward strand.
TTTCCCGTAAGCATGTCCGGTCTCAAACCCGGCCTCTACCAGCGCCTGCCAGATTTCCGGCAACTGTTCGAGCGTGGCGCCAAACAGGTCAATACGCTGCCCGCCGGTAATTTTGCTGTAAAGGCTATAGCGTTTCGCGATCTGGCCGATGGCGATCAGCCCGTCGGCGGTCACTTCACCCGCAGGCATCCGCGGGACGATGGAGTAGGTTCCGTCCTTCTGAATATTGGCGAAATAGCGGTCGTTGGTGTCCTGCAACGGCAGATGCGCCGGTTTCAGCAGATACTCGTTCCAGCAGGAAGCCAATACCGATCCCACCAGCGGCTTACAGATCTCGCACCCATGCCCCTGACCGTAGCGGCTGATAAGCTGGTCGAAGGTGCGGATATGGTTGACGCGCACCAGGTGGTAAATCTCCTGACGCGAGTACGGGAAGTGTTCGCAGATATCCTTTTTCACCTCCACGCCCTGCTCTGCAAGCTGGAACTCCATCACCTGCTTCACCAGCGCGCTACAGCCTCCGCAGCCGGTCGCGGCTTTGGTGCACTGCTTAATGGCGCCGATATCCGTTGCGCCCGCGCTTACCGCCTGGCAGATATCCCCTTTGCTGACGTTATGACACGAACAGATCTGCGCGCTTTCCGGCAGCGCCGCCACGCCCAGCGCTTTCGGCGCGCTGCCTGACGATACGGGTAAGATCAGCGTTTCCGGCTCTTTTGGCAGGCTGATGCCGTTGAGCATCATCTGCACCAGCGTGGCGTATTCGCTGGCATCGCCCACCAGCACGCCACCCAGCAGGGTTTTGCTGTCGTGGCTGACCACAATCTTTTTGTAGATTTGCTGCGGCCCGTGCGTCCACTGGTAGCTCAGCGCGCCCGGCGTGCGCCCGTGGGCATCGCCAAACGACGCCACATCCACGCCCAGCAACTTGAGTTTGGTACTCATATCTGCGCCGGTGAAGCGCTTCTCCTCACCCGCCAGCACAGCGGCGGCCACGCGCGCCATCTGGTAGCCCGGTGCCACCAGGCCAAAGATTTTCCCCTCCCACAGCGCGCATTCCCCGATGGCAAGCACATCCGGATCGGAGGTCCGGCAGCCGTCGTCAATGCAGATCCCGCCGCGCTCGCCGACAGCCAGCCCGCTGCTGCGCGCCAGCGCGTCCTGCGGCCGAATACCAGCAGAGAAGACCACCATGTCCGTTTCCAGCTGTTCACCATCGGCAAAGCGCAGCACCAGCCCGTCGTCTGCGGTGGCAATCTCCGTCGTCGATTTACTGGTGTGTACCCCTACGCCCAGCGCCTCAATTTTCTTACGCAGCATTGCCGCGCCGTCGCTGTCGAGCTGCACCGCCATCAGGTTAGGCGCAAACTCCACCACGTGGGTTTCCAGCCCGAGCTGCTTAAGCGCATTCGCCGCCTCCAGCCCCAGCAGGCCGCCGCCAATCACCACACCGCGGCGAGAGCCTGCCGCATGGGCCGCAATGTTGTCCAGATCGTCGAGGGTGCGGTAGACAAAACAACCCGGCAGATCGTTGCCCGGAACGGGTGGTACGAACGGGTACGAGCCGGTCGCCAGCACCAGCTTGTCCCAGTGAGTCTCATGGCCACTGGCGGTACGCACTACGTGTGCATCACGATCGATAGCGACGATCTGCTGCGAGAGGCGCAGCTCAATGCCGTTATCGGCAAAGAACGCCCCCGCCACCAGCGAGAGCGAGTCCGCGCTGCGTCCGCCAAAATATTCCGACAGATGCACGCGGTCATAGGCCGCATAGCGCTCTTCGCCAAAAACAATAATCTGATATTGCTGATGCAAATTGCGGTTAACGCAGTCTTCGAGGAAATGATGGCCGACCATACCGTGCCCAACCACCACCAGAGTAGGTTTTGTCATAGCGTTCTGTCCTGCAACCTGCGGTTGCGTTGTGAAACGATCGAACAGCCAGTCCGCGTGGGCGGGCGCAGCCGTTGCCAGTAAATCGGTAAAGGTTGCCGCGCTGCGGCAGTCACCCATCAGCAGCACGCCAGCCAGCGCCCCCTGATGGATCAGTAAACGTCGATAGTGACGGGTCAGCGGGTCCCATGAACTCCAGACCACATCGTCCGCCTGCGCCGTCGCGCGTCCGAGGCTGAACAGCGCCACGCCGGTCACCTTAAGGCGCACGCCGTTGTCGGTCAGGGTAAACGGCGCGGTGACCTCCCCGGCCAGCCGCGCGGCAAGAATATCCGCCTGCGCCAGACAGGGGGCGACCAGGCCAAACGTCTGGCCGTCAATTTCGCAGCACTCGCCGATGGCGTAGATATCCGGCACGGAGGTTTGCATCTGCTGATCCACCACGATGCCGCGCGCGCAGCGAATGCCGCTGGCTTTTGCCAGCGCGACGTTGGGCTGTACACCCGTAGCCAGCACCACGCGCGTGGCGGCGATGCGGCGTCCGTCAAGCAACGTCACGGCATCGTCAGTGATGGCCGTGATGCCGGAGGCGAGTTCACAGCGTACGCCCCGCTTCGCCAGCGCCTCGTCAAGCAGCAGTCCCGCCTGCTGATCCAGCTGCTGTTCCATCAGCCACGTGCCGCGATGGATAATCGTGACGTTGTCACCGTTTCGCGCCAGCGCTGCCGCTGCCTCCACGCCGAGTACGCCGCCGCCCAGCACTACCGCCGGTCCGGAGATATTCCGGATGGCGCGGGTCTCTGCCAGGGTGCGAAAGGTGAACACATGCGGCGCATCGCCCCCGGGGATCGGCGGCACTACAGGGGTAGACCCGGTGGCAAACACCAGCGCATCCCAGCCCAGCGTGCGAGCAGAGGTATGCACTTCACGCGCGTTGACGTCTACTGCGAGCGCCTTTTCTCCTCGCAGCACCGTCACGTCTCGTGCCGTGTACCAGTCTTCATCGTGCAGACAGATGTGCTCCGCCTGCTTTTCACCACCCAGCACCGGTGAAAGCTGGATGCGGTTGTACGCCTGCTCAGGCTCGTCACCGATGACGGTGACAGCGAAACGACCGGGAACACGCCCGGTGAGCGACGCAATCAGCCGGGTTGCCGCCATACCATTACCGATAATGACCAGTCGCATCGTGCCCCCTCATTACGCCGCTTTCGGCTGTTTTTCGTAGAGGAAATGGAGGATCTGCTGGCGCATGTGGTGATAGCGGCTGTCATCCGCCAGCTGCACCCGGTTGCGCGGGCGCGGCAGATCGACGCGCAGGATCTCACCCACGGTGGCCGCCGGGCCGTTGGTCATCATCAGTACGCGGTCAGAGAGCAGTACCGCCTCGTCCACATCGTGGGTGATGAGCACGATGGTGGTGTTCAGCGCCTGCTGGATCTGCATCACCGAGTCCTGAAGATGGGCACGCGTCAGCGCATCGAGCGCACCAAACGGCTCATCCATCAGCAGCACTTTCGGCTTCATTGCCAGCGCCCGGGCAATCCCGACGCGCTGCTTCATACCGCCGGAGATCTCCCCGGGGCGCTTATGCAGCGCGTGGCCCATCTGCACCCGGTCGAGGTTGTGCTCAATCCACGCTTTGCGCTCGGCCTTACTCATGGTGTGACGGAAGACCTGATCCACCGCCAGCGCCACGTTGTCGAAGCAGGTCAGCCACGGCAGCAGCGAATGGTTCTGGAACACCACCGCGCGCTCGGGCCCCGGCCCGGCGATTTCGCGGTTGTCGCAAATCAGCCCGCCTTCCGTCGGCAGCGTGATCCCGGCGATCAGGTTTAACAGCGTCGACTTGCCGCAGCCGGAGTGACCAATCAGACTGACGGTTTCGCCCTCGTGGATATCAAAAGAGACGTTTTGCAGCGCCAGAAACTCGCCGCTGGCGGTGGAAAAACGCTGGCTCACGGCCTGGACCTGAATTAACGGTTTCATCTTCACTCCTTATTTTTCCTGCCAGCTAAAGCGACGGGCGATCAGCATCAGCCCCTGCTCCAGCAGCAACCCGACCACGCCAATGATGACGATGGCGATGAGAATGTTTTCGACGTTGAGGTTGTTCCACTCATTCCAGATCCAGAATCCAATGCCTAAACCTCCGGTGAGCATCTCGGCGGCGACAATCACCAGCCAGGCAATGCCAATGGAAAGACGTACCCCGGTCAGCACCGCAGGCAGCACGGCGGGGAAAAGAATGCGGCGCATGATGGTCCACTCTGAGAGTTGCAACACCCGGGCCACGTTGAGGTAGTCCTGCGGAATACGGCGTACCCCTTCAGCGGTGTTGATCACCATCGGCCAGATGGAGCAGATAAAAATGGTCCAGCTCGATGCAGGCTCCGCTTTCTGGAACAGCAGCAGGCCGATAGGCAGCCAGGCCAGCGGGCTGACCGGACGCAGGAGCGCGATCAGCGGGTTGAACATGCGCGAGAAAAAGGTGAAGCGGCCAATCAAAAAGCCCAGCGGAATGCCCGCCATCGCTGCCAGACCGAAGCCGATGGCGACGCGCTGCAACGACGCCAGCACGTTCCAGCCAATGCCCATATCGTTTGGCCCGTCGCGATAAAACGGATCGGCAAACAGGGTCATGGCCGAATCAAGCGTGCTGAGCGGCGTCGGAAAGCCTTTACTGTTTATCGCCGCCAGCTGCCAGAGCACCACCAGCAGGCCGAGACCGAGCAGCGCCGGGATGACGCGCTGTAAAAAATCATTCATCCGACGCGTAAACGCTGGCGTACGACGGCGAACCTGTAGCGGAGGCAGGACAATCACTTCCCCGCTCTCTGACGTCTCTTGTGGTTTTGTATTTTGCAGATGCTGCATACTCAGGCCCCTTTACGGTGAATGGCGAAGCGGTTGGCGTACCCTTCCGGATCGGTGCCGTTCCAGACGGTGCCGTCCATCAGGGTGCTGCTGCGATACGGTGATGACGGTGTGGACATGCCGCCCACGGCGGTCGCGGCATCCTGCCAGACCGCGGTCTGGTTAATGCGCTGTGCAATGCCCGCGTAATCTGGCGCGGCGTTGAGCAAGCCCCAGCGGCGGAACTGGGTTAAGAACCACATGCCGTCGGAGAGATACGGATAGCTCACGGCACCCTCGTTGAAGAAACGGATCGGGTACGCATCCTGCCAGCGCTGACCGACCCCGTTGTCGTACTCGCCGAGCATGCGTCCGGTGAGATACTGTTCCTTGCAGTTGAGCCAGGCGCGGCGCGAGAGGATCTGCGCGGTTTCGCGTTTGTTTTCCGCTGACGCCTCGATCCAGCGCGCGGCTTCCATCACGGCGCTCACCAGCGCCCGTGCGGTGTGCGGATTTTTCGCCACCCAGTCGCGTCGGGTGCCGAGGATTTTTTCCGGGTGATCGGCCCAGATGGACTGCGACGTGGCGGCGGTAAACCCGATTCGGTCGTTAATCGCCCGCGCGTTCCACGGCTCGCCGACGCAAAACCCGACCATGTTGCCAATGCGCATGTTCATCACCATCTGCGGCGGCGGCACCACCACGGTGCGCACGTCGTCAAACGGGTTAATCCCCGCGCTGGCCAGCCAGTAGTAGAGCCACATGGCGTGCGTTCCCGTCGGGAAGGTATGCGCGAAGGTGTAGGTTCCCGGCGCCTGCTGCGCAATCAGCTTTTTCAGCCCGTCGAGGTCACGAACGCCCTTCTCCGCCAGATCGCTGGAGAGCGTAATGGCCTGACCGTTCTGGTTGAGGGTCATCAGGTTCGCCATCTGCTGCGGCTTGCCCGCGATACCCAGCTCCAGACCGTACAGCAGGCCGTAAAGAATGTGCGCAGCGTCCAGCTCGCCCGCCACCAGCTTGTCGCGCACCGCCGCCCAGCTCGCCTCCTTGGTAGGTACAATGGTAATGCCGTGTTTTTTATCGAACCCTTTCAGGGCCGCGATAACCACGGGTGCGCAGTCGGTCAGGGGGATAAACCCGATACGCACGGTATCCTGCTCCGGCTTATCTGACCCCGCCGCCCATGCGGCCTGCATGACACCCGGCAACAGCATCGCACCACTCGCCAGCATGCTGGCCTGCAATAACCGCCGTCTCGACAAATCCGCCATAATTGCTCCTGAAAAAAGGCAAAAAAAAGCGCCCGACGGTGCTGAAGCACCGCTGGACGCCTTTATCCCGAAGACGCATGCACCGCCGTTGGCGCATCGTCGAAAATGGTTAATCTGTTAATGCAAAGGTAATGCCAGCTTTTCATCCCCGGCGTTACGGGGTTTCTGCAAGAAGAGCGCTGTTTTACGCACCTCAATCAGGCATAAAATGCCCACTGACTGTGCAACTACTCCCCAGGGGGTATCTTCCACAGATTTTTCACCGTAAGCAGCGCACGGGCGATATCCACCATGCGTTGGTTTTTATCCATCGCCATTTTGCGCAGCGCGGTCCACGCCTGCTCCTCGCTCATGTTCTGGTGCGTCATCAGCACGCTTTTGGCTTTGTCGATGGTCTTACGCTCCTCCAGCGTGTCGCGCAGGGAAGCAAGCTGACGGGAGAGTTGCTCAATTTCACGCGCCTGCTGGCGCACCAGCGGCAGCAGCGGTTTATCCGGAAATCGCGCCAGGATATCGTCGTGTTCATCGTCTGAGTGCAGGTTTTCGCTATAGCGGCGCTCCTCAACCGCCGTCATCAGATCGGCAATTGCCACCTCCTCCAGCGTGCGCAGGTGCTCAAGGCGCGTGGTTTGCAGGGCAAACCATTTGAGGGCGGTATCGCCGTTATCTGCCGGAGGCTGGCGGGTGCACGCTTCACGCCTGAGTTTTTCAGTCTCCAGACCCGGCTGGCAGTTGAGGATAAACGTCTCCTGCACGTCTGGAGTGCAATGGGAGATAAAAACCTCAAAGCAGGCCTGCTGGCCATCAATGCGATCCACCAGCCGCTGGCGGGTTTCATCGTCAAAGAATCCCTGGGTGAAACCAATAGCCCCCAGCGCCCGCTCTTGTCCCACAAGTTCTTTGCCCTGCATCAGGCTGTAAAGGGCCACAAATCGGCCCGCGATGTGCGGATCGTCAATGCTGTCGCTGAGTTGAGGTACGATACTGAGCAAATGACGCAGTATGCGGCTGTAGTGTTCCATCGCCTGCGGCGCGGTGACGCGTTGACCTGTAACGCCATCACGCAGCACCGTTAGCGTCTCAAGGCCGTGCAGTGCGCTGGCAATACGTTCGCACAGGGCGCTGCCCGGCAGCGGTTCGTTAAACAGACGGTGCAATGCGGCGAGGTTTTCATCCACCAGGGCCCTGCTGGCCTTGCATTCAGGCGCGTACAATTTGCCCTGCGAGCAGAGCCAGACATTTGACGCACCGCGCTCGCACTGTAGCATATGCACCAGTCGACTGATGCCGTTCACCAGTGCGCCCAGCTGCGCCAGTCTGCCGAGCTGTTCCTCGCGCAACATTCTCGCACGCTGGAACCATTCGGTTGCGCCAGGGGAACTGCCAGCCACTATCGTCATCGTTTCTCTCCCCGATACGTATTCTTCGGTACGAGAAGCAATATTCGTGCCTTTTCAAAGAACAGGAGTCAACATGCAGAAGATTGTGATCGTCGCCAACGGTGCGGCCTACGGCAGTGAATCCCTTTTTAACAGCCTGCGCCTGGCAATCGCGCTGCGCGATAAGGAGAGTGAGCTGGAGCTGCGCCTCTTTTTGATGTCCGATGCCGTCACGGCCGGGCTGAAGGGGCAGAAACCCGCAGAGGGCTACAACATTCAACAAATGCTGGAGATCCTGACCGCGCAAAACGTTCCGGTCAAACTGTGCAAAACCTGTACCGACGGGCGCGGCATTACCGGGCTGCCGCTGATTGATGGCGTGGAAATTGGTACGCTGGTGGAGCTGGCTGAATGGACGCTTTCCGCCGATAAAGTATTAACTTTTTAATAATAACCCGCTAAAAATATTATTTTCTTATGGACGCGGTTTCAGCATCAAGTTTACCTGCACCGTTGCCGATAGGCATGGAAACAACACAGCAGGTATTACACTTATGTTCAGATCCATTCGCGCCCGCATCATTGCCGCGACGACAGGCTGTCTGGTCGTCGCCCTTCTTCTTAATACCATTATCAACTTTCAGGTCACGCGCCAGGATAATCAGCAGTCGCAGCGCGATATTCTGACCAGCACCAGCGCCAGCCACAACATGGCGATTGCCGACTGGGTGAACAACAAAATGACCGTCATCACCTCGGCGCAGCCAGTCGCGCTCAGCGACGATCCGGTTCCGGTGTTTAAACAGCTTGCGCTGGCGGGTGGATTCACCAACGTCTACGTGGGTTATGCCAGCAAAACGGCTAAATTTTCTGACCCAACCGGGGTACCCGCTGATTACGATCCCACCCTTCGCCCGTGGTATCAGCAGGCCGTCAGCGCTGATGGCCCGGTAGTGACTGCACCCTATGTGGACGCGGGCACCGGGAAACTGGTGGTGACGTTCGCGGTACCGGTTAAAGAGCAAGGCGCCCTGAAAGCAGTGGTGGCGGGCGATGTGGCGATGGACAGCGTGGTGGCTAACGTGCGCGGTATTCACCCGACTCCGGCCAGCAGCGGACTGCTTCTGGACAGCAACGGCACCGTTATTGCCGGCAGCGATCCTGCGCTGACGCTTAAGCCTTTTACGGAGACGATCAAAGGGACCGATTTTGCCCCCCTGAAAAGCGGCAACCTGGTTGACGGAACGTTTAACGGACGCGAAAAAACGTTCCTGGCCACCGCCGTACCGGGGACGCACTGGCTGCTGGTTGTGGCGCTCGATAACGGCGATGCCACCGCCGGGATGCGGTCATTGCTAAAAGCATCTGCACTGTCTCTGGCGATCCTCGCCCTGCTGAGCGGAGCCCTCATGCACCTCCTGATTGCCCGCCTGCTTAAGCGGCTGTCCGGTATCCGTGACGCGATGAACAGCATTGCCAACGGTACTAACGATCTGTCGCAGCGTCTGCCGGATAAGGGGGGCGATGAAGTGGCGCAAATTGCGCAGGCGTTTAACGCCTTCAGCGATAAGCTTTCTGTGGTGATGGTCCAGCTGCGTGATGCCAGCGCCTCAGTGAAAAACGCCGCGCATGAGATTGCGGCAGGTAATCAGGATCTTTCCGGGCGTACCGAGCAGGCGGCATCAAGCCTTCGCGAAACCGCCAGCGCCGTGGAAGAGATCACGGCCTCCGTTACGCAGTCAAACGAGTCGGCAGCAGAAGCGAACGAACAGGCGAGCAAGGCCTCAGCCGCCGCATCCCGCGGAGGCGACGTCGTCGCTCAGGCCATCAGCACCATGCAGTCCATCGAACTGGCTTCCGCGAAAATCGGCGATATCACCAGCGTCATTGACGGCATCGCCTTCCAGACCAATATTCTGGCGCTTAACGCCTCGGTGGAAGCGGCGCGTGCCGGGGAGCAAGGCCGTGGGTTCGCGGTCGTTGCGGGGGAAGTACGTAACCTGGCCAGCCGCAGTGCTCAGGCGGCGAAGGAGATCAAATCCCTTATTGATTCCACCACCGAAAGCGTTGCAACCGGCTCCCGGTTTGTGCACCTTGCGGGCGACAGCATGGATGAGATCCGCGCCAGCGTCGGGAGCGTGTCAGGCATTATGCGTGAAATATCCATTGCCACCCGCGAGCAGATGAAAGGGATCCATGAGATTAACCACGCGGTGACTCACCTGGATCGCATGGTGCAGCAGAACGCCGAACTTGTTGTACAGTCTGCTGCGGCGGCCAGCGCGCTGCAAAGCCAGGCAGGCGACCTTGCTGAGACCGCTGGCCATTTCCGCATATAATTTTTCCCGGGCGCGCGTTAAGCAGGGTAAACGCGCGTCCGCTGAAAGGTTTCAGGGATTTTGTCATTTTTGTTTAATCGTTGCGCCATTTTTTGATCGAAATCAGCATCCCACCCCTGCCCCTTTGGTGTTATGCAATGAGTAAATTGTGAACAACATCACGCTCGGGATGGGCAAAAACGACGGGGTATAAAATGGCACGAGTTAAAACGAGTCTGAAACTGTTTGGCGGGGATACGGTAGTGGTGCGTTGCTCAGAGCGTTGCCGCATCCATCTGATGAGTACAAAAGGACAGAAGCAATCGCAGGCAGATATCCTTACCGTCCAGGACGATAAGGCCTGGCTGACGGTGCCTTACACCGGCACCTGGGATGTGCTGATCGACAGCCACAGCCAGTCGCTCGAACATTCCGTAAGTTACGTGGCGGCATAACCGTAAACGCCCGGTCAGCCGGGCGTATTATCAGGCAAAACCCGGCCGCAGCGTATTGCTGAGCGGGTTCCCTTCCAGCAGCGCTTTCACCTTCACCACCAGCTCACTCAGACAGTCGTCCTGCATACCGAGACGCGTCAGCTCCTGATCGAGCGAGAAAAGGTACTGGGCGTTAGTGCCCAGCGGTCCGCTGGCGGCGGCAATCAGCGGGGCAATCACCTGGGTTCGGGTATCGGCTTCATACAGCGGGTGGCGCGGATCCATAATGAACACCAGCGCGTTGACGGTGCGCCCGTCATCCAGTTCCAGCTTGCACCAGCTGGGCATATAGCAGCCCGTGATCATCTCGCGCTTCCACAGCAGCGTCAGCTCATCTTCCAGCGTGGTATCCGGCAGCCGGTATGCCACGCCCGTGGTGCGCCCGCCCTCTTTTAGTGCAAGCATGCGGCCAGGCTGACAGGCGCTGCCACGTCCGGCGGTCAGGCGCAAACAAAAGGCGCGGTGCCACCCAGGCAGCGTTCCGGTTGCTGATTCAACAAATTCGAGCGCCGGGTTCCACATCAGCGAGCCGTAACCAAAGATCCAGACCGGGCCATCATCCGGGCGGCAGGCCAGCGTTGCCGCAAGCGACGCCGCACGTTGTTCAGCCGACCACAGAAGCGATTCCTCAATAGCACCAAATGCCGTCTTACAATCTGCCTTCATCAAGAAATCACGCGTTAACACATTCCACCTCCGCCACTGCATGCTTCCTTGCGACATCTGTAATTCGCCTTCCCGGCATTCTGTGCTGTTCATTTTAACAGCAGTTGAGCAACGATAAGCAATTCGCGGGCCAGATGCAATACAGCGGCAGGTCAACCGCCTGAAATGTCAAAATGGAGGCAGCGTGTTATTTGGCGGCTATTTCTTTTTGTGCCATTTATCATCGTCCCCTTTCTCATAGTCATTTTTCACGGCGGCCCAGGCCACCTTATGCGCCGTCTCTTCACGGCTGGCATCGTCCCGGCGATCTTCTTTATCTTTGTACTGATCCCAGGCGCTGTTAAAGGCTTCTTTGTAGATATCCTGGGCGTGGGCAGGCAATACGTTTTGCACGTTATCCGGTAATTCGCTTTTCGATTTGTATGGCATCGTTAACCTCTCTTTTGGCTAAAAGATAAGTGTGGACGACGATACGCGAGGGTGCCACTCGACAGAAAGAAATGAACAATATAAAAATGTAATTCATTGTTATTAAACTAATATTTAACAGAGATAAGGCATTATAAGCCTCAGACATAAAAATTATAATAAAGGGTAAAATTAAGTAAAAAATACAGGGTATTTAACAGATTTCTGTTAATTTAATACCTTTAAAATCTATCTATAATTACAAGCACCTGCATTGTTGGAGAAACACATGACAGCAACACACGAGGCGGTAAAAACCCGCCACAAGGAGACCTCTCTCATTTTCCCGGTTCTGGCACTGGCTGTGCTGCTCTTCTGGGGAAGCAGTCAGTCATTGCCAGTGGTTGTGGGGATCAATATTCTGGCTCTGGTGGGTATTTTAACCAGTGCATTTAGCGTGGTACGCCATGCGGATGTGTTAGCCCACCGTCTTGGAGAGCCGTATGGGTCATTAATTTTAAGCCTTTCGGTTGTGATTCTTGAAGTCAGTTTAATTTCCGCATTAATGGCCACCGGCGACGCCGCGCCAACGCTAATGCGCGATACGCTCTACTCCATCATTATGATTGTTACCGGCGGCCTGGTCGGTTTTTCACTTTTATTAGGTGGTCGCAAATTTGCCACCCAGTACATGAACCTCTTTGGCATTAAACAGTACCTGATCGCCCTGTTCCCGCTGGCGATTATTGTGCTGGTGTTCCCGATGGCGCTGCCGGGTGCAAATTTCACCACCGGCCAGGCGCTGCTGGTGGCGCTGATTTCCGCGGCGATGTACGGCGTGTTCCTGCTGATCCAGACCAAAACGCACCAGAGCCTGTTTGTTTACGAGCATGAAGACGACGGCGACGACGATGACCCGCATCACGGTAAGCCGTCGGCGCACAGCAGCGCGTGGCATACGGTTTGGCTGATCGTGCATCTGATTGCCGTTATTGCTGTCACCAAGATGAATGCGAACCCGCTGGAGGCGCTGTTAACTGAACTGAACGCGCCGGTCGCCTTTACCGGTTTCCTGGTGGCCCTGTTGATCCTGTCGCCAGAAGGCCTGGGAGCGCTGAAAGCGGTGCTCAATAATCAGGTGCAGCGGGCGATGAATCTGTTCTTCGGCTCCGTTCTGGCGACCATCTCCCTTACCGTTCCGGTGGTGACGTTGATTGCCTTTATGACGGGAAATGAATTGCAGTTTGCGCTGGGTGCGCCAGAGATGATTGTGATGGTGGCATCCTTGCTGCTGTGCCAGATATCCTTCTCCACCGGCCGCACCAATGTGCTGAACGGCGCGGCGCATATGGCGCTGTTTATTGCGTATCTGATGACGATATTTGCGTAGCCTTTTTGCCCAGCGGCGCTTCGCTTGCAGGGCCTACGGGTTTTGTAGGCCGGGTAAGCGCAGCGCCACCCGGCAATATGCCCCATAAAAAAACCCGCCGAAGCGGGTTTTTTTATTAGTTGCTGGTATCCAGCTCGTCGAAGCTCTTCACCAGATCGTCAATCGCTTTGATCTGTTTCAGGAACGGCTCCAGCTTATCCAGCGGCAGCGCGGATGGACCGTCGCATTTCGCGTTAGCCGGATCCGGGTGCGCTTCAATAAACAGACCCGCCAGGCCGGTTGCCATACCGGCGCGCGCCAGTTCGGTCACCTGCGCACGACGCCCGCCAGACGCGGCGCCAAACGGGTCGCGGCATTGCAGGGAGTGGGTCACGTCGAAAATCACCGGAGACTGGTTAGAGACGTTCTTCATCACGCTGAAGCCCAGCATATCCACAACCAGGTTGTCATAACCGAAGTTTGAACCACGGTCGCAGAGGATCACCTGGTCGTTACCGCCTTCGATAAACTTGTCGACGATGTTACCCATCTGGCCAGGGCTCACGAACTGCGGTTTTTTCACGTTAATCACGGCACCGGTTTTCGCCATCGCTTCTACCAGATCAGTCTGGCGAGCGAGGAACGCCGGAAGCTGAATCACGTCTACCACATCAGCCACGGGCTGTGCCTGAGACGCTTCGTGCACGTCGGTGATCACTTTCACGCCAAACGTCTGTTTCAGCTCCTGGAAAATCTTCATCCCCTCTTCCAGGCCCGGGCCACGGTAGGAGTGAATGGAGGAGCGGTTGGCTTTGTCAAAAGAGGCTTTAAACACGTACGGGATGCCCAGCTTTTGGGTCACGGTCACGTAGTGTTCGCAGATGCGCATAGCGAGATCGCGGGATTCCAGAACGTTCATACCGCCAAACAGCACGAACGGCAGGTCGTTTGCCACGTTGATATCACCAATGCTAACCACTTTTTGTTTCATAGGATCGCCTTATTCAGGTGTGAATCGGAATTAAGATTAATGCAGTGTAATGTGTTTATGCGCGATCGCGTTAATCTGCGCGCGGATCATCTCGCTGATCGGGTCTTCCGGACATTGCTCGACGAAATAATTCAAATCATTCAGCGCCACGTGCTCGCAGTCGAGCTGCGCATAAATCAGGCCGCGGTCGCGGATTTCGTACGGATCTTCCGGATTAAACTGCAACAGCACTTCGCTTGCGCGCAGGGCCAGCTCCATCTGACGCTCTTCCATCAGCGCAGACTTCAGCGTATCCAGGAGCTTGCGGATCACTTCGGCGTTATCGGCTTCATCGAGATCTTCATTGAACAGCTCAGCTATCGGGCTGATGTTGCCTTTCAGCCAGACGTCCAGCGTATGCTCATCCAGCGTGTCGCCGTTAAACGGATTGATTAACCACATCTCACCGTCCAGCCACTCCGCCCGCAAAATCATCTGCGTCGGGAAAATGACCGGCACCAGTGGAATATCCAGCTCGTGCGCAACCCACAGTAAAATGGCGCCCAACGCGACGGCACTGCCCTGACGATTTTTCAACACCTGGTCCAGCCACAGTGCGTCAGACAGGCGGTACACGCCTCGCGTGTCGCAGAAACCCCATTCGCCGTAGAAAAGCTCAATCAGCTTCTCTAATTGCCAGTCCTGCGGACGTGCCTGATTGATCTCTTCGCGCGCCAGGCTGACCAGATTCTCCAGTTCAGCGTAAACGTACTGTGACGTAAAATCGTCGCGGATCATCTCTGAAATCAGGATCATACCATCGCAGAGCGGCACTTTGTTAAATTCGAAATCGGCTAAGGACCTCATGACTTACCCCAGTAACGGTATTCTTGTGGTGGCGAGTTTAATGATGATGTACAGCACCACCAGACCCAGCAAAAAGGCGATAAACCCTGTCTGCTGGCTGCGCGGACGATGACGCCCAAGCGCGATAAAACCCAAAACGATGTAGATGATAACGCCAAACAGCTTTTCAGTCAGCCATGCGCCTTTATCAGTAAATGGCAGATAGCCGGTTTTCCACATTAACCCGGCTCCGGAAAGGAACAGCACCGTGTCGATACAGTGCGGGGCGATGCGTACCCAGCGGGCGTTAATCAGCGGATTGTTGCTGTAGCGCCACCAGTAGCGGGCAATGAAAAAGCCAATGGTCAGGGCAACGGAAATCAGGTGAACGGAGATCAGCAGCGTAAACAGGCTCATGACCACTGCCCCAGCGTCAGACGTTCATTGCCGCCGTAATCCCGGCAGGTTTCCACGGCAGCGTATCCGGCACGCGTAAACAGCGCTCGCACCGCCTCTCCCTGCGTCCAGCCATGTTCCACCAGCAGCCAGCCACCGGGAAGCAAATGTTGTCGTGACGTTGTCACAATGTGATCGAGATCCGCAAGTCCCTGATTCGCAGCGACCAGCGCGGTCAACGGTTCAAAACGCACGTCGCCCTGCGCGAGATGCGGATCGTCTTCGTCGATGTAGGGCGGATTGCTGACAATCATTTCGAACACACGGCTTTCAAGCGCGGCAAACCAGCTGCTTTGCAGAACGGAAACATTGTTCAGCCCCAGCCGTTCAACGTTGCGCCGCGCGAGGGCGACCGCATCAGGCATCACGTCTACCGCCGTCACGGTGCAGTCCGGTCGCTCGCTGGCAAGCGCCAGCGCAATCGCGCCGGTGCCAGTACCGAGATCGAGGATCTGACACGGCTGCGCCGGTAACCGCGCCAGCGCCTGCTCCACCAGACACTCGGTGTCCGGGCGCGGGATCAGCGTGGCCGCTGAAACGTACAGCGGAAGTGACCAGAACTCGCGCTCGCCAACCAGATGCGCCACCGGCTCGCCGGTTTTACGGCGGGCAAGCAGTGCCTCCAGCTGCGATTGCTGTTCAGCGGTCAGCGCGGTTTCGCCGAAAGCCAGGAGATATGTGCGGGCTTTACCCGTCACATGCTCAAGCAGAATTTCGGCGTCGCGCTTCGGGCTTTCACTTGCAGAAAGCTCACTGGCGGCATGGCGTAACCAGCGCTGAAAATCCATTAATCCTGCTCGGACAGTGCCGCCAGCTGGTCGGCCTGGTATTCCTGCACGATAGGCTCAATCAGCATATCGAGCTTGCCTTCCATCGCCTCATCCAGACGGTAGAGCGTCAGGTTGATGCGATGGTCGGTTACGCGACCCTGCGGGAAGTTATAGGTACGGTTACGGTCGCTACGATCGCCGCTGCCCAGCAGGTTACGGCGGGTAGAGGCTTCCGCCTGCTGGCGTTTCGCCATTTCCGCCGCGTGGATACGGGCGCCCAGCACGGATAACGCTTTAGCTTTGTTCTTGTGCTGGGAACGTTCATCCTGACACTCAACCACAATCCCGGTGGGCAGGTGAGTAATACGGATAGCGGAGTCGGTGGTGTTAACGTGCTGACCACCTGCCCCTGATGAGCGGAAGGTGTCGATGCGCAGATCTGCCGGGTTGATATCCGGCAGTTCCGCTTCCGGCAGCTCCGGCATCACCGCCACCGTACAGGCTGACGTATGAATGCGTCCCTGAGATTCTGTCGCAGGCACGCGCTGCACGCGGTGACCGCCGGATTCAAACTTGAGACGACCGTACACGCCGTCGCCGCTGATCTTGGCGATAACCTCTTTGTAGCCGCCATGCTCGCCTTCGTTGGCGCTCATGATCTCCACGCGCCAGCGACGGGATTCGGCATACCGGCTGTACATACGGAACAGATCCCCGGCGAACAGCGCCGCTTCGTCGCCACCGGTACCGGCGCGGACTTCCACAAAGGCGTTACGCTCATCATCCGGATCTTTCGGCAGCAGAAGCACCTGAAGCTGCTGCTCCATCTCTTCTGAACGCGCTTTCGCATCCTGTAACTCTTCCTGCGCCATCTCGCGCATCTCAGGATCGTCGAGCATCATCTGCGCGGTTTCGATATCTTCCTGGACCTGTCGCCAGTCGGTAAAGCATTTTGAAACATCACTTAACTGCGCGTATTCACGCGACAGCGCGCGAAAACGTTCCTGGTCGGCAATGGTCCCGGCATCACCGAGCAGCGCCTGGACTTCTTCATGGCGCTCGTGCAGAGCTTCCAGTTTAGCGACGATAGAAGGCTTCATAGGCGTAAATGCACCTTGTCTTAGAAAATGGGTATAGGGCGCTATTCCAGCCCGAGGCTGTTGCGCAGAATAGTCAGGCGTTCATCGTCCCCGTCACGGGCAGCCTGCTGAAGAGATTTGGTTGGGGCATGGATCAGGCGGTTGGTCAGTTTCCAGGCCAGATCCTGCATAATCGCCTGCGCGTCGCCGCCCTGTTCAAGGGCCGCTAACGCTTTGGCCGTCAGGTCATCACGCACCTGCTCCGCCTGACCGCGGTATTCGCGGATGGTCTCGCTGACGCTTTGTGCGCGCAGCCAGGCCATAAATTCGCTGGTTTCCTGTTCAACGATGGTTTCCGCCTGCACAGCCGCCGCCTTACGCTGGGCAAGGTTGTGCGAAATGATGCTTTGCAGGTCATCCACGCTGTACAGGTAGGCGTTCGCCAGTTTGCCCACTTCCGGTTCGACATCACGCGGAACGGCGATATCCACCAGCAGCATCGGCTGATTGCGGCGGGATTTCAGCGCACGCTCGACCATCCCTTTCCCGATAATCGGCAGCGGGCTGGCGGTAGAACTGATAATAATGTCCGCCTCTTTCAGACGTTCATCGATGTCGCTCAGCGCAATCACCTCAGCGCCCACTTCATCTGCCAGCACCTGCGCACGTTCGCGGGTGCGGTTGGCGATGATCATCTTCTTCACCTTGTGTTCGCGAAGATGGCGCGCCACCAGCTCGATGGTTTCGCCCGCTCCCACCAGCATTACGGTGACGGTCGACAGGGATTCAAAAATTTGACGGGCAAGGGTACAGGCCGCGAAAGCAACCGAAACCGCACTGGCGCCAATGTCGGTTTCGGTTCGCACACGCTTCGCCACGGAGAATGACTTCTGGAACATTCGTTCCAGTTCGCTGGCTTTCAGATGCCCTTTCTGGGAATCCGCGAAGGCTTTTTTCACCTGCCCAAGAATCTGCGGCTCGCCCAGCACCAGCGAATCCAGACCGCTGGCCACGCGCATCAGATGGCTGACCGCATCGTTATCCTGATGCCAGTACAGGCTGTTGCGCAGCTCTTCTTCGTTGAGGTTGTGGTAGTCACACAGCCAGCGGATCAGCGCCTCGTGCAGGTTGTCCTGCTCTTCTACGCTCAAATACAGCTCGGTACGGTTGCACGTCGACAGCACCACGCCACCCTGCACCATCGGCTGTGCAAGCAGGCTGTCCAGCGCCAGGTCGAGCGTATCCGGCGAAAACGTAACGCGTTCTCGCAGTGAAACCGGGGCCGTTTTGTGGTTAATACCGAGTGCTAATAGGGTCATGTTGAGCGGGAGTAGTACCAGCGTTAATAAGGTTAGCAGGACGCATCATACAGGATGCGCGAGATCAATAAAAGAGACTGCCCCCTTTCGGAGTAATAGCTTACGCCACGCTTTGAGATAATTTGAACGTAGACGGTGGCACCCTTCAACGCTAGCATTAACAGTTATAACTGCAACGTATCTCAAGGATTTGTCATCATTATGACCCGAATGATTCGCCTGCTGCCTCTGGCGGCCCTGGTTCTGACCGCCTGTTCCGTTCATCAGCCGAAAGGCCCGGGCAAAAGCCCTGACTCACCGCAGTGGCGTCAGCACCAGCAGGACGTGCTGAAATTAAGCCAGTACCAGACCCGCGGTGCATTTGCTTATCTCTCTGACGAACAAAAAGTTTACGCTCGCTTCTTCTGGCAGCAAACGGGTCAGGACAACTATCGCCTGCTGCTGCTGAACCCGCTGGGCAGCACCGAGCTGGAGCTTAACGCGAAGCCTGGCGAAGCGCAGATCACCGATAACAAAGGCCAGCACTACACGGCAACCGACGCCGAAGAGATGATTGGCAAGCTGACCGGAATGCCGATTCCGCTCAATAGTCTGCGCCAGTGGATCCTCGGCCTGCCGGGTGACGCAACCGACTATACGCTCGACGATCAATACCGTCTGAGCCAGGTGAACTACACCCAGGGCGGTAAAACCTGGAAAGTGGTGTACAGCGCGTATGACAGCAAGACGCAACCGTCGCTGCCGTCCAATATGGAGCTGACGCAGGGTAGCCAGCGTATCAAGCTGAAAATGGACAACTGGATCGTTAAATGATGACCCACTGGCCCTCTCCCGCAAAACTGAACCTGTTTCTCTACATTACCGGGCAGCGCGCTGACGGCTATCACACCCTGCAAACGCTGTTTCAGTTTGTCGATTACGGCGACACCATCTCCATCGAACCACGTCAGGACGGGCAGATTTGCCTGCTGACGCCGGTCGACGGCGTGGCGCATGACGATAACCTGATCGTGCGCGCTGCCCGCCTGCTAATGAAAACGGCGTCGACGTCGGGTCGTCTGCCGGCGGGAAGCGGTGCGGATATCCGTATCGACAAACGCCTGCCGATGGGCGGCGGTCTTGGCGGCGGCTCATCAAACGCCGCGACTGTACTGGTGGCGCTTAACCACCTCTGGGGCTGCGGTCTGACGACGGACGAACTGGCAGCGTTAGGGTTGACGCTGGGCGCCGATGTACCGGTGTTTGTGCGCGGCCACGCGGCGTTCGCTGAAGGTGTCGGTGAAATCCTCACGCCGGTCGATCCGCCGGAAAAATGGTATCTGATCGTTCACCCCGGCGTGAGCATTCCTACCCCGGTCATCTTTAAAGATCCTGACCTGAAAAGAAATACCCCGGCACGGTCAATAAAAACGTTATTAAATTGTGAATTCAGCAACGATTGCGAGGATATCGCAAGAAAACGTTTTCGCGAGGTTGATGCGGTGCTTTCCTGGCTGTTAGAATACGCGCCGTCGCGCCTGACCGGTACAGGGGCCTGTGTCTTTGCTGAATTTGACACCGAAACCGCCGCCCGTCAGGTGCTTGAGCAAGCGCCGGTTTGGCTGCATGGTTTTGTAGCACGCGGGATGAACACCTCCCCCCTACAGCAGGCCATTCTGGCGCAGACTGAGTTTCGGTGACAACGTCACCCTGTTCCAGACGTTGCATCGCGCTCTTTAATACACCGCCTGGATAGCGTTTGCTTAGGCCCCGCAGTTTGCGGCGAACGCTATCCACCACTGGACGCATGCCTGAGGTTCTTCTCGTGCCTGATATGAAGCTTTTTGCTGGTAACGCCACCCCGGAACTAGCACAACGTATTGCCAACCGCCTGTACACTTCCCTCGGCGACGCCGCTGTAGGTCGCTTTAGCGACGGCGAAGTCAGCGTACAAATTAACGAAAATGTACGCGGTGGTGATATTTTCATCATCCAGTCCACCTGTGCTCCAACGAATGACAACCTGATGGAATTGGTTGTTATGGTCGACGCGCTGCGTCGTGCTTCTGCTGGCCGTATCACTGCTGTTATTCCTTACTTTGGCTATGCACGTCAGGACCGTCGCGTCCGTTCCGCGCGTGTGCCAATCACCGCTAAAGTTGTCGCTGACTTCCTGTCCAGCGTCGGCGTTGACCGCGTACTGACGGTTGACCTGCACGCAGAGCAGATCCAGGGCTTCTTCGACGTGCCGGTTGATAACGTATTCGGCAGCCCAATCCTGCTGGAAGACATGCTGCAACTGAATCTGGACAACCCGATTGTGGTTTCTCCGGACATCGGCGGCGTGGTACGTGCGCGTGCTATCGCGAAGCTGCTGAACGATACCGACATGGCGATCATCGACAAACGCCGTCCGCGCGCTAACGTTTCTCAGGTGATGCACATCATCGGTGACGTGGCTGGCCGCGACTGCGTGTTGGTGGACGACATGATCGATACCGGCGGTACGCTGTGTAAAGCCGCTGAAGCGCTGAAAGAGCGTGGTGCGAAACGCGTATTCGCTTACGCCACTCACCCGATCTTCTCCGGCAATGCGGTAAATAACCTCCGTAACTCCGTCATTGACGAAGTTGTGGTCTGCGATACCATTCCACTGAGCGACGAGATCAAAGCGCTGCCAAACGTGCGTACGTTGACTCTGTCCGGGATGCTGGCCGAAGCGATTCGTCGTATCAGCAACGAAGAATCGATCTCTGCAATGTTCGAACACTGATCGAACACGGCCAAAAAACCCGCTACGGCGGGTTTTTTTGTTTATAGTATTTATTTGTATGACTTATGCCTCCTTCACCTGCCATTCACATGACAGATGATGCGCACACGGATGATAGATAATTGTGAAAAACGTAACCTCCTCACATGTTCTGCCCTTTCGCGCCCTCATCGACGCCTGCTGGAAAGAGAAATACACATCGTCACGCTTTGTTCGTGACCTGATAGCCGGGATCACCGTCGGGATTATTGCCATCCCGCTGGCGATGGCGCTGGCGATTGGTAGCGGCGTCGCGCCGCAGTACGGGCTGTACACCTCGGCCGTTGCGGGGATTGTGATTGCGCTGACGGGCGGGTCCCGCTTCAGCGTCTCCGGCCCGACTGCCGCCTTTGTGGTGATCCTCTACCCGGTTTCCCAACAGTTTGGTCTGGCAGGCCTGCTGGTTGCCACCCTGATGTCCGGCATCTTTTTAATTCTGTTTGGTCTGGCCCGCTTTGGTCGCCTGATTGAATATATTCCCCTTTCCGTAACGCTGGGGTTCACCTCGGGGATTGGGATTACCATCGGGACCATGCAGATTAAGGATTTCCTCGGCCTGCAAATGGCCCATGTTCCGGAGCACTATTTACAGAAAGTGGGCGCGCTGTTTATGGCGTTGCCGACGGCCAACCTGGGCGATGCAGCCATTGGCATCGTTACCCTCGGCACACTTATCGTCTGGCCTCGCTTAGGCATTCGTCTCCCGGGGCATCTGCCCGCTCTGCTGCTGGGCTGCGCGGTGATGGGCGTTGTCAACCTGCTCGGTGGACAGGTCGCCACCATTGGCTCCCAGTTCCACTATGTTCTGGCGGACGGCTCACAGGGCAGCGGCATTCCGCAGTTGCTGCCGCAGCTGGTTCTGCCGTGGGACATGCCGGGCTCAAGCTTCACCCTAAGCTGGGATTCCCTTCGCGCTCTGCTGCCTGCCGCGTTCTCCATGGCAATGCTGGGCGCGATTGAATCCCTGCTCTGCGCCGTCGTGCTCGACGGCATGACCGGCACTAAGCACAAAGCCAACAGCGAGCTGGTCGGCCAGGGCTTAGGGAACATCGTTGCACCGTTCTTCGGCGGTATTACCGCTACGGCTGCGATTGCCCGTTCCGCCGCGAACGTACGTGCGGGCGCGACATCACCGGTTTCGGCGGTCATTCACTCCCTGCTGGTGATCATGGCGCTGCTGATCCTTGCCCCGCTGCTTTCATGGCTTCCGCTCTCGGCCATGGCTGCGCTGCTGCTGATGGTGGCATGGAACATGAGTGAGGCGCATAAGGTGGTTAACCTGCTGCGCCGTGCGCCGAAAGACGACATTATCGTGATGCTGATCTGCATGTCGTTGACCGTACTGTTCGATATGGTTATCGCCATCAGCGTCGGCATTGTGCTGGCCTCGCTGCTGTTTATGCGCCGCATCGCGCAGATGACGCGTCTCTCCCCGGTTAACGTTGAGATGCCTGACGATGTGCTGGTGCTGCGCGTGATTGGCCCGCTGTTCTTCGCCGCGGCGGAAGGTCTGTTCAGCGATCTGGAATCCCGCATCGTGGGCAAACGGATTGTGGTGCTGAAATGGGATGCCGTCCCGGTGCTGGATGCCGGCGGTCTGGATGCCTTCCAGCGCTTTGTTGCCCGCCTGCCGGAAGGCTGCGAGCTGCGGATAAGTAACCTTGAATTCCAGCCCCTGCGCACCATGGCGCGCGCGGGCGTGCAGCCGATCCCTGGCCGATTGTCCTTCTACCCTAACCGTGAAGCTGCGTTAGCGGATCTGTGAGTCATCTGATGCAGAGACGCGTCTTTGCATCATCACCCCGATCGCCTGCTGGAGCCATTCAAGCACGGCAGGCGTCATCCACGTGCCTTTCATCAGATGCGGCTCCTGCTGCATGGCGAGGCGAAATTTTTGCTGGGTCTGCGGGTTTGTTCCCGCATAGGACTGGAATAAAACCAGCCAGTTTTCTGCCAGCTTTTGCGCATCGTCAGAAGCGGGACTGAGATTATCCCGCTGCGCCTGATGCAGCTTCGCCACCAGCGGCGGCCACTCCATCATCCGGTCAAAGTAGTGCGCCCGGGTAAAGGCCATCTCTTCGGCAGTGAGATATTTCTCCCAGATGCTGAGCTTTGATTCGGCAAACGCCCGCGTGATGTAATCAGTTATCTCCGGCGTAATGCCGGTTTGCTCCTGCATCTGCGGCTCCACGCTGTGCATCTCGTTCAGACGGGTCAAAAATTCCGGTTTGCCTGCGGTATCCTGCTCCAGGCGTCCCATCCACCGTGAAGCCAAATCGCTCGCCCGCGCGTCCGTGACGCTGACGTTCTGTTCCAGCAAGTGTTTAACCTCCGTCACCAGACCCGACCAGATATCCGCCAGCGCCTCTTTCTCTACCGCAAACGGCAGTTGCTGCAACTCTTCTTTGCTAAACCAGCGATCGTACATATTCATTAACTCCAGAGTCTGTAGCCAGGATTCCAGATCCGGCGTCGCATCGTCGGTCAGCCCGGTACGCAATTCCACCAGCCGGTTGCGCAGCGTATGGATGCTACGCAGTTGCTTGTCCAGCAGAGTGATTTGCCCGTCGAGTAATTCGGCTAATGACAGCGAACGCTGTTCCAGAAAATCCCTGATTTCGGCAAGCTCCAGTCCGGCTTTTGCCAGCGCCTGGATCATATGCAGACGCTGCACATCCGCCAGGTTATAAAGCCGGTAGCCTGCCGCGCTTCTGGCAGAAGGTAACAACAGCCCTGTTTGCTCGTAGTGATGCAAAGTCCGCACGGTGATCCCGGCACGTTTCGCCAGTTCACCCACCTGTATCAACATAACGGCTCCTTTTGTTCTGCCAGTGTCGTTACTCTGAAGCCTTACGTTACGTGAGGGTCAATGCGTCATGCAAAAAAAACGACTTCAGATGAAGTCGTTTCGGTGTTCTTTATGGGGCACTAGCTATGCTTGCGCTGGTCGCGGCGGCATCGTTTATCGTAATGGCGCACCCACCAGTATTTATCGCAGACTTCCTCATGTCCGCTCACGCGCGCCCCGGCGAGCCACAATACCGCACCAAGGAAGATACTCAGCACCGCGCCATGCGCAAAGTATTGTGGGAGGTCAAGCTGCGGTAATTGGTTTAAGATTGAATAACCGACACCGGCGACCATCACGAACAGTCCCAACCCCATTAGCACGTTACCGAGCATTGAAGCGTTTTTGCGTTTCATATGTCACCTCCGGAACTTTGGGTTGTCAGGGGAAAAGCCCCTTCTCCTTGTGTGTAAAGTATAGACAACGCCTCTTATATGAGTTGCGTGAATGATCACATTTACTGATCACTCCCGGACAAAAATTTACAAATAAGACATTGAACAGCTTGAAATTCTAATTGTTCAAAGAGGAAATTATTCGCATTTCGGTGTACAGCAGGCAGAACTTTGTCAAGCGGCGCGCCAGACAGTAAACTACGCGCCAGATCTGGAACCCATTAGGAAGTAAATCGTGACGATTAAACTGATTGTCGGCCTCGCCAATCCGGGCGCAGAGTATGCCGCTACCCGCCATAACGCCGGTGCCTGGTATGTTGATCTGCTGGCGGAGCGTTTGCGCGCTCCCCTGCGTGAAGAACCCAAGTTTTACGGGTATACCTCACGCATCAATCTTGCGGGTGCTGACGTGCGGTTGCTGGTGCCAACCACCTTTATGAACCTGAGCGGCAAAGCCGTGGCGGCCATGGCAACGTTTTATCGCATCAATCCGGATGAGATCCTGGTGGCCCACGACGAACTGGACCTGCCGCCAGGCGTGGCGAAGTTCAAACTGGGCGGCGGTCATGGCGGCCATAATGGTCTGAAAGACATCATCAGCAAACTGGGTAATAACCCTAATTTCCACCGTTTGCGCGTGGGAATCGGCCATCCGGGCGATAAAAACAAAGTTGTTGGTTTCGTATTGGGTAAACCCCCGGTTTCTGAGCAGAAGTTGATTGACGAAGCGGTGGACGAAGCGGCCCGCTGCACCGAGATTTGGCTTCAGGACGGCCTGACGAAAGCCACCAATCGACTGCACGCTTTCAAAGCGCAATAAACGGCGCCCTGGGGCTTTTTTACCGCGCGTCGCGCGGGTTACGTGTATAATAGGCGTAGTTATTTACTTTTCTTCAATCGGTTATCGTTAACGGATTGATTATCAAGATATTAAGGTGATTTAGAAATGGGATTCAAATGCGGTATCGTCGGTCTGCCAAACGTGGGCAAATCCACCCTGTTCAACGCGCTCACCAAAGCAGGTATTGAAGCGGCGAACTTCCCGTTCTGTACCATCGAGCCGAACACCGGTGTTGTTCCTATGCCCGATCCGCGTCTGGACCAGCTCGCGGAAATCGTGAAGCCACAGCGCATTCTGCCAACTACCATGGAGTTCGTGGACATCGCGGGCCTGGTAAAAGGCGCATCCAAAGGTGAAGGCCTGGGCAACCAGTTCCTGACCAATATCCGTGAAACCGAAGCGATCGGCCACGTTGTGCGCTGCTTCGAGAACGACAACATTATCCACGTTAACAACAAAGTGGATCCGGCTGACGACATCGACGTCATCAACACCGAGCTGGCCCTCTCTGACCTTGACACCTGCGAGCGCGCCATTCACCGCGTGCAGAAGAAAGCCAAAGGCGGCGATAAGGACGCGAAAGCGGAACTGGCTGCGCTGGAAAAATGTCTGCCACAGCTGGAAAACGCGGGCATGCTGCGCGCGCTGAAAAACCTGACTGACGAAGACAAAGCGGCGATCAAATACCTGAGCTTCCTGACCCTGAAGCCAACCATGTACATCGCCAACGTTAACGAAGACGGTTTCGAGAACAACCCGTATCTGGACAAAGTGCGTGAAATCGCTGCGGCTGAAGGTTCTGTAGTGGTAGCGGTTTGCGCTGCCGTTGAATCTGATATTGCAGAGCTGGACGACGCCGACCGCGAAGAGTTCATGGCCGAGCTGGGTCTGGAAGAGCCGGGCCTGAACCGCGTGATCCGCGCGGGCTATGAGCTGCTGAACCTGCAAACCTACTTCACCGCTGGTGTAAAAGAAGTGCGTGCGTGGACCATCCCTGTGGGCGCGACCGCGCCTCAGGCGGCTGGTAAGATCCACACCGACTTCGAGAAAGGCTTCATTCGTGCGCAGACTATCGCGTTTGAAGACTTCATCACCTACAAGGGTGAGCAAGGCGCGAAAGAAGCAGGCAAGATGCGTGCGGAAGGGAAAGATTACATCGTTAAAGATGGCGACGTGATGAACTTCTTGTTTAACGTCTGATTTGTTTTGAATAAAAAAAATCCACGCTTTGGCGTGGATTTTTTTTCGCGTGTCCTATCAATAGATAACTAGTTTGCCCGCTGGCCAAGTACCTGACCATCCACAGGGCATATGCCCAGCTTCATAAACATTAATTAAGCCTTCAAAAGCGAATGGCTCATGTAGTAAAGAACTATACGCATCTTCAAGCAAGTAATTCACAAGGTCCCATTTTAAGTTCTCAGTCATTGATCCTTTCTCAGACTCTGGGAAGATTATTTTTGGGATAATATCATTCTCCACAACTTTCTTAGCTTCTTTGACCAAAGAGTTCCAATATTGATATTTGTTAGTGTGTTTTTTTGCGAGATAGCCCGTTATTTCATAACCAGCCTCCAAGGTGGCACTTTCCCATTCATCGCTATTCAAGCCTTTTATAAATAAGCTAAGGGACTGAGCCTGGATAACACCAGGGAGTGTCGTTGCTACACCAAGATTAACAAACCAATTAATATTATTTAACCTATGTATTGCTAACTGGGATATCTTCATTTTTTAACCTGATTTATTCTACATGGGATTCTAGCTGCTTTCATACCACCAAGCCTGTCATGCTGTTTTATAATAAAACCCTATGATTTGTGTCACAGAGCTTTATTAAAAATATGAATATCAAAACAACAGCAATCGAAGTAAATAAATCGATTAAATTTTTAAATATTCTTTAAGAAAGATCTTCTTCTGCTACTAATCCATTAACAAAATTGGCAAATGAATTTGTCAGATATCTTTGAAGTTTTATGTGATTCTCTTGCATAGTCAAATCCTCATCAAAAGAATCTGTAGCAAAATATACTATTGAGTAATTGTCTAAATCTAGACAGAAGAAATTCCCTCCCCAATCATTTGCGAAAGGAAGCAGGTTTTTAGGAATCACTTCCCTATCCAACATGCTGATATAACAACCGTCGATTAAAGATCTAGGGTCATTATTTGTCTGACTATTATAAACAAACGGTTTAAACCCTGCCACCTCTACTGGCTCAAAATCTTCATCACCGTCCCACCAACTTTTCTCAGGAGTGCCACCATTAAATTGCAGATAATGTGAAACGAAATCATCCGGAAGAGTAATAGATAATTTCTCTTCCGTTTTAGTAATATCTGCACGTCCAATCTTTTTTTCACAGTTACTGAAATGGTTCATAGGTTATACCTCACTGATGACAGTTTGCACGCAATTTTTTCGGGACACGCCCCTTCAACCAGCCTTTAGAATGAGAAACAGCAATGGCTTCTTGGGAACCATATTTTACACCAAAATATTTCTCGAATTGTGAGACTGAGCCTTTATGTGGGAAAGTAGCTTCATGCGCAGAAGTTTTTACTAATTGCATTGTTGTCCTTCCTGTGGCTGGGTCAAAATCATCGACATGATGCCATGTATATCCAGTTGCATCGCTTTTAGAAATACCGGCTGCCTTGAAAGCCTCGGTGAAATCTCTATCTCGAGTTCCTTGCATTGTAATAGATACAATATTCTGTTTTGTTCCATTGATTGGGAAAAGATCTGGGCTTCCTGTAAAGTCGACTCCCTTTAATGCCAACCCCCACGGATCCACCCAACCCAGCGTATTCGGCGCATACTGGTAAAGGTTTATCCCCCCCGCCAGCCCTATCGGGTCCTGCTGCGTAAATCGTCCGCAGTCCGGGTCATAATACCGGAACAGATTGTAGTGCAGCCCTGTCTCACGGTCCAGGTATTGCCCCTGCATACGCAGGTTCTGGGAATATCCTGATACCTGCGTCTCGCTTTCCCGCAGCAGTTTGCCCCAGGCGCTGTTCACGCCTTCCCAGCGCACCTGCCCTTCGATATCCGTCATCCGCTCCGGCGTGCCGTTGGGCTGGCAGTGGAACCAGAAGATTTCCGGGGCATCAACGCCGTCGATACGCGCCAGCGGGTCGTAGCTGTCCTGATCGCTGTAGACGTAGGTGAGCGGCACATCTCCGTGCACCTCCTGCAACAGCCGGAACCCTTCCCAGACAAACCGGGTGGTGACCGGCTTGCCGGTTGGCTGTCCGCCCAGCATCTGGCGTCGCGTTTTGCTGATGCGTCGCCCGAGCGGGTCATAGCGGAAGCTGACCTGCGTCTGCGGCCTGTTGCAGCCCCGCGGCTGGCTGATGACCTCCGTCAGGCGGTGCTCGCCGTCGTAGCGGTAGTGCCAGCGGGTCTGGCCGTTATCCTTCTCCACGGTGCGGCCGTGGATGTCATAGCGCCAGCGAATGCCGTTCAGCTGCGTCAGGCGGTTGTGCGTGACCTTCTCAGCAGAGCCTTCGAGCGGGTTACCGGCAGCATCCCAGCGCCACTGCTCCTGGCCGGGCAGCGTGCCGTCCTGAACCAGCAGACGTCCGGCGCTGTCATACTGCCAGCGGTACCAGCTGAACGGGTTATCGTCCCGCTCTTCCCGCACCAGGTTATTGCGATAGTCGTAATCCCAGCGGCGGGACCAGCGGCGCGGCGACGGGCGCTGGGCATTGCCGGTAAAGACGTCCCGGCGATGCAGTCGGCCAAGACGGTCATATTCGCTGCGTGTGGTTAGCAGCCCCTGGGTGCGGCTGGTTTCACGGTGGAGTTCGTCGCGGGTAAAGTCGGAGACCGACAGCTTATCAAGCGCGATGCTGAGCAGATGCCCGCTGCCGTAGTAGAACTGTTTCAGCTCCCGGCCATCAGGCAGCGTGACGGAAGTGCGGTTGCCCAGCGCATCATACTCCCACGCCAGCTCTCCGTGTTCGCCCGTTTCGCGCGTGACGCGCCCGAGCGCGTCATACTCAAACACAAGCTCCTGCTCGGCCTCGGCGCTCCAGGCATCTTCTGAAAGCGCGGGATGCAGCCCAATCCGGCTCAGAAGGCCGGACGGGGTGTAGTGGTAGCGGGTCTGCCCCTCCGGCGTGGTGCGGGCGACCAGCTGGCCGCTCGCGCTCCAGGCGAAGGCATGGGTAATGGCCTCCGGATGTCCGGCGGCAAAGGTGCGCGCTATCGTACGCCCGCAGGCATCGTAGCGATACTGCGAGGCCACGCCATCCAGCCCCACCTCTTCCAGCAGCAGCGAGTCTGCGCCCCAGCGGAACTGATACGCTTCGCCGTTTTCGTTTTCCAGGGCAATCAGACGCCCGCGGCTGTCCCAGCGGCGACGCACCTCTTCACCCTGTGTATTACGGGTGGCGGTTAAGCGCCCTGCCTCGTCGTATCTGAACTCGCTCTCTTTCCCGTCGGCGCCCGCATGCTTCACCGGCAGACCACGTTCGTTCCATTTGAGCGACTCAGTCCAGCCTTCTGGTCGGTCGAGCTGCACCGGACGCCCCGCGGCGTCGTAGCGGTAACGCGTCTCTTCGCCGTCGGCGCTTATCTCAGCCACCAGCCAGCCCAGCGGATGATAACGGTATTGTGTCACACGGCCCGAACAGTCCGTCGCACGCACCATCTGCCCGGCCTCGTTGTACTCCTGGTAACGGCTGTTCCCGGCGGCATCGACTTCTTCCACAACCTGACCAAACTCGTCCCGACGCAGCAGCGAGGTCTGCCCCATCGGATCCACCACGCGTTTCAGCCCGTGATGTTCGTCATACAGGAACCGGGTGGCGCTACCGTCGGCTTCGATGATGGACGCCGGAAGCGCACGGTGCTCCAGCCAGGTGGTGGTGCGGGTATTGCCGTCGGCGTCGATCTCCTGCACCCGGTTGCCCATCTCGTCATAGACGAAGGTAACGGCATTACCCAGCGGATCGATGCGACGCGTGAGGAGTTCGTTGTCATCCCACTCGTAGCGCCAGTTCTCACCGCGCTCGTCAACGTAGCGAACAATCAGGTTTTGCGCGTTCCAGTAATGCTTTCGCGTCTGACCGTCGTAGTGATCGACGGTCGTCAGCCCGGCGGCTAAATCGTAGCTAAAGCGACAGCCGTCGCCGGTGCTGGTGCGGTTTTCCACCACGCGCCAGTGGTCGAATTTTTGCCAGCGGTATTCACTCTCCAGCCCGCCCGGCAGACGGTGCCAGACCATCAGGCCATCATCGTTATAACGGTATTCACGGGTTACCACGCCGGAGGCATCCGTTGCGCTGGCCAGCTGGCCGCGCGCGTCGTACCCCCACTTCATCAGCGGCCATGTCTGGTTGCCGTCAAAATGGCTGGCAGCGGTAACGCGCTGCGGGAAACGTTCATCGTCATAGCGCAGGGTGACATCGATCGCTCGCGGCTCATCGTGCAGACCGACCAGCCGCCCGTGCTCATCCCATTCCGTCAGCAACGCGTTGCCGTACTCGTCGCTGAGGGAGGCCAGGCGCAGGATGGAGGGGTTAGCGCGGGTCGGTTTATACAGACGCCACACCGCGCCGTCATCGTCAGCTATCGCCACGTCGCCGCTCTCATTGCGGCGGATAATGATGCCTTCGCTGATGCTGTAAAACGCGCGGTCGACCGGCGGCAGTTCAAAGCTCAGCTCGCGCCCGGTTTCATCGAACCAGGTGGCGTTGTTTTCTTCCAGCGCCAGATAGCTGTCAAAGGTGGTAGCCCAGCCCAGACCGAAAAGCCCTTCGCGGGTGGTCAGGCTGTTGTAGCTGCGCTGCCAGCGCAGCGGAAAGCGCCCTGGCAGCGAGAAATCGAGTTCGTCGTCGTCATTCAGCACCTTCACGCCAGTGGCGGCGTGAACCGGGTGCGAGGAGCCGAACACGGCGTTGACGGCCATATCCGCCAGCATCCCGCCACCGGCAGCAGCCAGCGCGCAGGGCATGTTTTTCAGGATCTTGCCTGGCCGCCCGCGCAGCAGGGAGAGCGCAATCATCCCCAGCGCCAGACCCGGCGTTTTACCGCTTTTGATATCGCGGACCGTGAGCGCGTCGCCGCCTATGATCACGTTCGGGGAGACGTCGTCGGAAACGGTGCCCTCGCAGGTGGTGCGATCTTTTGCGCGCACCGCAGGCTGTCCGTTGATGAAGACGCTTTTCGAGCCTTCCGCCAGATACTGCGGCCCGGAGTGTTTATCACACGCCACCTTGTCTTCTTCCAGCGGCGAGGTCCCTGCGGCGGCAGAGGCGACGCTCGGCTGCCACATCTCGCTGCCGAACTGTCCGGCAGCGGAGAGCAGCATGCCCGCGTAGTCGGCAAAGCTGCCCGGCGACTGCGGCTCAGGGGACGGGGTATCGGCAGGCGTTAACGTCCCGGCGGCGCGCGCAGCGGGAAGTTTATTTGTCAGAACATTGCTCGAACCGGTGGTGATTTTGCCCGCGGGCGACGGCGGGAAAAGCGCGTTACCCAGCCCTTCAGCGGCGTTGCTAATATCGTCGGTGATCCCGGCGACGTTCGCCAGAACCCCGCCGATAATGCCGCTCAACAGACAGCTGGATCCAATCGCCGCCACGCCTGCTGCTGCGGCCCCGGCTCCCAGCAGTGGGGCCGCGACGGTCGCTGCCGCGCCCACCGCCGCGCCAATCACCGCATAGGCAGCGCCTTCCGCCACAATGCTGGTAATATCAGCAAAAATGCTGGAGTGAATAATCTCGTCACCCTTACGGGCCGCGTTGTTATCGCTCATGCCTTACACATTCCGGTTGTCGTTTAGCGTCAGACTCTGCCTCAGTGCGCTCCAGCGCGCCTCGTCCTCTTCCGTAAAGGCTTTTAAGGCCGAGAGGGTAAAAATCATCAGTACCGGTTTGCCTGGCGTCTGCACGGCCAGCTGTTTTTGCCACAGGCGCTGGCCGTTACGGTCAAAGGTGGTCTCAACTTCAACCCCATCAATGTTGCCGGCAGACCCGGCTTTTACGTGCTGAAATTCGCTCTGGGCGATCTCACCCATCTGAGGACGCAGCACGTCCCACTGGCGGTGAAACTCTTGTTCGTAGTCGCTGCCATCCGGGATAACGCCGCGGCTGACCACCACGGACAGCCCGCTTTCGTCATCGCGAATGATGTTCATGCTGTTGTCCTGCCAGGCGGCAGGAAAAAGGGTAAAGGAACCTTCCTGGAGGGTGTATTTCATCGGTGAACTCGCGTCTAAATTTGCTAAAGGGTTTTACGTGCCGCCACGGACAACCCGGCGGCAGACAGAAAGCGGTTACTCTTCCGGGGGCGTAAATTTCTCCTGCACCGCCGCATCGATATCCCCTTTATGCCCTGACCCCGGCGCCGTTGTGCCCGGTTGGGTGCCCGACGTATTCAGGTGCAGCTTGCCGCCCGTGGTGATATAGCCGTCCCCTTCAACGAAGAAGTTGAACTCTTTGCCGATCAGGTTAATTTTGCCGTTAGCGTTAAGCTCAATAGCACTCTCGCCCGAGACCAGCCGCAGCTTCGTCCCGGAAGCAATAACATACTGCTCTACCGCCGCATCCAGCTTGCCTTTACCCGTCAGGATCTCGGTTCCGCCTTTCACGGCCTGGATCTGATTAGCCTCCACGCGATGCAGCTCATTTTTCTTCACGTAATGGCTGCGCGCGCCGCCGACGCTGTGCGTTTCATCATTTTTAACGCTGGTGTCCATGTTACGCTCGGCCTGGATCCACACCTGTTCCGCGCCCGCCTTGTCCTCAAAGCGCAGGGCGTTGGCATTGTCGACTGAACCGTCTTTCGTGCGGCTCATAAAGCCCATCTGCGTCGCGGCAGCCGGCAGCGCCCACGGCGGCATGCTGGCTTCGTTATAGACACGACCAGTGATAATCGGACGGTCCGGGTCGCCGTTGATAAAGTCCACCACCACCTCATCGCCGACGCGCGGGATCTGCACCCCGCCGTAGCCCTGGCCCGCCCAGGCGCTCGACACGCGCACCCAGCAGGAGCTGGTGTCATCGCCCTTCGCCAGACGGTCCCAGTGGAACTTCACCTTCACGCGGCCATATTTGTCCGTCCAGATACTCTCCCCCTGCGGTCCCACAACTTTCGCCGTCTGCGGGCCGTAGGTGCGCGGCCACGCCGTGCTCTGCGCCGGACGGTAGGACACCGACGCCGGGATAACGGTGAAATCGGTGCGGTGAATGGTTTCCCCCTCACCGCTCGCGTAGCGGTTCTCCTCGAAGTGGTAACCCGCCGCCGTCACCAGATACTCGCCGTTGTCACTGAAGAACGGCGCGTTGGTCAGGGTAAAGATGTGGCCCGGCGCAATGCCCGCCGCCGTGGCCGTCGCCTGAATCTGCTGATGCTCCACCTGCCAGCGCTCCTGACGGATTCGGGCGTAGAACTCCGCATGGCCTGTCTCCACAAAGCGGCCCGGCCAGTCGTACACGTCGATGCTGCCCGGTTTCGGGGACGCCGGGTTCTGCTGCGCCTGGAACAGCCACGCGTTCGGCTTGCGGAAGTCATAGTCGTCGAGGCTGTAAATCCCCGGCGTGACGCTGTCCTCCAGCGCCCACTGGCTGATGCCCTCTTCATCCGTACTGCCGCCGGACGGCGTCTGATGGTAAGGAATGACCTCATAGCCGCTGAACGGCTGGTGCTGTGTCGCGGCGTCGGTCAGTACCAGGGTATGCTTGTCCGCCTCGTGGCTGAAGTAGTACGCAATCCCCTCCAGCTCCATCAGGCGGCTGATGAAGTCCAGGCTCGATTCCTGATACTGCACGCAGTAGTCCCACACCCGGTAGCTGCCGGTAAGTTTGTCTTCGAGGTTAACCTGATGCTCACCCAGCAGGGTTTTGACAATCTGCGGTACCGTCTGGCCCTGGAAGATACGCAGGTTGCGGTCGCGCTTCATCGGCCACAGGTCCGGCTCCACCGTCAGCTGGTACACCGCGTAGCGGGTGCCCGTCAGCTCCACGGCGCTCACCGCCACGCGCGTCACCTTGCCGTTGATATAGCGGGGGGTGAGCAGGTTCTGCGTGGGGATGGTCACCGTGACCGGCTGGCCCAGCAGCTTGCTGCGGTCAATGCGCGCGTCCGTACCAAGCAGGGTCAGCGTCAGCGCGAACGACTCGGACATCGCTTCGCGGCCGGAGAGTTTCCAGAAAAGCAGCCCCTCAACCGGGAGCTGGACGGTAATTCGGTTGAGCATAATCTTTATTCCGTAATGGTTTATGCTGGGAACGTTTATGAACGTAAAGCTAATTTCGACGAGGTGGTTTTGGATTGATGCAATGCTGGGTTGATTTGTCTGGAGGTACGAACTTTCGTTTTTATAAATCCAAAGAGTGCAGGCTTATGGAAACTCCGGAAAAAACCTTATCTCTGGCTTTCATGAAAGTTGAGTAATCACTTAACCGGCGCAGGTGGCCACACGCCCCCTTTCTGAATAAGTTTCTCTTTTATTTCGTTTAACTTCTCGTATTGCTCACTGCCTCGATCAAGTCCACTCAGCGCGTCCGCAAGCGCATTGCTCATTGACCAGCCATTTTTAGCCTTAACTGACGGGTCCGCTCCACGATCGAGCAGTAACAAGACATGATCGTAAGCCTGATTATCCAGCGCATCAAACACCAGCGTTTTACCCAGTGAATTGGTTGCATTGACGTCAGTTCCGCTATCGAGCATGGCTTCCAGCGTCTCTGTATTTTTCGCTTTTAGCGACTGGAAGATGATGGGTTCGTGGAAGACCTTATCTTTCACATTGGGCGAAAGGCCACCGTCCAGCATAGCGTTGATCCAGTCTGCGCTATCCCCCTTCAGGGCAAATTCGGCAGGGCTGCTTTTTCCCTGCGGTCGAGGCTGGAGCGGATCTGCGCCGGCCTTAACAAGCAACGTAATCACCTTTAAATGGGGCGATGTTTTTTTATCATTAATCGCGTTGCCGATGGCCCAAAAAAGCAGGGTCATATCCTGCTTTCCCGGTTTATTAAGATCGCTGTCTGGTGCAAGCGTCTTCACCGCGTCGACATCGCCTTCTTCAATCGCTTTCGCCAGTTCAAGCTGCTGACCGCTGAAGTAGTCCTGTGGATTAAGGTCCATATCCTGCTTACACCCCTGAATCATGAATAAAAAACATAACGCGACAAAAGCCATCAACCGTTTTTTCACAATCGACTCCCGATTATCGAAATATCCTCATCCTTCTGCTGCTCTATGCAATCAATAGCCTGATTAATCCCGTGGCGGTCCAGCGCGCTTCCGGTTCCACCGGGAAGATCGTGGGGTATTCCGGCAGCATTAGGGCTCAGCGCAGAGATTTCCTCTTTGAGGATCCACGAAGGGACATGCCCTTTCATCGTTTTCAGATCCTCCCAGGGGTTAACTTCCTGAATCTTCGTCAGCAGCTCACCTTCAACCCGATAAGCCTGGATATTATCCGTACTGCCTAATATCTTGCCGCCGTATTTTTCTACGGTTCCGGCATTCAGGCCGGCGGCGTTGAACGTCCACCCCGCTTTCCCGCTGCCCATGGAGGTTGCAGAGGCGAGGCCACCGCCAAGGGAATGACCGGCAATATCAATATTCTGGCCTGACCTTGCCAGCTCCTTACCAATACTCACGGCCTTTTTATAATAATCTGAAGCCATACCCATGCCCTGAGAGAAGTTATTCGACCAGTCAGCCCCGTTTACCACCGGCGCCAGCTCCCCTTTGGTCAGTAAAGAGGAGACATTCTCAGACAGGGAGGCGAAACCAGGCTCGCGCGATCCCCTGAATACCAGCGTGGGGTTCATATCTGTACCAAACACTTCCGGCTTCGGTTGATAGACGCGCGCCAGAAAATTGGGGGACGTATCATCGTCAAAGAGCATTGATTTGTTCAGCCCGAACTTTCCTAACAGCGCATCGTCATTACTGATATCCGTCCACCCCTCCGGCACGCCCGGTGTGGTTTCCAGCGGGTTGACGGTCTTATAAATATTTTCCGCAAGCTTCGCTTTTTCCACCGCGATATTATTCGCCGCCAGACGCTTCGCGGCGATCTGGGCATCCGGATAAAGGCTATTGCTCCCCTTCGCAATCAGATCTTTACGCGCCTGCCAGCGCTCTGCTTTGGTCATCTTCTGAAGCTGCCCGGCATAGGTTTTACCGTCCTTGCCCGGAGTAGGTTCATCCGGCACCTGTGCCGTTTTAGATTTCACCACCTGTTTTGGCAGTACCGTTGGCGCAGGGCGAGATCCGTACGTTCTCACCATGGTTTCGTAGCGGTCGACAATCGTACTCACCGGATACCAGCCCAGGCCGACCAGCGAGGCAGCCTGGAGTTGCCCTTTGGCATTGATGTAAAAAATTTCCGTTACTGATGACCAGTCACGAAAACTTTCGTCAATGGCAACCACTCTGCCCATCTCTAAATCCTGCGCGATCAGCGTGCGGGTATCGCGCCCGGACTGATAAGGATTCGCACCGGTGATCGTGCGCAGCAGATCGTAGCGCGTGAAGAGCGAGCGCAGCGAATGGTCGGGAATCGACATAATCCACTGTCCGGCAACGGACGGACGGATTATTTTCGCAAACAACGCTGGCGAGACGTTCTCGTGGA
Organism: Enterobacter sp. DN; assembly: GCF_046054285.1. NCBI lineage: Bacteria > Pseudomonadati > Pseudomonadota > Gammaproteobacteria > Enterobacterales > Enterobacteriaceae > Enterobacter > Enterobacter sp. DN. Next base: position 555,036 of record NZ_JBJJTG010000001.1, read on the forward strand.
ACAGATAGACAAACTTGATGTTATACATTCGCTCCGTCCTGTTACCCGCAGGCTTACGGATTCACCAGCCAGGTGCCTGGCTTCGCAATATCCAGCGTCTGGGTACGCGTTCTTCCATTGCCTTCCAGTTCAATGCGGGTCTCGCCCGCAGGCAATTTCAGCGATGCGTAACCGTTATTGCCCGGACGCAGCGCTTTAGACTCGCCGTTCACCTTCAGCGTCTCGCCATCAAGCATGCGGATGTAGACCAGCGCGACCGGGCTGGCGTCGACAGGCGGCGCACTCTGCTGCGCCGTAGAAGGTGACGCTACCGGCTCGCTCATGTCTGCCGTTGCCGGTCTGGTCTCCGCCTGGGCGGAGGTCTCAGCCGGAGGGCTCACGGCAGGGGTTTGCGCCGTCTGCGCTGGCGTTTCCTGGCTGCCGCCGCCGAACAGCATCGCACCGGCAACCACCCCAACCAGCACGCCCGCGGCCACCAGCCCCGGAAGCTTGTAACGTCGCCAGTCCAGCGCGGAAGCAGATGTCTCCTCTTCCACCGGCACCAGCATCGTGCCGGTCTTCTTCGCGGTAAGCACCTCGTCGATACCGGCGACGGGCATCTCGATCAGCGCCGCGAACTCCTCAATGGATTGCGGACGGTCTTCCATATGCAGCGCCAGCGCCTTGTCGATGGCCTGTAGCAACGGGATGGAATACCCCTGCGGCATCAGCTCCACCAGCGGTTTGCAGGTATCCTGAATCGAACGCACCACGCTGACCGGCGGCGGAGAGCCGACGATGAGGGTGCGCAATACGGCGCCGAGCGCGTAGATATCCGTCCACGGCCCCTGCTCGCTTTCATTGTCGTCGGTATACTGCTCGATAGGCGCGAAGCCCGGACGCAGCATGGTTTCCGTCTCATCCGAGAGATTACCGATGGTGCGGCGCGCCGATCCGAAATCGAGCAGCACCGGCAGGCCGTTATCCTGAATCTGAATGTTATCCAGCGAGATGTCGCGGTGTAGATAACCCTCGTCGTGGATCGTTTTGATGGCGCCGAAGAGCATTGGCAGCATGCGGCGGATCCACGCCTCGTTAATCAGCTCCGGTTTCTCTTCGCGCAGACGCGACAGCGTGGTACCGCTGTAAAACAGCGTCCCCATATAGGCCGTGTCGTTTTGCACCCAGAAACGCAGTACGTGCAGCAGGTTCGGGTGGTTAAAGCGCGCCAGCAGGCGGGCTTCCTGGATGAAGCTGTTCAGACCGGCTGAAAACGCTTTGCCGAAGCGCTCGCTGCGCAGCACCAGCGTCATATCCTCGCCGCGCACGGCGAGGGAGGAAGGCATAAATTCTTTGATAGCGATAGTGCGTTCGAGCTGGTGATCCCAGGCGCGATAGACGATGCCGAATCCGCCGCCGCCAATCACCTCTTTTATCTCAAACTCATTGAAACGGTACCCGACCGGGAGCGCGTTTGGGACAGTCCGATTGTTATCATTATCCGTCATCTTTTACAGTTCTCTTGATGATTATTACGCGGCAAACTGACAGTGGAACTCGCCCTGCTCGCAGGTGACATGCAGACGTCGGTACTGCTCGTCGCTGCGGCTGGCGGTAAGTAAAATCTGGCTCATCTGAGGCAGCAACGTATTGGTCAGAATCGCATCCACCATACGCCCGCCCGACTCAACCTCGGTACAGCGCTGAACAATCTGTTCGACCACGCTGTCGTCAAATTCAGAAATAATGTTGTGATTCTCTTCCAGACGACGCTGAATGCGCCTGAGCTGAAGACGCACAATCTGCCCCAGCATCTCGTCGCTCAGCGGGTAATACGGCACCACCAGCAGGCGGCCCAGCAGCGCAGGCGGGAACACCTCCAGCAGCGGCTGGCGCAGGGCGCCGCTTAACGCGTCAGGCTCCGGCATCAGTTCCGGGTCGGCGCACATGGCTGCGATCAGGTCGGTGCCGACGTTAGAGGTCAGAATAATAATGGTGTTACGGAAATCAATGTGACGCCCTTCGCCGTCCTCCATCCAGCCCTTGTCGAAGACCTGGAAGAAGATCTCGTGCACGTCCGGGTGCGCTTTTTCAATTTCATCCAGCAGCACCACGCTGTAGGGACGGCGGCGCACGGCCTCGGTTAAGACGCCGCCTTCACCATAGCCCACATAGCCCGGAGGCGCACCTTTTAACGTCGAAACGGTGTGCGCTTCCTGGAATTCACTCATGTTGATGGTAATGACGTTCTGCTCGCCGCCGTAAAGGGACTCCGCCAGCGCCAGCGCGGTTTCGGTTTTACCCACGCCGGATGGCCCGCAGAGCATGAATACGCCGACCGGTTTGTTCGGATCGTCAAGCTTCGCCCGCGAGGTTTTTACCCGACGGGCAATCAGATCCAGACCGTGACGCTGACCAATAACCCGCTGGTTCAGCGTGTCGGCCAGATTCAGCACCGCGTCGATCTCATTTTTCACCATCCGGCCCAGCGGGATCCCGGTCCAGTCTGAGACCACCGCAGCCACCACGTTCTCATCCACCGCGGCAAACAGCAGCGGTTCGTCACCCTGTAAGGTCTTCAGCGCCTGCTGCTGTTCTGCCAGCTGGCCGCGCAGTTCAGCCGTATCCTCATCACCCGCCGCAAACAGCGCGGCACGCAGAAGGATAATCTCCTGCACCCGCGTGCGCTCTTCTTCCCAGCGACGGGCCAGGGCTTCGCGCTGGGTTTCGAACGCGTCACGTTCGGCGGTTAAGGCCGCCACACGCGCCGGATCGCCCGCCCCCACGCGCGCTTCGCGTTCAGCAATCTCCAGCTCCACGTCCAGGGCCGCCAGGTGACGCAGACAGTCTTCCAACTGGGCAGGCGGCGCGCTCTGGCTGACGGCCACGCGCGCGCAGGCGGTGTCCAGCAGCGCCACCGCTTTATCCGGCAGCTGACGCGCAGGAATATAGCGATGCGACAGTTTCACCGCCGCGCTGACCGCTTCGTCGAGGAGTAAAACCTGATGATGAGTTTCCAGCGGCGACACGGTGCTGCGCAGCATCAGCACGGCTTTGGCTTCGTCCGGCTCGTGAACCTGTACGGTCTGGAAACGGCGGGTCAGCGCCGGATCTTTCTCAATGTATTTTTTGTATTCCGCCCAGGTAGTAGCGCCGATGGTGCGCAGTTGCCCGCGCGCCAGGGCAGGCTTGAGCAGGTTAGCAGCATCGCCGGTGCCCTGCTGACCGCCAGCGCCGATCAGGGTGTGGATCTCATCGATAAACAGAATAATTGGCGTGGCGCTGGACTGCACCTCGTTAATCAGCGCCTGGAGGCGCGCCTCAAATTCCCCTTTCATGCCCGCGCCGGCCTGAAGCATGCCGATATCCAGCAGCCACAGCTGAACGTTTTGCAGCGGCTCCGGCACGTCGCCGTCAGCGATACGCAGCGCAAGCCCTTCTACCACCGCCGTTTTCCCGACGCCGGCTTCCCCGGTCAGCAGGGGGTTGTTCTGGCGACGACGCATCAGAATATCGACCATCTGGCGGATCTCTTCATCGCGCCCCACCACCGGGTCGATTTTTCCTTCCCGGGCGCGCGCCGTCAGATCCTGACCATACTGCGCCAGCGTGCCCTGCGCAGCCGGTACGGCCCCGGCAGGCGCGTCCGCAGCGGCGGCGGCCTGCTGGCTCTCTTTGCTGCTGGCGCAAATGGCGTCGAACTGCTCGATCAGCACCTCGACGTTAAGACGGGTGAACTGCGCCGAAATGCTTTTCAGCACGTTAGCCAGATTCCACGTTTTCAGTATGCCGATCAGCAAATGGCCGCCGCGGATGCGGCTGACGCCAAACTTCAGCGAGCCGTAGACCCAGGCGCGCTCGACGGCGCTGTCGATATGCTCGGAAAGATCAGACACGGAACTCGCGCCACGCGGCAGGGCATCCAGCGCCGCCACGATATCGCGCGTCAGCTGCTGTTCATCAAGGGCGAAGTGACGAATGACCTGTTGCAGATCGCCATCCTGCTGCTGCATCAGCTGATGCAGCCAGTGCACCAGCTCAACGTACGGGTTGCCGCGCAGCTTACAGAAGGCAGTCGCGCTTTCCAGAGAGGTAAATAACAGCGTATCCAGTTTGCCGAAAAGCACGGCACGGCTAATTTCTGACATGTTAGTTTCCATTAACAATGATTCGGTATACGGAAGGATTATCGCTCTGCACGATACACCAGATCGCCACGCGGAACAGGCTGAGGCTGAAGGCCGAGCCAGGTGTTGTACCCTAATCGCCCGGCGCTACCGAGCGTGGCGCCCTGCACCGCATCGGCGCGCAGGATCACCCGTGTTTCCCATTCAAATTCCACCCCGGCGTACTGTCGCACCCAGTCGCGCAGCTCGGTCACCCACCCTTCGCCCGGCAGAAAACGGTTGTAGTCGTCTGCGCTCAACGGGCCAATCTCAAGCCGAAATTTATGCTGCACGTCGCGTACCGCAATGCCGAGAAAAGCGGACTCTCCCATGCGCGGCATACGCCGCCCATCGCCCAGCTGTGCCTGCTCCCGCGTTGAGAGCGGCATCCACTGCGGGACGTTGGCCACCAGCCTGACCGGCACGTTGAAATAGTTGCGCAGGATTTTCTCCAGCCCTTCCGGGTCCCGCCCGTGTCGGGTCAGGTGCCCGGCGTGAGTAAAGCGGGCGTGCGCGCTCAGGCTGCCTTTCGACATCTGGGCAGGCTGCCCCATGCCAATCAGCGATGCCAGATACCCTTCGAAGCGCCTGTTGTCGTTGCGATCCAGTGAAACGGCAGGCTGCGCGTCCGCCCAGGCGCGGTAGAACAGCAGCGTCAGGCGGTGGTGAAAGAGGTCGGCAAACGCGCTGAGGCTGTGATCCTGATGATGATGAATACGCTCGCGGGCATACTCAGTCATGTGCACCGGCAGCGGGCCGTTAGGACCAAACAGGCCGAAGCTCAGTATGGAAACGTCATGCAGTCCGTTCTCTTCCCGCTGCCGGACCTCAGCAACCGTTGACGGCGCAAAGCCCATTGAAGGCTGCTGACCAATACGCAGCGGCTCAAATTTCGGCAGCGGCGCGCGCCCCAGCGGGTAACGCTCACCGCCCTGGGCATCAATGCGTCTTAACAGCTGGAACAGATCGTAGCGCCACGGCGTCTCGCGCACTCCGCGCCAGAACGCATCGGGCAGCGGCGTCAGGCGATGCACGCGCAGCGTTGCAGGGGCAACTTCACTCATACCAGCGCCCTTTTACCCATGCGCGGCACCCAGTAGCCGATTTCACCACGCTGCTGGCTCTTGAGCGTGAACTCCGTAAAACTGTTGATGGAGACCAGGCGGGCAAAAAGGCGTTCCAGCACGCTGCCGAAAAGCCACGGGCTGGCGCCGGAAAAGGCGCGTTCGTCCACCGTCAGGGTGATGCCGATCCCGCGGGCGAACACCACCGGGCCGGGTTCAGGCACGCGACGGTGCACCGGCTCCAGCACGCAGTGACGAACGCCATCCACCTGACGAGCAACCGGCGTCTCGGCCAGGTTGGCGTACAGCCCTAACAGCTGACGCAGCGCGGCAGCGCCCTCTTCGTTTTCGCTGTCCATCAGGCTGAGGTAGTTCATTTGCAGCTGGCTAATGAGCCGCCAGGTGCTGAACCCCTCGGCCAGCGCCGGACGCGGCGGCGTCGGGCCTTTACGCAGGGTTAACGCCTTCACCGGCATGGAGTCGGCCATAATAAACTGCCCCAGCTCCTGCTGGAGCATCAGCGGCAGGTCACGGCTGGTGCACAGCACCTCGGCGGAAATGTAGCGCAAATTCTCCTGCCACGGCGCGTGCTGCGCATCCACCAGCGAGACAAAGACCTCCGAGCCGATATAGCCCGTGCGGGTGCCATAGCGCAGCGCGTGCTCGGAGAGAACGCGCTGCTCACGGCGCAGGGAAAAATAGGCGCCGTAGTTGCCCGCGTCGCCACTCCAGGTACTCCAGAACGGACGAAACGTCTGGTCGTCCCGTTGCCCATCCGCGCTGGCATAGATTTTTTTCACGGCATAAATTTCATAATCCAGCGGGCGGATGTTATCCACCACCAGGTGGTATTCATGCTGGCTTTCGCTCAGCTTCTGCCGGGCCGCCACTTTCGGGAACAGGTTGATCACCGGCGTGCAGTGCAGCGCCAGGTGGCTGGCATCCACCACGCGCTCCAGCTGATCGTCGCTCTTGTCGAGCAGAATGAAGATATCAAACGCTTTTTCGTCTTCGCAGCGCTGGATCAGCTTGCCCAGCCCGCTCAGGCTGATGAAACGAAAACGCGCCGGGAACGCAAAGTACTCCTGCAACAGGCGATAGCCGTCGAAGTTGCGCAGATCGTCCGGGAGCAGCGCCTGGTCCGCATCAAAGCCTTCCTGACTCAGGGCGTCAGACGACAGCAGCTGGCGCTGGGGCTGCTTGCTGACCGTCTGGCAGACAATACCCGCGTGGTGCTCCATCACCAGCTCCAGCAGCTTCAGCGCCTCGATGTCCGGGCCGCTTAAGAAGAACTCCAGGCGGTCAAAGTCCAGGTGCCCGAGATGCTGCGGGCCATCGCAGGCAATGCGGATCCGTAAGGCGCTGCTGATCCCCCGCTGGCTCAGGCCGAGCTGGGCCAGCGGCAGATCGGCAGGAACGCCGCCCAGTTCGATCCGCTCAATTTTTAACGGCAGCAGGTTGACCTCGTGCGCCGTGGTATAGCTGCACGTAACGCCGGTCTTTTTCAGCGCCAGGCTGTCCATCATGGTGCCGCGCGGCACAATAAAGCCTTTGCTCAGGTCGCCGCGGCTGCTGTCGGGCTGAATTTCAGCGATTGCCATCGACGGCGTAGGCGCCAGATAATTTGGCGCAATCATCTCCAGCATACGCTGTGAAAAGCGCGGAAATTCGGCGTCCATTTTCATCTGCACGCGGGAGGTCAGGAAGGCGAAACCTTCCATCAGGCGCTCAATGTACGGGTCCGCCACTTCGATGCCGCGCATGCCGAGCCGCCCCGCCACTTTCGGGTAGCGCTCGGCGAACTCTGCGCCCATCTCGCGCAGATAGGCCAGTTCACGGTTGTAATATTCGAGCAGTTTGCTTTCCATAATTACCCCGCATCCTTCAGTTCAAAATGGCCGTTCTCAAGATCGACGTCGGTGCGAAAGAGAAATTCCAGCGGATACGGCACGCACCACAGGCGACCTTTGATTTCGATAGACAGAACGTTGTGCAGATCTAACGAGGAGGTATCGGACACGCACCGAACCTGAAGCCCCTGCGGCAGGATCCGCGGTTCAAAGTTAATAATCGCTTCGGTGAGCTTGCGCTGAATGTCGTGCCATTCAATATCGGACATTCTTTTCCCCGCCAGCGGCGCCACGCCAAAATTCACGACGGAACGGCTCACCTGCGTCAGCCCGCTCAGATCGCTGGAGGCATCGTGGTTAATGGTGTTAAACAACCACTGTAAATCCCGCAGGACGTTACGACGCAGCGCGGCGTGGGTAATCAGATTGCTGTTGGCGGACTCGCGTTTTTTTTCCGGATCGTTATCCGTCAGGCGATCCAGCAGTGAGGGCTGCATTTTGTCGCGCGCCCCCACTTTCTCCTGCCTGCTGCGGGCCTGCCAGCCGCTGCGCAGCAGATCGCCTTCGCCAGCGGGATTACTCATCCGCACCATCCGAGGTAAATGTCACCAGGCTCAGGGTAAGCAGCGGGCTTTCGCTTTGCTCGCTCAGCCAGGCTTTCTGTCCCATGCCTTCATACAGGACGCCGTCATCGTCCAGCGGGAGCCATTCGGTGGTGCGCCCCAGCTTAACGCTGTCTGGCGCCCCGTCAGCAAACGGATAACGCGCCGGGATCTGACACACCTGCTCGGTGCCGTCCGTGAGGCGGATCAGCGCATGACGCCACACCAGATCGGTCACGCTGGCCGGAGCCTGAAAACGGATCGCGTCGATGGCGCAGAACGGCACCCAGAAATAACGGCCATTGACCAGGGTTTCACACACCGGCCCCAGACGGGCATCGCCGTCCATCAGCCATTCAAAGGTGTGGCTCTCTTCATTCTCCAGCGTGACCTGCCCGCGGCTTGCCGGGGCCTGTTCGAGTGCCGCCAGGCGCAGCGTTTGCGCTTGCCCGGCGCTTTCGGTCAGCGCCTGGGCTAACGTCGTCAGCCACGGCCACTGCGCCTCGGGCATTGCCGGTCGTACCTCTCCCGCGAACACGCGCGCCCGCTGCTGTTCACCCTGAATGGCCTGCTCCAGCAGCGTTACGGTCGGTTTTGCCTGCGGCTTCAGCGCCAGCCAGCTTTTCAGCTGGGTCAGGGCGCGCGCCCAGTTGCCGCTGAGGATCAGAAACTGCACAAACGCAGCGCGCAGATCGGCATCCGCCGGACGGGCTTTGATATCGGCTTCCAGGCGAAGCAGCGCGTCGCTAATCGACTCCCCCGCCAGACGTTGATAAAGCGTATTCATAGCCCCTCCTTAATTCGCCGCGCGCCAGGCGCCCACTGCCGGATCGCGCAGCTGCGGACGCAGCGTGTCAATCAGAACAACGTTCAGCTCCGCGCCCGGTGCAACCCATGCGCTCCAGATCTTCTTCACCTCTGCGATACGCGCCTGGAGTCTGGCGTCGTCGCTGGCGATCTCACGGGTGATTTCCACCGCCACCGTGCCGTTGCTCTTCCAGCCGTTCAGGGTGCTGTCGTACGGCAGGATCATCCAGCTCTGGTCGCTGTTCTGGGTGCTGAAGACCATGCGCTCTTTGTTGACGGAGGTGATCAGCGCCTTTTCAGGATCGACCGTGTTGTTCAGCCCCATCACCGGGAAGCCGTGAATGTAGGTGACCGGAATCGCTTTCTGCGTCCCGTTACGGTTCTGCGTCACCACGGTGTGGCCGCTGAGCCAGCTGCCGTTGCCGCAGCGGGTGGTGTCGGAATCCGGAATAAACAGCGCTGGCGCGGAGGAACCGCCCTCCCAGAAGGTGCGCAGGTGGCAACCGTCCTGAAGGGTGAACTCCTGCCATGGCGTACGATCTGCCGCCACGGTGTGCGTCTCCGGATTCTGGTCAGGCGGCAGCAGCGCGCCTGAGGTGGAGGTCGTTGCCGCCGCCGTTTCCTGCTGCTTCACCACCAGCGCCCAGTCCTGCGCTTTAGCCGCTGTGCCCCGGGCAAGCGTCGTGCCTTCCGGATCGTTAAGCGTCCAGTTCAGGGTATTCAGCTTGCTGCACTGGTGCTCCAGCAGCGAGCCAAGGCGCGGCACGAAGTTTTCCAGCACCGAAACCTCTTTCTTGCCGTTCGCCACGATACGCAGCGCCACGTCCGCCTTACACCAGCTTTGCGGCGTATTGTCTTTAATGTTGTCGATCCAGATATCCAGCTTCTGCGCAGGAGACTGCACGATGCGGAAGTTTTCAGCCTGTGCGGTGGTCGCCACCGTCAGAAGAGCCAAACCCGATAGCCAAAGTTTCATATCAATCCTTGTGTGTCTAATCAGTTCCGCAGGGAAGAAATTGTGCTGCGTCAGAGAGCGTATGCAGCAAAGTGGTGTCCTGAGGGTTGCCCATCCACACCGCCACGGCGGTATAGTTATCCTGAGCATTGCCCTCCTGTTCGGCATTCTTTTGAATGATTTGGTTCATTAAGGTCAGCCACTCCTGTGGCGTATTGACCATGTGCAGCGACTGCTTCATCTGCTCTTCGCTGACGCCGTGCCAGAAACCGTCGGTGCAGAGCAGGAAGGCATCACCGTCCTCCACCTGCACGACATCGCTGTAGCTCGCTTCCGGTCCGCCATTCTCAATACCCAGCGCCAGATACAGCAGGTTGCTGTTGAGATCGTCGGTCTGATGCCCGGCATCTTTCATCTGCTGGACGAGGCTGTGATCGGTGGTGACATGCCACAGCCAGCCGCGGCGAAACAGGTACAGGCGGCTGTCTCCGGCGTGCGCCCAGTAAGCCAGACGGTAATCCCTGTCGATAAACAGGCTGACCAGCGTGGTGCCCATCCGGCGATAGTCCTGCACGGCCTGTTGTTCGCTGAGGATGGTGCGGTTCGCCGTTTGGACGTAGTCACGAATATGCTGCGCATTCAGGTGCTTGTCGCCATCAAAGCGGGAAATAATGCTGTTGCGGGCCAGCTCTGCGGCCACCTCGCCGCCCGGCAGGCCCGCGATGCCGTCACAGACGACAAAGCAGGCTGAACGTTCCCCGATGGTTTCTCCCGTCTGATCCTGGTTGCTGGCGCGCGTCCCCTGGCGGGAGAGAGAAGCCGTTGCGATATTCATTTTTCTTCCGATCCGCTTTGTGAGTCTTTGTACTGATTGACCTCCATGTCATAGGCATGGAGGAAGGCTTCGCCAAACAGGGTATGGAAGTCGTCCTCGATCTCGCCCGCCGTCTCGCCATAGCTGCGAACGAAATAATCCCACAGCGCGGCTTTACGGCTGCCCGGCAGCGCCAGGCGTGACGTCATCCCGTTCTGCTTCGCCTGCTCTTCCAGCTGTTCCGGGTTAAAGGATTGCAGCATGGCGGCGATAATGGCGCGGATACCAGAGATCATCCCCAGCTGGTGCGCCTGGAGATCGATCAGCGCATCACGCACCGATTTGGTCGGCGGCATAAAGCCCGGCATCGGCGTGCCGAACATCTGGATAAGCACCGTTTTCCCGGTCGGCAACAGTTTGAACGGGTTGTTCGCATCGTCGAGCACCATGGTCATATCGGCTTTCACCCCACGCTTGAGGATGGAGCGCGAGGAGAGCAGCGCCACGGTCCCCTGCGAGAACATGCCCAGGATCTGCCCCAGCTGACGCATATTTTCCCGGTCGAATTGCGGTACCGGCTGCATTTCGCTCAGGCCCATGCCCTCCAGCAGCGCCTCCAGCAGTTCGCCCTGAAGCACCTCGCCCCGCTCGCCGGTCTGCGCGGAGGCAGCAGGCGATGCAGCGTTTTTAACCGGGTCGATACGCAGGCGGCCTTTAGGCGCCTGCGCGTTGCTGCGCGCCACGGCCTGCGGCGTTGGCATGGTGAAGCCAGCGTAATCGGGGCGCGCGGGCTCCTCTTCCGCGCGCGGCGCGTCCTGTGGTTCAGTCGGTTCCGGATCGAACAGCGGTGAGCTGGCCAGCGCATCCTCTTCCTGTGCGGCTTGCGCTTCAGGCTTTGGCTCCGGCTTATCGGCCACGATTTCATCCGGATGGGTTAACGGCGCGCCGACCATCAGGCCGAGAGGGTCATCATGACGCGCGGCAGGTGCGCTCGCCGACCCGCCAAACAGGGCTAACGGATCGAGTTCGTCCGACGCCTCTTCCTTTGGCTGGGCAGGTTTGCTTTCGTCCGGCTGTACCAGCGTTGAAGGGGTGACATCGTCAAAGATGCTCTCTTTTTTAAACAACGCTTCATCGCTAAACAGCGTGTCCGGGTCAACGTTTTTACGTTCAAGCGACGGTTCGGCGTCGTTAAACATTGCCAGCGGATCTTCGGCATTCCGCTCCGGGGCCGCAGGCTGAGAGAACGGATCGTGGGATGCGGCGGGCTGTGGTTTTGCCCGGTTGCTGGAGATGCTGTCGGAGATGGAAAACTCCTGCATCAGGCTGTCCCAGATTTCCGACGGCACGGCCGTAGGTTCAGCTTTTCCACGAGGCGCGGCGCTGGCCGGTTTCGGTTGCGGCGCTGGTGCAGGTGTCGCCACTGGGCGCGCCTGCTGCATGCTGGCCGCCATGCGGCTTACGGGCTGGGTGTCATGAATGAGTTCGCTGACTTCAATGCGATAATCATCAATACCGAGAATATCCCCATCCTGAAGCTCAACCTGACGCCCACGCTCCAGCGGGATATCATTCAGTACCACGCGGGTAACGCTGCCGCGGTTCGTGACGCGGCATTCGCCACTGGCGTCGACGTGAACGATGGCCTGCAAACGCGAGATGGTGCGGTCATTGTCCGGCAGCACCAGATTGTTATCCGTACCGCGCCCAATGGTGCCGCCCGGGGCATAAAAATCACAGCTGCTTTGCGGCGGCTGATGACCGGGTTTCGTAGAAATAATCGTGAATCGCATGGCGTATTCCTGCTGGTATGATTAGCGCTCAAACGCTGCCGCTCTCGGGGGTGAGAACGGCGGGGTTTGGGGGTTAAGGGCTGATTAAAGCTATTTGACTACATTCAGGAAAATAATGCCGATAAGCAGCCATAGCGTAAAAAGTAAGGCCTGAGCTTTATAGCGTCGATGCAGTTTTAATATCCAGCCGATTCTCTCTTCCGGTAAAGCCTGAACGAATTTATAGGCATCGTCCTGAACATTTCTGTCTTTGGTAAATTTCATCTTCACGCCTTTGCGAAGACGAACAAACCAGATTATTTTTTGATAGTTCGCCAGCGAACCAAAAAATGATGCGTAATTTGTCACCAGATCGAGATCGTAGCCTTTTTGCCTATATTCTGAAAGAAGCTGATTATATTCGGCCTCGTGTTTTTTAAAATAACGGGAACTGATGAAGTCCATAATTACGACAAGTAAAAATAAAACAACAATCAGAAATAAAAGAATATTTTCTAAATTCACCATAGCTTATCCATGACATATTCAGTTGCTCCACCGGCAACTTCGCCACCAATGTATCCACCCGCAGCGGCTCCTACCACAGAACACGCGAGCAACCCTACACCACCTGTTGCCACGCCCAATGCAACACATACGCCAGCCCCAGCCATGGCGCCATATTTTCCGCCATAAATCCCGCCCGCAAGACTGGCGCCAAATTGACTGTACTTCTTAACGGCGACTTTGGAACAACTCTGCTCTCTACCTACTGTACAGGCATCGTAAACTTCATTGGTTGTGTTTGCACCAGCGAAGCCGATAGCAAGCCATCCTCCCATTTTCAGAAAACGGGCAGCTTTTGAAGCATTGTCTACATATGTTGAATACCCTCGTATCGAGGCAACACCCGCAGTACTCCATTCGTGGACAATTGACCTGCTTGATAAACCTAAAGCGTGCTTGATTTCTTCATAAGGTTTCAGTTTCAGCGTTAGTCTGGACAGCTTATTTAATAAAACGTCCAGCTCAGAAAAAAGTTTTTGCCTTTCAACAAAAAACTGCTGCCCGATCAATGTGCCTTGCGTTCTGTATTGATTTTGATAAGCCAGTTCGATAGCTTTTAATTTCTTTTCTATTTCGCTAAAGTACCTTTCACCTGCATCAGCAACCACCCCGAGAGATTTATCCATAAAATTAGTTAATGCTGCGATGGTACTAAAATGCTTGTTAAAGAAATTAGCTTCATCTGTATTCAGTTCTGCCAATGCTCCATTAACCTTTTGCTTTGCATTTTGTAATTGTTTTAGCTGAACCGCATTTTCAGCACCCGGAGCATTAAGGATCAATATTTGCCCGGGTTTTAACCACCGTGTGTCCCTGTTCACTTGCATAAAATAACGTGCCGCTTCACTGTCTGGTTTATTGAACAGTAGTCTTGCCTGGAAATCTAACGTACCAGCCTGCTGAACAACACAATAACCAGGAGCAACCGTTGATTTTACGCTCATATTGACATCCCTTTGCAAACGAAATTAAGTCTCTGTAAATAATGACCGGGGAAAACTCCCCGGTCACACGCGCAATTACGCTTCTTTATTTTCTTTGATGTTCCAGCCAGCGCTGCTTTCAGCACCTTTACCACCGGCAGTGGTCTGCTCCCAGTACTGCTGTTTCACTTTCGCAGCCTGGAATGCATAGGTCACGCCAACGGTATCGCCGTTGTCTGCACCCGTGTACTGAACGGAAGTCACAAGAACGTCTTCCAGGGTGATGCGGGTGTATTCAACCTGCTGACCACCCGCTTTGCAGACGGACAGTTCAACTTTGGTCAGGTGTTTACCGCTTGCGCAGTGTTTCAGGATTGCTGTAGTGGATTTGTCGATCAGAGCGTTAACGTGCAGATCGTTAAAGTTCACTTTACCGGCACCGCCGCCACCGCCAACGCTCATATTACCTGGCTGGGACGCGCCCCAGGAGAAGGAGGTAATATCAGTCCAGCCGGTGTGGTTAGAATCTTTAGATTCGCCCGTAACACCCTCGACCTTCAGAAACATATCAATAGCCATAATATCTACTCTTCGTGGATGAACAATATTGCTTTCGAAAAAGCCCTTATATGGCAAACAGGAAAGCATGGGGCTGAATAAAACCGTCCATATTTTACCTCTGCCTCATATCAAACGACCCGTGTCATTTGACAGTCTTACATTCCCCCTGAACGAAAGGAAAGAATGTGAAGTCTTATACTATTGTGGATTATCCTGAATCCAGGTGCGGTCAGGATTTCCGATGATTAATTGAGGAACAAGTTGATTAAGTTCGTCACTATGATAAAGACGCAGGCAGTTTAAGGTTACGCCTTTTACATCGGGTTTTCTCTCAGAATGAAAGGCATTGGTTGCGCCTTTATATTTATTAATAAGAGCATTAATTTTGTCATTGCCATTTTCAATATCGAAAGGCACCCATTCCAGTAATGCGCTACTGCTACGGGCTGCATCCAGAGAAAACTGGCTTTTATCATCTGCAACTTGTGCCAGGCAGCGAGAAAAAACAACGTCTTTAACAACTTGCTTATAAGGCATTTTTTTGACAAACGACACCGGATCGTCAGTTGCATACACAGAGGCGGAACTGGTGAGCAACAGTAGACTAGCAATCATTTTTTTCATGGCAACTCCCAAAAATTAGCTTTGGTCGTCGTGTAATTCGTCTCCGGCGCATTGAAATAACAGTGATCCGAACAGGTTAAACCATTCCAGAATGTTGCATGACCTGCGGCGTCACTCCAGCCCTGTACCTCAAACAGAATGACGCCCTTTTTGTTGGCTAATTGCTCAACGGGTAAGGAAGGATAACTCACGATCATGTCAGGTTTACCCCACTGACGCGTCAACCAGGCAATGACATCCTTTACGCGGTAGAAGTACCATTTATTATCAGCACCGGATACCGTGAGATTTGCAATACGCGGAACGGGATGCCCGGTATAGTTAAGAACATAACTCATCCGTACGGCACAACTATTTGACCACCCGCCCTCATCTGGCGCTATTTCGAAGTTGTGCTTAACTTTGCCGCCGATAACTTGCTTAACTTTGCCGATAGAATCATTTGCATCGTAAATACGTGTTGCCGCCGCCCAGGCAGCAACAAACGAAGGTCTCGCGGTCATATTTCCTCTCAAATTTCCATACTATAAAGCTAACGCCGGGCATGGCCCCCCGGCGGCAATTATCATTACGCGTCCTTCGTCTTCAGCGACGGCAGTTTAGATACCAGACGCAGGGAAACGGTCAGACCTTCCAGCTGGTAGTGTGGACGCAGGAAGAACTTCGCGGCGTAGTAGCCCGGGTTGTCTTCGATTTCCTGCACCTGCACTTCCGCAGCCGCCAGCGGTTTGCGGGACTTGGTTTCCTGGGAGGAGTTCGCCGGGTCGCCGTCCACGTAGTTCATCACCCAGTCGTTCAGCCAGCGTTCCATCTCTTCGCGCTCGCGGAAGGAGCCGATTTTGTCGCGCACGATGCACTTCAGGTAGTGAGCAAAACGGCAGCAGGCGAACAGGTACGGCAGACGGGAGGCCAGGCGCGCGTTCGCGGTGGCGTCCGGGTCATGATACTCGGCCGGTTTTTGCAGGGACTGCGCGCCGATGAAGGCGGCGAAGTCGGAGTTTTTGCGGTGAACCAGCGGCATAAAGCCGTTTTTCGCCAGTTCCGCTTCACGACGGTCGCTGATGGCGATCTCGGTCGGGCACTTCATGTCCACGCCGCCGTCGTCGCTCGGGAAGGTGTGGCACGGCAGGTTTTCCACCGCCCCGCCGGATTCCACGCCGCGAATCGAGGTGCACCAGCCGTACTCTTTGAAGGAGCGGTTGATGTTGGCTGCCATCGCATAGGCCGCGTTCGCCCAGGAGTAGCTGTTGTGGTTCGCGCCGTCGGTCTGCTCTTCAAAATCGAAGCTGTCCACCGGGTTGGTGCGAATACCGTACGGCAGGCGCGACAGGAAGCGCGGCATCACCAGGCCCAGATAGCGGGCATCTTCCGATTCACGCAGTGAACGCCAGGCAGCGTATTCGGTGTTCTGGAAGATTTTGGTCAGATCGCGCGGATTAGCCAGCTCCTGCCAGGACTCCATCTGCATCACGCCCGGCGCGGTGCCGGTGATGAACGGACAGTGGGCCGCAGAGCCGATGCGCGCCATCTCGCCCAGCAGCTCAACGTCCTGCGGGCTGTGGTCGAAGTAGTAGTCGCCCACGATGCAGCCAAACGGCTCGCCACCGAACTGGCCGTACTCCTGCTCGTAGATTTTTTTGAAGATCGGGCTCTGGTCCCAGCCCACGCCCTTGTAGCGCTTCAGGGTGCGGCCCAGCTCCTGCTTGGAGATGCTCATAAAACGGATCTTCAGCATCTCGTCGGTTTCGGTATTGTTCACCAGGTAGCTCAGCCCGCGCCAGGCGCTCTCCAGCTTCTGGAACTCCTCGTGGTGAATAATCTGGTTCACCTGCTGTGAAAGCTGCTCGTCAATACCGGCAATCAGGTTCTGAATGGTGCGGTAGGTATCGTTTGAGAAGGTCACGGTGTTTTCCAGCGCCTGCTGCGCCAGGGTTTTAACCGCGCTTTCTACGGCAGAGCGCGCCTGATCGGTTTTCGGGCGGAACTCTTTATTCAGCAGCGCGCTGAACTCGTCCTGGCTGAACGCCTGGCCCGCCTGCTGATCGTGTTGTTGAGTCTGGTTGCTCATCGATTATTCCTCGCTACCTTTCGCACTTTCGTCATTTTTTGGCAACTGGCTCAGGGATTTGAGCAGCGTCGGATCCTGGAGAATTTTCGCGATCAGCTCTTCCGCACCGTTTTTACCGTCCATGTAGGTCAGCAGGTTGGAGAGCTGGGTACGGGCTTCCAGCAGCTTGTTCAGCGGCTCTACTTTGCGGGCCACCGCGTCCGGCAGGAAGTCGTCCATGCTGTCGAAGGTCAGATCGACATTGAGCTTACCTTCGCCGGTCAGGGTGTTATCCACCTGGAACGCCACGCGCGGCTTCAGCGCCTTCATGCGTTCGTCGAAGTTGTCGATGTCGATTTCCAGGAACTTACGCTCGTCGACGGCTGGCAGATTTTCCACCGGCTTGCCAACCAGATCGGCCATAACGCCCATCACAAACGGCAGCTGAATCTTGCGTTCTGCGCCGTAGATCTCTACGTCGTACTCGATCTGCACGCGGGGAGCACGGTTGCGTGCGATGAATTTCTGTCCACTGTTACTCATTGCCATGATGTTCTCCATCAAAGATGCGCGGTGAAGGTGAAACGGCAGACTCCATGCCTGTCGTCATAATGCCAGGACGCGTCATTCGCGGCGTCCAAAGATGTTTTCCAGTTGGTTAACGCCGTCTGGCGCCAGGTCGCGAATAATGTCCATAAAGTTGAGTTCAGACAGCCGCTGCACCCGTTCAATCATCAGCGGTGCGGGATGGCTGGGTTCGTACTGCGCAAAATACTGCTTCGCTTTTTCCAGCATCAGCTGGGCGTCGGCGCGGCTGGTCACCTGCACGCTGCGCCAGTCCGTCACCTGCTGAACGGGCGACGCGGCCACCGGCTGCGGCTCGGCGTGCTGTTCAGCCTGCGCGTCACGGTTCGGCAGCAGCTTGCTGATATCGGTCACCTGACAGGCGCTGGAAACCAGTCCGACAGTTTTCAGCAGCTGTTCCATCTCCGGGACGCCACTTTCCCCGAGATAGCCGGTAAGCAGTTCGCGGATGGCCAACAGGCGTTCGTTGATCACGATTACCGCTTCGGTGCCGGGCTGATCGCCCCGGGCCAGCTCATCGATCAGTCGTGGACGACCGCCCGGATAATCCGGACACTCGGTTTTACTGCCGTCAAGCAGCGCCTGGGCGTCACGGAGCGAAATCTCATCGCCGTTTGAGCGGAGCAGTGAGGCGTTACGCACCGCGACCGTCAGGTCAGATTTATCACTCAGCCCGGCGAGGGCGTTGATGCGGTAGAATGGATCGGTTTCGCCATACTCTTCCAGCAGAGGGTAAAGTTGCTCCCAGTAACGGGACAGGGCTTCCTGCACCAGCACTAGCCCGTCGGCGTAACCTGCCAGACCGCGACGACGTGTCCAGGCATGGGTTAACGCCAGCATGACGCGAAGATCTTTGGTGCGACCCAGCAGGCTGGTGGCGAGTTTTTCCACCGTGTTCCAGTCGGCAGGCTCTGCCGGAATGATGGTGTCGCCAAACTGCTGCTCGGCTTTGCCCTGACTGGCCTGACCCATGGCCTGGAAATCGGCGTCGTACTCCAGATTTTCACCGCAGGGGTTATCCGGGCTTATCGGCGCGAGAAATTCATCGATATTCATAAGATCCCTGCTTATTCAAACATAGGCGGGTAAAGACCGTGGCGGCCCGGACGGGCGCCGCCTGCCGGATCGAACAGCAGCGTAAAGAGCTGCCCGGTGAAGTTTCCGCTGTGGACGTGGGTGTACAGCGGATAGCCGTCGCAGCGGTTTGTCCACCAGTAGCTGGTCTGGCGCAGCGGATCAAAACACTCCGCCGCCTGCGGCCAGCCCAGCGTGCTCTGACCATCGTCGTCATAGCCAATCACGTCGAGAATGTCGGAACGCTTTTGCGGCTCAACCGGCTGGGGCGCCGGGATGGTCATCAGCATTTCATCCAGCTGGGAGGCAGAATAGCTGTTACGCACCGCGTGCAGCCCCAGACGGCCAAGCTGCTGGTACCAGCTTTCAGCCTGCCCGAGCAGGCGGGATGACCACTCGGCGGGGGTGAAGCTCAGTTGCAGGCATACCGGATAGTGGCGGCCTACGCTGTCACGGCCCGGCAGCAGGCAGCCCATCTGAATCATCTGGCTACCGAGCATCGGCGGGACGACAAAGTTCCACACCGGGGCTTTAGAAAACGGGCGCTCGCCGCTGCGCTGCTCTTCCTGTTGCCAGGCCAGCAGGCCGACCTGGAACCAGTGCGACCACTGGCGTTGCAGGGTATCCGGAAAGCGACGCTGCAAAAAATCTCCGGCGCTGGGTAATTTGCCATACCAGCTATAACGGTTCATCGCAGGGGTATTCGTCATACGGCTGTCCTTGCGGTTATGGGCATGAGAAACGGGGAAGCTGGAACGGGTTGCGGATGCTGTTCGGGGCAAACTCCAGCGTAACCTGATGTCCGTCGACGTTGAAGGTGGCCTGACGGCTCAGGCTACCCGCGCCAGGGCTGGTGCGCGCCTTGTCGAAAAAGCGGTTGAGCGCCCAGGAACCGTTAGTTACCAGCGTTGCGGTGCTGCCATTGGCCAGACCGAGCTGCATACGCACCTGGTTCGTCCCGCCCGGCCCCGGCCAGGTCATGATCTGCACCGCCTGCGGACCGTGGCTGTAGCGCAGCAGCTGGCCGTCCACGTCCAGCGTCAGGTTCAGAATGGTGTTGTCCATCCGCACGGTGCGCACCGTGACCTTAAAGGATGGCGTGGTCGCGCCGTTGGCAAAGAAGGCATCGCGGACAGACTGCGCCTGCTGGAACGGACGCAACAGCCCTTCGCTGCCCGGCAGCGTTTTACCGTCGATGCCCGGCATAAAGCGCCAGTTCGCCTGGGTGGTGTCCACCTTGTTGGTCAGGTTGTCGCGGAAAAAGGTGTCCATCAGTCCGGTGCCCGGCGCGAACATGCGGGCGAGATCGTCCGGCGTCACCTCGGTGCTGGCGCTGCGCACCAGTGGATAACGCCCGGCAATCGCCTGACGGCAGAACCCACCCACTTCCACGTTAATGCGCTTACGCACGTTCTCCAGATCGCGACGCTGGGTATCGCTGCTGGCGCCGACGGCCATATTGCTGAACATGGTTTGCAGCCCGCCCGGCAGACGGCCCGCGCTGGCTTGCAGGCGGCTGATTGCATCGCCGCCCGGCGCGGGCATACCGCTGTTTGCCGCATCCTGAACGGCGGTCAGGTAGCGATAAAGCTCGTCAACCTGCTTAAGAAAATCGTCAAAGACGATGGTCTTGCCACCCTTCTCCAGCGGCTGCGCCAGCTCAATCATCGGCGCATAGTGGTCGGTCACCAGTTGCTCAGGCACCTGCGTCACGACCGCGCCCTGCGTCGGGGCATTGTCACCGTTGCTGAACAGCGCTTCCAGCGTGCGGGTGGCGCGGTTGCTTTGGTCTTCCGCTTTCTGCGCATCTTCCGGAGCAGGCGCAGTGCGCGACAGGGTCAGCACCTTGCTCAGGTTAAGCACCAGACGGCGCAGCGGCGAGTTGGTGCCTGAAAGCAGGCGCGCGGTGTTAATACGCTGGGAAAGATCGGCGCTGTTGTTGAGCTGAATGTCAGCGAGAAAGCGATCCCAGTTGACGATAAAGTCGCGCATGTAGAGCTGGCGCACGGCGTTGTCGATCTGCTGTTTATCTTCCTGGGCGGTGGTCGCTCCCAGTACCCAGGCGTCGTCCTCGTGCAGGGCGGTGGTCACGCTGTCGATCTGGTCGTTGAAGCTCTTCCAGTAGCCGTCCGGCGTATAGAGGCCCGGTACGCCTTCACTCACCGGCTTGCCGCTTTTACGGGAAAACACCAGCTCGCTCTGCGGGCCGCCGAGATCTGAAAGCGAAACCGGCTTCAGGTTCTCATCATGCTCCAGCAGACGTTTCAGGCGGCCATATACGCGAGTTGAGAGCGGCTGCTGGTTGATAAGCGCCCTTTCACGTGCCACCAGATCCTCATCCTGCGCATACGGTGAAGCCTGAATTTTTGGCTCCAGCAGCTGCGTCAGGTGCCATTCCAGCTCCTGAAGCTGCGCCTGCGTCACATTCTGCGGCAGGTTGCGTTGCAGGTTGAGCATCACCCACGAGTGCAGGAATTTGCCGTCATAGTGCTTGGGCTGGTAGAGCATCTGATAGGCTTTCAGCGCCTCATAGCTGTACTCCACGTCGCTGCCGTTGTCGTTGCGCAGCCAGGTGGTAATGTGCATTGCCACGGCGGGCAGCAGCATCTGATCCAGCGCCTTCTGATACAAAGACTGCGAGGCATCGCTGACGTCATCCCCGCGATAAAGCCCCATACGGCGGGAAACCGGCGGGTCGTTAACGTCGAAGGCATCGCTTTTCGGCAGATCCACCAGGCTGTTAAGCAGCGGCAGAAGCACAAACAGATCGCGCTGGGGCTGGTTTTGCAGCGCCTTGCTCTGCTGCTCCAGCATCGGCACTTTTGCATCCACCTCTTCCAGATAGGCTTTATTCTTGGCGTAGCTGGTCAGCCACAGGCCACCCAGGATCACCAGCAGAGCGAGCAGCGCCGCGTAGCCGGACCACATCACCGCGCGGTTGCGTAGCTCCCACCAGCGGTTTTCCCCGGCGATGCCCGCTTCCTGGAAAATGACGTTTTGCAGCAGGTTTTTAATGAAGAAGCTTTGGCCCTTCGCGCCCGGGATCGGCGCCTCTTTGCTCACCGAATCCCAGCGCGTGCTTTCCCCCCCTTCAGGTAAGGAGAGCGCGCGGTTCAGCTCGCCCATCACGCGGTCAAACGGCATCCCTTCCTGAGTGCCACTGGCAAAGTAGATGCCGCGCGGCGAAAATTCGGTTTCGAAGTTTGAACGGGCAAAGACCGTGCTCAGGTAGTCTGCCAGCAGCGGACGCAGCGCGGCGAACTCCTGCGGGAAGAGATAGGCTTCCGCACGGGTTTTGGCGTCATGCTCTTTGAGCATGGTTTCCGGCAGGCCGGCGTCCAGACGCTGTTGCAGCAGGGAAAATTCCTGCTGGAAGTTGCCCATCAGGTCGTAATCAGCGTGTTTGGTCTGCTCCCACGGCAGCGTAAAGCCCCAGATCTGGTCGCGCTGGGCTTTGTCGTAATCCGCAAACCAGGCGCGGAAGCCTTTAAGCAGGTCCGCTTTGGTCACCATCACATACACCGGGAAGCGAATACCCAGCTGTTCATGCAGCTCGGAGAGACGCTGGCGCAGGTTGACCGCCTGCTGGCGCGAGGCCTCAGCGGACTGCGAAAGCAGGTCGGAAATGCTGATGGTGATAATCACGCCGTTAATGGGCTGGCGACGGCGGTATTTACGCAGCAGGTTGATAAACTCCAGCCACTCCCCGGCGTCCTGAACCTGCTCGCTCTCCTGAGTGGTGTAGCGCCCCGCGGTATCCAGCAGAACCGCCTCGTTGGTAAACCACCAGTCACAGTTGCGCGTGCCGCCAATGCCGCGCAGCGCGGTTTTACCGAAGCGATCCGCCAGCGGGAATTGCAGCCCGGAGTTGGCCAGCGCGGTGGTTTTACCTGAACCCGGCGCGCCAATAATGACGTACCACGGCAGCTGATAGAGGTACTGTGTGCTGAAGCGCTGCGTCCACTGCGCGCCATGTCCCGCTTTGCTGAAGTGGGCTTTTTTCAGCATCTGGGCGGCTTCATCGAAACGCCCGGCAAGGATCTGCTCCTCGCTGTTCAGACGTTTCTGCGGATCGGCCGCCTCCGGGCTGGTGGTATTTTCGTTGAGCTTGTCCATCAGCTTACGGTTCAGCCAGGCGTTATACAGCCGCGGCAGAATGTGGCTCTGGGCCCAAATCAGGTAGACCACCGCAATGCTGATGACGCGGTTCTGCTCTGATTCAAGGGGCCGGGTATCCACGATGGACAACAGCGGGCCAATCATCCAGATGACCGCCGCGAGCGCCGTTACGCCCAGGAAGCTCCACAGAATGCGATTGGTCAGTATAGAAAGTAGAGTTGTCAGCATCCTTAGTTTCCTTGCGGCAATCCGTTCAGCTCGGCCTGGGTATTGTCAGGCGATACCAGCAGCGTAATCTCTACGCGGCGGTTACGGGCGCGATTTTCAGGCGTGGTGTTAGGCGCTACCGGGTTGATCTCACCCCGCCCTTCGGCTTTGACGCGCTCAGGCTGTGAGAGGCTACCCTGGAGCTGTTTTTGCACCGAACGGGCGCGCTCAAGCGAGAGTTCATAGTTAGAAGCGAAGCGTGCGCTGCGGATCGGCACGTTGTCGCTGTACCCCACCACCAGAATTTTGCCGCTGACGTTATTCATCGCCTGGGCGATGCGGTCGATGACCGGCTCATAGCGATCGCGCACCACCGTTGAGGCCGAGGCAAAGAGTCCGTCCCCTTTCAGGATCACCACGCTGCGATCCGCCTCATCCTTAACGGCCACCAGACCGGCTTCAATTTCTGGTTTCAGGAAGCCGCGCAGGTTCAGCACCGCCGGCAGCTGACGCGCAGGCTGCTGGATGGTGGTTTCCGGCAGTTGGGACTGGTAAATTTTCGCCAGCACCGGGCTGGTGTTATCACCCAAACGCCAGTTCAGCACGATATAGAACAGGCAGGCGATAAAACCGACCAGCGCCACGCACGCCCAGAGTGGGATCATTGGCCGCCAGAGCTTGCGCAGAACGGGGCGATCTTCCGGATGCGGCGAGAGCGGCGGCGGGTAGCTGCCGCGCACGCCACGGATCATCTGCCACAGGCGCTGTTTGATGGTTTCAAGCTGGGTCCGGCCATTGTCCAGCACGCGGTAGCGGCCTTCAAAGCCGAGCAGCAGACAGTAGTTGATCATCTCCAGCAGCAGAATGTGTTCGCGCGGATTCTGCGACAGACGCGCCAGCAGCTGGAAAAACTTCTCACCGCCCCAGGTTTCGTTATGAAACGTCACCAACAGACCATTGCTTGACCAGACGCCGCTGCTTCCCCACGGGGTCAGCGCGGCGGCTTCGTCCAGCGCCGTGCAGAGGCAGTAGCGCGCGCCGACAATCACTTCATACGGTAAGCCCGCCTGCTGGCATCGCACTTCGAAACGGCGAATTTCGTCAATCAGGCGCTGGCGCAGCCCGACCTGATCGTCGTGGGAAACCGAATGACGGATTTGCGGAATCGCATTGAGCAGCGGATTGGCGGCCGCCACCAGCTGATTGTTCCCACTGGCTCCGGTAAACACGGCATCACTGCCGGTATCCTGTCGTTCCTGCATATTAAGCGCTCGCTTTATTATTCTGTCGGGCTACGGATGGCCCAGAACTCCATATCGAGACCCGGGAACTCCCCTGCGAGATGCAGCGCGAATGCCCCGGACTTGTCCATCTCGTGCCACAGTTCGCTGCCCCTCTCGAGCTCGAAATAGCTGTAGCCTGCATGCCACGGGATCTGCGGCGGCGCGACGGGCATTGCCCGAAGCATGATGCCCGGCAGCTGGAGCTGAACCAGATCGCGAATTTTCGACACTGGCGCAACCTTCATCTGGGCAGGGAAATGGGTTTGCAGGTGTTCGCCGGGGACATTGGCTTTTACCGCCAGCACGAAGCCAAATTCGCGGACCATGCTGGTCTCCGGCACGGTGGCGATGTTCAGCCCGTGGGAGCGTTCGTGCAGCGGCAGCTGGATGGCATGATCTTCCATGACCAGCGACAGCCCCTGGCGCAGCATCAGCATAAGTTTGCTGAAGCAAACGGCGAGATCGTCATGGTCGTAGACCGGCAGTATGCTCTCTGCGGTACGCTGCGGCGTCCAGGTGGCGAGCTCCGTGGCAAACGGCAGCCAGCTGCGCCAGAGCGCTTCCGGGTGAAGCAGCGGCAGCGTTTTTAAATGTGAGACGTCGCCAAGGTGGCGGTTGATCAGCGAGAGAAGCGTGAACTCAACCATCTCGGACGTATTGAAACGCCCCGGCTGGCGCAGTCGACCGCCGATCTGCTGGCTACGCTGCACCAGCAAGCCGTGCAGGTCATTGATCATGCCGTACAGCTGCGGGCTGTTATTGGCGTTCAGCATTGGCGGAATGTAGCTGTTATCCAGCCGCACGTGGTTGTCGTTGCGTTTTTCGGTGACGTACGCCACGCCGATGGCGGTCCATTCTGCCGTCAGATCTTTCTCCAGCATCAGGGTCAGACGCAGGCGGCCAAACTGGACCGTCGCCTCCCCGACCGACATGGCGTTGTCGTCTTCCACCTCTTGTTCAAAGGTAATAAAACGCGCCAGAGAAGACTGCTCCTCGCTGAAAATCACCTCTTCACGGCCACCGCGACGAACCGGCAGCGCAAGCACCACCTTTTCATTGGTCAGATTATCGGGGATTTTTAGCGGAGCCGGACCGTTGCGGTCGCTGCGAACCTGGAAAAAGGTGCCGTCAGGCAGCAAACCGCTACAGTAGCTCAGGGCAATACAGCCCTGGCGAAGCATCGCTTCATCCAGCTCAAGGTCGAGAAAGCCCCAAAGATACGATCGCTGCAAGGCCCCCCACTCACGAACGTGGTTGAGGAGGTAGCTTTCTGTCCGCTGAAAATGGTGGGGACGCAGGAACATGCCCTCGGTCCAGACGACCTTTTCTGCTTTCGTCATGATGATCTCTTTCCTGTTATGAAGGGCGTTACTGGCTGATGACCCGGATACCATTTACGTCAAGAAAGACGCTGGCCTGGAGTTCATCTGCGGACCATTTCCAGAACTGGTAAATCGCGTTTTCGCCGGGAACAGGCAAAGGAAGTGAGACGCGCCATTTTTTGCCGTCCAGCGCCTGGTATTCCGCCATCACGCCGATATAGCGCGCTTCCGGTGAGCTTTGTCCGCTCAGGGTTTTCGAAAGCTGGCCCGGCATCAGGAAGAACACATCGCTGTTCAGCAGATTCGCGCCAAGCGTGGCTGACGCGTTGTTCTGTAAGGAGTAGAAGTCACTGGACATGAAATCCGCATCGGATTTCAGCAGCAACACTCTGACCTTAAGCGGTGCAGAATCATTGATTTGAGGATGAGCCTGAAACTGAAGATTGTAGCGGGAGGGGTCGCTGTGTGAAGACGACGTACAACCACCGATCAGCGCGAGAATCAACGCAAAAAAAGGGAACCACATCCGATGAAAATTTTTATTATTCATAAAAATATGCTCGTGAAACCCGTTTAGTTCAGGATCCAGGTACCGTTCGCGCTGTCTTTGCAGGCTTTGCTGTTGCCATCGACATCAACACAGGTGGTTTTCTTACGCGCTTTCGGGCGCAGTGCCTGTTTACGCACGGTGGCTTCGTACTGGTCAGCCTTGATCACGGCACGCATCGGCACGTAACCAATCAGCTGTTCACTCCCTTCATCGGCCAGCGCCATCCAGAAATGTTCAACCTGCCCCAGCACAACGTAAGTTTTGCCGGTCTCAAGCGTACGGATCACTTTTCCGCCGTAGTCAGGACGGCTCATCAGGGATGCCGGGTACATGGCACGGTACGGTTCATTCACCTGAGTGAACTCCGCCGGAGGGGTAACAGCGTGACGGTGCGTCAGCGTGATGCCATTCACCTGGCTGGTCACAATCGTATCATCGGTGATCGCTGGTTTCTGCGGCGCCTTACAGCCCGCCACCGCCATAACAAACAGAAGTGATAACAATACGCGCAGTTTCATATGCTTTTCCGTAGCGATATTTAGAGGATGAAGAGAGGGGATAAAATTTGACTTAGGTGCTATTGTTAAAATAGTCGGAATATTTTCAGCAGGTAACTATTTTAAGGCATAGCTACCGCACGAACCCGACAGAAATGGGCCCAGCATGCTCCTGACATATTTTGACAAACGATAGACAAGTTTACATGAGCTTGTCATCAATTCAATATTTCCCACCTGCTTAATGGCGTTTAATGATACGCCCAATGCATTATAGGATTAATCTCATAAAAAATGCGCACTTAGGTAAAATCGTCTTTTTCTTAGACAGATTTCGAGCATAACTCTATGAAAATTAATGGCTAAACAGGAAAAAGAGAACCACTATCATTAACGTAACCCCTTATTATCTCCACTACCATAATTAGTAGAATTTCATTTTTTCTGTGCGCTGCGGGATATATCTGGGATATTTTCATTGTTGCATTCAGAAGATAACTTTTATTGTGCACGAGCGTCCCGCATTAACAAATGGCGGCTAAGAAAATGGCAGGAATTTAATTTCGCGATCCGAAATAACCTGAGCAAAATTCCCCTTTGGGGTTATTTTTTGCACCTAAACAATTAAGCCCGGCTACATCTTTTTGCTCTCTCATCGTTCAGCGCGCTCCCTTGCAGCCCATAAACTGGGGGGTTCAGCGGCGCTGACAGTGAACCTCACGCAAGAAGTTTTACCGTTACTACATATTTAATTTACTTCTTCCCAACATCTGCCGTTCTACTCTTTCACCCGGCACGCCTCATTTGTCTCTTCTACAATGTTCGCTCTCCTCTTGACTTATTTTGTGATAAAGGTACTTTTCAGGACATGAAGAAGATCCTGATTATCGTTCCCGATGGTGGCATGTTGTTTGAGGCCGCCGGTATCGCCGACATTCTGATGCAGGCCAACCGGCTGCACCCGGACGGCCTTGCGCAGCCCCGCTACCGCATCATTATCGCCACCACCCAGCCTCACCTGGTGATCCACGGCCAGTCCGGCTTAAACCTGCTGGCGGACTATCGCCTGCCGGAGCTGGATCCGCGCGAGCCGCTGGACACGATCATCATTACCGGTCGCGGCATGAATGAGCAGGAGAGCACCGCCGTGGTGGACTGGCTGCACCTTGCCGCGCCGCATGCGCACCGCGTCGCCTCTGTCTGCGGCGGGGCCCTGCTGCTGGCACAGGCCGGACTGCTCGACGGGCGCCGGGCAACGACCCACTGGCGGCTGCTGGAAACCCTGAAAACCCGCTATCCTGCGGTCAACGTTGAGGGCGGCCCGCTCTATGTTCAGGATGGCCCCGTCTGGACGTCGGGCGGCGTCAGCTCCGGGTTTGACCTGACGCTGGCGCTGGTGGAGGATGATTACGGCTTCACCCTCGCCCGCAACGTGGCGCAGGATATGGTGATGTACCTGCGTCGGCCTGGCGGCCAGCTACAGTTCAGCCGCTATAATCTGGAGCAGTCCGGTGCGAGCGGACCGGTCAGCGAACTGCAAAGCTGGATCCTGCAAAACCTCACCGCAGATTTGTGCGTCGAAAGGCTGGCCGAACGGGTCGCCATGAGCCCGCGCAATTTCACCCGCGTGTTCACGCGTGACGTGGGCGTGCCTCCGTCCCGTTATGTCACCGATGCGCGCTTGGCCGCCGCCCGACAGCTTCTGGAGCAGACCCAGGCTCCGCTTGAGGTCATTGCCGAAAAAAGCGGGTTTGGTACTAGCATCAACCTGCGCCGCGTTTTTGAAAAGCAGCTTCATCTCACGCCGGGCGAATACCGTCAGCGCTTCCACTGCCGCAGAATGGCGTAATATGATCCTTTTTTGTCATTTACGCCATCTGACCTGACGCCTACAGTAACTCCAGACAACACAGATAAGGAGTGCATCATGGTTAAGGTCGGTATTAACGGTTTCGGCCGTATCGGACGTAATGTCCTGCGCGCGGCGCTGGGCAACCCGGATCTCCAGATTGTGGCCATTAACGATCTGACGGACAGTAAAACCCTCGCCCATCTGCTGAAATATGACTCTCTGCTCGGCACGCTGCCGGTGCCTGTGGAAGCGGCGGACGGCGCGCTACAGGTTGACGGGCAACGCATCACCGTATTTAGTGAACGCGACCCGGCAAACATTGCGTGGAAAGACGCAGGCGTTGAGGTGGTAATTGAAGCAACCGGCTTCTTCACCGAACGTGAAAAAGCGGCGGTGCATATCACGAGCGGCGGCGCAAAACGCGTCATTATTTCCGCCCCGGCTAAAAATGATGATCTGACGGTGGTGATGGGTGTGAACCACACGCTGTACGATCCGGCCCAGCATTTTGTGGTCAGCAACGGGAGTTGCACCACTAATGGTCTGGCGCCAGCGGCGCAGGTGCTGCACCAGCAGTTTGGCATTGAGCACGGGCTGATGAACACCACGCATGCCTACACCAACAGCCAGGCGCTGCATGACCAGCCGGAAAAAGATCTGCGCGGCGCGCGCGCGGCAGCATTATCCATTGTGCCTTACTCCAGCGGCGCGGCAAAAGCGCTCGGGAAAGTGATCCCCGAGCTTGACGGTAAACTCACCGGGTATTCTCTGCGCGTGCCGGTTCCGGTGGTGTCGATTGTCGATCTGACGGTGACGCTGAGCCGCAACGTGACCGCCGAAGAGGTGAATGACGCGTTCCGTCAGGCTGCCGCCAGCGGGCCGCTGAAAGGCATCCTGGGCTACAGCGATGAACCGCTGGTCTCCCGTGATTATCAGGGCGACCCGCGCTCATCCATCATCGACGGGCTTTCAACGCTGGTGATTGGCGGGAATATGGTGAAGATCCTGTCGTGGTATGACAACGAGTGGGGCTTCTCGAACCGTCTGGTGGATCTGGCGGTGCTGATGGATAAGAAAGGGTTGTAGCCGATCGTATTGCCGGGTGACGCTTGCGCATACCCGGCCTGCAAAATGGCCCCTCTGCCTGCTAACAGAGGGGCATCATGACACTCTTCAGAAATAATATTTAAACCGCACACGACCGCCATAACGATCGTCGTTCTTATCGCTTCCCTTTTTCGGCGACGCGTTCACCCACGAAGCGTAGGCGCCCAGGTAAATGTTAAAGTTCTTCATCTTCATTACGTTGGGAATAAGGTACGACGCATGGACAGTGTGAATATCATACTCACCCGGATCGGTGATCCAGCAATCATTCTCACACTCTGCGTCAAAGGTTGAAGTGTTAAATTCGTCGATTTCGTTATGCGCATAAATATAGCCCAGCTCAGCGTTACGCCACAGGGCATTGACGCCGGAGGTGAAGTCCGTTTCGTCTGCGGCGTCAAGATACGCTGTGTTGAGATTCACGACTATGCCATCCTCAGGATCGGCTTTCAGACCATCCCAGGTCATCGTGAATCCGTAACCGGTGCGGTCAGACTGATCGACCCAACGACCCGCGTCATCCCGATAGCCATAAGCATTGTTGACCAGATTGGTTTCCATGGCGACGGCCGTTGAGAACGGGCCGTCCTGCCACGAAATAACTGGCCGGACATAGGCGACGTTCTTATCATTTTCCAGTTCCGCGCCATGGTAGCGCTGGTCGACGTACAGATCGCTGCCGTCTTTGAACAGCGTATTCAGCTCGAAATACCAGTTATCCAGCGTTTTACTCATCAGGAAGTTACCGCCGCTGTCGGTACGGCCACGCCCCTCTTTCAGCATATAAATGTAACCATAGCCGTCGCTATAAAGATCGTCCGCTGTATTGCCTGAGTATTCAACAAAGGTATCCTGGTTGAGCGGGAACATATCGTAGGCTTCAAAACGTCCAACTTTAATTTCCCAGTCGTTTTCTGCGCCAAAGAAAAATACCGCATCATCAAGGTACATTTGCCCTGCCAAATCGCCCAGTGGTTGTACAGAAAATCCGGAAAAATGGCCGTTATCCATTTTTCGATAACCATCAAACCCCAGCAAAATACGACCATTAATATCCCACCGTTCTTTATCTCCCGGTGCCCAGTCGCTATTAGCACTTTGCTTAACAGAAGTCAGACTGCCGGTTTTGCTGGCAGCATCCATATTAAACTCCACATCGCCATAAAATTTTATATCTCCAAAGCCCGAAAGCGTCAGCTTCGGTGGTGCGTCTTTATTGACGGGCTCTTCTGACTGGACGACCACGGGAGCAGCATGCTGACTGGCCGCCTGCTGTTGTTTCAACGCCTCGATTTGCGCCTCCAGTTGCGCCAGTTTTTCATCTACGCTCGTCGCGCTTTGTGCCGCAAAAAGAGAGCCAGAACAGAGTGCCCCCACGAGGACAACCATTTTTTTTAATTGCATAGAATCCATCCTGAAATAAAAGTGAATACCCGAAGTGATGGGCCACTCTATTTCGTCCAAATGTTTTTCGGCAGGCTATTATGTTTTTTGTTATGTCGGTTATGTTTTTTACTTTGTGTGACCTTCACGGAAAGTTATTCGCTGAATGTAATAAAGAAACACAACCCCGTTCACAGAATTAAAAAAGGTTGCAACCCATAAGCCTGGTCAA
This sequence comes from Enterobacter sp. DN, assembly GCF_046054285.1. Lineage (NCBI taxonomy): Bacteria > Pseudomonadati > Pseudomonadota > Gammaproteobacteria > Enterobacterales > Enterobacteriaceae > Enterobacter > Enterobacter sp. DN. Next base: position 585,978 of record NZ_JBJJTG010000001.1, read on the forward strand.
TATTCATAGTGTGCCCTGACAGGATATTTAATTAAAATCATTCCCCAAAAAACATTCCCCGAGTAAATAGTTTTCGGCGCGCTTCTCACGTCCGGGCGCGGCGGTAAATTGTCTGGTAATGCGCAAAATGGGATATCTAACACGCGAAGCGGGCAATATTCGTCTAAGGTTTTCAGGTGATTGACGACAGCGGTGACGCTGCCCAGCGACGAATGGAGATGAACCGATGATAAAAACTCGAATGCTACGCCCTGGCTTGTTACACCTTACGTTGGCAGGCGCCCTACTCGGTGTTACCGCATTTGGTTATGCTGAAGACCAGCCAACGAGCCAGCAAAGCTCACCTGATATTCTCCTTGGCCCCCTCTTTAATGAAGTACAGAGCGCCAAACTGTTCCCGGATCAGAAAACCTTCGCGGATGCCGTTCCCAAAAGCGACCCGCTAACCATCCTGGCGGATTACCGGATGCAGCATACCCAGTCCGGTTTTGACCTGCGCCACTTCGTAGAGATGAACTTTATCCTGCCGAAGGAAGGTGAGAAATACGTTCCCCCTGAAGGCCAGAGCCTGCGCGAACACATAGACGATCTGTGGCCTGTACTGACCCGCACCACTGACAAAGCGAACAAATGGGACTCCCTCCTGCCCCTGCCAAAGCCCTATGTCGTGCCGGGAGGACGCTTCCGCGAAGTCTATTACTGGGACAGCTATTTCACCATGCTGGGGCTGGCCGAGAGCGGCCACTGGGATAAGATCGGCGACATGGTGGACAACTTCGCTTACGAGCTTGATACCTGGGGCCATATCCCTAACGGTAACCGCAGCTACTACCTGAGCCGCTCTCAGCCGCCTTTCTTCTCGCTGATGGTGGAATTGCTGGCCACGCATGACAGCGACGCGTTGAAGAAATACCGTCCGCAGATGGAGAAAGAGTACGCTTACTGGATGGAGGGGGCTGATGGGCTCCAGCCTGGTCAGGCGAACAAACGCGTGGTGAAGCTGGATGACGGCTCGATCCTCAACCGCTACTGGGACGATCGGGACACGCCGCGCCCTGAGTCGTGGCTGGATGACGTGACCACCGCCAAAAATAACCCTAACCGTCCGGCCACCGAGATTTACCGCGATCTGCGCTCTGCCGCGGCCTCGGGCTGGGATTTCAGCTCCCGCTGGATGGACGATCCACAGAAGCTGGGTACCATCCGCACCACCAGCATCGTGCCGGTGGATCTGAATGCGCTGATGTTTAAGATGGAAAAACTGCTGGCCCGCGCCAGTCAGGAAGACGGCGATAACGCCAGTGCAAGTAAATATGACGCGCTGGCCTCCGCACGTCAGAAAGCCATGGAAAGCAACCTGTGGAACGATAAAGAGGGCTGGTATGCGGATTACGATCTGAAAACCGGGAAGGTGCGTAATCAGCTGACGGCCGCAGCCCTCTTCCCGCTGTATGTGAAGGCCGCATCACAGGATCGCGCGGATAAAGTGGCCGCAGCCGCGTCGTCACGCCTGCTGAAACCGGGCGGTATTTCTACCACCACCATCAACAGCGGGCAGCAGTGGGATGCGCCGAACGGCTGGGCGCCGTTGCAGTGGGTAGCGGTGGAAGGGTTGCAGAACTATGGTAAGCAGAAAGTGGCGATGGACGTAACCTGGCGTTTCCTGAAAAACGTTCAGCATACCTACGATCGCGAGAAGAAACTGGTTGAGAAGTACGATGTCTCTTCGACCGGTACCGGCGGTGGCGGCGGTGAGTATCCGTTGCAGGACGGTTTCGGCTGGAGTAACGGCGTGACGCTCAGGATGCTGGACATGGTCTGTCCGAAAGAGAAGCCGTGCGACAGCGTACCGGAGAATCAGCCTGCGGCAAACGATGATGTTGCACCTGCGAAACAGGCGGCGCAGTAGCGCCCCTCACCCTGACCCTCTCCCCGGTGGGGCGAGGGGATGGTTCCGTGCAATAGATTGGCCCGGTAGCGAAGCGCCACCGGGCTTTTTTCAGAAGCTGTAACTCGCCCCGACCTGGAACGTGCGGTCACGGCCTATCCAGCAGTTGGTCGCGTCATAACAGGTGAGTGTCTCTTTGTTGGTGACGTTCTGCGCGCTCGCTTTCAGCGTCAGCCCCTCCAGCGATGGCGACAGCTCGCCCATGCGGTAAGATGCCGCCAGATCGTATTGCGTCGTACCGCCCAGCTTGCCTGCGTCGTTGGCTGGCGAGATCTCCATCGGCCCGGTGTAGCGTGCCCCTGCCCCCAGCGTTAACCCTCTCAGCGGCGTGCTGTCAAAGGTGTAATCCCCCCACAGATTAAAGGCGTTCTCAGGGACCTGCGTCGGTCGTTTGCCCTGGTACTTGTCATCTTCGGTATTGATGGCGTGGGTGTAGGCGTAGTTGGCAATCAGCGTCAGGTTATCCGTTGGACGACTCATAGCGGAAAGCTCCGCACCTTTCGATTCCACTTCCCCGGTCTGGCGATAGTTGAGGAAGCCCGGATCGCTGGTCACCACATTTTTCTGACGAATGTTAAACACCGAGGCGGTGAAGGTGGTTGCGTAATCCGCCAGCAGGTATTTCACCCCACCCTCCACCTGCTTGCTGGTGGTGGGCTTAACGTCTTTCGCGGTCAGCGTGCCCTGCGGCGATACCGGGGCGAACCCTTCCGAATAGCTGATAAACGGCGAGAGACCATTGTCGAAGGCATAAAGCGCGCCCAGTCGCTTGGTGAGGCGATCCTGCGATACCCAGGCTTTGTCACCGTTTTGCAGATAGTTGGTGGTGACAGAACGGTAGTCGTCATAGCGCAGGCTGGCCAGCACGTTCAGCCCGCCAAACGCAATCTGATCCTGGAGGTAATAGCCATTCTGCTGATAGCTGAGACGGTTTTTCTGCGCGGTTTCAAGCCCCAGCGCATCGTTATCGATCTGCGAGTGATCCGGATTACGCATATCGATACCCGGTGTGGACGAGGCGTAACGATAGTGGAAGTGAGAGTTCAGCTTCTGGTAGTCAAAGCCCGCCAGCAGATGATGTTTCCAGTCCCCCAGCGCGACGGTTCGGGTGACCTGGTTATCAATGTTGAAGCTCTGTAAATCTTCATCCGTGGTATAGGCGAAGCGGTTAAGCTGGTAGACCTCGCTGCCCGTCCCGGTTGAATAGGCGCTGCGCTGGTGGGTGTCCACGTCAAAGTAGCGCGCTTTCTGGCTAAAGCCCCAGCCACTGTCAAACTCATGTTCAAAGCTGTAGCCCAGCATCCACTGACGCTGCTTAAAGCCGCTCCACTCATCCCCGGCATAGTCACGACGATCGGCGTATTTAGACCGTAGATAGCTTAGCGGCATCGGATCAGACGGCGTCAGGCTCGGCGTATTTTGCGCCAGCGCGTCAATGGTCAGGCGCGTTTTGTCATCCGGCTGCCAGGTCACGGAGGGGGCCACCAGATAGTTTTCATAGCGCGTGGTGTGCGCCTGTTCGTCACTCTCTGTCGCTTTACCCAGCAGGCGATAGTTCCAGTCGCTGGTCGCAATCTGCCCCGTGGAATCCAGGTACCCCTCTTTCAGATTGCGGTTTCCGGTGTTAAAGCCCAGTTCTGTTTTCGCCTCTTTCTGCGGCTTTTTACTCTGAATATTGACCAGCCCGCCCGGGGAGCCGCCGCCATACAGCACGGATGACGGCCCCTTCAGAATATCGACGCTCTCAATCAGCAGCGGATCGATTCGCGCTTTAGTGTTCCCGGTGACGTTATAGGGAAGTTGCAGGCCGTTGTAGAACTCCTGCTCGACGTTAAACCCGCGGATTTTGTACTCGCTCATGTAAGAGGTGCTCCCGCGCACCTCCGTGGAAACGCCCGGCGCATAGCGCAGGATCTCGTTTACCGAACTGGCGTGCCGCTGCTCAATCTCTTTAGCGGCAATGGTGTTGATCACCTGCGGCGTTTTACTTTCCGCGACGGCTGATTTCGTGGCGCTGTTGGTCCAGGCAGGGAGCGCGCTGCCCTGCTCTGTACCGGTCACCACGATGGTGGGTTCTTCTGCAAAAGCCTGTGTTTGCAATGCCAGCGTGACGGCGCCTGCCAACGCGCATAACGCAAAACGTGAGGTGCTCATAGTGTCGTCTTGTTATTAGATGGTATTGGGAACGCCAATTATTATCATTTCCATTAGCAAATCAATATCGGCGGAGAAAAACAGATCGTTTGTATTAAGTTTCATGCCAGCGTGCCGATAACCCAGAGACAGTCTGTCATCTATCGAGGAGCCATCTGGCGTGAGTAGCTACAGTGAGCAGTTCCTGAAACAAAATCCGCTGGCTGTATTAGGGGTGTTACGCGACCTGAAAAAGGGCGAGGTGCCGCTGCGCATCAACTGGTCAACCAGCCAGTTTATCAGCAAGATCCTGGACGTGACGGCAGAACACCTGATCGTGGATCTGGGTAGCCAGAGCGAAGAAAACCGTGCCGCGCTCCAGGCAGAAAACCTCTCGGTGATGGCCGAAACGCAGGGGGCTAAAGTCGAGTTTATACTGCCCCGCCTGACCACGATCGCGTACCAGGGTTTGCCTGCGTTTATCGCTCCCCTGCCCGCTAACCTCTGGTTCGTGCAACGCCGCGAGTTTTTTCGCATCAGCGCCCCGCTTCACCCGGCCTATTTCTGTAAGGCAAAAATGCCGGACAAAAAAGAGATCCGCTTTCGTCTCTTCGACCTGTCACTGGGCGGGATGGGCGCGTTAATGGATACGCCGAAGCCGGAAGGACTGGTGGAAGGCATGCGTTTTAGTCAGATTGAGCTGGATATGGGCGGATGGGGACGCTTCTGGTTTGACGCCCAGCTGATTGCCATCAGCGAGCGTAAGGTGGTGGACAGCAAAAACGAAACCATTACCACGCCGCGACTGAGCTTTCGCTTTCTGAATGTCGGGCCAGGCGCCGAACGCGAACTACAGCGCATCATCTTCTCACTGGAGCGTGAAGCGCGGGAACGCGCGAACAAAGTGCGCTGAAAGGCGTCGGGCAGCATGCTGCCGCCCGACAAAGGCGTTACATGGCGTCCATCGCTTTCTGTACTTTCCAGATATAACGTGGAGCCTGTGCTGAAGGATGATTCTTCACAACGTGCTCGAAGAATTCATCTTTATCCATATCGTTAATCTCTTCTATCGCCTCTTTGCGATCGGATGAGAAGGTTCGGAGCAGCGCGCCGGCTCCGTTAACGTACGACACCACCAGCGCATATTGCATCACTTCCGGATCGTCAATCCCCTTCAGAATGCCATGCTCGAGAATACTCAGGTAAGCGGTTCCCATAGAGATATTACGTTCCGGGTTTTTCAGCTCGCTGGTGGATGGCTGTCCCTTCCAGCCCATGTAGCGATAGACCTCTCTTCCCGCCGTCGAGGCTTTTAACTGCATCAGCCCCACCGCATTCGATTTACTCACCAGCGTCGGGTTGCCACCGGATTCCACGGCAATGATCGCCGTGATCAGACGCGGGCTCACGCCCCAGGCCTTCCCGGCTTGTTCGCTGATCGGCATCCACTGCATGGCCCGCTTTACCGGCACTTCAGGGTTCCAGGGGGGATTTTGATAATCATGTTTTGAACTACAGCCAGCGAGCAGCACAATCAAAAAAGCAAACCATCTCAATTTCACGTCATCTATCCTTATAGCCGGTCATCGCGGTACGTCGCCCCTTGAAGCAGGCGGCGTATAAGCGGCATGATATAGACAATTAGATTCTCATTCAGCAAGGAATTGCCATGCCTCAGTTTCATCTCATCGCACCGTCAGGCTACTGCATCAACCAGGAGGCGGCACAGCGGGGCGTTCAGCGCCTGCTGGAAATGGGCCATCAGGTAGAAAATCAGACAATTATCCCCCGCCGTATGCAGCGTTTTGCCGGTACGGAGGCGCAGAGACTGAGCGATATCAACAGCCTGGCGACGCTGGAAGGTGAAAACACTATTGTGCTGGCCGTGCGCGGCGGCTATGGCGCAAGCCGGCTGCTGGAGAGCATCGACTGGGCCGGGCTGGCCGCGCGCCAGCAGCAGGATCCGCTGTTAATCTGCGGACACAGCGATTTCACGGCGATCCAGCTCGGCCTGCTTGCGTTGCATAACGTCATTACCTTTAGCGGCCCGATGCTGGCCGGCAACTTTGGTGCGCCGGAGCTGGATGCATTTACGCAGGACCATTTCTGGCGCGCCCTGCAAAACCCGACGTTCACCGTCGAGTGGCAAGGCAATGGACCGCACTGGGAATGTGAAGGACAGCTGTGGGGCGGCAACCTCGCGATGCTGGTGTCGCTGATTGGAACGCCGTGGCTGCCGCAGATCACGGACGGCATACTGGTGCTGGAAGATATCAACGAACACCCGTTCCGCGTCGAACGTATGCTGTTGCAGCTGTATCACGCCGGGATCCTGGATCGGCAGTCGGCCATTGTGCTGGGCAGTTTTAGTGGTTCAGCCCCCAACGATTACGATGCGGGCTATTCCCTGGAGACGATGATTGATTTCATTCGTTCCCGGCTGGATATCCCGGTGATCGCCGGTCTGGATTTCGGCCATGAGCCGCAAACCGTTACCCTGCCGCTGGGTGCCCAGGCGCACCTTGTACACGATAATTCAGGCAGTCGGTTAACAATCAGCGGTCATCCGGTCTTAAAGGCATAAAAAAGCCGTTATTCCCCCTCAATAAAACGCAGTTAACGTTGTTATTATGTTAGGGTTTTAATAACAGCGTTCACATTGAGGTGGGAGTAAGACGACATTGGGTGCCACAGCGATAATCAGTCTTTTCATTCTGGGTTCCATCCTGGTAACCTTTAGCATTTTATTAAGTTCATTTTCATCGCGTCTTGGCATACCTATTCTTGTCATTTTCCTGGCTATCGGCATGCTTGCCGGGATCGACGGTATCGGCGGTATCCCCTTCGATAATTACCCTTTCGCCTATATGGTGAGTAACCTCGCGCTGGCGGTGATTCTGCTGGACGGCGGCATGCGCACCCAGGCAAGTTCGTTTCGCGTTGCCTTAGGCCCGGCGCTGTCTCTGGCGACCGTCGGCGTGCTGATCACCTCCGGCCTGACCGGCATGATGGCGGCCTGGCTGTTTAACCTCGATATAATGGAAGGCCTGCTGATTGGCGCGATTGTCGGCTCTACCGATGCGGCGGCGGTTTTCTCACTGCTCGGCGGCAAGGGGCTGAACGAACGCGTTGGCTCCACGCTTGAGATTGAATCCGGCAGTAACGATCCGATGGCGGTGTTCCTGACCATTACCCTGATTGAGATGATCCAGCAGCACGAAACCGGCCTGAGCTGGATGTTCGCCTGGCACATCCTCCAGCAGTTTGGGCTCGGGATTATCATTGGTCTCGGCGGCGGTTACCTGTTACAGCATACGATTAACCGTATTACGCTGCCTTCCGGCCTTTACCCGCTGCTGGCCCTGAGCGGTGGGATCCTGATCTTTGCCGTCACCACCGCGCTGGACGGCAGCGGTATTCTGGCGGTTTACCTTTGCGGTTTCCTGTTGGGCAACCGACCGATTCGCAACCGTCACGCCATCTTGCAGAACTTCGACGGTCTGGCCTGGCTGGCGCAGATCGCCATGTTCCTGGTGCTGGGCCTGCTGGTGACGCCGTCGGACCTGCTGCCTATCGCCGTGCCGGCGCTGCTTTTGTCGGCCTGGATGATCTTCTTCGCCCGTCCGCTGTCGGTGTTTGCCGGGCTGCTGCCGTTCCGCGGGTTTAACCTGCGTGAGCGGATATTTATCAGTTGGGTGGGGCTGCGCGGCGCGGTGCCGATTATTCTGGCAGTGTTCCCGATGATGGCCGGGCTGGACAACGCCCGTCTGTTCTTCAACGTCGCCTTCTTCGTAGTGCTGGTGTCGCTGCTATTCCAGGGGACGTCGCTGGGCTGGGCGGCGAAAAAAGCCAAAGTGGTGGTACCGCCCATTGGCTGGCCGGTCTCCCGCGTGGGGCTGGATATTCACCCTGAGAATCCCTGGGAACAGTTTGTCTACCAGCTAAGCGCCGATAAGTGGTGCGTGGGCGCGTCCCTGCGCGATCTGCATATGCCCGCTGAAACGCGCATTGCCGCCCTGTTCCGGGATAACGCCCTGCTTCACCCGACCGGCAGCACGCGGCTGCGTGAGAACGATATCCTCTGCGTGATTGGCCGCGAGCGCGACCTGCCGGCCCTCGGCAAGCTGTTCAGCCAGTCGCCCCCGGTGGCGCTGGATCAGCGTTTCTTCGGCGATTTTATCCTCGAAGCCAGCGCCCGCTTTGCGGATGTGGCGCTGATTTATGGCCTGGAAGGTGGACTGGAGAATCGCGATAACCAGCAAACCCTGGGTGAGATTATTCAGCAATTATTAGGGGCTGCGCCGGTCGTCGGTGACCAGGTGGAGTTTGCCGGGATGATCTGGACGGTAGCGGAGAAAGAAGATAACGCGGTGCGCAAAGTCGGCGTAAGGCCGATGGAGGAGGAGGCGGAGTAGCTGCTTTTTTGCCGGGTGGCGGCTTCGCCTTACCCGGCCTACAAAACCCCGAACGTAGGCCGGGTAAGCGCTAGCGCCACCCGGCACACACAAGTTACACCGTCACAACAGGCACTCTTGGCGCCAGAGCGCACATCAGTTCATACCCGACGGTGCCCGCCGCAGCGGCCACATCATCAATTTTAACCTCGTTGCCCCACAGCTCAACCGGCGATCCGATGCCCGCCTGGGGACACGGCGTCAAATCGATGGCCAGCATGTCCATGGAGACGGTACCTACCGTGCCGGTGCGCACGCCATCGACCCACACCGGCGTGCCGCTCGGGGCGATGCGCGGATAACCATCTGCATAGCCCCCCGCCACGATACCGATGCGCTGTTCACCTGCTGCCCGATAGCGGCTGCCATAGCCCACCGTATCGCCCGCTTTAAGGGTTTGCACGCCGATAATCTCGCTTCGTAACGTCATCACCGGCTTCAGGCCGCTGTTGGCAATATCCTGCCACTGACCTGAGGGTGACGCGCCGTACAAAACGATCCCTGGACGTACCCAGTTGTAGTGCGCCTCGGGATGCCAGAGCGTTGCCGCTGAGTTCGACAGCGAGCGCGGACAGTCCAGACCTTCTGCCGCCTGCTCAATGCGGACCATGGCATCGGCAATGCCGTCCGGCTTTTCCGCATCGGCGAAGTGCGCCATCAGCGTCATCTCACCGACGTTTTTCAGCGCACGAAGCTGCTGCCAGACCGTATGCACCCGTTCAGGCTGGAAGCCCAGACGGTTCATCCCGCTGTTCACTTTGAGATAGAGATCCAGCGGGGCATGCAGCTTCGCGTCCTGGATGGCCTTGATCTGCCAGTTACTGTGAACGCTGGTCGTCAGGCGGTACTTATCCAGCAGAGGCAGATCCTGCGCATGAAAGAATCCTTCCAGCAGCAGGATCGGTCCTTTCCAGCCGCGCTCGCGCAGCAGGATGGCCTCTTCCAGATTCAGCAAGGCAAAACCATCGGTGCCGCCGAGCGCACTCCAGATACGGTCGATACCATGACCGTAGGCGTTGGCTTTCACCACCGACCAGACACGAGAACCCGGCGCAGCACGGCGAACAATTTGCAGGTTATCCTTCAGCGCCTGCAAATCCAGCTGGGCCAGAATGGGACGGGACATGACGACTCCTTAATTATGCGCGCCGTGCAGGTGTTGTGGACGCGATGGGGTAAACCCTGATTGATAGCGTGCGGCGCTCAAATCGTCAAACGGAATTGCCGGCGTCCTTCCGGAGATCAGGTCGCTCAGCAGCTGGCCCGAACCGCAGGCCATGGTCCAGCCAAGCGTGCCGTGGCCGGTGTTAGTCCACAGATTTTTGTATGGTGTACGGCCCACAATCGGCGTGCCGTCCGGGGTCATTGGGCGCAGGCCGGTCCAGAACGTCGCCTGCTCAATGAAGCCGCCGCGCGGGAAGAGATCGCCCACGACCATCTCCAGCGTTTCACGACGCGGTTTGAGCAGCTCGGTATTGAAGCCCACGATTTCCGCCATGCCCCCGACGCGGATCCGGTTATCGAAGCGGGTGATGGCGATTTTGTAGGTTTCATCAAGAATGGTCGAGACCGGCGCGCCGCTGTCCTCTTTCACAGGAATGGTCAGGGAGTAGCCTTTCAGCGGATAGACCGGGATATCCAGGATGCCTTTCAGCATCGCGGTTGAGTAGGAGCCAAACGCCATCACGTAGGCATCGGCTTTAATTACCTCTTCCCCACACTTCACGCCGTAAATCTTCTCCCCTTCCGACAGCAGTTTGTCGACAGAAGTATTGAAGCGGAATTTCACCCCGGCCTGCTCACACATGCGCGCCAGACGCTGGGTGAAAAGCTGGCAGTCGCCGGTTTCATCGTTCGGTAAACGCAGACCGCCCGTCAGCTTGTGCGCGACCTCGGCAAGCGCTGGCTCCACCTGCGCCAGCTGGCTGGCTTCCAGCAGCTGATACGGTACGCCAGCATCTTCAAGCACGGCGATATCGCGGGTCGCGTTTTCGTACTGTTGCGCGGTACGGAACAGCTGAAGCGTGCCGCCCTGACGCCCTTCATATTCAATGCCCGTTGAGGCACGCAGCGCCTTCAGGCAGTCGCGGCTGTATTCCGCCAGACGCACCATGCGACCTTTGTTTTCCATATAGTGGCGGGTGTCGCAGTTGCGCAGCATCTGCCACATCCACTTAAGCTGGAACTGCGTGCCGTCAAGACTTATCGCCAGCGGCGCATGTCGCTGAAACATCCATTTGATCGCCTTCAGCGGAACGCCCGGGGCCGCCCACGGCGCAGCGTAGCCCGGAGAGATTTGCCCCGCATTCGCCGCACTGGTTTCCAGCGCCGGACCGGATTCGCGATCGATAACGGTAACCTCATGTCCCGCCTGACTTAAATACCAGGCGCTGGTTACGCCAACGACACCACTTCCCAGTATGACAACACGCATAGCCACTCCATTATGAGCAAAAGAACAATCATCTAATTACAGTTTGATAACCTAGTTGAAAATATTATTCAACATATGACTTTTTTATGGTGACTCAACTCACATATCCCGCTGTATCAGGGGATGGCGCTTATTTGGGATCTCCTGCTGCGCGTTATTTTTAACCAGTAGAAAATTCTGTGAGCACCGCTTTATTTGCCGTATCGAAAACGCGAAATCGCAAAGAAAAAATTTCTGCGCCCCGCGTATTTGAATGGGGTGATCTATGCTTGAAAGGAGGCTCTCCAGTCAGAGAGAGCGACCAACAACGAGGGCGCGCTAATGGCTACACTAGATTCCATGTCCAGGGACAGCACCCGTCTGAGCGATGGACCCGACTGGACCTTCGAGTTGCTGGATGTCTACCTGGCGGAGATCGACCGGGTGGCCAAACTCTATCGTCTGGATACCTATCCCCATCAGATTGAAGTCATCACCTCGGAACAGATGATGGACGCTTACTCCAGCGTCGGGATGCCAATTAACTATCCGCACTGGTCGTTTGGCAAAAAATTCATTGAGACAGAGCGGCTGTATAAGCACGGGCAGCAGGGACTGGCGTATGAAATCGTCATTAACTCTAACCCGTGTATTGCCTATCTGATGGAAGAGAACACCATTACCATGCAGGCGCTGGTGATGGCGCACGCCTGCTATGGACATAACTCGTTCTTCAAAAATAACTATCTGTTCCGCAGCTGGACGGACGCCAGCTCCATCGTCGATTACCTGATCTTCGCCCGCAAATACATTACCGACTGCGAAGAGCGCTACGGCGTGGACGAGGTGGAGAAGCTGCTGGACTCCTGCCACGCGCTGATGAACTACGGCGTTGACCGCTATAAGCGCCCGCAGAAGATCTCATTGCAGGAAGAGAAAGCCCGGCAGAAAAGCCGCGAGGAGTATCTGCAAAGCCAGGTGAATATGCTGTGGCGCACCCTGCCGAAACGTGAAGAGGAGAAAACCGTCGCCGAGGCGCGTCGCTACCCTTCCGAGCCGCAGGAAAACCTGCTCTACTTTATGGAGAAAAACGCCCCACTGCTGGAGCCGTGGCAGCGTGAGATCCTGCGCATCGTGCGCAAGGTGAGCCAGTATTTCTATCCGCAGAAGCAGACCCAGGTGATGAACGAAGGCTGGGCGACCTTCTGGCACTACACCATTCTTAACCACCTGTACGACGAAGGAAAAGTCACCGAGCGGTTTATGATGGAGTTTCTGCACAGCCACACCAACGTGGTATTCCAGCCGGCATATAACAGCCCGTGGTACAGCGGCATTAACCCGTACGCGCTCGGCTTTGCCATGTTCCAGGATATCAAGCGTATTTGTCAGTCGCCCACCGAAGAGGACAAATACTGGTTCCCGGATATTGCCGGTTCCGACTGGCTGGAAACGCTGCACTTCGCGATGCGTGATTTTAAGGATGAGAGCTTTATCAGCCAGTTTATGTCGCCGAAGATCATGCGTGATTTCCGCTTCTTCACCGTACTGGATGATGACCGCAACAACTACCTGGAGATCTCCGCGATCCACAACGAAGAGGGTTATCGCGAGATCCGCTCGCGCCTGTCATCCCAGTACAACCTGAGTAATCTTGAACCGAACATTCAGGTCTGGAACGTGGATCTGCGCGGCGACCGCTCCCTGACGTTGCGCTATATTCCGCACAACCGCGCGCCGCTGGATAAGGGGCGTAAGGAAGTGCTGAAGCATGTGCATCGCCTGTGGGGATTTGACGTATTGCTGGAGCAGCAGAACGAAGATGGCAGCGTGGAGCTGCTGGACCGGTGTCCGGCGCGGTTGAATACGCTGTAGTTTGTTGCCGGGTGGCGGCTACGCCTTACCCGGCCTACGGGTTTTGTAGGCCCGGTAAGCAAAGCGCCACCGGGCGAAAAAAAACCTCTCAATCGAGAGGTTTTTTATTTCAGCGACTCTGAATCGCTAAATCACCCGGCAGCGTTTTCTGCATCCGGTGCCAGATTTCACCGGAGTCGTGGCCGTAACGACGCACCGTTTCATAGACCTGATCGTGCAGCCCTTCGGTGCAGAGTTTGCTCAGTTTATGGTAGAAGCCGAGCGCCAGGCTGCGGGCTTCAGGGTTAGCAAAGTAGTGACGACCAATGCGCGTATATAACCCTTTCATTCCATTCAGGATCAGACCGTAAACCGGATTGCCGGAAGCAAACGCCAGACCGCGGAACACATTGTAATCCAGGGTCGCAAAGGCATCCGCGTGGTCTTCCACCTCATTAGCGGTGGCAAGCACTTTCAGCGCATCTTCAGGATGCTGACGAAACGCGGTGCGGATGAAAATGGTGGCGATGTTGGTGCGCACGGAAAGCAGATTATCAATCAGCTGCGGTACGCTTTCGTGGTCGAGACGCGCCAGCGTTTCCAGAATGTTCAGCCCGGACGTTTCCCAGAAGTTGTTCACCTTAGTGGGTTTGCCATGCTGTATCGTCAACCAGCCATCGCGCGCCAGACGCTGGAGCACTTCTCGCAGCGTGGTACGGGTGACGCCAATCAGTTCAGAGAGTTCGCGTTCAGCAGGTAGAATTGATCCCGCAGGGAAACGATTATTCCAGATGCTTTCAATGATGTACTCTTCCGCGAAACCCGCCGGGCTCTGCGCCTTAATGACCATAGTGAGATTTCCATTACACAGCTTTAGCAAATTGCACTCATCATACCAGAGGCGCGCAGAGGCAGATAGCGCAGCAGAGACAGAAAAGAGGGATCGCCGTTTCATTTTTATGAAATTTACAAATGGCTTAATCCCCCGCTCTGCCGCCATTTTTGCGTATACTGATGTCTTGTCTTATTTGACGGGTAAAGGACGTCTGTCGTGGAAATTTCATTTGGGCGCGCGCTGTGGCGCAACTTTTTAGGTCAGTCACCTGACTGGTACAAACTTACTTTACTGGTATTCCTGGTCGTTAATCCCGTTATCTTTTTGCTGGATCCCTTCGTTGCCGGGTGGATGTTGGTCGCCGAGTTTATCTTTACCCTGGCGATGGCGCTGAAGTGCTATCCGCTGTTGCCCGGCGGGCTGCTGGCGCTGGAAGCCGTGGTCATCGGAATGACCAGCGCGGAGCATGTTAAAAACGAGATAGCGTCGAATCTTGAAGTCCTGCTGCTGCTGATCTTCATGGTGGCGGGGATCTACTTTATGAAGCAGCTTCTGCTGTTTATCTTTACCCGTTTGCTGCTGAGCATTCCGTCGAAAACGCTGCTATCGCTGGCGTTTTGCCTCGCCGCGGCCTTCCTCTCTGCCTTCCTGGATGCGCTGACGGTCGTTGCGGTGGTGATCAGCGTCGCCGTCGGCTTTTACGGGATTTACCACCGGGTGGCCTCGTCGCGTCCTGGCGATAACTTGCAGGACGACAGCCACGTTGAGGCACACAACCGCGATGTGCTGGAACAGTTCCGCGCGTTTCTGCGCAGCCTGATGATGCATGCGGGCGTGGGGACGGCGCTGGGCGGCGTGATGACAATGGTCGGGGAGCCGCAAAACCTGATTATCGCCAAAGCGGCTGAGTGGCATTTTGGCGAATTTTTCCTGCGCATGGCGCCCGTCAGCGTGCCCGTGCTGGTCTGCGGGTTAGCCACCTGTGTGCTGGTCGAAAAATTCAACCTCTTTGGGTATGGCGCTAAGTTGCCCGATCAGGTCCGCCAGGAGCTGCATAAGTTTGACGAGCAGAGCCGCAAACAACGCACGCGCCAGGAGACGCTGCGCCTGATTGCACAGGGTTTCATCGGCGTGTGGCTTATCGTTGCGCTGGCCTTCCACCTTGCCGAGGTGGGGCTGATTGGCCTGTCGGTAATTATCCTTGCAACCAGCCTGGGCGGCGTTACGGACGAACATGCTATCGGAAAAGCCTTTACCGAAGCGCTGCCGTTTACCGCCCTGCTGGCGGTGTTTTTCGCGGTCGTGGCGGTGATTATTGACCAACATCTGTTCGCGCCGATCATCGCGTTTGTGCTTCAGGCTACGCCAGATTCGCAGCTAACGCTGTTCTATTTGTTTAACGGTCTGTTGTCCTCTATATCCGATAACGTCTTTGTCGGGACGGTATACATCAATGAGGCCAAAGCCGCGATGGAGCAAGGGATTGTCAGCAGTGAACAGTTCGAGCTGCTGGCGGTGGCGATCAACACCGGAACCAACCTCCCCTCCGTGGCAACCCCGAACGGTCAGGCGGCATTCCTCTTCCTGCTGACCTCGGCGCTGGCACCACTCATACGACTTTCTTATGGAAGAATGGTCTGGATGGCGCTGCCGTATACGCTGGTGCTTACCCTGGTTGGTTTGCTGTGCATCAAAATTACTCTCGTTCCCTGTACGCAATGGTTATTGCAAGCAGGTATACTTGCGGCGCATTAAAATTCGTTTACACTGCGCTGTCTAAGCATGTTCCAGGGAAATGATTATGTTGCGATTTTTGAACCAGTGCTCACGCGGTCGCGGAGCGTGGTTGTTGATGGCCCTGACCGCCTTTGCGCTGGAAATGGTCGCGCTGTGGTTTCAGCATGTGATGGGGCTGAAACCTTGCGTACTGTGTATTTATGAGCGTTGTGCTCTGTTCGGCATTATGGGCGCGGGTCTGGTAGGTGCGATTGCACCCAAATCACCGTTACGCTATGCGGCAATTGCCATCTGGCTATACAGCGCCGGGAAAGGGATTGCGCTTGCCTGGGAGCACACCCAGATGCAGCTTCACCCGTCGCCGTTTATGACCTGCGATTTTGCCGCCCGCTTCCCGAGCTGGCTGCCGCTGGATAAATGGCTGCCGCAGGTGTTTGTGGCCTCCGGTGACTGCTCTGTACGCCAGTGGGAATTCCTGACGCTGGAGATGCCGCAGTGGCTGGTGGGCATTTTTGTCGCCTACTTTGTGGTGGCGCTGCTGGTGCTGATTGCCCAGCCGTTCAAACCAAAGAAACGCGATCTTTTTGGAAGGTAAAAGCAAAACGGCAACGTCAGTTTTGTTGGTCGGGTAAGCGCAGCGCCACCCGACAAAATTGCGCACAATAAAAAACCCGCCTCGGCGGGTTTTTTATTATCACCGATTAGGGTGATTCATAATGTGGTCTTCCCAGTCGCGCACCTCGGACTCTTTCACCGCAATGTGGCGCACGGAAATACGTTCACCGTGCATCGCCGCTTTCGACCCCGTCAACAGCGGATGCCATGTGGGCAGATCCTTTCCTTCCGCCAGCAGGCGATACGCGCAGGTATGCGGCAACCACTCAAAGGTCGGCAGATTTTCACGGGTTAACTTGATGCAGTCCGGCTCATATTCGAAACGGCGCTCATAGTTGCGGCACTGGCAGGTTTTGATGTTTAACTGCTTGCAGGCTACGTTGGTGAAATAGATCTCGTCCGAATCTTCATCCATTAGCTTATGCAGGCAGCACTGCCCGCAGCCGTCACACAACGATTCCCACTCCGCGTCGGTCATGTCGTCGAGAGTTTTGCTTTGCCAGAAAGGAATGTCGTTCATCAGGATGTCCACACGTCAAAATAGAGCGCACCTTATAACGAGTCTGGCACGTTGATGCAAGTTTTGCCGCCCTTTTCAGGCGGCAAGGTGCTTTTACAGCACGCGGGTTTTCAGCGAAAGGCCGTTAAAACTGACGTCCAGTTCGTCGCCGCTAAGCAGCGGCCCCACACCTTCCGGGGTGCCGGTGAGGATCACGTCGCCAGGTTTCAGGGTGAAGAAGCGGCTCATGTAGGCAATCAGCGGAACGATCTTATGGATCATGTCAGCGGTCGTTCCCTGCTGGCGGATCGCGCCGTTGACCTTCAGGCTGAGCGGCGTGTTCTGCGGATCGTCGGTAAATTCACTCACCGGAACGAAACCGGAAATCGGGCATGAATTATCAAAACCCTTGGCTTTTTCCCACGGCTGCCCCGCTTTCTTCATTTTGCCCTGGACGTCACGCAGCGTCAGGTCGAGCGCGACACCGTAACCCGCAATCGCTTTCTCTACATGCTCTTCGGTTGCCTGGCGCAGCGTCGCGCCGATCAGCACCGCCAGCTCCACTTCATGATGCACCGAGCCCAGTCCCTGCGGCAGAACCAGCGGCTGGCGAATATCGCACAGTGCGGTTTCTGGCTTAATAAACAGAACCGGCTCTTCCGGCACGGCGCTGCCCATCTCCTGAATATGTTTTGCATAGTTGCTGCCCACGCAGACCACTTTGCTGACGGGATAATCCAGTAATGCACCTTGCCAGTTATGATGTTGATACATGGTCGACCCCTAATCGGTTGATGAGTTGTTCCCGGAAGGACCCGGGCTTATTTCTTTCCGCTCAGCTCAAGGTGCTGTTTTAATAAATTCTCCGGTGGCGGCGGAAGCTGTAAATAATAGCCCTGCTCGATTAACGCCTTTTTGACTTTCTCAAGATCGGCGTTCACCAGCTTCTTACGGCCGTCCAGCGGCAGCAGCATCGCCAGCTGCGGTCGGCCAAAGCTTTTCATTAATTCTTCAGGCACGCGGGAAAAATCGTCTTTCTTTTCGACATAAAGGTAGGTCTGGTCGCGGCTGGTACTTCTGTAGATCACACAAAACATGTTTTTACTCTGAATTAATGGGTGGTTGCTTGCCTCAATATACTCCTGACTATAACATGCCTGATACTCTTCGGAATATCGCGGCGATGTGTTGCGGTTAATAGCAAATTGAGTAAGGCCAGGATGTCAAATACGCCCATCGAGCTTAAAGGCAGTAGCTTCACCTTATCAGTGGTTCATTTGCATGATGCAAAACCCGAGGTTATTCGTCAGGCGTTAGAAGACAAAATCGCGCAGGCTCCCGCTTTTCTTAAGCATGCTCCTGTCGTCGTCAATGTAAGCGACCTTGAGGGGCCGGTTAACTGGAAGCGACTCCAGCAGGCCGTCGTCTCCACGGGGTTGCGCATCGTGGGTATTAGCGGCTGCAAAGACGCAGAGTTAAAAGCCGAAATTGAACGCGCGGGTTTGCCCTTGTTAAACGAGGGCAAAGAAAAAGCCCCGCGTGCAACGCCTGCAACCGTTCCCGCTCCCCCGCCTCCGGCGCAAAATGTAGCCCCAGTCACAAAAACGCGATTGATTGATCTGCCGGTTCGTTCCGGTCAGCGCATTTATGCGCCAAACTGTGATCTGATTGTTACAAGCCACGTCAGTGCGGGCGCAGAACTGATTGCAGATGGCAATATTCACGTTTACGGTATGATGCGTGGGCGTGCGCTTGCGGGCGCCAGCGGCGATCGAGAAGCACAAATTTTTTGTACTCACCTGACGGCAGAACTGGTGTCTATCGCAGGTGAATATTGGCTGAGCGATAAAATCCCAGCCGAATTTTATGGCAAAGCGGCCCGTCTGCAACTGGCAGATAACGCTTTGACCGTTCAACCGTTAAATTGATCCCTTTTAACAAGGAATTTCTATGGCACGCATTATTGTTGTGACTTCGGGTAAAGGAGGCGTTGGCAAGACCACCTCCAGCGCGGCCATCGCTACTGGTTTGGCCCAGAAGGGAAAGAAAACCGTCGTAATCGACTTCGATATCGGTCTGCGTAACCTGGACCTGATCATGGGTTGCGAGCGTCGCGTGGTGTATGACTTCGTGAACGTCATTCAGGGCGATGCCACCCTTAACCAGGCGCTGATTAAAGATAAGCGTACCGAGAACCTCTACATTCTTCCGGCGTCCCAGACCCGTGATAAAGACGCGCTGACCCGCGAAGGCGTGGAAAAGGTGCTCGACGATCTGAAAAAGATGGAGTTCGACTTCGTGGTCTGCGACTCCCCGGCCGGTATCGAAACCGGCGCGCTGATGGCGCTCTACTTCGCGGATGAAGCCATCATCACCACCAACCCGGAAGTCTCGTCAGTACGTGACTCCGACCGTATTCTCGGCATTCTGGCCTCGAAATCCCGTCGCGCGGAAAATGGCCAGGAGCCAATCAAAGAGCACCTGCTGCTGACCCGCTACAACCCGGGCCGGGTGAACAAAGGTGACATGCTGAGCATGGAAGACGTGCTGGAGATCCTGCGCATCAAACTGGTTGGCGTGATCCCGGAAGATCAGTCCGTGTTGCGCGCCTCTAACCAGGGCGAGCCCGTGATCCTGGATACACAGGCAGACGCAGGTAAAGCGTATGCGGATACCGTTGACCGTCTGCTGGGAGAAGAACGTCCTTTCCGCTTCATTGAAGAAGAGAAGAAAGGTTTCCTCAAACGCCTGTTCGGAGGATAAGTTATGGCATTACTGGACTTTTTTCTCTCGCGGAAAAAAAGCACCGCCAACATCGCAAAAGAACGTCTGCAAATCATTGTGGCGGAACGTCGTCGTAGCGACGCCGAACCGCACTACCTGCCGCAGCTGCGCAAAGACATTCTGGAAGTGATCTGCAAATACGTGCAGATTGACCCGGAAATGGTCACCGTTCAGCTGGAGCAAAAAGACGGGGATATTTCGATTCTGGAGCTGAACGTGACGCTTCCGGAAGCGGAAGAGTCGCGTTAATCCGTCTGTAGTTTTGTAGGCCGGGTAAGCATCGCGCCGCCCGGCAATTTCCCCGGTGGCGCTGCGCTTACCGGGGCTACAATTCTTTAGCGCGGATACCCTTCCAGCAGGGTATTCAGGCGTTCGGCCATCAGTTCCCCCCGCCATCCGGCGACCAGTTCCGGTAAACCATTTTGCGGTTTCAACTTCCAGTGCCAGTTCAGCAGCTGGTTAATCTGACGACGTGAAGCCAGCAGTTCGGCACTCAGTTTGCTTTCCCCCGCCACCGTCTGCACCAGCGCTTTGATGTCTTTGAACGCCTTGCGGTAGCCCGGCATATCCATCAGGTTAAGCAGCGGTTCTGGCAGTGCGTCCTCTGGCAGCTGCTGAGCTTTCTCTACCAGCGCGAGCAGCGTTTTACCGTGGAAACGGATCTCACTTCCGGAAAGGCCAATGCTGTCCAGTTCACCAAGGCTACCCGGCATATAGCGCGCCACCGCCCACAGGTGTTCTTCACGCACCACGAAGTTAACCGCCAGATCGCGCTCACGCGCTTTACGCAGACGCCAGTCAGCCAGCAATTGCAGACAGGCCAGTTGACGGGTGCGCAGCTGCCAGGCGTTGGTGATGTCACGCCAGGCTTCTTTCGGATCAACCACTTCCTGGCGACGCTGCTGCGTCATGCGGCACTCGTCCAGTGCGGCAGACAGCCAACCGGACGCCTCAGCCTCTTTCATGAGCTGGCCGGCAATTGGAAGAAGATAAAAGACGTCTGCCGCGGCATATTCAAGCTGACGCGCCGTCAGCGGACGCGCGAGCCAGTCGGTACGCGATTCGCTCTTATCCAGCGTCAGACCGGTGTACTCTTCCACCATCGCCGCAAAACCCCAGGAGAGCGGACGACCGCTGAACGCCGCGAGGATCTGGGTATCAATCAGCGGCTGCGGCATGATGCCAAAGGTGTTGAGAAATACTTCCAGATCTTCACTGCCCGCGTGCAGATATTTGGTCACGGCGGTATCCAGCAACAACTCGCGCATTGGTGCCCAGTCGGTAATGCCGAGGGGGTCAATCAACGACACGTGTTTGCCGTCATACATCTGAATCAGACCCAGCTGCGGATAGTACGTTCGGGTGCGGACAAATTCCGTATCCAGGGCGATAGCGGGAAATTCACGCGTCACCTCGCACAGCGAAGCCAGCTCGTCGTTGGTAGTGATCATCTGGTAATTCAAATCGGACTCTCTTTTGTTTGCGCCCATAAAAAACGCCGGATTAACCGGCGTCTGGGCGATTAACGTGAAGCTCAGGCCTTATT
Organism: Enterobacter sp. DN; assembly: GCF_046054285.1. Taxonomy (NCBI): domain Bacteria; kingdom Pseudomonadati; phylum Pseudomonadota; class Gammaproteobacteria; order Enterobacterales; family Enterobacteriaceae; genus Enterobacter; species Enterobacter sp. DN. Next base: position 606,796 of record NZ_JBJJTG010000001.1, read on the forward strand.
GTCCACTTTGGCACGGGCTTCGTCACGTAATTCTCGTCGTAATATCTTCCCGACGTTGGATTTCGGCAGCTCATCCCGGAATTCCACCAGCTTCGGCACTTTATAGCCGGTCAGCTGACGGCGACAAAACGTTATCAGCGCATCCTCGGTCAGAGAAGGATCTTTCTTGACCACAAATATCTTCACCGCTTCACCGCTGCTGCCGGAGGGAACGCCCACCGCCGCTACTTCCAGCACGCCGCTGTGCTGCATCACCACGTCTTCGATTTCGTTCGGATAGACGTTGAACCCTGACACCAGGATCATATCTTTCTTGCGATCGACGATGCGCAGAAAGCCTTCGTCATCCATCACCGCGATGTCGCCCGTGTGCAGCCAGCCGTCTTTGATGATCTCATCCGTGGCATCCGGACGTTGCCAGTAGCCCAGCATCACCTGCGGCCCTCTGACGCACAGCTCTCCTGGCTCACCGTGAGGCACTTCGTTATCCTCATCATCCACCAGTTTTGCTTCCGTCGACGGGACCGGCAGACCGATACTGCCGCTGTGATAGTCGATATCATGCGGGTTAACGCTGACCAGCGGGGCGCACTCCGTCAGGCCATAGCCTTCCAGCAGATATTGCCCGGTGAGTTTCACCCAGCGCTCGGCAACCGCCTGCTGAACCGGCATCCCGCCACCCGCAGAGAGGTGCAGCGTGGAGAAATCGAGCTGCTGGAACTCTTTATTGTTAAGCAGCGCGTTAAACAGGGTGTTCACGCCGGTCATGGCGGTGAACGGGTATTTCGCCAGCTCTTTGACCAGCCCCGGAATGTCGCGCGGGTTGGTGATCAATACGTTTTGACCGCCAAGCTCAATAAACAGCAGGCAGTTCATGGTCAGCGCAAAAATGTGATACAGCGGAAGCGCGGTGATCACCAGCTCCTTGCCCGGGTGCAGCAGCGGCCCGTAGGTGGCATTAACCTGCTCAAGGTTCGCCAGCATATTACGGTGGGTCAGCATCGCCCCTTTCGCCACGCCGGTGGTACCGCCCGTGTATTGCAGAAATGCCAGATCCTCGGACACGATCTCCGGCTTCACGTACTGCATCCGGTAGCCCGCATGCAGGGCGCGGCGGAAAGAGATGGCATCCGGCAGGTGGTATTTCGGCACCAGCCGCTTAACGTATTTAACGACAAAGTTGACCAGCGTACCTTTCGCGGTAGAGAGCTGGTCGCCCATGCGCGTGAGGATGACGTGTTTAACCTGGGTTCTTTCAACGACTTTTTCCAGCGTGTGGGCAAAGTTGGAGACAATCACAATCGCCGCCGCGCCGCTGTCATTCAACTGATGTTCCAGCTCGCGCGGGGTATAGAGCGGGTTAACGTTAACCACGATCATCCCTGCCCTGAGGATCCCGAACAGCGCCACCGGGTATTGCAGCAGGTTTGGCATCATCAGCGCGACGCGATCCCCTTTCTGCAAGCCCAACCCTTCCTGTAAATAGGCTGCAAACGCCCGGCTGCGCTCTTCCAGCTTACGGAAGGTCATCACTTCGCCCATATTCACAAATGCAGGCTGGTCAGCGTAGCGCCGTACCGAGTGTTCAAATAATTCAATCAGGGATTGATAACGGTCAGGATTGATCTCCGCAGGGACATCCGCGGGATAACGGTTAAGCCAAACCTTTTTCAATGCATCACCTCTGAAATGAGTGTTCGTCGTCATCACAGCCCCGATAATAAACAGTTTGTTAACATTATATTAACTCAGCGTACCAGTTTATTAATTGTTCAGATTGCAGGTTGCGAAGCGCGTCACTCTTTTTTTTCGTTTAATCCGTAAAAAAACAGAGACAGCGGCTGAGCCGCTGTCTCTTTCCTAACAATAACAGTAAGTTACTCAGTTACGATTGTTTGAACCTGTGCAGGGCCTGGATTGTACCAACCCCAGCCACCGTAGCCGTAACGATACGGATGCGGTCCCCACATCCACGGATCGATTGGCTGTGGCGGCATCACCACCTGCTGGGCGATACGCCAGCGTTTGTAGCCGTTAACCTGCATGGTCATAAATTTGTATGGCGTATTGCCGATTTTGCCCGCCACCGAACCGGTAATCGGCCCGACGACGGTCACCAGCTGCCCGCGGAAATCTACCGGATCGAGGAAGCCGCTGACGTCAGCGTAGATCCGCCCGCGCGAGGCTTCACCCAGAACAGGCCGCGCGCCGTCGTCCAGCGGGACAGTGGCAATCTCCAGTCGGGTTTTACCCTGCTGGTTTATCACTTCAACCACCTTGCCGCCAAACCGCGCTTCCTGCCCGACATACAGCTCCGGGGCATTCATCACGCGTACCAGATCCTGCTGTGGCGTCGGGCTGGTGCCCTTGATCGCATCAGGAACGGTGACGCACCCGCTCAGTGCTATGGCAACCGCGCCTGCCATAAGAAAGCGTACAACTTTAGTCTGAACCGCCATGATGCGACTCCTTTTTCTCAGTTCCTGTTACTGAGATTCACTCGCGGCCAGGAAGTTTCTTCCACGCGACGGTGTTTCGTAAATAAACCGGTTCAGCATGTTCAACCGCCACGGTTTTTCCTGCGGCAAGCAGCTGACAGGCAATCGGCAGCATATCTTCTGCGGCGGGCAGGAGCATGTTACCGTCCACCAGCGTAAGGCCGGTGTCCTTCGCCATCTCAGGCCATGCCGGCCAGCCGGTTCCGACCGTCGCCCACTCACCGGAGAGCTGTTTCAGGCGCCCGGTGACGGCTTCAGGTTTAAGCACCGCTTCCGTCTCTTCGCCGTGCCAGACGCCGTTTTCGTCACGGGTGTACTCCGCCCAGTAGACTTCCCCCATGCGGGCATCAATTGCAGCCAGCACGCGGGTGGCGCCGGTCATGCGCCAGGCGCCCTGAGCCATGGTCGCAAGCGTTGAGACGCCGATCATCGGCAGGTCAGCGCCCAGCGCCAGCCCCTGCGCAATGCCAATCCCGATACGTACGCCCGTAAAGCTGCCCGGACCACGGCCGTAGGCCAGCGCGTCGAGGTCAGTCAGGGCGGTGTTGCCCTCGGTTAAAATGGTTTTTACCAGGGGCAGAATACGTTGGGTGTGTTCCCGTGGGCACTCTTCGAAATGAGCAAAAGTCGTACCGTCGTTCCACAGGGCAACGGAACAGGCCTCTGTCGCGGTATCAATAGCCAGAATTCGCATCAGTCGTCGCGCTCTCGCAATGGTCAGTCACAAAATGGCGCGCATCTTAACACACTCCGGGAAGAATTACTCCGCCGTCGGGTTCGCCAGGAAGCGGACCGCGCGTTTAATATCCCGCGTGCGCGGCGCGGGCGGCAGGCTGGCGAGGAAGGTGGCGCCGTAGGGACGCATCACCAGGCGGTTGTCGCAGATCACCAGCACCCCGCGGTCGGTGACGTCGCGGATCAGTCGCCCTACCCCCTGTTTAAGCGTGATGACCGCGTCCGGCAGCTGGACGTCGTCGAACGGATCGCCCCCGCGCAGACGGCAATCCTCCATGCGCGCTTTCAGGAGCGGATCGTCCGGCGATGTGAACGGCAGCTTATCGATAATCACCAGCGAGAGCGTATCGCCGCGCACGTCCACCCCTTCCCAGAAGCTGCTGGTCGCCACCAGCAGGGCATTACCGGCGCTGACAAACTGCTGGAGCAGCTGGCCTTTACTGGTTTCCCCCTGCAACAGCACCGGTAGCGTCATGGTGGCGCGGAACTGCTCGGCCAGATCGCGCATCATGGCGTGTGAGGTGCAGAGCATAAAGCAGCGCCCGTTGTTAGCCTCAATCATCGGCTTCAGCATGGCCGCCAGATGGCGCGCCGCGCCCGGCTGGTTAGGCAGCGGCAGATTGCGCGGCACGCACAGCAGCGCCTGTTTCTCATAGTCGAACGGACTCGGCAGAAGCAGGGATTCCGCCTGCTCAATGCCGAGGCGCTCGGTAAAGTGGTGCAGATCGTCATTGACCGACAGCGTGGCCGAGGTAAAGACCCAGGTGCCGGGCTTTTGCGCCATCACCTCTTTGAATTTATCAGCAACGGTCAGCGGCGTGAGCGCCAGGGTGAAGTGGCGCGAGGTACATTCGTACCAGTAGCTGTAGCCCGGCTGGTTGATCTCTTTCAGCCGCTTCAGCCGCCCACGGTAGAGCGTGGCGCGCTCGAAAGCGGCGTCGAGCAGCGCTGAACGTCCGAGGGACAGCTTCGCCACGTCGTAACAGAGTTCAAGGGCATCATCGAGCAGCAGCAGCGCGCGCTGGATATTTTTGTCTGCGAGCAGTTCGCGCAGGTTGCCGCGATAGCCCGGCTCGCCAAGCTGTAAGCGGAAATCCTGTGCGCATTGCGCCAGGCGGTCCGCGCACTTCTGCAACTGCTGGGTATCTTTGAGTTCGGTGCGATAGGCAATGGTAATATCTTTCGCCAGATCCTGAAGCTGACGGCTGGAGAGCGACTGACCAAAATACTGGCTGGCGATGTCCGGTAGCTGATGGGCTTCATCGAAGATCATCACCTCCGCCTCCGGGATCAGCTCGCCGAAACCACTGTCCTTGACCACCATATCCGCAAGAAACAGGTGATGGTTCACCACCACCACGTCGGCGTCCATCGCGGTTTTACGCGCTTTCACCACAAAACAGTCTTTATACAGTGGGCAGTCGCTGCCGAGGCAGTTGTCATTGGTGCTGGTCACCAGCGGCCAGGCCGGGGAGTCTTCCGGCACGCTCGCGCAGGTGCTGATGTCGCCCTCCTCCGTCTGGTTGGCCCAGGCGCGCAGGACGATCACATCGCTCAGGGTTTGTACCGGCAGGTCGCCGCCCGCCAGCGCCTGCTGTTCGAGACGCTCCAGACACAGGTAGTTAGAGCGCCCTTTCAGCAAGGCCAGACGCCCTTTGTATTTCAGCGCTTTCGCCACCGTGGGTAAATCGCGGCTGTAGAGCTGATCCTGGAGCGCTTTTGATCCCGTAGAGATGATCACCTTTTTTTTCGCCCGCAGCGCAGGAGCGAGGTAAGCATACGTTTTCCCCGTACCGGTGCCGGCCTCCACGACCAGCGGCTGCGCCTTGTCGATGGCGTGCGCGACGGCATGCGCCATCTGACGTTGGGGTTCGCGCGGTTTAAAGCCGGGAATAGCCTGTGCTAACTGACCTTCTGGGGAAAAATCGTCTGCCACGGTGTTCTCTCACTGTATTTTTGCACAGGGATTATGTCAGCCCCTTCTCTCCGGTGCCACCCCAAATAGTGACGACGGCGGAACATTATGGCAGTCTTGCCGCCTGACGACGAAAGATAACGAGGATACGTTTATGACAATTACGCGCATTGATGCCGAAGCCCGCTGGTCTGATGTGGTGATCCACAACCAGACGCTGTACTACACCGGCGTCCCTGCCAATCTGGACGCTGACGCCTTCGAGCAGACCGCCAACACCCTGGCGCAGATCGACGCCGTACTGGAAAAACAGGGCAGCGACAAATCCCGCATTCTGGATGCGACGATTTTTCTGGCGAATAAAGACGATTTCGCGGCGATGAATAAAGCCTGGGATGTGTGGGTGGTGGCGGGTCACGCGCCTGTACGCTGCACCGTACAGGCCACGCTGATGAAACCGGAATATAAGGTTGAGATCAAGATTATCGCGGCAGTGTAAGCCGGTTATTCTTCATCTTCATCCTCAAAGCGCGCCACGATCCGCTCGCCGGTATGGGTGGCGCGAAGTTCTTCCGCGACCTGGGAAATTGCCTGTCCGCTGCTCATCCCCTGGGACATCAGCTCCTGAATACGTTCAACGGCTTTCTGCTGTTGGTCATGGCTGAGAGAAGGTAAACCTGCAAACATCGTTAACTCCTGCTAAATTATTCGCGCTAATTATTTCACGCTGCCCGGTAGTATGCCATACATGAACATGCGCTTCCCCATTGTTATGACCTTGCCCTGGCGTGCAGACGCCGCCGAGTTCTGGTTTGCCCGTCTGAGCCACCTGCCTTTTGCGATGCTGCTGCACTCCGGGCATGCGGATCACCCCTACAGCCGCTTTGACATTCTGGTGGCCGACCCGGTTAAAACGCTGACGACCGATGCGCTGTCGCCAACGGACGATCCGCTGATGCGGCTTCAGAACGAGATCCATGCTCTGGGCTTATCTGCCACACCGGATCCGGATCTGCCTTTCCAGGGGGGCGCGCTGGGCCTGTTTGGTTACGATCTGGGTCGCCGTTTCGAAAAGCTGCCCGAGCATGCGCAGGCGGATATTTCCCTGCCGGATATGGCGGTGGGGCTGTATGACTGGGCGCTGATCGTGGATCACCGTAAGCAGACGGTTTCTCTGCTGAGCCACCGGGACGTTCAGGCGCGTCTGGCCTGGCTCGAGGCGCAACGGCCCGCCGCCCCGGAACACTTTATGCTGACCTCCGCCTGGCGCTCGAACATGAGCGCGGAGGAATACGCGGAAAAATTCTCCCGCGTGCAGGCGTATCTTCACAGCGGCGACTGTTATCAGGTCAACCTTGCCCAGCGTTTCCAGGCGGCGTACCGGGGAGACGAATGGCAGGCGTTTACCCGCCTCAATGCCAGCAATAAGGCCCCGTTCAGTGCATTTTTACGCCTTGAACACGGTGCCATCCTCAGCCTTTCGCCTGAGCGTTTTATTCACCTGGCTGACGGTATTATTCAGACCCGCCCGATAAAGGGCACCCTGCCGCGCCTTGCTGATGCCGAGGCCGACCGCCAGCAGGCGGAGACGCTGGCGACCTCGCCGAAAGATCGCGCTGAAAACCTGATGATTGTCGATCTGATGCGCAATGATATTGGCCGCGTCGCCGAGCCGGGCAGCGTGCGCGTGCCGGAGCTGTTCGTCGTGGAGCCATTCCCGGCGGTGCATCATCTGGTCAGCACCATCACCGCACGTCTGCCGGCCTCGCGAACCGCCTGCGATCTGCTCCGCGCCGCGTTTCCGGGCGGCTCCATTACCGGCGCGCCGAAGGTCCGGGCGATGGAGATCATCGACGAACTGGAACCGCATCGCCGCAACGCCTGGTGCGGCAGCATCGGCTATGTGAGTCTGTGCGGCACCATGGATACCAGCATCACTATTCGCACCCTGACGGCCTGCGACGGTAACCTGTACTGTTCCGCAGGCGGTGGCATTGTGGCCGACAGCCAGGCGGAGGCGGAATATCAGGAAACCTTTGATAAAGTGAATCGTATCCTGAAACAACTGGAGAACTCACGGTGAAGAAAGACAACCTGACGCTGGATGATTTTCTGTCGCGCTTTCAGCTTCTGCGGCCCCAGGTTAACCGCGCCACGCTGAATCAACGTCAGGCGGCGGTGCTGATCCCGGTCGTGCGTCGTGAGCAGCCGGGTCTGTTGCTTACCCAGCGCTCACCGCATATGCGAAAACACGCCGGTCAGGTTGCGTTCCCGGGCGGCGCGGTGGACAGCACCGATGCATCCCTGATTGCCGCCGCGCTGCGCGAAGCGCATGAGGAAGTGGCGATCCCCCCGGAGACGGTCGAGGTGATCGGCGTGCTGCCGCCAGTGGACAGCGTAACCGGTTTCCAGGTTACGCCGGTCGTTGGCATTATTCCGCCCGATCTTCAGTATCACGCCAGCGTCGATGAAGTTTCAGCGGTATTCGAAATGCCGCTGGAAGAGGCCCTTCGTCTGGGTCGCTATCACCCGCTGGATATTCACCGCCGCGGACACGATCATCGGGTCTGGCTGTCGTGGTATCAGCATTATTTTGTCTGGGGCATGACGGCAGGCATCATTCGTGAGCTGGCCCTGCAAATCGGCCTGAAGCCTTGACTATACTTTACATTCCACCCTTTTCTGGCAGGTTTGCGATCGGCGTCGCGCTATTAGCAAAACCATCGTTAACCATTAGTTTAATTCATGTGAATAGTTAAGCCGAGGTTGGTGTTCCCTCTTACACTATGCGCAGTTATAACATCGTTACTGGAACCCCAGTAACCCTGTCAGGAGTGTGAAAGTGATTAGTATATTCGACATGTTCAAAGTGGGGATTGGTCCATCTTCTTCCCACACTGTAGGGCCGATGAAGGCCGGTAAACAGTTCGTCGATGATCTGGTCGAAAAAGGATTACTGGAAAGCGTTACCCGTGTCGCCGTAGACGTTTACGGTTCACTGTCATTAACGGGTAAAGGCCACCACACCGATATCGCCATTATTATGGGTCTGGCGGGCAATATGCCGGACACAGTTGATATTGATGCCATTCCGGCATTTATCCGCGACGTGGAAACGCGCGGTCGTTTGCTGCTGGCTAACGGCCAGCACGAAGTGGACTTCCCGCAGGATGACGGGATGCGTTTTCGTAGCGACAACCTGCCGCTGCATGAAAACGGCATGACCATCCACGCCTGGAGTGGCGAAAAAGAGATCTACAGCAAAACTTACTACTCCATTGGCGGCGGCTTTATCGTTGACGAAGAACACTTTGGTAAAGAGAGCGCGGGCGACGTCAATGTGCCCTATCCGTTTAAATCGGCCACCGAGATGCTGGGCTACTGCAAAGAGACCGGTCTGTCCCTGTCAGGCATGGTGATGCAGAACGAACTGGCGCTGCACAGCAAGAAAGAGATCGAAGACTATTTTGCTAACGTGTGGCAAACCATGCGCGCCTGTATTGACCGCGGGATGAACACCGAGGGTGTTCTGCCTGGGCCTCTGCGCGTACCGCGTCGTGCCTCTGCGCTGCGCCGCATGCTGGTCACCACCGACAAGTTCTCCAATGACCCAATGAACGTGGTCGACTGGGTGAACATGTTTGCCCTCGCGGTTAACGAAGAGAACGCAGCGGGTGGTCGCGTGGTGACGGCGCCAACCAACGGCGCATGCGGTATCGTTCCGGCGGTGCTGGCCTATTACGATCACTTTATTGAGCCCGTGACGCCGGACATCTATATCCGTTACTTCCTCGCGGCAGGCGCTATCGGCGCGCTGTACAAGATGAATGCGTCCATCTCCGGCGCTGAAGTGGGCTGTCAGGGTGAAGTGGGCGTAGCCTGCTCCATGGCGGCGGCTGGCCTGGCGGAGCTGCTGGGCGCCAGCCCTGAGCAGGTGTGCGTAGCGGCGGAAATCGGCATGGAGCACAACCTCGGCTTGACCTGTGACCCGGTTGCCGGCCAGGTGCAGGTGCCGTGCATTGAGCGTAACGCCATCGCCTCCGTCAAAGCGATCAACGCCTCGCGTATGGCGATGCGCCGTACCAGCGAGCCACGCGTGTCGCTGGATAAGGTTATTGAAACCATGTACGAGACCGGCAAGGACATGAACGCGAAGTACCGTGAAACCTCGCGCGGCGGTCTGGCCATTAAGGTGCAGTGCGACTAAGCCTTCCTTTCGCCCATCTGCAACGGATGGGCGAATTTTCCCCTCTCGTCTCGTCGCTTCGCGTATTCCCCACTACACTGTCACTGTTGCGTCTGGCTTTTCTGGCCGGTGCTTAACAGGCGACCGTTCATGCAAACTGCACAAACGATCATTAAAGACTATCGCCGAAAACGCGTTATCGTCTGTGTCACGGTTGCGCTCGTTACGCTCGTCCTGACGCTGGGCATTCGCTTTATTTCACAGCGCAACATAAATCAGGATCGGATCCACGACTTTACCCACCACACCGTGCGTGCGCTTGATAAAGTGCTTCTCTCGTTAGAGGCCCAGCGTGAAACGCTACTTTCACTGGTTGGCATACCCTGTTCCGAAGCAAATCTGATCCTGCGAAAACAGGCGGCGATCCTCCAGACCGTACGCTCCATCGCCCTCATTCAAGACGGAATACTGTATTGCTCAAGCGTCTTTGGCAGCCGTAATGTGCCCGTCAGTGAGTTTGTGCCGGTGCTTCCGGTCGGTGAATCCAGGCTGCTGCTGTTGACCGATCGGTGGCTGGTAAAAGGCAGCCCGGTACTGATTCAGTGGTCTCCCCTCGCGAGCGACGGCAACGACGGGGTGATGGAGGTGGTGAATATCGATCTCATCACTAAAATGATTCTCGAGCCGCAGCGGCCTCAGATCACCGACGTTGTCCTGAGAGTAGGAGATAACTTCCTCCGCGTCGGGCAACAGCTGACGACTACGCCGACCTTCGATGAAAACGCCTCCCTGCTGGAACAATCGTCACAGCATTACCCTTTCAGCGTCACGGTGAGCGGCCCCGGGCCTGGCGAAATGGCGTTGAAAAATTTGCCCACCCAGCTGCCGCTGGCGTTGATGCTCAGCTTACTGATGGGCTATATCGCCTGGCTCGCCACCGCGCGGCGCATCAGTTTCACGTGGGAAATCAATATGGGAATTGCGGCCAGGGAGTTTGAGCTCTTCTGCCAGCCGCTGGTGAATGCCCGCACCTGGGAATGCGTCGGCGTCGAGATCCTCCTGCGCTGGAACAACCCGCGTCAGGGATGGATTTCGCCCGATGTCTTTATCCCTCTGGCCGAAGAACATAACCTGATTGTTCCGCTTACCCGCTACGTCATCAGCGAAACGGTGCGGCAGATAGGCTATTTCCCGGCCTCGCGCGATTTCCATATCGGCATTAACGTGGCCGCCAGCCATTTTCGCCGCGCTGCGCTGATCCAGGATCTCAACCGCATCTGGTTTAACGCCAGCCCTGTTCAACAGTTGATCGTGGAGTTAACCGAACGCGATGCGTTGCTGGATGTGGATTACCGCATAGTGCGGGAGCTGCACCGCAAAGGGGTGAAACTTGCGATTGATGATTTTGGTACAGGCAACAGCTCACTTTCATGGCTAGAAAAACTGCATCCGGATGTGCTGAAAATTGATAAATCCTTCACCACCGCGATCGGCACCGACGCCGTGAACTCAACGGTAACGGATATTATTATTGCGCTGGGCCAGCGGCTGAATATAGAACTGGTTGCGGAAGGCGTGGAAACCGAGGAGCAGTCACGCTACCTGCGCCGTCACAGCGTGCATATTTTGCAGGGGTACTTGTATGCGCGGCCAATGCCGCTGCGCGAGTTTCCGAAATGGCTGGCGGAAAGTCACTCTCCGCCAGCCCGTCACAACGGACACATCGTGCCCTTACTGCCGTTACGCTAGATAGCGTTACTCTTCTTCGTCGTGTGCAGAGTGCTCTTTAACAATACGCACCATATCAACGCGATAGTCGTTGGCTTCGACGATGGTAATTTGCAGCGGCGGCAGCTCCAGCACATCACCAATACGCGGGATCTGCCCGTTAACGGCAATTACCAGCCCCGCGACGGTGGCAATGTCTTCATCATCATTGACCACGTTTTCGACGCCCAGCGTGTGCGAGAGCGCGTGCAGGTCGGTGGTGCCTTTCACCAGCCAGCCGTCACCGTCGGCAACGATTTCCGGGGTTTCATCCGCATCAGGGAATTCACCGGCAATGGCTTCCAGCACGTCCAGCGGCGTCACCAGGCCCTGTACCACACCAAATTCATTGGTGACGATAACAAAGCTCCCGCGGGCACGACGCAATACGCCCAGCAGGTTGATCGGATCCAGCGTCTCCGGTACCACGATGGCGGGCGACGCGGCCGCTACGGCCTCGACGTTAACGCCCTCTTCCAGCGCCACCAGCATCTCTTTCGCGCGCACGACACCGATGATCTCATCCAGCTCACCCCGGCAGACCGGGAACAGGCTGTGCGGCGAGGAGAGCAGCTGCTGACGAATTTCGTCGACGCTCAGGTTGGCGTCCACCCAGCTGATCTCACCGCGCGGCGTCATAATGCCGCGCAGGGAGCGGGAAGCCAGCGAAAGCACGCCGTTGATCATGTAGCGTTCTTCTTCCACAAACGCGCCTTCCGGCACCGGAACCGGGTTACGGTTCTCGTTATCAGCCTGCACGTTGACCTGACGACGTCCGCCCATCAGTCGCAGAATCGCATCTGCGGTACGGGCTCGCAGCGGCTGATTCGACTGCTGCTTAATAAAGTTACGGCGCGCAATCTGGTTAAACAGCTCGATCAGAATCGAGAAGCCAATCGCGGCGTACAGGTAGCCTTTCGGAATATGGAAGCCAAACCCTTCTGCCACCAGGCTCAGACCAATCATCAGCAGGAAGCTCAGACACAGCACAACGACCGTCGGATGCTGGTTGACGAAACGCGTCAGCGGTTTTGACGCCAGCAGCATTACCGCCATCGCAATCACCACCGCCGCCATCATCACCGGCAGATGGTTCACCATGCCGACTGCCGTAATCACCGCATCCAGAGAGAAGACCGCATCAAGCACCACAATCTGGAGAACAACCACCCAGAAGCTGGCGTAACCCTTACCGTGGCCATCATCGTGCTGCCGGTTCTCCAGCCGTTCATGCAGCTCTGTTGTGGCTTTGAACAGCAGGAACAGTCCCCCCACCAGCATGATTAAATCGCGGCCGGAGAAGGTGAAATCCATGACGGTGAACAGCGGCTTCGTCAGGGTAACCATCCACGAGATCACAGACAGCAAGCCCAGACGCATGATCAGCGCCAGCGAGAGGCCGATCAGACGGGCTTTATCACGCTGTTTCGGCGGCAGCTTATCCGCGAGGATGGCGATAAACACCAGGTTATCAATACCGAGAACGATCTCCAGCACGACCAGCGTAAGCAAGCCTACCCAGATTGACGGGTCCATTAAGAATTCCATGACACGCTCCTGCTAAAGGAATGACAAAACGGTGCCCCGCTAATTTCGGGCATTTCAAAGGGAATGAGAGTCGATGCGTGGCGAAGATCGCCGATGAATAAGGCGCGGAATGGCCTGGAAGATGACTGACGTCGGTGACGGTCCATATAGTGGGCTGTAGCCCTATACTCCTGAATAATTAAACGGACGCTAAACATATCAGAGACAATTGGTTTTTAGCAAAGATTTACGTTCCTTTGCAAACTTCTGTAACACACGCGGATTAACTTAAAGAAAAATCTGTAAGGCGTAGCTAAATTACGGATCTTCATCACATAAATTATTTTTTCACTATCTAAAATAATTCGCGGAAGTCTTAGTTTTTGAACTCTAACCCTTATCTGAATCGATTCGGTTCTCCAATACGATTCTCAGTACGCCTGCCTGGCAGACGTATACATGATAATAAAAGGAGGTAGCAAGTGACCATTGCTATTGTCATAGGCACACATGGTTGGGCTGCGGAGCAGTTACTCAAAACGGCAGAAATGCTGTTGGGCGAGCAGGAAAACGTCGGCTGGATCGATTTCGTTCCCGGTGAAAATGCCGAGACGCTGATTGAAAAATACACTGCTCAGCTTGAGAAGCTGGATACCAGCAAAGGCGTGCTGTTTCTCGTGGATACATGGGGCGGCAGCCCATTCAACGCTGCCAGCCGCATTGTCGTCGATAAAGAGCATTATGAAGTCGTCGCCGGGGTGAATATTCCGATGTTGGTGGAAACCTTCATGGCGCGTGACGACAACCCAGGTTTTGATGAACTGGTGGCACTGGCGGTGGAAACCGGTCGCGAAGGCGTGAAGGCGCTGAAAGCGCAGCCGGTTGAAAAACCGGCACCTGCCCCTGCTGCACCAAGGGCGGCAGCACCGGCGAAGCCAATGGGTCCGAACGATTATATGGTTATCGGCCTTGCGCGTATTGATGACCGTCTGATCCACGGCCAGGTGGCAACACGCTGGACCAAAGAAACCAACGTACAACGCATCATCGTGGTCAGTGACGAAGTGGCCGCCGACACTGTCCGTAAAACCCTTCTTACCCAGGTTGCACCGCCGGGCGTCACCGCGCACGTCGTGGATGTCGCCAAAATGATCCGCGTTTACAACAACCCGAAATATGCGGGTGAGCGCGTGATGCTTCTCTTCACCAACCCGACAGACGTCGAACGCATTGTTGAAGGCGGCGTGAAAATCACCTCCGTTAACATTGGCGGTATGGCATTCCGTCAGGGCAAAACGCAGGTCAACAACGCGATTTCAGTGGATGCGAAAGATATCGAGGCCTTCAACAAACTGAATGCACGCGGTATCGAACTGGAAGCCCGTAAGGTTTCCACGGACCAGAAACTGAAAATGATGGATTTGATCGGCAAAGTGGGGAAATAAGCCCGGGCCGGTTTTTCATATAGAGCTTATGTAATAGGAGAAGTGCAATGGAGATTACTACTCTTCAGATTGTGCTGGTGTTCATCGTCGCATGTATTGCGGGTATGGAGTCCGTACTTGATGAATTTCAGTTCCACCGCCCTCTGGTGGCCTGTACGTTGATTGGCGCCGTTCTCGGTGACATGAAAACCGGTATCATCATCGGTGGTACTTTGGAAATGATCGCCCTCGGCTGGATGAACATCGGTGCGGCAGTTGCGCCAGATGCCGCGCTGGCGTCCATTATTTCAACCGTTCTGGTTATCGCTGGTCATCAGAGTATTGGTGCCGGTATCGCGCTGGCCATCCCGCTGGCCGCAGCGGGTCAGGTGCTGACCATTATCGTCCGTACTATTACCGTGGCCTTCCAGCACGCGGCGGATAAGGCGGCCGAAAACGGCAACCTCACCGCGCTCTCCTGGATCCACGTGTCTTCCCTGTTCCTGCAAGCGATGCGTATCGCAATCCCTGCGGTTATCGTGGCGATTTCTGTCGGTACCAGCGAAGTTCAGGGCATGCTGAATGCGATCCCTGAAGTGGTTACCAGCGGTCTGAATATCGCCGGGGGTATGATCGTGGTGGTCGGTTATGCGATGGTCATCAACATGATGCGCGCGGGCTACCTGATGCCATTCTTCTACCTCGGCTTCGTTACCGCTGCGTTCACCAACTTCAACCTGGTTGCGCTGGGTGTGATTGGTGCGGTGATGGCGATTCTTTATATCCAGCTCAGCCCGAAATACAACCGTGTCGCGGGTGCCCCTGCGCAGGCTGCTGGTAACAACGATCTCGATAACGAACTGGACTAACAGGTGAGCGAAATGGTTGATATGACAAAAACTACCACTGAGAAAAAACTCACTCCGGGTGATATTCGTGGCGTGTTCATCCGTTCTAACCTGTTTCAGGGTTCATGGAACTTCGAACGTATGCAGGCGCTCGGCTTCTGCTTCTCCATGGTGCCGGCCATCAAACGCCTGTATCCGGAAAACAACGAAGCACGCCGTCAGGCAATTAAGCGTCACCTGGAATTCTTCAACACCCATCCTTATGTTGCGGCGCCGGTTCTGGGCGTGACGCTGGCAATGGAAGAGCAGCGTGCGAACGGGGCTGAGATCGACGATGGTGCCATCAACGGTATCAAAGTTGGTCTGATGGGGCCGCTGGCAGGCGTGGGCGACCCGATCTTCTGGGGTACCGTGCGGCCGGTCTTTGCGGCGCTGGGCGCCGGGATCGCCATGAGCGGCAGCCTGCTCGGTCCTCTGCTGTTCTTCATCCTGTTCAACGCGGTGCGTCTGCTGACCCGTTACTACGGCGTGGCGTACGGTTATCGTAAAGGGGTGGATATCGTTAAGGATATGGGCGGCGGCTTCCTGCAAAAACTGACTGAGGGGGCGTCAATCCTCGGCCTGTTTGTAATGGGGGCGCTGGTTAACAAGTGGACGCACGTGAACATCCCGCTGGTGGTATCGACGATCACTGGTCAGGATGGTCAGACGCGCGTTACCACCGTGCAGACGATTCTGGACCAGCTGATGCCGGGCCTGGTACCGCTGCTGTTAACCTTCGCCTGTATGTGGCTGCTGCGTAAGAAAGTGAACCCGCTGTGGATCATCGTTGGCTTCTTCGTCATCGGTATCGCGGGCTACGCCGTCGGCCTGCTGGGTCTGTAATAAAATGCGTTACCGACCGGGGGCTTGCCCCCGGTCTTTTTATCTGGAGGATGAATGACTGTCACGGACACCGTACTGGTTTTATTTATTGTTGCCCTTCTGGCTTACGCGATCTATGACGAGTTCATTATGCCTCGCCGCCACGGCGAGACGCTGCTGACCCTTCCCCTCTTACGCCGTGGACGCATTGATGCGTTTATCTTCGCCGGTCTGGTAGTCATCCTGATTTACAATAATGTGACCAGCCACGGCGCAATATTAACCACATGGTTATTATGTGCGCTGGCATTAATGGCGATTTACCTGTTCTGGATCCGCTCGCCAAAACTCATTTTTAAAAAACACGGATTCTTCTTCGCCAATGTCTGGATAGAATATAACCGTATTAAAGAGATGAATTTATCCGAAGACGGGGTTCTGGTGATGCAATTAGAACAACGCCGCCTGCTCATCCGGGTAAAAAATATTGATGACCTGGAAAAGATCTACAAATTACTCCTTAAAACTCAATGAGTTAATATTATAGCATCGGCTATACATTGCATTATTCTTAAACCAGCAATATAGCCGGTGCTATATCTCCTCTGTTAATTGCCTTATATTTGTTAACGATATTTTCACGCATAAATCTAAATGAAAATCGTTATCAATATAGTGGCTATATAAAGCCATCTTCGTTGTTGTTTTATATTCTCAAAATATGTTAAGGTTGCGCCCGTCGTTGGGGAGTAGCCGATTTCCTGCCTGCGGGAAATGTACGTGTCAACATACTCGTTGAAAAACGTGGCGCGTACGGATCGTTTTCAGCACACTGACTGTGCCAAAAGCGATCAGGCGAGACCATAGATACATCAACTGCTGTTTACTGGGGGCAGTGATGTGTCATATGGATATCCCCGGTCTGGACGCTCTTATGAATATCTCCGCTACGATCCTTCTGGCTTTTGGCATGTCCATGGACGCATTTGCCGCCTCTATTGGTAAAGGTGCCACCCTCCATAAACCTAAATTTTCCGACGCCCTGCGTACCGGTCTCATCTTTGGCGCTATCGAAACGCTGACGCCTCTTATCGGCTGGGGTCTGGGGATGCTCGCCAGCCAGTTCGTGCTGGAGTGGAATCACTGGATTGCTTTCGTGCTGCTGGTGTTCCTCGGCGGACGCATGGTGATTGAAGGCTTTCGTGGTAACGGCGATGAAGATGATGCGCCGCTGCAACGCCACGGCTTCTGGCTTCTGGTGACAACCGCCATCGCAACCAGCCTGGATGCAATGGCCGTGGGTGTCGGTCTGGCGTTTTTGCAGGTCAATATTATCGCCACCGCGCTGGCGATTGGCTGCGCCACGCTGATCATGTCAACGCTGGGGATGATGGTGGGTCGGTTCATTGGCCCGCTGTTAGGCAAACGCGCCGAAATTCTGGGCGGTATCGTGTTGATCGGGATTGGTGCCCAAATCCTTTGGGCACACTTCGCGGGTTAACCTTCGTGCTGCCAGCAATGGATGCTGAAATCCGTCTGGCAGCGAAATTCTGTCTGCGCTGCCAGCGTTTCCCACACCTCTGGTTTTGCCCGCCATGCAAACGGCGTCATTTGCAGTAACGCCACGGCTTCACTTCCCTGCAACGTCATTTCATACGCTACCGACTGCGCCTGCTTTAACGCAAAGCCCGCCAGCTGTTCAGAGTGCGGCGCATGCAGGTGAACTTCATCATAGATCAGCCCTTTTAACTCCAGCAGATGACGCGGCCCTGGCGTGACGGTGATAACCCAGCCGCCAGGCTTAACGACGCGCGCCAGCTCCTCTGCCTTGCACGGCGCATAGATACGCACCACGGCGTCCATACTCGCTTCCTCAAACGGCAGGCGGTGGCTGGAGGCCACGCAGAACGTTACCGCTGAGTAGCGTTTGGCTGCCGCACGGATAGCCACTTTCGACACGTCCAGCCCGAAAGTTTCGGCACCCTTCTCAGCCGCCACGTCAGCAAACGTGGCGGTGTAGTAACCTTCGCCGCAGCCGATATCCAGCATGGCGGATGCGCCTTCTGTCAGATATTGACGGAGTAAGGCGACAACGGCATCCCTGAGCGGTTGATAGTGCCCGGCATCGAGAAACGCCCGGCGCGCCTGCATCATCTCCGCGCTGTCACCCGGGTCCCGGGAGCGCTTGTGTTGTACCGGCAGAAGATTTACATAGCCCTCTTTCGCCCGGTCAAACTGATGTCCCTGTGGACAGATAAACGTTTTCTCCGCGCGCGTCAGCGGCGCGTGGCAAAGGGGACAACTGAAAGACATGACAGCTCCAGGGCGTAAACCAAAAGGCGAAGTGTACCGCTATTCGCCAGGGTTATAAACGGCTGGGTGACGCATCACGATCAGATGGTCAGAATCTGCCGGCAGCCCGTCTGGCTTCACGTTTTCCAGGCGCAGGACGTTACCCATAATTTCGCTGAACACGGGCGCAGAAACGGCCCCGCCATAGTAGGCACCGTTTTGCGGATCGTTGATCACCACCACCAGCGCGAAACGGGGATCGCTGGCAGGCGCGACGCCTGCGGTATAGGCGACGTATTTATCCACATACTTACCATGTTCATCGATTTTTTTGGCCGTCCCGGTTTTTATCGCCACGCGATAGTTACGCACCGCCGCTTTGACCCCACCACCGCCGGGTAACGCAACGCTCTCCATCATATGTTCCACCTCGTGAACAATTTCCTCGGGCATCACCCGCTTGCCAATCACCGGCGGGTCGATACGGGTAATGGACAGAGGCCGTTCAATGCCGTAGCTGCCGATGGTGGCATACACATGCGCCAGCTGGAGGGGGGTTACCATCAGGCCATACCCAAAGGCAAAGGTCGCCCGATCTAACTGACTCCAGAATTTTCGCTGCGGCAGTAAGCCTGCGCTTTCTCCCGTTAAACCAAGCCCGGTACTCTCGCCAAAACCAAAGTTTTTATAGGTATCCAGTAACCGTTGCACGGGCATCGCCAGCGAAAGGCGGGATACGCCTGTGTCGCTGGATTTTTGCAAAATCCCGGTCATCGTCAGCTCGGGGTAGTAGCCCACATCACGAATACGATGACCATCAATGGTGTAAGGGTGCGTGTCTATCACGCTGTCAGGCTGTACCAGCCCCTGCTGTAGCGCCGTCATCAGCACCAGGGGCTTAACGGTAGAGCCAGGTTCAAAGGTGTCGCTGATCGCGCGATTGCGAAAATCATCCAGCGTTGCCCCTTCCCGGTTGTTGGGGTTGAAGTCGGGGAAGCTCGCCATCGCCAGAATTTCGCCCGTTCGGATATTAATCAGCACCGACGCGCCTGACTCGGCTTTGTTCCACGCCACGGCATTATCCAGCGCGTCTTCGGTGATAGTTTGCAGGCGTTCATCGATACTAAGCTGAATATTATGTGCAGGTACGGGAGCCACCTCCGTAAGGTTCTCCACCACATGTCCGTAGCGATCTTTCCTGACCAGCCGCACGCCTGCCTTCCCGGTAAGCTGCGTGTTAAAGCTTTTCTCGACGCCCTCAATGCCCTGACCATCAATATTGGTGAAGCCAATCAGGTTCGCCGCCACGTGCCCGGCAGGGTAAAAGCGGCGGGACTCATCGCGAAGGTTGATACCGGGAAGACGCAGCTTATCGATCCACTTTGCCTGGGCGGGATCAACCTGACGGGCCAGGTAAATAAATCGCCCGTGCGGGTTACTGTTGATTCGTGATGCGAGCGTGCTCAGAGAAAGGTGTAAGGCATTTGCCAGGGCCTGCCAGCGCGAGTCAAAACCGATCCCCCCTTTTTCCAGCACTGTTTTGGGATCGGCCCAGACGGCCTGGACGGGTACGCTCACCGCAAGGGGTCGCCCTTCACGGTCAACAATCATCCCACGCGGGGCGTCTATCGCCACTTCGCGCAGGGAGCGCATATCCTCCTGCTTCACCAGATTATCCGGTTTGATAATTTGTAGCCACGCTACGCGGCCCAGCAGAAACGCAAGGCTACAAAAGATGGCGAGACACAGAAGTGCAAAACGTGCCGGAGTGAAATTTCCGGTGGTGGTTATTGTCTTTTTTTTCACCTTAACCCCAGGGCTGTTAATCAACGCCCTGATTTAACGGGAAAAGCGGATAATAAGGCGGGAAAACAATGCTAATAATCTCGCGGGTTTGCAACAAGATAATAACAGAGGAGGATTACGTAATATTTTGAAAAATAAGCGAATAAAAAAGCCCCGCATCGGCGAGGCTTATGTCTGAGATCGAAGCGCTGAGCGCTTCAGTCAGCAGTGATTCGATCAGATAGCAGTTACGTTAACCGCAGCTGGGCCTTTCTGGCCATCCTGAATTTCGAACTCAACGTTCTGGCCTTCAGCCAGAGTTTTGAAGCCGTTACCCTGGATTGCAGAGAAGTGTACGAACACGTCTTTGCTGCCGTCAGCAGGAGTAATGAAACCAAAACCTTTAGACTCGTTGAACCACTTAACTTGACCTTTAATCTTTGCCATTTGCAAAATTCCTTAGAGTGTTTTCTTAGCCCGCAGGCTTTGACATAGATAAAACTGAGACATTACTGCTTGAGGCACTAATATAAGGTTCGGCAGAGAAGCGGTATTCAACGACAACGTGTTTACTCAGGACTTCTTTACTGAAAATGCCACACATAAACAGAACTGTACCTCGTTTGACCCAAAACGTGTTATCACACACAACGTTTAATATGGCAAGCCATTTTTAAACGTGTCTCGATCCGCCGCACAAATTCAGACGTTACTCCATAACAATCTGCACAGTTATGCGAATTGTCAAATGAAGCGCCACCTGACCTCACTGCCCGCAGGGTGCGTTGACGCGCCCTGTAATCAAAGACATTTTAAACATAGCTCAATCATTTCAAAGCGTCCATCCCAATCCCAGAATTTCTTTAAAGGAATGACTGAGTTAGAACATTTTGTGAAAAGTTATGCTGAAAACATTGCAACGCACCAACATGTGTCAGGGAATATACGATGTTAATTACATTTTGCTAACTGTATTAAAAACCACCATTTAATAAGTGTTATTCTGCACCAAAATAATGAAATTTTTATGACTCTGCCTCAAAACAAGGCAAGCAAAACGTTTCGATAAAAATAAAACACTTCAGGAAAGATAAAGCACACTATTTATTCAACGAAACTGAATTTGTTAAATAAGGATAAATATTCGCCAGTTTTCAGTGTGCTAAAACATGAGTTAACTGCTGCTTAATTAAATGCCGGGAAGTTGTGGGATGCATTTGATAAGGGAGGGGATTTACGCCGTACGTCAGGCCACCTCCCCGCTCCGGGCAGACTATCGTTCAGCTACCAGGCGAATGAAGTCTTCCTCGTCTTGTTGTTGAGCAACAGCGTCCTTCGGTACCGCTTTCTCCTCCGGCTCGTTGGCTTCGCACAAACGACGCAGCAGTGCAGTCTGCCGTTTCTGCTGATCGAGCAATGCTTCCAGCAGCTCAATCTGTTCGTTTGTGCGGGAGCTGGCGCGGTTAACGAAAAACCACAGCACCAGCCCAACGACCAGCACCACCAAAGACATTACCAGGGATGCAATGCTCAGCAGCCCCGAATTCAGTAACTCACCCATTTCACCACCTCAGTAAAAACCGCTATTTTACCACTGCCGCCGCGTAAGGACATCACTCAGCGTAAAAATGGTCTCTACCAGGGGATAAACTTATTGATTGAACAAATGCCGCTAAAGAACTGTACATCCTGATCGCACATCACATTGATAGTCTGCGTCCACAGCACCACGCATGCTATCAACACTATAATCAGAATTACCCAGCGTATTTTTTTCACTCCACACTCCGTCTTATGACCTGATACAGCCAGGTTATCACGGTTATCTTAAACAGGGGCTAACTGTACCTTCAACAGACGCTTTTCGGAATCATGCACTTGTTTCACTGCGTAAAGCCGTTACGCTTACTCTATGACAACAAAGAAAAAAGAGGCAACGATGCGTTTACTTATTCGTACAGTAATTGTACTGGCCATTGTCTGGATCGGCCTGTTATTAAGTGGGTACGGCGTATTAATGGGGAGCAAAGAAAATGCCGCGGGTCTGGGTATCCAGTGTAAATATCTTACCGCCCAGGGGATAAGCACGGCTCAGTACATCCATTCCGACAGCGGGATCATCGGGTTAACCAACTGTCCTGTGCTGCGTAAATCATCTGTTGTGGTTGATAACGGTTAATCAGCGCTGAACTTCGCTTACAGAAACGCCGCAAAAGTGCGGCGTTTTTTATTGGTGGCGTCGATCAGAACGGATAATCGTTATAGCCCATCTGCTCTGAAATTTTGCGCGCTGCGGTATGCAGAATCGCCACATATTCATGAAGACGCTCTTCAGAGAAACGCAGCGTTGGGAACGAAATGCTCAGGCCCGCAATGACAACGCCGAAGCGGTCAAACACCGGCACACCGATGCAACGCAGCCCCTCTTCCTGCTCTTCGTTATCTTCCCCGTAACCCTGCTCACGCACGTTATCCAGCACGCTCAGCAGCTCATCCGTACTGGTAATCGTGCGGTCGGTGCTGCGTTTGTACTCCACCCCGTCAAGGATTTGCTTCACCTCTTCGCGATCGCGCCAGGCCAGCAGTACTTTACCAATTGCGGTGCTGTACAGCGGGTTACGACGACCGATGCGTGAATACATGCGCAGGTTGTACATGGAGTCAATTTTGTGGATGTAAACAATGCTGTCTTCATCCAGCGCACCGAGGTGAATTGTCTCTTTCGTCAGTCGTGAAAGTTCACGCATCTGAATGTCAGCACTGCGGATCAGATCCACGTTCTGCAAGGCGCGGGCGCCCAGTTCAAACAGTTTCAGGGTCAGAGAATATTTTTCTGATTCTCCTTCCTGCGCGACATAACCCAATGATTTCATCGTCTGCAAAAAGCGATAAACGGTGCTTTTCGACATCATCACACGCTGCGACAACTCTGTAATACCAATTTCACGCTCTTCTCCGAGCGCCTGCAAGATGCCAAACACCTTCAGCACGGAAGAAACAGAATCTGGCTGCTTATCCAAATCTGAGATTGCCATTTATCACCTCATGGAGAGTGTTTTATAAAAATCAGAACCGGTTTTTATTATAAATTCGTGTGATGCGTGCTGCAATCTATCTGGGTTTACTTCGTTACAAATCTGCGACATAAAACCGAAATAACGATGCTAAAATAGTTACTCTGAAAATAATTTCACGCTGAGTTATTCTTTTCCCATGCAAAAAAACGTTTCTGATGGCCTGCCCTTACCGCAGCGGTACGGGGCAATTGCCACTATTGTCATCGGTATTTCGATGGCTGTCCTTGACGGCGCGATTGCCAACGTGGCTCTTCCTACCATTGCCAAAGACCTTAATGCTTCGCCGGCAAGCTCCATCTGGATTGTGAACGCGTACCAGATAGCGATTGTGATTTCCCTTCTGTCACTCTCTTTCCTGGGCGATATGTTTGGTTATCGCCGGGTTTACCAGTGCGGGCTGGTGGTCTTTACCCTCACCTCGCTCTTCTGTGCCCTTTCAGATTCACTGCACACCCTTACGCTGGCGCGAATCGCGCAGGGCTTTGGCGGCGCGGCGCTAATGAGCGTGAACACGGCCCTGATACGGCTTATTTATCCTCACCGCCACCTGGGGCGCGGCATGGGCATTAACTCCTTTATTGTGGCCGTGTCGTCCGCCGCCGGGCCAACGATTGCCGCCGCCATCCTGTCCGTTGCCTCGTGGCAGTGGCTGTTTGCCATTAACGTGCCGCTGGGCATTGTGGCGATCTTCTTCGCCCTGCGCTATCTTCCGGAAAATGGTCCGAAAAGCACCATGCCACGTTTCGATCTGCCCAGCGCCGTGATGAACGCGCTGACTTTTGGCCTGCTGATTACCGCGCTGAGCGGATTTGCGCAGGGACAGTCTCTGTCGCTCATTGCCGCAGAAATCGTTGCCATGCTTATCATCGGCTTTTTCTTTGTACGACGTCAGCTGGCGCTGCCCGTGCCGTTACTGCCGGTGGATTTGCTGCGTATTCCGCTGTTTTCGCTATCCATTTGTACCTCCATTTGCTCGTTCTGCGCCCAGATGCTGGCGCTGGTTGCGCTGCCGTTCTTTTTGCAGAGCGTGATTGGCCGTTCAGAAGTGGAGACAGGCTTGCTGCTCACGCCCTGGCCTCTGGCAACCATGGTGATGGCCCCGCTGGCCGGTTACCTTATTGAGCGCGTCCATGCCGGGCTTCTGGGGGCGATTGGGCTGGTTGTCATGGCGGTGGGACTGTTTGCGCTGGCGCTCCTGCCCTCCTCGCCGGGGGATCTGGATATTATCTGGCGCATGATCCTGTGCGGGGCCGGTTTTGGTCTGTTCCAGTCCCCTAATAACCACACGATTATCACCTCTGCCCCACGTCATCGCAGCGGTGGCGCCAGCGGGATGCTGGGCACGGCAAGACTGTTGGGGCAAAGCACCGGGGCCGCACTGGTGGCGTTGATGTTTAACCTTGCCGGGCAGAATGCGACACACGTTGCGCTGATTACCGCAGGGACCCTGGCGACCCTCGCGGCTGTCATTAGCGGCCTTCGCGTCACCCAGCCAAAGGCGCAGGCATAAAAAAACCGGGCGGAGAATGGCTCCAGCCCGGTTCTTTTCAACCCGATTACGTTACTTCAGGTATTCGCCGCTACGCAGCGCTTCAATACGTTTATCCAGCGGCGGGTGAGACATAAACAGCTCGCTCAGCGACTTTGATTTGCCGTTGATGCAGAAGGCCATCATGCTGTTTGCTTCCTGCGGCTCGTAGCTGGTTTTCAGACGTTGCAGCGCAGCAATCATCTTTTCACGACCCACCAGTTTCGCGGAACCGGCATCCGCGTGGAACTCACGATGACGGGAGAACCACATGGTAATGATGCTTGCCAGGATACCGAACACCAGCTCCAGCACCATTGAAACAGCAAAATAGATCAGCGGGTTGCCGTTGCTCTCTTCACCCTCATCACGGTTGCCACCCATAAACCCGGCAGCAATCTGTGCCAGAATACGAGAAATAAAGATAACGAAGGTGTTCACCACGCCCTGGATCAGGGTCATGGTGACCATATCGCCATTGGCGATATGGCTGATCTCGTGAGCAATAACCGCTTCCGCTTCGTCACGGCTCATGTTTTGCAGCAGGCCGGTACTGACGGCCACCAGGGACGCGTCACGACGCGCACCGGTAGCAAACGCGTTAATATCCGGCGCGTGGTAGATGGCTACCTGCGGCATGGCAATGCCCGCCTGCTTTGACTGCTGAGCTACCGTGCTCATCAGCCACTGCTCCATATCGTTACGCGGTTGCTCAATAACTTCACCGCCCACGGATTTCAGTGCCATCCACCTGGACATCAGCAATGAAATGAAAGAGCCACCGAAACCAAACAGCAGCGCCATAATCAACAGACCCTGAACGCTGCTCGACTGAATTCCCGTCAGGCTTAGCACCAGCCCGAATACCACCATCACCGCCAGGTTGGTGAGCAGGAAGAGCGCGATTCGCATCATAATATTCTTTTAACCTCAGTTTAACAAAACGCACTATGCGATTACCCACATCGTATGGGTATTACGGCTATTTTCAAGCATCCAGACGGCGTAAGTCACCAGAAAGACACAACTTTACACAATTGGAAATCTGCCTGACGGAAGGAGGAGGTACATAAAGAAACAGGCACAATTTCTTGTGCCTGTTGGGGGATTATTTTGTCGGAGCAGGTTGCAGGGCGGGTTTCTCTTTTTCCAGCTTCGCGAGATCAAGCGCGATATGCACCGTCTCGTCCAGATACGGATCGGGCTCCTGGTAATCCTTAGGCAGATCGTCCAGTTTTTTGAGCAGAGGCTTGCCTTCACGTTTGAAGCGATCGTTGATACGCGCCAGACGTGTCGCGTCATCTTCATTGTTCTCTTTTTCACGCTGGGCGTAGTTCAGAGACACAATGTTCCGTTTCGCTTTCAAAGCGTTGAAACGCGCGATGTCCTTCATGATGTACTGGAATTCCGGATCCTTCCCGATGCGATCGTTGTGATTTTTCAGCAGTTCCGGTCCGAACTGTTTCATATCACCCGATTTCACGAATGTCGCGGCATCAATGCTATCCCACGGCAGCGCGTTATCTTCAAACTTCTCGCCCGTTTCCGTCTCTTCGGTACCTGTCGGCATCATGATATCCGGCGTCACGCCTTTGCGCTGCGTACTGCCGCCGTTGACGCGGTAAAACTTCTGAATGGTGTACTGTACTGAGCCCAGCGCTGGCCATTCAGGGCGCAGCATCTGGTCGTAAATACGGTTCAGAGAGCGGTACTGCTGAACGGTGCCCTTGCCAAACGTCGGTTCGCCGACGATTAACGCCCGGCCATAATCCTGCATGGCAGCAGCGAAGATTTCCGATGCAGAGGCGCTGAAGCGATCGACAAGCACCACCAGCGGACCCTTATAGTAGACCACACCATCGGTATCGGCATCTTCACGCACTTTACCGTTGTTATCGCGCACCTGTACCACCGGGCCAGACGGGATAAACAGCCCGGAAAGCGAGACGGCCTCGGTCAATGCCCCGCCGCCGTTGCTGCGCAGGTCAATGATCACGCTGCTGACATTCTGCTTTTCAAGCTTCTGGAGCTGCACTTTCACATCATCGGTCAGGCCGACGTAGAAACCTGGGATATCCAGAACGCCAACCTTCTCTTTACCCACGGTTTTCACCGACATTTTCACCGCGCGATCTTCCAGACGGATACGCTCACGGGTGAGAGTAACGATACGGGTTTTAGTCCCCTTACCGGCTGGCAGGATCTCCAGGCGAACTTTGCTGCCCTTCGGCCCTTTGATCAGCGCAACAACGTCATCAAGACGCCAGCCAATCACGTCCACCATGCTCTTTCCGGTTTGACCCACACCGACAATACGGTCGCCTACGCTGATCGCTTTGCTTTTCGACGCAGGGCCACCGGCCACCATGGAGTTGATTACGGTGTAATCATCGTCCATCTGAAGCACAGCACCGATACCTTCCAGAGACAGGCTCATTTCGGTATTGAACTGTTCGGTGTTACGTGGAGAGAGATAATTAGTGTGCGGATCAATTTCATGCGCAAACGCGGTCATCGCCAGCGAGAAAACATCTTCACTGTTGGTCTGCGCCAGACGACGAATAGCGAATTTGTAGCGACGATTTAACGTCTCACGGATCTCTTTCTCGTCTTTGCCTGTAAGCTTGAGGCTCAGTTCGTCATATTTGACTTTTCCGTCCCACAGCGCATTCAGTTCAGCCTCGTCTTTCGGCCATGGCGCTTTGCTGCGGTCCAGATTAAAGGTGTCGTTGCCGGTGAAGTCCATCGGACGTTCCAGCACTTTCAGCGCGTATTGATAACGCTCAAAACGGCGCTTTTGCGATAAGTTGTACAGATCGTAGAACAGATCGAGCTTTCCGGAGCGCAGCTCGTCACCCACTTCGGATTTGCGTTTAGCGAACTGTTCGACATCGCTGGCCAGCAGTACGTTATGGCTGTAATCCAGCAAGTTCAGATAACGGTCAAAGATTTTGGCCGAAAAGGCCTGATCGAGATCGAACTGACGATAGTGCGAACGAGTAAAGCGCGACGTCACGCGCTCACTCACCGTCGCGTGCTGAGTCTCTTCCTTGAGAACCGGAATTTGATCAACACGCGTAATATCGTCCACAGCGAAAGCGTGGCCTGTTATAGCAAACAGGCCAGCCAGCGCGGTGAGCTTAAAAAAAGTGTTCATGCCAGGCTCGGCCTCCGTTTCAGAACAACAAGTGTTCTGCGCGTACAATCATTGACATACCAGAAGTCAGCTGTACACGAACGCCATCTTTGGTGATTTCCAGTACGGTGGCGTCCATCGCGTTGTTACCCGCTTTCACCTTAAGAGACTGACCTACGCTCAGCGCATTGATGTCAGAAACCGGGGTGTGACGCGGCTCTTCGCGCGGGGCACGTGGGGCTTTAGCTGCGGGTTTGTCAGCACGCGGTTTGCGATCGTTATTTTCAGTACGACGCGGTGCCGGGCGCGGTTTACGCTCGCGACGAGGGGCGTCTTCCTGACCGTTTGCCGCTGCGGCTTCGCGTTTTTTCGCCTGCTGTTCCGCACGCTGTGCCTGCACGCGAGCTTTGGCTTCTTCAAGCTGCTTACGTGCATGTTCTACGTGCTGCTCGTCCAGCTCACCGCACGGGTTGCCGTCAAGGTCGACACGGGTCGCACCCGGCTTGATACCGTACAGGTAACGCCAGCTCGAGGTATAAAGGCGCAAGGCAGAACGAAGCTGCGTTTTGCTGAGGTTCATCTCCCCCTCAACGCGCGCGACCAGATCCTGAAAGATACCGACTTTCAGAGGACGCGCTTCACCTTCAGCGCTGAAGCACTGCGGGAAACGCTCGGCCAGAAATGCGATAACTTCTTTACTGCTATTCAACTTAGGTTGATTTTCCATGAAATTTCCTGATTACAACGGACGTTGCCAACAAGCGCAGGCATGAACAGGCGACATTATAATGACGCTATCAGTAAATGCTACGTTATCCGTTGATTATCCTGCGACGCTCGCAAAGAATTTATGATAATCGGTCTCTGCCAGAACATTTTCCAGGTTTGAGGCCAGCGCGCGCAGCCCCTGCTCATCCTCGGCAGTAAAGCGGCTGAAGACCGTGCTGTCGATATCCAGAACGCCAATAATCTGATTTTTAACCACCAGCGGCAGTACGATTTCAGAATTGCTGCTGGCATCGCAGGCAATGTGGCCGTCAAACGCATGAACATCTTCGACACGCTGAACCTGACGGGTCGCCACTGCGGTACCGCACACGCCACGACCTACCGGGATGCGTACGCAGGCGAGTTTACCCTGGAAAGGCCCCAGCACCAGCGTGTCACCTTCCAGCAGATAAAAGCCCGCCCAGTTCACGTCAGAAAGGCGTTCGAACAGTAACGCACTGGTATTTGCCAGAGTGGCTAAGAAACTGGTTTCCCCTGCCATTAATGCCTTAAAATCGCGATTCAGATCCGCGTAGAATTCTGTTTTGTTCATTATTCAACCACTTAGTTATCTTACATAGTTACCGCATAGCCTATTAAAATAAGCATTAAATGCGCTCATGCTCAAGATGAATCCGTTCATGAGTTATTATAACTTTCAACAATACTAATCTGTGTGCGACTGATGGCCCTAAAAACACCCCAAATTACGCCGACACGAAAGATCGTTGTCCGTACGGTAAGCCAGGCTCTGCCCCGTGCACATTATCAGCGTTGTCCCCAGTGCGATACGCTTTTTATGTTGCCGAAGATGAAATCGCACCAAAGTGCTTTTTGTCCATGCTGCGATGCCAAAATCCGCGATGGCCGGGACTGGTCATTGACGCGTCTGGCGGCAATGGCGGTCACCATGCTACTGCTGATGCCCTTCGCCTGGACCGAGCCGCTGTTAAAGCTCTACCTGCTTGGCGTGCGTATTGACGCTAACGTGTTGCAGGGGATCTGGCAGATGACGCGCCAGGGCGATCCGCTTACGGCCGCCATGGTGCTGTTCTGCGTCGTCGGCGCGCCGTTGGTGCTGGTCGCGGCAATTGCCTACCTGTGGTTTGGCAACATTCTGGGGATGAACCTGCGCCCTGTCCTGCTCATGCTGGAAAAGCTCAAGGAGTGGGTGATGCTGGACATCTATCTGGTAGGCATTGGCGTGGCCTCCATCAAGGTGCAGGATTATGCGTTTTTACAACCCGGCATTGGACTTTTCGCGTTTATTTCACTGGTCCTGCTGAGTATTTTGACCCTGATTCATCTCAATGTTGAACAGCTTTGGGAGCGATTTTACCCGCAGCGACCCGCGACCCGGCCTGATGAAAACCTGCGCGTCTGCCTGGGCTGCCATTACACCGGTTTTCCGGATAAACGCGGGAGGTGCCCACGCTGCCACATTCCGTTAAGATTGCGACGCAACAACAGCCTGCAAAAGTGCTGGGCGGCGCTAATCGCCTCCCTGGTATTTTTGTTCCCGGCCAACATGCTGCCGATCTCCGTAATTTATGTGAACGGCGCCCGTCAGGAAGATACTATCCTTTCGGGGATTATCTCTCTGGCGCACAGTAACGTGGGGGTCGCCGCCATTGTTTTCATCGCCAGTATTCTGGTGCCCTTTACCAAAGTGGTGGTGATGTTTACGCTGCTTATCAGCATTCACTTTAAATGCGAACAAGGACTACGCACCCGCATCCTGCTTCTGCGATTTGTGACCTGGATTGGTCGCTGGTCGATGTTGGATCTGTTCGTGATTTCGCTGATGATGTCGCTCATCAATCGCGATCAGTTACTTGCTTTTACCATGGGACCCGCAGCTTTTTATTTCGGCTCTGCGGTGATATTGACTATTCTTGCAGTGGAATGGCTGGACAGCCGCTTACTTTGGGACGCACATGAGTCAGGAAACGCCCGCTTCGCCGACTGAAGCGAGAATTAAAACAAAACGCCGCATTTCGCCATTCTGGTTGCTGCCTGTCATCGCGCTGATGATCGCAGGCTGGCTTATCTGGACGAGCTATGAAGATCGCGGAAGTACCATCACGATTGATTTCCAGTCTGCGGACGGCATTGTCGCCGGACGTACCCCCGTTCGCTTCCAGGGGGTGGAAGTGGGTACCGTGCAGGATATTTCCCTTGGCAAAGGGCTGAACAAAATCCAGGTCCGGGCGAGCATTAAGTCTGATATGCAGGATGCCCTGCGTGCCGAAACGCAGTTCTGGCTGGTCACGCCTAAAGCCTCCCTGGCCGGCGTTTCCGGACTGGATGCGCTTGTGGGCGGTAACTATATCGGCATGATGCCCGGCAAAGGTGAGCCACAGGATCACTTTGTTGCGCTGGATACCCAGCCGAAATATCGGCTGAATAACGGCGATTTGATGATCCATCTCCGCGCGCCGGATTTGGGCTCGCTGAACAGTGGTTCTCTGGTCTATTTCCGCAAAATTCCGGTAGGCCGCGTTTACGACTACGCCATTAACCCGAACAAAGATGGCGTGACCATTGATGTACTCATCGAGCGCCGTTTTACCAACCTGGTGAAAAAAGGCAGCCGCTTCTGGAACGTCTCAGGCGTCGATGCTGACCTGAGCTTAAGCGGTGCGAAAGTGAAGCTTGAGAGCCTGGCGGCGCTGGTGAATGGCGCTATCGCCTTCGACTCACCTGCTAACTCCAGCCCTGCCGCCGCAGAAGATACCTTTGGCCTGTACGCCGACCTGGCGCACAGCCAGCGCGGTGTCATCGTCAAGCTGACCCTGCCGGATGCCAAAGGCCTGAAAGCCGGTTCGACCCTGCTGATGTACCAGGGTTTAGAGGTCGGGCAACTGACAAAATTAACCCTCAATGCGGGCGGTTCCGTTACCGGCGAAATGACGGTGGATCCGAGCGTGGTGGATCTCCTGCGGGAAAAAACGCGCATTGAACTGCGTAATCCGAAGCTCTCCCTCAGCGACGCCAGCATCAGTTCTCTGCTGACGGGAAGCACCTTTGAGCTGATCCCCGGCGAAGGTGCGCCGAACAAAAACTTTGTTATCGCGCCGGCGGATAAAGCCCTGCTGCAAAAACCGGGCGTGTTGACGGTTACGCTGAATGCACCGGAAAGCTACGGTATTGAAGCCGGGCAACCGCTGATCCTGCACGGTGTGCAGGTGGGCCAGGTCCTCGAACGTAAGCTGTCGGAAAAAGGGGTCTCCTTCTCCGCCGCCATCGATCCGCAGTACGGCAACCTGGTCCACGGCGACAGTAAATTTGTGGTTAACAGTCGGGTCGACGTGAAGGTGGGCCTGGACGGGGTTGAGTTCCTCGGCGCCAGCGCCAGTGAGTGGGTTAACGGTGGGATCCGCATTCTGCCGGGCAGCAAAGGTGCGCTGCGCGAAAGCTATCCGCTGTTCGCCAATCTGGACAAAGCCATTGAAAATAGCCTTGGCGACCTGCCAACCACCACGCTGACCTTAAGCGCTGAAACGCTGCCGGATGTCCAGGCAGGCTCCGTCGTGCTTTACCGTAAGTTTGAGGTGGGGGAAGTGATCACCGTTCGTCCTCGTGCGGACGCGTTTGATATCGAACTGCATATCAAGCCGGAGTACCGCAAGCTACTCACGCCAAACAGCGTGTTCTGGGCTGAGGGTGGCGCGAAAGTGCAGCTCAACGGCAGCGGGCTGACCGTACAGGCATCGCCTCTCTCCCGTGCCCTGCGCGGTGCGATCAGCTTCGATAACCTGAGCGGCGCCGGCGGCAACATGCGTAAAGGTGACAAGCGGATCCTCTTCCCGTCCGAAACCGCGGCGCGCGCCGTCGGAGGGCAGATTACCCTGCACACCTTTGATGCAGGTAAACTGGCGGAAGGCATGCCCATCCGCTATCTCGGCATTGATATCGGGCAGGTCCAGAAGCTAACGCTGATCACCGCGCGCAATGAAGTGCAGGCGACCGCCGTGCTTTATCCGGAATATGTGCAGACGTTCGCCCGGGCAGGCTCGCGCTTCTCGGTGGTTACGCCGCAAATTTCTGCCGCAGGGGTTGAGCATCTCGATACCATACTTCAGCCGTACATTAACGTTGAACCGGGTCGCGGCAACGCGCGTCGTGAATTTGAGTTGCAGGAGGCCACCATCACCGACTCCCGTTATCTGGACGGTCTGAGCATTGTGGTTGAAGTGCCGGAAGCCGGTTCGCTGGGCATCGGTACGCCGGTCCTGTTCCGCGGCATTGAAGTAGGGACAGTAACAAGCCTGACGCTGGGCAATCTGTCCGATCGCGTGATGGTCGGCCTGCGCATCAGCCAGCGTTATCAGCATCTGGTGCGCAACAACTCGGTGTTCTGGCTCGCTTCAGGCTACTCGCTGGACTTCGGCCTGACCGGTGGCGTGGTCAAAACGGGGACCTTTAATCAGTTCATTCGCGGCGGCATTGCCTTCGCGACGCCGCCTGGCACGCCTCTGGCGCCTAAGGCTCAGGCAGGTAAACACTTCCTGCTGCTGGAAAGTGAACCGAAAGAGTGGCGCGAATGGGGAACGGCGCTGCCACGTTAATCTCGCAGGCTCCGGTGTCAACGCGCCGGAGCCTTTATGTTACACTGCGCGCCTGAATGTTTCCCTGTGGTGTGCCCGTGGCTCAAAACTCCGTATTTCTTCCCGAACAATTCCTCGCACAGATGCGCGAGGCGCTTCCTGCTCATCTCTCTTTCGACGATTTCGTCGCCGCATGCCAGCGCCCTTTGCGCCGGAGTATTCGCGTCAATACGCTGAAAATCACCGTCGGGGCGTTTCTGGATCTCGTCTCCCCCTACGGCTGGCAATTAACGCCAGTGCCGTGGTGTGAAGAGGGTTTCTGGATCGAACGGGATGACGAGGAGAGCCTGCCGCTCGGCAGCACCGCCGAGCACCTGAGCGGGCTGTTTTATATTCAGGAAGCCAGCTCCATGCTGCCGGTTGCTGCGCTGTTTGCCGACGGGAACCAGCCTGAGCGGGTTATGGATGTCGCGGCGGCGCCGGGCTCTAAAACCACGCAGATTGCCGCCCGGATGAACAACCGCGGCGCGATCCTCGCCAACGAATTTTCCGCCAGCCGGGTTAAAGTCCTGCATGCCAATATCAGCCGCTGCGGGATCCACAACGTCGCGTTAACGCACTTCGACGGTCGCGTGTTTGGCGCTGCGCTGCCGGAAGCCTTTGATGCCATCCTGCTCGACGCGCCCTGCTCCGGCGAAGGCGTGGTGCGTAAAGATCCTGATGCGTTAAAAAACTGGTCCGTTGAAAGCAACCTGGAGATCGCCGCCACGCAGCGCGAACTGATCGACAGCGCGTTTCATGCCCTGCGCCCAGGCGGGACGCTGGTTTACTCTACCTGCACGCTGAATCGCGATGAAAACGAGGACGTCTGCCTGTGGCTCAAGCAACGCTATGCAGATGCCGTCGAGTTTCTGCCGCTGGACACCCTCTTCGACTCGGCCAGTCATGCGGCCACGCCTGAAGGCTTCCTGCATGTCTTCCCGCAGATTTACGATTGCGAAGGCTTCTTTGTTGCCCGTCTGCGTAAAACCCGCGCCGTCGATCCCTTGCCTGCCCCTAGGTTTAAGGTCGGCAACTTCCCGTTCACGCCGGTCAAAGGCCGTGAGGCGGCACAGGCGCAAGCGGCTGCGAGCAAAGTCGGCCTGCACTGGGATGAGAGCCTGCGCCTCTGGATGCGTGACAAAGAGCTGTGGCTGTTCCCGGTCAACATCGAACCGCTGATTGGTAAGGTGCGTTTCTCCCGCCTCGGTATTCGCCTGGCGGAGATCCACAACAAAGGCTATCGCTGGCAGCACGAAGCGGTCATTGCGCTGGCCGGCAGTGAGAACACCTTCGCCCTGACGCATCAGGAAGCGGAAGAGTGGTATCGCGGTCGTGACGTTTACCCGGAAGACGGCCCGTCACAGGATGAAGTCATCGTGACGTATCAGGGCTATCCGCTGGGGCTGGCGAAAAAAGTCGGCTCGCGGCTGAAAAACAACTATCCGCGCGAACTGGTACGCGATGGCCGCCTGTTTACCGGTAACAACCGCAGCGCCTGAAAAAAGCGCATTTTTTTACTGGCGATTTCGCTCTCCTTGTCTAGGATCAAAAATGGGTGACTGCACTGGTCATACCAGATTTTGGGCAACAAACCGGAGAGCATTATGACGAAAACCAGCGTACGCATTGGCGCTTTCGAAATCGACGACGCTGAATTGCGCGGCGAAGCACAAGGCGAACGAACGTTAAGTATTCCCTGCAAATCCGATCCGGATTTGTGCATGCAGCTGGACGCCTGGGATGCAGATACCAGCGTCCCGGCGATCCTTGATGGGGAACATTCCGTTCTGTACCGTGAGCATTACGACAGTAAAACCGATGCCTGGGTCTTGCGTCTTGCCTGACCCAAAGAGAACCCGCCCGAAGGCGGGTTATTTATTACTGAAGCTGCGCCAGCGTCAGAAAGCCCCCGAATACTGCCCCCGTATCAATGTAGTGCAGATTGTTAAAATCGTAGCGTTTGTCCACAGGCGTATGTCCAAACCAGAAGTGATCCGCGCCGCTAATGCCCTGCCCTTTGCCCACCATAAAGCCCATTAACCGGTCGCGATCCCACAGCACGCGCTGGGCATCCACCGGCTTATGCCAGCCATATTCGGCGGAGGGATAATCCGCATGAGCAATCACGTTGAGACCGTTTTTGCAGGTTATTTCAATAATGTGCGGTAAGTCCCGACACGCGTCGAGTAAACCCTTCGCCTGTTTTTGTTGAGCGTCCTTAAGCCCGGTAAACCAGTTACCGCCATTTATCGACCAGAGACTAAAATCATTATTTTCAAGCGCATCTAACGCCATTTGCTCGTGATTGCCGCGTACCGCATAAAACCAGTTTTCCTGCATCAGCTGTAAACATTTTACGCTGTCAGGCCCGCGATCGATAATATCCCCCACCGAGATCAGCAGATCCGTATCAGGATTAAAATGCCGTCGTTTCAGCTCATCCATAAGCCACTGATAGCAACCATGAATATCGCTGACAACCCAGACATGACGCCAGTGTTCTCCCTCTATTTTCTGATACATAACGCCTCCTGTAAGAAGTATAGCTGCCACAGAAAATGTCATGAGCTGGCGTTGGATTTTGCGAATCCAAACAAACCATAAACCAGCCGGAAATAAAGATCGCTGCGCTATTAATCCCTTATTCCCTGGCCTTTAAAATAGAGCGGAATAAAAAGAGGGATTTTCACGTGTCAAACATACACCTGCAAAACGATGTTTTTTATCCGCATCGCACAAATATTATTTCTGAACTGGTGAGAGGAAAACGCGTTCCCGGCCCAATCTGGCACAAACGTGATTACCGGTTAAAGTTCCTACTGCGCTCGCTTTTATTCTGGTCCTCCACCCATCGCATGCTGGAGGCCCTGTCCGGGCGCGATGATTTCGACAGGCTGCTCACCTCTCAAATTACCTTGCCGAGCAAAACTCACCGCCAGTATCTGATGCGCGGCCTGAACTCAAACGATCGGGCCGATGCTATCGTCAGCCACTATCAGTGGATTGATAGTCTGAAAAACATCGCCCTCGCCCACGCGCTGACCAGCCCGCAAGAGGTGCCGGTTGTCCGGTTCGAGGCAAAAAACGGCGAAATCTATACCGTCCACGCCTCGTCCGCAGGTAAGGCCGAACGCGAAGGCGAAAGCACGCTTTGGCTGCACGACAATGACAATACGCTGCTTGCCAGCCTGACGTTCTGTGTCGCACGCAGTAACGGCCGTACGGTGCTGGTGATCGGCGGCCTTCAGGGTCCACGTCGTCATGTTTCACGGGAGGTGATTAAGCAGGCTACCCGTGCCTGCCATGGGCTTTTCCCGAAACGCGTGCTGATGGAGGTGATCTTCCAGCTTGCCTCACGCTCGAACATTAGCGCGATTTTTGCCGTCAGCGATGAAGGCCATGTTTTCCGCGCGCTGCGCTACCGTCTGAGCAAAGGCCGTCATTTTCACGCCAGCTACGACGAGTTCTGGGAAGGCCTGAACGGAAAGAAACTCTCCCCCTTTTGCTGGCAGTTGCCGCTCCAGATGGAGCGTAAAGCACTGGAGGAGATTGCCAGCAAAAAACGCGCTGAATACCGTCGCCGCTTTGCGTTACTTGATGATATTGCGGCTTGCGTACAGGCGCGCATTGATCCCGCAGTCGTCTCAGGCAAAAAACAAACAAAAATTTAACAAAACAGCCAAAAAGGACTGGACTTACGCCTGCCGGGTTGTGGTATGTTTGAAGCAGGCGCACAGGAAGTGAACCTTCTGCTGAGACGAAAACCGGATTTTATCGTTTATTTTCATGCAGATAAAAAGAGACCGAATACGATTCCTGTATTCGGTCCAGGGAAATGGCTCTTGGGAGAGAGCCGTGCGCTAAAAGTTGGCATTAATGCAGGCTCAATCGCCTTGCCCTTTAAGAATAGATGACGACGTCAGGTTTTCCAGTCCACAGCAAAAGTGGTCTGAAAAAAAGCGTCAGAACATCACTAAATGTGAAAAACCGCAGAGCTTTTACAAGCACCTGCGGTTTTTTTTACTGGAAACCTGACGGCTAGCAGAGCTTTTCAGCGCGCTCAATAAACGGCGCCAGACTCTTCTTCTGCCCGGGGTTTGCCGGGTCATATACCTGGATCACGCTGACAGGCTGTCCGTTACTTTTCCCGCTGGCAACCTGCTGCTCCGCCACGTCATTTAACGGATACTGCACGAGCGTACTGGGATTGATGACATACAGCGCGTTACCGGGACGGCAGGTGAGCATGACCTCTTCACGATTAAATGCCCAGTTGTCCTTGCCCACTTCAAACCGGCTGACAGTGATGACCTGCGGCGCGGCCAGCGCACTGCTGGCACAGGTGAGAAGTAAAAGAGAAAGCAGTGTTTTTTTCATATGTTATTTAACCTTGTCAGAAGGGTTCCCAGGTCGCGAACAGGCTGACGGCCGCCAGTACCAGCGCGCCCAGCACCACCTCTGCCTGTGTCATCCTGATAAAAATCTGTTGTTCCCGCCCGGCCTCCGGGCGAAAGCGTGGCACAAGAAAATACCGATTCGCCAGCGCAATTGCCACCATCATCATGACCAGCGCACATTTGAACAACAACAGCTGGACATAAGGCGCCTGCCACGGCACGTTTATGCCAACAATAAAGAGCGTATTGATTATCCCGGTCAGCAGCACGCCTGCCACGGCGTAATGCCCCACGCGGGAGAAGCGCATCATGGTAAAGATAGCGGCTGGCTGCCAGCGGCCTTTCGTCAGACGCATGCAAAACAGCAGCGGCAGTAAACCACCCACCCAGGTCGCGGCGCAGAGCAGGTGAAGCGCATGGTTGAGACGATGCAACGCTCCCGGTGCGCCACCGTTCATCGCGGCATGTCCCACGCCCGCCAGCAGCACCAGCTGCCCCATCGCGAGCAGTAACAGCCGAGAGCCTTTTTGCGGGGTAAGCCATGCAGCGCCCGCCGTCACAACGGCCAGCACCATTTGCCACAACCAGACGCCGCCAAATTGCGTTTCCAGCACGCTGCGCCAGACCGCCGGACGAATGACATCGCCCCAGCCGTTGCCCATCAACCCACTTTGCAGGCCAAACATCAGCAGAGCCGCTATCAGGCTGATTAAGGCCGCGAGTTTCTGCTGCCGCTGGAAACGCCGGGTCATGAGGCGCTGCAACGAAGACGGCGCAAACCAGACGCTGTAAAGCGCGTTGCCGAAAAGCAGCATCAGCGCAGCAAAATGGATAAAGCGTAACGCGACGTAGCTCAGGGTCAGCATGCTATTTCACGCTAAAGTGATAGCTGCCTTTGGTTTTGTGGCCATCCACGGAGACCACATGCCAGTCCACCGTGTAGGTGCCGGACGTCAACGGTTTCTCAAGAGGAACAATCAGCTTTGCGTTATACTTCTCGTCACGCTTCACCGCGCCGGTCTGGATCTTGTGCTGCTGCGCGTCCGTCACCACCACGCCGCTGAAGGCAGGCTCAATGCCTTCCGAGAAGTTCAGGGTAATGACCTCTGGTGCCACCGCAACGGTATTTTCCTGCGGGGATTGCTGCTTAAGATGCGCATGGGCCAGAACTGAGGGCGTGATGGCTGAAGAGAGCAGAAATGCCAGCGCGCACGCGACACGGGAAGGGGTAAAATGCATCACAATCATTCCTTTTCGTTATGCCTGAATGCTAAAGAATAACTCTGTATAATTAACGAGTCGAGGAACATCCTTTGCTCCCTTGTCATCCTTGAACAATCGCGGTAACGTTGCCGCCGCAGAAAAAGGAGAAGGAAATGAACGTTAACCTGGCCGCCCTTCCTCAGGACGAGATGGACAAAGTGAATGTCGATCTCGCCGCCGCGGGGGTCGCATTCAAAGAGCGTTACAACATGCCCGTCGTGGCTGAAGTGGTAGAGCGTGAACAACCCGCGCATCTGCGCGACTGGTTTCGCGAACGTCTCATTGCGCATCGCCTCGCCTCCGTCAATCTCTCGCGCCTGCCGTACGAACCTAAAGTTAAATAAGCTTAACGTCTCGTTACACTTCCTTACGCGTTATGTGGCAGGATAAGAAAACCCTGATAAATTTAGGTGTAATCTTAAAATCCCAGCGACTTAGTGTATAAGGAAGTCACGATGTCACGATGGAATATTGCCGCGGCTCAGTATGCCCCGCGGCACAACTGTGTTGATGAGCACGTAAAACATCACCTGCACTTTATTGCCGAGGCTGCCTGGCATGGGTGCGATTTGATCGTCTTTCCGGAGCTTTCGCTTACCGGTCCAGGCGGAACATCCTTACCCCCACCCCCTGACGATTTGCAGCTTGCCCCCCTCCTTCACGCCGCCCAGTCACGTTTCATCACGGTGATTGCTGGTATTACGCTCCAGCAACACGGCCAGCCCCAGAAAGGACTCGCGCTTTTCACCCCTAACCTGTCGACCATTCGGCGTTATCCGCAGGGCAACGGTGCGGGTGTTATTCCTGGCGATAAACGGTTAACCATCGTGGATAACCAGGCTGACGCCCCGGAACTGGACCCGGAGGCAACGCTGTTCACCAGCAGCCTGGCCGTGGGCGAGCATCGCTGGCGGCAATCCATCGGTTCGTTACAACGCTTCGCGCACAAGTACGCCATCGCGGTATTAATGGCGAACGCGCGCGGCGGTAGCGCGTTATGGGATGAAAAAGGTCAGCTGATCGTACGTGCCGATAAGGGAGAACTGCTGCTAACCGGTTCTTTAGGCCAACAGGGTTGGCAAGGCGATATCATTCCATTAGGCTAGGCATTTTTGGATCAGGAGCGATCAATGCTGCGCGTTATCGATACCGAAACCTGTGATTTGCAGGGTGGAATTGTGGAAGTCGCTTCTGTCGACGTGATTGACGGAAAGATAGTCAACCCCATGAGCCATCTGGTGCGCCCGGATCGTCCCATCAGTGCGCAGGCGATGGCGATACATCGTATTACGGAATCGATGGTGGCGGATAAGCCGTGGATTGAAGAGATCATCCCTCTTTACCACGGTAGCCAGTGGTATGTGGCCCATAACGCCAGCTTTGACCGCCGCGTGCTGCCGGAGATGCCCGGCGAATGGATTTGCACTATGAAGCTGGCGCGCCGTCTGTGGCCGGGGATCAAATACAGCAATATGGCGCTGTATAAGTCGCGCAAACTCAGCGTACGGACGCCGGAAGGGCTGCATCATCACCGCGCTCTTTACGACTGCTACATCACCGCAGCGCTCCTGATTGATATCATGAATACTTCCGGCTGGACGCCAGACGATATGGCGACCATTACCGGGCGCCCCGCGCTACTGACCACCTTTACGTTCGGAAAATATCGCGGGAAGCCAGTATCGGAAGTGGCGGACAAAGATCCGGGCTATCTGCGCTGGCTGTACAACAACCTCGACAGAATGAGCCCGGAACTGCGCCTGACGCTGAAGCATTATTTAGGCGAAGCCTGAGTCCCCGCCCGGCCTGGCAGCGTATCCTGCGCCAGGCCAATCAAAAAGGCGTACTCCAGCGCCACCCCTTCATAGGATTTAAATCGCCCTGATTTCCCTCCGTGCCCCGAGTCCATATCGGTACACAGCAGCAGCAAATTATCGTCAGTTTTCAGCTCACGCAACTTCGCCACCCATTTCGCGGGCTCCCAGTACTGTACCTGGGAATCGTGCAGGCCGGTGGTCACCAGCATATGCGGATAGGCTTTCGCCTCGACGTTATCGTACGGGCTGTACTCTTTCATGTAGCGATAATAGGTTTCATCCTGCGGGTTCCCCCACTCCTCAAACTCCCCGGTGGTCAGTGGAATGGACTCATCCAGCATGGTCGTCACCACGTCCACAAACGGCACCTGGGCGATAACGCCTTTAAACAGTTCAGGCCGCTGGTTGATCACGGCGCCCATAAGCATGCCCCCGGCGCTGCCCCCCATGCCAAAGCAGAGCTGCGGATCGCCATAACCCTGCGCGATCAGCGCATCGCAAACATCAAGGTAGTCATTAAAGGTATTTTTCTTTTTGAGAAATTTTCCGTCTTCATACCAGTGCTGACCCAGCTCGCCGCCGCCGCGAATATGGGCAATCGCATAAACAAAACCGCGGTCGAGCAGGCTCAGCCTGCTGCTGCTGAAATCGGCGTCCATGCTGGATCCATAGGAGCCATAGCCATAGACGAGGATGGGGTTTTTACCTTTGTTGAAGTGCGCCTTGTGATAGACGAGCGACACTGGGACTTCAACGCCGTCGCGTGCGGTCACCCACAGGTGCTCACTGCGATAATTTTCCGACTCAAAACCCCGGACCTCAGCCTGTTTAATCACCTGACGCTGCCCGGTGTCCATATCCAGTTCAAACAACGTATCCGGGGTGGTCATCGACGAATAGCCGTACCGCAGGCGGGACGATTCCGGTTCCGGGTTAAAGCCGATCCACGTTACGTAAGCCGGGTCATCGAACGCAATGCCCACCACTTCGCGGGTTTTGCGGTTGATTTGGCGGATACTGGTCAGTCCGCGCTGACGCTCTTCCACCACCAGCCAGTCGGTAAACAGGGTGAACCCCTCCAGCATCACCTGATCGCGCGCGGGAATTAACACTTCCCATTTGCGTTCATCGCGCACTTTGGTTTTATAAAGGCCAAAGTTTTTGCCCTCGCGGTTCGAACGCAGGTAAAAGCTGTGCTGGAAGTGATCCAGGCTGTACTCATGATCTTTACGGCGCGGCAGGAAGCACAGCGGCTGCGCATCCGGCAGCTCTGCATCCAGCAGCAGCACTTCTGAGGTGGTGGCGCTGGAGAGGAAAATGATCACGTAGTGGCGAGACGACGTTTTGTGCAGGCTGACATAGAACGTCTCATCTTTTTCCTCATACACCAGTTCATCGTCGGCGGAATCGGTCCCCACCGTATGACGCCAGACCTGATAAGGCAGCAGCGTTGAGACATGCTTTTTAACGTAGTAGACCGTTTCTGAATCGTTACCCCAGACAAAATCGGGGGAGACATTATCCAGCATTTCGGGATACCAGTTTCCCGTTTCAAGATTGCGGAAACGCAAACCGTACTGGCGGCGGGAGAGGTAATCCTCAGCCAGCGCCATAATGGCGTTATCGGGGGAAATGGACATGCCGCCCAGCGTATAAAACTCACTGTGGGCAGCACGTTTGTTTGCATCCAGCAGGATCTCCCATTCATCCCACTCGGCGCTCAGCACAGACTGGCGCTGGTAGATGGGATATTCGTTTCCCGGCTCATAAATATGGCGATAGCGATAACCGTTTTTGCACCACGGGGCAGAGACATCACGCTGGGGGATACGCTGCACCATTTCCTTCAGAAGTTGATCCTGAAGCGCCTGCTGGCTGGCCATGACCTGGCGGCCATAGTCGTTTTCCTCGTGCAGATAGTCCAGCACCTCTGGCCGGGAACGAGAATCGTCCCGCAGCCAGTAGTAGTTATCGATACGCGTATCGCCATGCGTGGTGATCGCATAAGGAGTACGTCGGGCTTTTGGAGGCATGGCATTCTTACTTTTTCGTTTTACATCCTATAAGGTTGGCAA
Organism: Enterobacter sp. DN; assembly: GCF_046054285.1. Classification (NCBI taxonomy): domain Bacteria; kingdom Pseudomonadati; phylum Pseudomonadota; class Gammaproteobacteria; order Enterobacterales; family Enterobacteriaceae; genus Enterobacter; species Enterobacter sp. DN. The sequence goes on from NZ_JBJJTG010000001.1 coordinate 649,290, forward strand.
AACACACGTATGATGCAAGCGAAACATGGCCTTCTAGCCCACGAGGGTCTGCTTCTGCTGCTGAATATCCTGCTCAATTCCCTCACGAACGTCCTGTGGGATCTTCAGCGCATCGCCCAGGGCGTTCAGGTAGCTGCGCTCCATAAAGTGATCGATATCGATGGCGGCACAGCTCAGAAAATAGAGTTCCAGCGCCTCTTCTTCGTTTTTCACGCTTTGCGCCAGACGCTGCGGATCAAGCGGCTGTTCGATGGCCTGCGCCACCAGCGCCCTGCCCTGTTCCTCAACGCCCGCTTCCCGCATCTGCTGTTCAATTGCGGCACGTTCACTGGCATCAATATGCCCGTCGCTCTTGGCCGCAAAGACCAGGGCGAGGATCAACCGCTCGGTGCGTAAATCTAACGGCGATACCTGCTTCCCGTACTGCGGTTCATCCTGATGCGCGCTGCGCACCTTGTCTTTGTATTTGTTCCATAAGACGGAGCCTGCAATAGCCCCTCCGCCCGCCAGCAGCGCGCCGGTACCATATTTGGTAAGCAGTTTCCGCGATGATTTATTGGCAACCAGCAAACCGGCCAGCCCGCCGAGCGCACCCGGCACCAGCAGCTTGCTCAGACCCTGCTCGCCGGACGACGAGCCTTTTTGTCCCAACAGGGATTGCAGTTGATTCATCCAGCCTGACATATTTTTCCTCACGTAACAGTGCGTAACCTTCACAGCCTAAGCGAGCGGGTGTCAGGAAATGTCTGTCAGTACTAAAGAAGCGCAAATTTCCCTGCTGTCCGGTTATCCCCATACAAGACAGACGCAAACGTTTTCGTTTATACTGCCCGCATCTTTTTCAGGGGGATTTTTATGACTCGTTTAGGAACCGCGCTGCGTCCCGCCGCGACGCGCGTCATGCTGTTGGGATCGGGTGAACTGGGTAAAGAAGTGGCCATTGAATGCCAGCGTTTAGGTGTGGAAGTGATTGCGGTGGACCGTTACGCGAATGCGCCCGCCATGCACGTCGCGCATCGCTCGCACGTCATCGATATGCTTGACGGTAATGCGCTGCGGGGGTTAATTGCCGACGAAAAACCGGATTTCGTGGTACCTGAAATTGAGGCCATTGCCACTGAGATGTTGATTGCCCTTGAACAGGAAGGCCAGCGCGTGGTGCCCTGCGCCACTGCGGCAAAACTGACCATGAACCGGGAAGGCATTCGTCGCCTGGCGGCAGAAGAATTACAGCTCCCGACCTCCAGCTACCGTTTTGCCGGGGATAAAGCTGCGTTTCTCCAGGCCGTAGAGGAGATTGGCTACCCGTGCATTATTAAGCCGGTAATGAGCTCCTCCGGCAAAGGGCAGAGCTTTATCCGCGACAGCAGCACGCTGGACAACGCCTGGGACTATGCCCAGCAGGGCGGCCGAGCCGGGGCCGGGCGCGTCATCGTGGAAGGCGTGGTGAAGTTTGATTTTGAAATTACCCTGCTCACCGTCAGCGCCGTGGATGGCGTTTATTTCTGCGACCCGATTGGTCATCGCCAGGAAGACGGCGATTATCGCGAATCCTGGCAGCCGCAGCAGATGAGCGCGCTGGCGCTGGCACGCGCACAGGAGATCGCCCGCAAGACGGTGCTGGCGCTGGGCGGCTACGGCCTGTTCGGCGTGGAATTGTTTGTTTGCGGCGACGAGGTGATCTTCAGCGAAGTCTCCCCTCGTCCGCACGATACCGGGATGGTTACGCTGATTTCACAGGATCTCTCCGAGTTCGCGCTGCACGTACGCGCTTTCCTCGGCCTGCCGGTTGGCGGCATCCGTCAGTACGGCCCGGCAGCCTCGGCGGTGATCCTGCCGCAGCTGACCAGCCAGAATGTCACCTTTGATAACGTCGAAGGTGCGGTTGGCGCAGGCTTGCAGGTCCGGCTGTTCGGCAAACCGGAGATCGACGGAAGCCGTCGTCTGGGCGTGGCATTAGCGACCGGGGAAAATGTGGACGAAGCCGTCGCGAGAGCAAAAAGAGCGGCTGCGAACGTCAGCGTAGCAGGATAAAAAAACGGGCCGAAAGGCCCGTTTTAACTGTCTGGCTGGCCGGGTAAGGCGCAGCCGCCACCCGGCAAACAAACTTACTGTTTCGCGCCTTCTACCGCTTCGCGAGCCAGTTTAGTGATGCGATCCCAGTCGCCTGCTTCCAGCGCATCCGCCGGAACCAGCCAGGAGCCGCCGATGCACAGCACGCTTTTCAGCGCCAGGTAGTCGCGGTAGTTGGCCGGAGAGATGCCGCCCGTTGGGCAGAAACGCACCTGGGAGAATGGGCCCGCAATGGCCTGCAACGCTTTGGTGCCGCCGTTCGCTTCAGCCGGGAAGAATTTGAACTCTTTCAGGCCGTAGTCCATGCCCAGCATCAGTTCAGAAACGGTGCTGATACCCGGGATCAACGGAATAGAACCTTCGGTTGCGGCTTTCAGTAGCGGCTCAGTCAGCCCCGGGCTGATGGCAAACTGTGCGCCCGCTTCGGTCACTTCCGCCAGCTGCTGCGCATTCAGAACCGTACCGGCACCAATGATCGCTTCCGGCACTTCTTTGGCGATAGCACGGATCGCATCCATCGCACAGGCGGTACGCAGGGTCACTTCCAGAACGCGAACGCCACCCGCAACCAGCGCCTTCGCCATTGGGACAGCGTGCTCCAGTTTGTTTACCACAATAACCGGCACGACAGGGCCAGTGGTCAGGATTGCTTCTGCACTTGTTTTCCAGTTTTTCATCAGAGTTTTCTCTCGCCAGATCGTTAAAATCAAGTCGTCTTAAAACGTAATACAGGTTGCGCCCTGCTCCGCACCGGAGAGTTTCTCACGCAACGCACCAAACATTTCGCGTCCGGTACCCACGCGTGACGCGCTCAGGTCAGGAATATGTGGCTGACGCGCCGCCAGCTCTGCTTCATCCACCAGCAGGGTTAACTCGCCTGTCTGACCGTTAACGCGGATCATGTCACCATCACGCACTTTCGCCAGCAGGCCGCCGTCGTAGGCTTCCGGGGTGACATGAATCGCTGAAGGCACTTTACCGGATGCCCCCGAGAGGCGTCCATCGGTTACCAGCGCAATTTTGAAACGGCGGTCCAATAATACACCAAGCGGCGGCATAAGTTTATGTAATTCTGGCATCCCGTTCGCTTTTGGTCCCTGATGACGCACCACGACCACGCAGTCTTTATCAAGCAGACCCGCGTCAAAGGCAGGTAAAACGTCGTGCTGGCTTTCAAACACCACCGCCGGGGCTTCGATAACCTGATTCTCTTCCGGCACGGCAGAGGTTTTCATCACGGCACGTCCAAGGTTACCGCTCAGCACTTTGGTGCCGCCGTGAGGAGAGAACGGCTGTTCGAAGGTTGCGATAACCTGAGGATCGAGCGAGTCGCTCGCCCCTTCGCGCCAGTCCAGCTCACCGTTGTTCAGCCAGGGTTCAAGGGTATAGCGATGCAGGCCAAAGCCCGCCACCGTGTTGACATCCTCATGCAGCAGGCCGCCTTTCAGCAGCTCGCGCATCAGCACCGGCACGCCGCCCGCGGCCTGGAAGTGGTTGATGTCCGCCGGACCGTTCGGGTACAGACGCGCCATCAGCGGTACCACGGAGGAGATATCGGAGAAGTCATCCCAGTTGATCAGAATGCCCGCCGCGCGCGCCATCGCGACAAGGTGCATGGTATGGTTGGTTGAACCGCCGGTCGCCAGCAGGGCGACAATCCCGTTTACGATGACTTTTTCATCCACCATTTTGCCCATTGGCATCCACTCGTTGCCGTTACCGGTCAGGCGCGTCACCTGACGGGCTGCGGCTTCGGTCAGCGCTTTACGCAGTGGCGCATCTGGCTGGATGAACGACGAGCCCGGCAGCTGCATACCCATAAACTCCACCACCATCTGGTTGGTGTTGGCCGTACCGTAGAACGTACAGGTGCCCGGCGCATGATAGGACGCGGCTTCCGCTTCCAGCAGTGCCTGACGGTCCGCTTTTCCTTCGGCATACAGCTGGCGGATACGGACTTTTTCCTTGTTTGGCAGACCGCTAGCCATCGGGCCTGACGGCACAAAAATCGCTGGCAGATGGCCAAACGACAGCGCGGCCATCACCAGCCCCGGGACGATTTTGTCGCACACGCCCAGATAGAGCGCGCCATCAAACATGTTGTGAGAGAGGCCCACTGCCGCCGACATGGCGATCACTTCGCGGCTCAGCAAGGACAGCTCCATACCGTCCTGGCCTTGGGTTACGCCATCACACATGGCCGGCACGCCGCCTGCAACCTGGCCCACCGCGTTCACGCTGTGCAGCGCATTGCGGATGATAGCCGGGTAGGCCTCATACGGCTGGTGGGCTGAAAGCATGTCGTTATAGGAGGTAATGATGGCGATATTGTTACGCAACATGCTTTTCAGCGCGTCTTTATCACCAGGCTGGCAGGCCGCAAAGCCGTGGGCCAGATTCCCGCAGGCCAGCTGAGAGCGATGGACAGTTTCACTCTTCGCCTGTTCGATGCGGGCAAGGTAGGCAGCACGGGTCTCTTTCGAGCGTTCAACAATGCGCTGTGTTACGCGTAACAATGTCGGATTCATAAAAGCTCCTCTAATTTATCTGTCCAGGCTCGGGAGTTTACACAGTTTCTGACGGTTGTTAACAACGCTGAAACGCCTGATATCCGGAGCACAGGGGCAAAATGTCTGAAGGGAGTGTAATAAAAAAAGCTCCGCGGGTGAATCCACGCGGAGCTTAAAAGATAAAAATTATGCCACTTGCTGTGTTAGATCATGTTACCGGTAAAATAACACCTTTGGGCTAGAGAAGGTGGTTATTCAAACTCGTTCCAGGAGCGGCCATCACGGGTGATCATCGCAACGGAGGCGACAGGTCCCCATGTTCCCGCCTGATACGGTTTTGGCGCGTCCTGATCGGCTGCCCACGCTTCGGTGATGGAGTCGACCCACTTCCACGCCTCTTCCACTTCATCGCGGCGGACGAACAGCGCCTGGATACCACGCATGGTTTCCAGCAGCAGACGCTCGTAAGCATCGGCGAGATGCGTCTGGTTGAAGGTTTCAGAGTAGCTCAGGTCCAGCTTGGTGGTTTGCAGGTTGTGTTTGTGATCAAGGCCTGGCACTTTGTTGAGGATCTGAATATCCACACCCTCGTCCGGTTGCAGACGGATGGTCAGTTTGTTCTGCGGCAGTTCCTGCCAGGATTCTTTGAACAGGTTCAGTTCCGGATTTTTGAAGTAGACCACCACTTCGGAGCATTTTGCCGGCAGACGTTTACCGGTACGCAGGTAGAACGGCACACCGGCCCAGCGCCAGTCGTCGATATCCACGCGGATCGCCACAAACGTCTCGGTGTTGCTGGACTTGTTCGCGCCCTCTTCTTCCAGATAGCCAGGAACTTTTTTCCCCTGGGCAAAACCTGCGGTGTACTGGCCGCGCACGGTTTTCTCACGTACGTTGGAGCGGTCAATACGGCGCAGTGATTTCAGTACTTTCACTTTGGCGTCACGAATGCTGTCGGCCGTCAGATCTGACGGTGGAGACATGGCAATCATGCACAGAATTTGCAGCAGGTGGTTCTGGATCATGTCCCGCATCTGGCCGGCCTGGTCGAAGTAGCCCCAACGGCCTTCGATGCCCACCTCTTCCGCCACGGTAATTTCCACGTGGTCGATAGTGCGGTTGTCCCAGTTGTTCACAAACAGGGAGTTGGCAAAACGCAGCGCCAGCAGGTTCAATACCGTCTCTTTGCCCAGATAGTGGTCAATACGGTAAACCTGACACTCCTCAAAGAACTCGCCCACCTGGTCGTTGATTTCACGCGAGGTCGCCAGCGACGTACCCAGCGGTTTCTCCATCACCACGCGCGCCGGTTTGGCGTTCAGCTTCGCTTCGCCCAGACCTTTGCAGATGGCGCCGAAGGTGCTTGGGGGCATGGCGAAATAGTTAATAGTGACACGATTTTCCTGGTCAAGCATTTCACCCAGACGGGTAAAGGCGCCTACATCGTTGACGTCCAGGTTGCAGAAATCGAGACGCCCGCTCAGCTTATCCCAAAGGCTTTCATCGATTTTCTCTTTCATGAACGTTTCGAGCGCCTCGCGCACGACTTTGGTATAAGCCTCCTTATCCCAGTCTGCGCGTCCTACCCCAAGGATTCGGGTGTCGGGATGGATCTGGCCCGCTTTTTCGAGCTGATACAGGGAAGGCAGCAATTTTCGGCGTGCAAGATCGCCTTTCGCGCCGAAAATGACCAGGTCACATGCCTGGGCTGTTTGCGTTACCGCCATGTCATTCTCCTCAGTTAGATCGCCTGGTACTCTGCCAGGTATCGTTGTAATTTTATTACAATGCACTGTACTGCTTTTACGCGTTTCCTGAAACCATTAGCGCTTAACGTCGCGTGCGATACGGTGATTTTTCGTCGCCCGGGCCATTACGCCCGTCTGATGACGCAACAAACGTCGATTCTTTGCGCAACAGGGTCAGAGCAAAACCCGACGTCGATCAAGTAATGAAAAAAAACAACAACATTTCTTGTCGACGATTACCCTTTCGGGAGTCCCGGGGGTAATATCGGCTAAATCGAATCAAGATTTCATCTCTTTATGAAATCGTTTATGCCCTCATGAGCGTCTTGTTAACAATGAACATGCTGGAAAAAATCCAGTTTCAACTGGAACACCTTAGCAAATCCGAGCGCAAAGTGGCTGAAGTTATTCTCGCCGCGCCCGCTCAGGCGATTCATTCAAGCATCGCCGCTCTGGCACAGGAATCGGGCGTCAGCGAACCGACGGTCAATCGATTCTGTCGTAGTCTGGACACGCGCGGCTTTCCTGATTTTAAACTGCATCTGGCCCAAAGTCTGGCAAACGGCACCCCGTATGTTAATCGCAATGTAGATGAAGACGACAGCGTTGATGCTTACACCGCAAAAATATTTGAATCGGCTATGGCCACGCTCGACCACGTTCGCCAGTCTCTGGACATGAGTTCAGTGAATCGCGCGGTCGATCTTCTCACGCAGGCCAAACGGATTGCCTTCTTTGGCCTTGGCTCGTCCGCCGCCGTGGCGCATGACGCCATGAATAAGTTCTTTCGCTTTAACGTGCCGGTGATTTACTCCGATGACATTGTGCTGCAACGCATGAGCTGTATGAATTGTAGTGAAGATGATGTCGTGGTACTCATCTCCCATACGGGCCGCACCAAGAGCCAGGTGGAGCTGGCGCAGCTCGCGCGTGACAACGATGCGATGGTCATCGCCCTGACGACGGCAGGTACGCCGCTGGCCAGGGAAGCGACGCTCGCTATTACCCTGGACGTACCGGAGGACACCGACATGTACATGCCGATGGTCTCCCGCCTGGCGCAGTTGACGGTCATCGACGTGCTGGCGACCGGTTTTACCTTACGCCGGGGCGCAAAATTCCGGGATAACTTGAAGCGGGTCAAGGAAGCCCTGAAAGAATCGCGTTTTGATAAAGAATTGCTTATAAAGAGCGATGTTCCCTAATAACTACGATGTACGATTTACGGCATTCGGTCCCCTCGCTACTGCCTTGCGATAGATGAAGGCCGATTCTATGTTCACGCAACACCAAAGTTGTTTCAGTCAACGGAGTATTACATGTCCAGAAGGCTTCGCAGAACCAAGATCGTCACCACCTTAGGCCCGGCCACCGACCGCGATAATAACCTCGAAAAGATTATCGCCGCGGGTGCCAACGTGGTGCGCATGAACTTCTCTCACGGTACGCCAGAAGACCATAAATTACGTGCCGACAAAGTGCGTGAAATCGCAGCTAAACTGGGCCGCCATGTTGCTATCCTCGGTGACCTGCAAGGTCCAAAAATCCGCGTATCGACCTTTAAAGAAGGCAAAGTCTTCCTCAACATCGGCGATAAATTCCTGCTGGATGCCAACCTGAGCAAAGGCGAAGGCGATAAGGAAAAAGTGGGTATCGACTACAAAGGTCTGCCTGCTGACGTTGTGCCTGGCGACATCCTGCTGCTGGACGACGGACGCGTACAGCTGAAAGTGCTGGAAGTTCAGGGTATGAAGGTATTCACCGAAGTGACCGTCGGCGGCCCGCTCTCCAACAACAAAGGCATCAACAAACTCGGCGGTGGCCTGTCTGCCGAAGCGCTGACCGATAAAGACAAAGCGGATATCGTGACCGCAGCGCAGATCGGCGTGGATTACCTGGCCGTCTCCTTCCCGCGCTGCGGCGAAGATCTGAACTATGCTCGCCGCCTGGCGCGCGATGCAGGCTGCGATGCGAAAATCGTTGCGAAAGTGGAACGCGCTGAAGCGGTCTGCGATCAGGACGCGATGGACGACGTGATCCTGGCGTCTGACGTGGTGATGGTTGCCCGTGGTGACCTGGGCGTGGAAATTGGCGACCCTGAACTGGTCGGTATCCAGAAAGCGCTGATCCGTCGCGCGCGTCAGCTGAACCGCGCGGTGATCACCGCCACCCAGATGATGGAATCCATGATCACCAACCCAATGCCAACCCGTGCGGAAGTCATGGACGTGGCGAACGCCGTGCTGGATGGTACCGATGCGGTGATGCTGTCAGCGGAAACCGCGGCAGGTCAGTATCCGGCAGAAACCGTGGCCGCCATGGCGCGCGTGTGCCTGGGTGCAGAGAAGATCCCAAGCATTAACGTCTCTAAACACCGTCTGGACATTCAGTTCGACAACGTGGAAGAAGCGATTGCGATGTCTGCGATGTACGCAGCCAACCACCTGAAAGGGGTCACGGCGATCATCACCATGACCGAATCTGGCCGTACCGCGCTAATGACGTCCCGTATCAGCTCCGGTCTGCCGATCTTCGCCATGTCCCGTCACGAGCGTACGCTGAACCTGACGGCGCTGTATCGCGGCGTGACGCCAGTATACTTCGACAGCACCAACGACGGCGTGGCCGCCGCGCACGATGCCGTGAACCTGCTGCGCGACAAAGGTTATCTGGTATCCGGTGATATCGTTATCGTGACGCAGGGTGACGTGATGAGCACCATCGGCTCAACCAATACCACCCGCGTACTGACCGTAGAGTAAGCTCCAATCCCCTCTCCCCTAAGGGGAGAGGGGTGAAGGTTTCCTATTTCTTCGGGAAAAGCTCTTTACGCTTGTACGGCTCTGTTTCGCCAGGTTTACGCGTTTTGAGCAGCTTCAGGATCCACGTATATTGCTCCTTATGCGGCCCCACCAGCACCTCCACCTCTTCATTCATGCGACGTGCGATGGTGTGATCGTCTGCGGTCAGCAGATCGTCCATCGGCGGACGTACCTCAATGCTCAGGCGATGCGTTTTACCGTCATAAACCGGGAACAGTGGGATCACGCGGGCGCGGCAGACTTTCATCAGGCGACCAATCGCGGGTAGCGTGGCTTTATAGGTTGCGAAGAAATCGACAAACTCGCTGTGTTCCGGGCCGTGGTCCTGATCGGGCAGATAGTAGCCCCAGTAACCCTGACGTACCGACTGAATGAAAGGCTTAATGCCATCGTTTCGGGCGTGCAAACGCCCGCCAAAGCGACGGCGCACGGTATTCCAGACGAAGTCGTAGATTTTGTTTCCCTGATTATGGAACATCGCCGCCATTTTCTGGCCCTGCGACGCCATTAACATCGCCGGAATGTCTACCCCCCAGCCGTGCGGCACCAGGAAAATCACCTTTTCATCATTGCGACGCATCTCGTCGATGATCTCCAGCCCTTTCCAGTCAACGCGTTCGACGATCTTCTCCGGCCCTTTCAGCGCCAGTTCCGCCATCATCGCCATGGCCTGGGGCGCGGTGGTATACATGTCATCAATGATTGCTTCGCGTTCGGCGTCGCTTTTATCCGGAAAACAGTACAACAGATTTATTTGCGCGCGGCGGCGTGCGCTTTTACCTAAGCGCCCTGCCAGGCGCCCCACTTTGCCGAGCACCGGATCGCGGAGGGAAGCAGGTAGCAACGCCATGCCAGCAAACGCGTATACGCCAAGCCAGGCGCCCCAGTTACGCGGGTGGCGAAAAGATTTTTCAAACTCGGGAATGTACTCAATATTGTTTTTTTTGGTTTCCATGCGGGTTCCAGGGTCTGGTGACGCAAAAATATATTCGGATAGTGTAGCGAGGCTGCCGCCCGCGCACAAAAGAAAAAGCCGGCGCATACTGACGCCGGCTTTTTAAATCAGGAGAGCTTAGTCGAAGCGCAGCTGCGGCATCACCTCTTTCACCTGCGCCAGGTAATCTTTGCGATCTTTGCCGGTCAGCCCTTCGGTGCGCGGCAGTTTCGCCGTCAGCGGGTTAACCGCCTGCTGGTTGATCCACACTTCGTAGTGCAGGTGCGGACCCGTCGACCGGCCGGTGTTACCGGACAGCGCGATGCGATCGCCACGTTTCACTTTCTGGCCCGGTTTGACCAGCAGTTTACGCAGGTGCATGTAGCGGGTGGTGTACGTACGACCATGACGAATAGCAACGTAGTAGCCAGCAGCACCGCTGCGTTTCGCCATGACCACTTCACCATCCCCTACCGCCAGCACTGGCGTGCCCTGCGGCATGGCGAAGTCAACGCCACGGTGCGGCGCTACGCGGCCAGTTACCGGGTTCAGACGACGCGGGTTAAAGTTGGAGGAGACGCGGAACTGTTTCGCCGTTGGGAAACGCAGGAAGCCTTTTGCCAGACCCGTACCGCTGCGGTCATAGAACTTACCGTCTTCCGCGCGAATAGCGTAGTAGTCTTTGCCGTCTGAACGCAGACGAACGCCCACCAGCTGGCTCTGCTCGCGCTTACCGTCCAGCATTTCGCGGGACATCAGGACAGAGAACTGATCGCCTTTTTTCAGTTTACGGAAATCCATCTGCCACTGCATGGCTTTGATCACCGAGCTGATTTCAGCGCTGGTCAGGCCGGCATCGCGTGCGCTGGAAACAAAGCTGCCGCCGACGGTTCCTTTCATGACGCTGTTAACCCAGTCGCCCTGCTGCAATTCGCTGGTCATTTTGAAACCGTTTGCAGTGCGATCGTAGGTGCGGGTTTCGCGACGGGACATCTCCCAGGTCAGACGTTGCAGATCGCCGTCGGGCGTTAGGGTCCAGGAAAGCTGCTGACCAATTTTCAGGTTACGCAGCTCTTTATCGGATGCGGCGAGCTGGCTGATGTTGCCCATGTCGATACCGTACTGGTTCAGGACGCTGCTCAGCGTATCGCCAGTAGAAACAACATATTCATGAATGCCGGCTTCATTCTGGATCTTGTCATCCAGCTCATCCTGGGGAATCGCTTCATCTTCCTGAGCGGCCTGATCGATAGGCTCGCTGGCCTCAGGCAGCAGAGAGCGGATCTCGCTCTTCTCCAGTTCGATGGTTTTAATGATTGGGGCGGAACTCGGGTGGTAAACATAGGGCCGCCAGACGGCGACCGCTAATGTGAGAACTGTAAGCGACCCCAGCATAACGCGGTGGGGTCGAGGCAGATTGTTAAATGCCAGGGCGACAGAGCGGGCTATCTGTTGCACGTATTCACTTCCTCGTTAATCTCCTTTCAGGCAGCTCGCATACTGATTCGCCAGTTGGCTGAGGAACTGCGAATAGCTCGCTTTGCTCAACTGGATGTTCGTACCTAGCGGGTCAAGGGTTCCCATGCGCACGGATGTTCCCCTGGCCACGGCTTCTACGACCGCTGGCCTGAACTGTGGCTCAGCAAAAACGCATGTCGCTTTTTGCTCAACCAACTGTGTTCTGATTTCATGTAAACGCTGCGCACCAGGCTGAATTTCAGGGTTGACGGTAAAATGCCCCAGCGGGGTCAGACCGTAATGTTTCTCGTAATACCCGTAGGCATCATGAAAAACAAAGTACCCTTTTCCTTTAAGCGGTGCGAGCTCGTTACCCACCTGTTTGTCGGTTGCGGCTAATTGAGCCTCAAAATCCTTCAGGTTGGCGTCGAGTTTGATTCGACTTTGCGGCATAAGTTCCACTAATTTGTCGTGGATTGCAACCGCTGTAAGCCGCGCTATCTCTGGGGAGAGCCAGAGATGCATGTTGTATTCGCCGTGATGGTGATGGTCGTCACCTTTTTCACCGTGAGCATGGTCGTGGTCGTGTTCGTCACCCTCGTCCTCAGCTCCTTTCATGAGTAACGGTTTCACGCCGGACAGCCCGGCAATCGTCACCTGTTTCTCAGCGGGAAGCTGACTGGCTGACTTCTGCATGAACGCTTCCATCTCAGGACCAATCCAGACCACTAAGTCCGCGTTCTGTAAGCGTTTTACATCAGATGGACGCAGGGAATAATCATGCTCGGAAGCACCATCAGGCAGCAGAACCTGGGTCTCAGTGACCCCATCCGCGATGGCAGAGGCGATAAATCCAAGCGGTTTAAGCGAAGCGACAACGGCGGCGTTAACATCTTGTGCTGTTGTACCCCAAAGAGCAGCGGATAAAGCTGCGAAAAGAAGCGTATTTTTCTGTAACATAATGCGACTAATCATCGTAATGAATGCGTGGAATGTGATATTATAACATTCGATGACTTCTGCAAGCTTAAATTGACATGACGACTTTAGTTTCTCTTGAAAATGTTTCGGTCTCATTCGGCCAGCGCCGCGTCCTTTCTGACGTGTCGCTGAATCTGAAGCCCGGCAAAATACTCACGCTGCTCGGCCCTAACGGTGCAGGCAAGTCGACGCTGGTACGCGTCGTATTAGGCCTGGTAGCCCCTGACGCAGGTGTTATCGTCCGCCAAGACAAGTTGCGTATCGGCTATGTGCCGCAAAAATTACACCTCGATGCCACCCTGCCCCTGACGGTGAGCCGCTTCCTGCGCCTCCGTCCCGGTACGCGTAAAGCGGATATCCTCCCGGCGCTGAAACGCGTTCAGGCGGGACATCTTGTTGAGGCGCCCTTGCAAAAGCTGTCGGGCGGTGAAACCCAGCGCGTATTACTTGCCCGCGCCCTGCTCAGCAGCCCTCAGCTGCTGGTCCTGGACGAGCCGACGCAGGGTGTTGACGTCAACGGTCAGGTTGCGCTGTACGATCTGATTGACCAGCTCCGTCGGGAGCTAAACTGCGCGGTGCTGATGGTGTCCCATGATCTGCACCTGGTGATGGCCAAAACCGACGAAGTGCTGTGCCTGAACCATCACATTTGTTGTTCCGGCACGCCAGAAGTGGTGTCAATGCATCCGGAATTTATCTCTATGTTTGGCCATCGTGGCGCCGAGCAGCTGGGCATCTATCGTCATAATCACAATCACCGCCATGATTTACAGGGACGAATCGTCCTGCGTCGGGGAAATGGACACTCATGATTGAACTGTTACTGCCCGGCTGGCTGGCCGGGATTATGCTTGCCTGCGCCGCGGGTCCACTCGGCTCGTTTGTCGTCTGGCGCAGAATGTCCTATTTCGGCGATACGCTGGCCCATGCTTCATTGCTGGGTGTGGCGTTTGGTTTGTTACTGGACGTGAACCCGTTTTATGCGGTGATTGTCGTCACGCTGCTGCTGGCTGCCGGTCTGGTCTGGCTGGAAAAACGCCCTCACCTGGCAATTGATACCCTGCTCGGCATTATGGCGCACAGCGCCCTGTCGCTGGGCCTGGTGGTAGTGAGCCTGATGTCAAACATCCGCGTAGATCTGATGGCCTACCTGTTTGGCGATCTGCTGGCCGTCACGCCCGAAGATCTCATTTCCATTGCCATTGGCGTGGCGGTGGTGCTCGGGATCCTGCTGTGGCAGTGGCGGAATTTACTGGCTATGACCGTCAGTCCGGATCTGGCCTTTGTCGATGGCGTGAAGCTTCAGCGCGTGAAGCTGCTGTTGATGCTGGTGACGGCGTTAACCATCGGCGTGGCGATGAAATTTGTTGGCGCGCTGATCATCACGTCGCTGCTGATAATTCCTGCCGCCACTGCGCGCCGTTTTGCGCGTACGCCGGAGCAAATGGCCGGTATCGCGGTGATTATCGGAATGATCGCGGTCACGGGCGGGTTAACTTTCTCGGCGTTTTATGACACGCCAGCGGGGCCGTCGGTAGTATTGTGCGCGGCGGTGTTGTTTATTTTCAGTATGATGAAAAAGACCGCGCAGTAGTCAGCATGTCCCCGGTGGCGCTTTGCTTACCGGGGCTACCATTTATCGCTGCTTACGGCATCGCGGGCGGCGTAATACCGAAATGATTCCACGCCCGCACCGTCGCCATACGACCACGTGGGGTACGCTGTAAGAAGCCCTGCTGGATCAGATACGGCTCCAGCACATCTTCGATAGTCTCACGCTCTTCGCCAATTGCCGCCGCCAGGTTATCCAGCCCTACCGGCCCGCCAAAGAACTTATCCAGCACCGCCAGCAGCAGCTTACGGTCCATATAGTCAAAGCCTTCGGCATCGACATTCAGCATATCCAGCGCCTGGGCGGCGATCTCGGCCGATATGGTGCCGTCGTGCTTCACCTCGGCAAAGTCACGCACCCGGCGCAGCAGGCGGTTGGCGATACGCGGCGTACCGCGGGAGCGCTTCGCCACTTCAAACGCCCCCTCTTCGCTCATATCCAGCCCCATGTAGCGCGCACTGCGGCCCACAATATGCTGAAGGTCAGGCACCTGATAAAACTCCAGACGCTGCACGATACCAAAACGGTCGCGTAGTGGAGAGGTCAGCGAGCCGGCGCGGGTCGTGGCGCCAATCAGGGTAAACGGTGGCAGATCGATTTTGATCGAGCGCGCGGCCGGACCTTCACCGATCATGATATCCAGCTGGTAATCCTCCATTGCCGGATAGAGCACTTCCTCCACCACCGGTGAAAGACGGTGGATCTCATCGATAAACAGCACGTCATGCGGTTCGAGGTTGGTCAGCATCGCCGCCAGGTCCCCTGCTTTCTCCAGTACCGGGCCGGAGGTGGTACGCAGGTTAACGCCCATTTCATTGGCGACGATATTCGCCAGGGTGGTTTTACCTAACCCCGGCGGACCAAAAATCAGCAGGTGATCGAGCGCATCGCCGCGCAGCTTTGCCGCCTGGATGAAAATCTCCATCTGAGAACGAACCTGCGGCTGGCCGATGTACTCATCCAGCAGTTTGGGACGGATCGCGCGATCCACCACGTCATCTGGCTGAATGGTGCCTGCCGATACCAGGCGGTCTGCTTCAATCATCCTTTACCTCACAATGCAGCGCGCAGCGCTTCACGAATCAGGGTTTCACTGCTGGCATCCGGTTTAGCAATTTTGCTCACCATCCGGCTGGCCTCCTGAGGTTTATAGCCCAGCGCCACCAGCGCGGCAACCGCTTCCTGCTCGGCATCATCATCCGATGCAGGCGCGCCCGGGGAAGTCAGCACCAGATCGGCTGCCGGCGTGAACAGATCGCCATGCAGACCTTTGAAGCGGTCCTTCATCTCGACAATCAAGCGCTCGGCGGTTTTCTTCCCGATGCCCGGAAGCTTAATTAACGCAGCCGGATCTTCACGCTCAACGGCATTCACAAACTGTGGCGCTGACATACCGGACAGAATCGCCAGGGCCAGCTTCGGCCCGACGCCGTTGGTTTTAATCAATTCGCGGAACAGGGTGCGTTCCTGTTTGTTATTGAAGCCGTACAGCAGCTGAGCGTCTTCACGCACCACAAACTGGGTAAAGACAACCGCCTCTTTGCCCGCCTCCGGCAGTTCGTAGAAGCAGGTCATCGGCATATGGACTTCATAGCCCACGCCACCCACTTCCAGCAGTACTAACGGGGGTTGTTTTTCAATGATGATGCCTCTGAGTCTGCCTATCACGTGACGCTCCTGCGTTCTGGAAGAAATTAACTGCCGACATAATAAAAAAAGGCTGGATAAACATCCAGCCTGATTTGTCATTATCGTAACCTGCCTCGCGCCAGATTGAGCCGCGACTCGCTCATTTGCATCGCATTCTGGCTGACGTGACAGTGGGTAATCGCAATGGCCAGCGCATCCGCGGCGTCAGCCTGCGGGTTCGCAGGGAGCTTCAGCAGGGTACGCACCATGTGCTGCACCTGGCTTTTCTCCGCGCTACCAATGCCCACCACCGTCTGCTTAACCTGACGGGCCGCGTACTCAAACACCGGCAGATCCTGGTTCACGGCGGCAACAATCGCCACGCCGCGCGCCTGACCGAGCTTTAACGCCGAGTCAGCGTTTTTCGCCATAAAGACCTGCTCGATGGCGAAATAGTCCGGCTGGAACTGGGTGATGATCTCCGACACGCCCGCATAGATGAGCTTCAGGCGCGACGGCAGATCGTCCACTTTGGTGCGAATACAGCCGCTGCCGAGGTAGGTTAGCTGGCGTCCCACCTGACGGATAACGCCATAGCCGGTGACGCGTGAGCCGGGGTCAATCCCGAGAATAATCGACATCACGCGTCTCCCGTAAACGGTTTACAGGCTCTCATCAGAGAGTCGCTGCAACCTCATCAGAGATTTCACCGTTGTGATACACTTCCTGCACGTCGTCGCAGTCTTCGAGCATGTCGATCAGACGCAGCAGTTTCGGTGCGGTTTCCGCATCCATGTCCGCTTTGGTAGACGGGATCATGGAGACTTCAGCGTTATCCGCCTTCAGGCCAGCCGCTTCCAGCGCATCGCGCACGGCACCCATCTCTTCCCATGCGGTGTAAACATCAATAGCACCGTCGTCATAGGTCACCACGTCTTCCGCACCGGCTTCCAGCGCCGCTTCCATGATCGCATCTTCGTCGCCTTTCTCGAAGGAGATGACGCCTTTTTTGCTGAACAGGTACGCTACAGAACCGTCAGTGCCCAGGTTGCCGCCGGTTTTGGTGAACGCGTGACGCACTTCCGCAACGGTACGATTACGGTTGTCGGACAGACACTCAACCATCACCGCCGTACCGCCAGGACCGTAACCTTCATAAATGATGGTTTCCATGTTCGCGTCTTCATCACCGCCCACGCCACGTGCGATGGCACGGTTCAGGGTGTCACGCGTCATGTTGTTGGACAGGGCTTTATCCACCGCTGCGCGCAGACGTGGGTTAGAGGCCGGATCGCCGCCGCCCAGACGCGCCGCTGTCACCAACTCACGAATGATTTTGGTAAAGATTTTACCGCGTTTGGCATCCTGTGCCGCTTTGCGGTGTTTGGTGTTGGCCCACTTACTATGACCTGCCATAAAAAGTTCTCCAAAAATCGCGCCTTCTCAGGCAGCGTTAATTACAAATTCTTCAATCGCCTGCCGGTTGCTCCACGACTTGGTCAGTGCGGCGGCATCCGCCGCATCCACCCAGCGGTAGGTCAGGTGTTCCGTGAACACGATCTCCCGCTCATGGGGAAGCGCAAGGCAGAACCACGATTCCGTATTGCGCTCAATTCCCGGTGCATAGCGATGACGTAAATGGCTAAAAATTTCAAACTCCACCGTGCGCTGACAGTCCTTCAGGGTCAGTTGCTCGTAAGCAACGTCAATGGCGACCTCTTCCTTTACTTCACGCGCGGCGGCCTGCGGCGCGGTCTCTCCCTCTTCCAGGCTGCCGGTAACCGACTGCCAGAAATCCGGATCGTCGCGCCGCTGCAACATCAGCACCCGCTTCGTGTCTTCTGCATAAATGACCACCAGAACCGAAACGGGACGCTTATATGCCATATCAGTTTTTCTCTTCCTTCTTCACCACCTCAATGCCCAGCTCAGCCAGCGCGGCCGGGTTGGCAAAGCTTGGCGCTTCAGTCATCAGACACGCCGCTGCGGTGGTTTTCGGGAAGGCGATCACATCACGGATGTTGTCGGTGCCGGTCAGCAGCATGGTCAGACGGTCAAGACCGAAGGCCAGACCCGCGTGCGGAGGGGTACCGTACTTCAGGGCGTCCAGCAGGAAGCCAAACTTCTCGCGCTGCTCCTGCTCGTTAATGCCCAGAATGCCGAACACGGTCTGCTGCATTTCACCGCTGTGAATACGCACGGAGCCGCCGCCCACTTCGTAGCCGTTGATGACCATATCGTAGGCGTTTGCCACCGCGTCTTCCGGCGCCGCTTTCAGCTCTGCCGCCGTCATCTCTTTTGGCGAGGTGAACGGGTGGTGCATCGCGGTCAGGCCGCCTTCACCGTCGTCTTCAAACATCGGGAAGTCGATTACCCACAGCGGCGCCCATTTGCTTTCGTCGGTCAGGTTCAGGTCTTTGCCAAGCTTCAGACGCAGCGCGCCCATCGCATCCGCAACCACTTTCTTGTTGTCTGCACCGAAGAAGATCATGTCGCCGTCCTGCGCGCCGGTGCGCTCAAGGATCGCTTCCACGATGTCCGCATTCAGGAATTTCGCCACCGGGCTGGTGATGCCTTCCAGACCTTTTGCACGCTCGGTTACTTTAATATAGGCCAGACCTTTCGCGCCGTAGATCTTGATGAAGTTGCCGTAGTCGTCAATCTGCTTACGGCTCAGGGCAGCACCGCCCGGAACGCGCAGGGCAGCCACGCGGCCTTTCGGATCGTTAGCCGGGCCAGCAAAGACCGCGAACTCAACGGCTTTCACCAGGTCTGCCACGTCCACCAGCTCCATCGGGTTACGCAGGTCTGGTTTGTCAGAACCGTAGCGACGCTCGGCTTCCGCGAAGGTCATGACAGGGAAATCGCCCAGCTCAACGCCTTTCACGTCGTTCCACAGGCTACGCACCAGGGCTTCCATCACCTCACGCACCTGCTCAGCGGTCATGAAGGAGGTTTCCACATCGATCTGGGTAAATTCTGGCTGACGGTCAGCGCGCAGGTCTTCGTCGCGGAAGCATTTCACGATCTGATAGTAGCGATCGAAGCCGGACATCATCAGCAGCTGTTTGAAAAGCTGTGGTGACTGCGGCAGCGCGTAGAATTTGCCTTTATGGACGCGGGATGGCACCAGGTAGTCGCGCGCGCCTTCCGGCGTGGCTTTGGTCAGCATCGGGGTTTCGATATCAAGGAAACCGTGGTCATCCATAAAACGGCGCACCAGGCTGGTGATTTTCGCACGGGTTTTCAGGCGCTGAGCCATTTCCGGACGACGCAGATCCAGGTAGCGGTATTTCAGACGCGCTTCTTCGGTGTTGACGTGGTTGGAGTCCAGCGGCAACGCTTCCGCGCGGTTGATGATCGTCAGATCGGACGCCAGCACTTCGATAGCGCCGGTCGCCATGTCGGCGTTGACGTTTTTCTCGTCACGCGCACGCACGGTGCCCGTCACCTGAATGCAGAACTCATTGCGCAGCTCAGAAGCCAGCTTCAACGCATCAGCGCGATCCGGATCGAAGAACACCTGAACGATACCTTCGCGGTCACGCATATCAATAAAGATAAGGCTACCAAGATCGCGACGACGATTGACCCAACCACACAGGGTGACCTGCTGCCCGACGTGGGACTGACGCAGCTGCCCGCAATATTCTGTACGCATGAGATATCCCTTAATTAGCCGCAGGCTGATTGTCGCCTGTCTCGCAGGCTACGATGTCGCAGCTTTCTGTATGTCACAACTGGATGAAAAAAGGCGGCTATTATACTGGAAATTCTGCCGCACGATAAGAGCGAAGCACGGCCTGACGCGCGTTTGCTGAACTCTTATTGCCTATTCTCACAAAAATTAACAAAATTATCCGACCGATAACAGGCCATCACGTCGTAAGGTGTAGAAAAGCAATCATTTGACGGGAGTGACGATGTTTACACTTGATGCCACCAAAACCGCCCTTGTGGTCATTGATTTACAGGAAGGCATTCTGCCTTTTGCCGGTGGTCCGCACACCGCTGACGATGTGGTCAGCCGCGCTGCGCGCCTGGCAGAAAAATGCCGCGCCAGCGGCTCGCCTGTTGTTATGGTGCGCGTCGGCTGGTCCGCTGATTTCGCCGAAGCGTTAAAACAGCCGGTTGATGCCCAGGCGCCGGCGCAGGCGCTGCCGGACAACTGGTGGACATATCCTGTCTCGCTCGGTAAACGCGACAGCGATATAGAAGTCACCAAACGCCAGTGGGGCGCATTCTACGGCACCGACCTGGAGCTCCAGCTACGCCGTCGCGGGATCGACACGATTATTCTGTGCGGGATCTCCACCAACATTGGTGTGGAATCCACCGCCCGTAACGCCTGGGAGCTGGGCTTTAACCTGGTGATCGCGGAAGATGCGTGCAGCGCAGCCTCTGCGGATCAGCATCAGGGCAGCATGACCCATATCTTCCCGCGTATCGGTCGCGTGCGCAGCACGGATGAGATCCTCAGCGCGCTATGATGTACGTAGGCCTGCCCCAGTGGTCGCACCCGAAATGGGTGCGCCTGGGTATTACCAGCCTTGAAGAGTATGCCCGACACTTTAACTGCGTGGAGGGCAATACCACGCTGTACGCCCTGCCCCGCGCGGAGATCGTCGAACGCTGGCGCGGGCAAACCACCGACGACTTCCGCTTTTGCTTTAAATTCCCGGCGACCATCTCCCACAACGCCGCGCTGCGCAACTGCGATGATTTAACCCACGAGTTTTTCACCCGGATGTCGCCTCTGGCCAACCGTATTGGCCAGTACTGGCTCCAGCTTCCCGCCACGTTTGGCCCGCGCGACCTGCCTGCCCTCTGGCAGTTTCTCGACGCCCTGCCGCATGGCTTCACCTACGGCGTAGAAGTAAGGCATCCGGAATTCTTTGCCAAGGGCGACGCGGAGAAAGCGCTCAATCGCGGCCTGCATGAACGATCGGTCAACCGCGTGATCCTCGACAGCCGCCCCGTGCACAGCGCAATCCCGCACAGCGAAGCCGTTGTTGATGCTCAGCGCAAAAAACCGAAAGTGCCCGTCCACGCGATCGTAACGGCGCAGAACCCGATGGTCCGGTTTATCGGCAGCGATAACATGCAGCAAAATGAGGAGATGTTCGCCGTCTGGCTGCAAACGCTGGCGAAATGGGAGCACACCACCACGCCGTACCTTTTTTTACATACGCCGGATATCGCACAGGCGCCTGAACTGGTCGATGCTCTCTGGCAGGCCTTGCAGCAGGCGGTTCCGTTGGTTGGCCCCGCGCCGTCCATCCCACAACAATCTTCTCTTTTCTGAAATCACCCCCTATCATAGAGACGTGCCATCTGCCAAAAACAGGGAGTTAGTATGGTCAGCGCGCTGTATGCGGTGTTAGGTGCATTACTGCTGATTAAGTTTTCATTTGATGTTGTGCGCCTGAGAATGCAGTACCGCGTCTCGTACGGTGACGGGGGCTTTTCTGAGCTACAAAGCGCAATCCGCATCCACGGCAACGCGGTCGAGTACATTCCCGTCGCGTTAATTTTACTGCTGTTAATGGAGATGGATGGCGCAGAAACCTGGATGGTGCACGTCTGTGGGCTGCTGCTGATTGCAGGGCGTTTGATGCATTATTATGGTTTTCACCACCGCCTGATCCGCTGGCGTCGTTCCGGCATGAGCGCGACCTGGTGCTCGCTTTTGCTGATGGTGCTGGCTAACCTTTGGTATATGCCGTGGGAGTTGGTTTTCTCCTTCCATTAGCGCACAATATGCCCCTTTATTTTTCCCGGATTTTTACGTTATGTCAGATCGCGACACGCTTTTTTCCGCGCCTATCGCCAGCCTGGGCGACTGGACCTTTGATGAACGGGTAGCCGAAGTCTTCCCGGATATGATCCAGCGCTCTGTTCCCGGTTATTCCAATATTATCTCCATGATCGGCATGCTGGCGGAGCGTTTTGTTCAACCCGGCACGCAGGTCTATGACCTGGGCTGTTCGCTGGGAGCGGCAACGCTGTCCATTCGTCGTAACGTTCATCACGAAGGCTGCAAGATTGTAGCTGTCGATAACTCACCGGCCATGGTTGAACGCTGCCGTCGCCACATTGACGCGTATAAAGCCCCTACGCCTGTGGAGGTGGTAGAAGGCGATATCCGCGATATCGACATCCAGAACGCCTCGATGGTGGTTCTGAACTTTACCCTTCAGTTCCTGGTGCCGGACGATCGTCAGCGGTTGCTGGATAAAATTTATCAGGGCCTGAACCCGGGCGGCGCGCTTGTGCTGTCTGAGAAATTCAGCTTTGAAGACGCCAGCGTGGGCGAACTGCTGTTCAACATGCACCATGATTTCAAGCGTGCAAATGGCTACAGCGAGCTGGAGATCAGCCAGAAGCGCAGCATGCTTGAAAACGTCATGCTGACGGATTCCGTAGAAACCCACAAAGCGCGCCTGCGCAAAGCCGGATTTGAACACAGCGAACTGTGGTTCCAGTGCTTTAACTTTGGTTCTCTGGTGGCGCTTAAAGCCGGAGACGCAGCATGATCGAGTTCGGTAATTTCTATCAGCTGATTGCCAAAAACCACCTTTCCCACTGGCTGGAAACCCTGCCTGCGCAAATTGCCACCTGGCAGCGCGATCAGCAGCATGGTCTGTTGAAGCAGTGGTCCAACGCCGTGGAGTTTCTGCCTGAACTGACGCCTCATCGTCTGGATTTGCTGCACAGCGTGACGGCGGAGAGCGAAGAGCCGCTCCCGGCCGGGCAGATCAACCGCATCGAAACGCTGATGCGTAACCTGATGCCGTGGCGCAAAGGGCCGTTCTCGCTGTACGGCGTAAACATCAACACCGAGTGGCGTTCCGACTGGAAGTGGGATCGCGTTCTGCCGCATTTATCCGACCTGACCGGGCGCACCATTCTGGACGTGGGCTGCGGTAGCGGCTATCACATGTGGCGCATGATCGGCGCAGGCGCGCATCTGGCCGTCGGTATCGATCCGATGCAGCTGTTCCTGTGCCAGTTTGAAGCGGTGCGTAAGCTCCTGGGTAACGACCAGCGTGCGCACCTGCTGCCGCTGGGTATCGAGCAACTCCCTGCCCTGAAAGCGTTTGATACCGTTTTCTCGATGGGTGTGCTGTACCACCGTCGTTCCCCGCTGGAGCATCTCTGGCAGTTGAAAGATCAGCTGGTCAGCGGCGGCGAACTGGTGCTGGAAACGCTGGTCATCGAAGGCGATGAACATGCCGTTCTGGTGCCGGGCGATCGCTATGCGCAGATGCGCAACGTTTACTTCATCCCTTCCGCGCTGGCGCTGAAGAACTGGCTGGAGAAATGTGGGTTTGTCGATGTACGCATCGCCGATGTGTGCGTGACGTCAGTTGAGGAACAGCGCCGCACCGACTGGATGATCACCGAATCACTGGAGCAATTCCTCGACCCGGACGATCACAGTAAAACCATCGAAGGCTATCCGGCCCCGATGCGTGCGGTATTGATTGCGACCAAGCCGTAGCCTTTAGCCGGGTGGCGGCTGCGCCTTACCCGGCCTACGCGTCGCACGTTTTCTCCAAAATAGTTCAAGTTGCAGCAAGGCGGCAACGCAGCGAATCCCCGGGAGCTTACATCAGTAAGTGACCGGGGTGAGCGAGGCGGCCAACGCGGCTGCGGCTTGAAATATGAAGGAGAAAAAAAGGCCCCTGTGTAATTTGCAGGGGCCTGGTACAAGCAAGCATCATATTGGGCGACATGATGCGCGGTAAAAATCGGTACGTTGCTACACGTGATGACGTTCAATCAACGATTTCATTACCGCAACCGACTCTCCATCCACACCGTAGCGCGAGTACTCATCCGCTTCAGCATCCGTCGACATTGACAACCCTGTATTGCGATAACGCATGGGTGAAGGTATCCATTTACCCGCCGAGCTGTGCAGCTCTTCCACCCCTGCGTTTAAAAACAGTTCCAGATTGCTGGCGCGTACTCCTGCGCCCGCCATGATTATTGGAACACCGGAATGTGCTTTTAGTTCCGTAATTAATTTCAGTCCTTTTTCAGCCGAGGACTGCTGGCCCGACGTCAGAACGCGCGCCACGCCCAGTTCTGCCAGCGTATCAAAGGCTTGTATCGGATCCTTACACATATCGAACGCACGATGAAAAGTGACCGCCATCCCCCGGGCGGCGCGCATGACCTGACGCATACGCGGAAGATCGATGTTGCCGTCTTCGTCCAGCACACCGATCACCAGCCCCGGAAAACCGGAATCACGGACGAGGGCGATATCCTCAAGCATGGCACTGAACTCACCCGCCGTATAACAAAAATCACCGCCGCGCGGGCGAATAATCGGGTGCACCGGAATAGTGATGGCCTGACGGGCTGATTTCAGCACGCCAAAGGACGGGGTTAATCCTCCTTCTTTCGGTGCCGCGCAAAGCTCGATGCGATCGGCCCCCTGCCGTTGCGCAGTGACGGCACACTCCACGCTGTAACAACAAATTTCCAGCAGCGCCATGTCATCCTCCTTAAATTTCACTCAACGTACCATCGTGGCACGTTGCCCGATTGGTGTCTGGATCGACGCTCACAATGCTTACGCTTCGCTGGCGACGATCTGCTCGATAGTCCAGGGATGGAATTTCACCGTCACGTTGCCGTCCGTTACGGCAAGCGTAGGGTTCGGTAAGCGTTCGCGCTCCCCTTTTGGCGAGCTGGTTTTGACGAAAATACCCGGCTGGCTTAACCCCTCGTCGGAAAGCAGCGCCAGCGCACGGGCGTTCAGCGTCTCGGGCTCCCCAGGCAGAACAATTTCGATATGCTCCCAGCCTTCGTGCGGATAACGCTTCTCTCCTGGCAAGGGCAGTTCCACAACGGTGAATTGCCAGTGCGCCACCGTTACCGGCGCGTGAAGTTTGAACAGGCAGATCGGGCGACCGTTAATGATATTCTCCGACAGCAGTTCTCCGCACTGCTCAAAGCCACGCCGCCAGCGTTCGGCGGTGGCATTCTGGTGGCAGCGCAAAGAGATGTGATCGGCCTCAAGCGGCGCAATATCCAGCCCGAGACGGGTGGCAAGTTCTGTGAACGCCTGAGTGAAGCGCGGTAAATCTGCGGAAATATCATGCAGTTCGTCAATGGTATGCCAGTTCGCCATAGGTCAGTCTCGTTTCGTGTCGCAAAGCCGCTAATTTACTCTGTTGCCCTCTGTCGACCAACCGCAGAATCACGGTTTTTTCGACTGCATGATTATGCATACCGTCTTCGCCTGAATTCTGAGCGATCTTCGCCCCCCGCAGGGCTGACGCCCGAAGGCATTTGCAGTATACTCCCCGCCCTAAATTCTTAAACTGGCGTGGGTGTTTTTTACCCGCATCAAAAACGTAAGGTATCCAGGTGAATATTCAGGCTCTTCTCTCAGAAAAAGTCAGTCAGGCACTGATTGCCGCAGGTGCGCCTGCGGATTGCGAACCACAGGTTCGTCAGTCAGCGAAAGTACAGTTTGGCGACTATCAGGCTAATGGCGTGATGGCAGTGGCTAAAAAACTGGGCATGCCGCCGCGACAGCTCGCTGAGCAGATACTGACGCATCTGGATCTCACCGGCATCGCCAGCAAAACCGAAATCGCCGGTCCAGGCTTTATCAACATTTTCCTTGAGCCTGCGTTCCTGGCAAGCCACGTTGACGCGGCGCTGAAGTCTGACCGTCTGGGCGTGGCTCAGCCAGAAGCCCAGACCGTGGTGGTTGACTACTCCGCGCCAAACGTGGCGAAAGAGATGCACGTCGGTCACCTGCGCTCCACCATCATCGGTGACGCGGCGGTGCGTACCCTGGAGTTCCTTGGTCACAAGGTGATCCGCGCTAACCACGTAGGCGACTGGGGCACGCAGTTCGGCATGCTGATCGCGTATCTGGAAAAGCAGCAGCAGGAAAACGCAGGCGAAATGGCGCTGGCAGACCTGGAAGGTTTCTACCGTGAAGCCAAAAAGCACTATGACGAAGATGAAGCCTTCGCCGAGCGCGCGCGCAGCTACGTGGTAAAACTTCAAGGTGGCGACCCGTACTTCCTCGAGATGTGGCGCAAGCTGGTGGACATTACCATGTCCCAGAACCAGCTTACCTATAACCGTCTGAACGTGACCCTGACCCGTGACGACGTGATGGGTGAAAGCCTGTATAACCCGATGCTGCCAGGCATTGTGGCAGACCTGAAAGCTAAAAATCTGGCGGTGGAAAGCGAAGGCGCAACGGTGGTGTTCCTTGATGAGTATAAAAACAAGGAAGGCGAACCGATGGGCGTGATCGTCCAGAAAAAGGATGGCGGCTATCTCTACACCACCACCGACATCGCCTGTGCGAAATACCGTTACGAAACCCTGCATGCGGACCGCGTGCTGTATTACATCGACTCCCGCCAGCACCAGCACCTGATGCAGGCGTGGACTATCGTGCGTAAAGCAGGTTATGTGCCGGATTCCGTGCCGCTGGAACATCACATGTTCGGCATGATGCTGGGTAAAGACGGTAAGCCGTTCAAAACCCGTGCGGGCGGCACCGTGAAGCTTTCCGATCTGCTGGATGAAGCGCTGGAACGCGCGCGTCGCCTGGTGGCCGAGAAGAACCCGGATATGCCTGCTGACGAGCTGGAAAAACTGGCTAACGCGGTTGGGATCGGCGCGGTGAAATACGCGGATCTCTCCAAGAACCGTACCACCGACTATATCTTCGACTGGGACAACATGCTGGCGTTTGAAGGCAACACGGCGCCATATATGCAGTACGCTTATACCCGCGTACTCTCCGTCTTCCGTAAAGCCAATATCGACGAAAGCGTGCTGGCGAATGCCACGGTGACCCTTACCGAAGATCGTGAAGCACAGCTGGCTGCCCGCCTGCTTCAGTTCGAAGAGACGCTCTCCGTGGTCGCGCGTGACGGTACGCCGCATGTTATGTGTGCTTACCTGTACGATCTGGCCGGTCTGTTCTCTGGCTTCTACGAACACTGCCCTATCCTCTCTGCCGAGAGCGAAGCGGTGCGTCACAGCCGCCTGAAGCTGGCGCAGCTGACGGCGAAGACACTGAAGCTCGGTCTGGATACCCTGGGTATCGAAACCGTAGAACGTATGTAAAAAAGAAACCCGGCGAGCGCCGGGTTTTTTATTATCAGAAATATTTCCGCAAATATTCCGTCAGACACAGAATCGCCATTGCCTGGCCATACGGCATCGAGGTCAGCGGTATCTGGCGGTAAAACGCCAGATCGCTCCCCATCCCCGTCCCGAAGGACGTTTGCAGCAGCTCCCCTTCCGGCGAGATGTTTTGCACGATGCCGCGAATCGCTTTCTCCGCCACCTCTGCGTACTCTGCGCCGACATAACGCTTGCGCACGGCTTTCAGAATGCCGTAAGCAAACCCTGCCGTGGCCGACGCCTCCAGATAAGAATCAGGATCGTCCAGCAGCGTATGCCACAATCCGCTCTCGTCCTGACATTTTGCCAGTGCGGCGATCTGCGCGTTCAGTACCTGCACCAGATAGCGACGAACGGCGTTGTTTTCCGGCAGATCCACCAGCTCGAGGAAATCCGGGATCACGATGGTCAGCCAGCTGTTGCCGCGCGCCCAGCGAGCCCGGGCAAAGTTGTGATTGCCGTCGTAATTCCAGCCGTGGAACCACAGTCCGGTCTCCCGATCCATCAGGTTCTGTACGTGGAGCAGGAACTGATAGATCGCCTCCTCGACGTACTCCGGCTTGTTCAGCAGCTTGCCGATTTTCGCCAGCGGCAGCACCGTCATCATCAGCGTGTCATCCCACATCTGCTGATGGTTCTCTTCCGCCAGGGTGATGTGCTGCATGCCGCCATGTTCGGTGCGCGGCATCTCATTCATCGCCCATTCCGCCCAGCTTTCCAGCCACGGCAGCCAGGCAGGGTTTTTGGTCTCTTCGTAGCGATACGCCAGCGTCAGGAACGGCGACATGGTATTCACGTTTTTGGTGGTTGCGCCTTCAGCGAAACGGTCAGCAAACCAGCTGTCGATAATCTCGCGCATGCCTTCGTCACCGGTCTGGCAGTAATACTGCCAGATACCGTATAAACCGACGCCGTGGGTCCATTCCCATCCGGCCCAGCCTTTGGTGTCGATCACGCGCCCGTCGTCCAGCCGCAGCAAAAACTCACCCGTTTTGTCGTGAATATTGACCAGGTTATGCGTCACCTTTTGAATCAGCGATTTCAGCTCATCCCTGGCGATAAAGCGCTCAGGCTGACGCAGTAACGGGCTATGTTTGACAGGCCAAACTTTCATCATCTTAACCTCTGTTGTATGTCGAATTCAGTACCGCGCGATCCTTCAGCGAAGGGGCCGCCGGCTTATTGCGATTCAGATAACCGATGTTGTTGTTGCCCCACAGGGATTCATACGGCATTCCCGCCAGCATCTCCACGGTAGCGCGGGCCTGCGGGGTCACCGCCTCTGGCATCGCATGGCCGGACTCGCGCATTTTCGCGGTCTCTTCACGCAGGGTGCTGTGGGTCTGCAAATTGAGTTTGAAGCGCAGGGAGACAAGGAAGCCGCAGAACAGCACCAGAATAGTGCCAACGCTCAGGATCATCAGAATGGTGTGGCTCACTTCCGCAGGTTGCACTTTTTGCCCGCTGACAAAGCCCGACATCTGCATCACGATCCCCACCAGCATCACCGCACCGGCCTGAGACGCTTTACGGGTCAGCGTCATGATGCCCGCGAAGATCCCTTCGCGACGCTGACCGGTGATCACTTCGTCCACGTCAGCAATGTAGGTGTAGGTATTCCACGGTACGTAGTTGATACCCCCGCGGCCAAGACCGGCAACCGCAGAGATCAGCAGCAGCAGAGCGTAAACGTCGCTCAGGCCCGCGTAATAAAGCACCGCGTAAGAGAGCGAGGCCAGACCAAACAGCACGACCACCATGCGGTAAGACGGCGCAGGTCCGAAGCGAATGCACAGCGGGATCATGCCGATCACGGCGAGGAACTGGAAGATGGCCATCGTGCCCAGCAGGTTGGACGCCATTGACGCCTCCTGCATCAGCACAAATACCACGTAATAGGTGAACACCGCATTAAAGACGTCCTGGGCGATGTAGCCGCCAAGGTACATCCCCAGATGCTGGCGGAAAATCTTGATGCGCAGCGTCGAACTTAATTCGACAAAAAGACGGTTCAGGCTCTGGCCCAGGGTCAGCTTTTTCTTCTCTTCCTCGGCACGCAGGGCCGCTTCAGACCACTCTTCCCGCGGACGCTCCCAGGTGAAGAACCAGACGAAAGTAAGCATCAGCGCGCAGAGTACGGAGAAGACCAGGCTTGCATAGAAGAAGGAGATCGCGTTGTCTTTGCCGAAATGCGTGAGCAGGATCCCCGGCAGGAAGGAGGCCAGAATGGCGGACATCTGCGCCATAGAGATACGCGCCCCGGAGAATTTTGTTTTCTGTTTGAAATCGTCCGTCATCTCCGGCACCAGCGTTTCGTACGGCACCAGGATCATGGTGTAGACGATATCAAAGATCAGATAGGTCAGCAGGTAGTACCAGAAACTCATGTCCCCTACCCACATCAGCGAGTAGCTGAAAACGCAGGGAATACCGAGCAGGATGAAGAACTTACGACGGCCAAAACGCTTGCCCAGCCAGGTGGTGCCAAAGTTATCGGTCAAAAAGCCCATTAACGGGCTGACAACCGCATCCAGCACCCTTGCGGCAGCGAAGATAAAGGTTGCTTCAATCGGTGTGAGTCCACAGAAGGTGGTATAAAAATACAAAAGCCAGGCGGCCGTCAGGGCGGTAGTCCCCGCCCCGAGGAAGTCCCCTGACCCGTAAGCAAAATAATTTGCGAGTCCAATTTTACGTGTTTTCATTGCCGTCAACCCTAATCAGTTTTGGGAGACTCCCTGTAAGCAACCTCGTCCGGGAGTTTTTACACGGCTACAGTAAAAGTATCGACCTGTTGATACCTTTCTGTTTCTGCCATCACAAAGTGGTGAATGGCAAAAACGCAAAGAGTGTCAATACGCGTGTCACTGATTTATAAAACAGCGTTTCTTTTGTATCAAAAGGGAAGGTCATTTTTGCGAGCCAGCCTTCAGAAATGCCTGGAGACTGGCGAAAAGGCGGGCAGTTAGCGGTAGTTGACGAGCACCTCGTTGCGCTGAACCTTCAGCGCCGGGATGAGACGTCCACCGCCTGGCACTTCCCAGATAAAGCGTAAAGGCTCCTGAGCAGACACCCCGTTGAAGGCCTGGGTAGTGCCACGTTGACCCTCGATTTCCGCGCAGCGGGTCAGCGAGCACAGCCGCACCCGCAACCCGGCCGGTGTGGGTCCCGTCAGGGTGTAATTCCAGGCCACCAGCGTCATCTGCCCGGACACGGGCTCAGAGGCGGACAGCGGACGGGAGGAGATCGACTCCCCCCGATGGTTGAGCGTCAAGCCGATACTGCTGGCCTGCCATGCCCCCTCGCCTGCGGCCTGCGCCGCCAGCGGGAAAAGTAAGATCCACAGCCACTTACGCATTATTTCCCTCCTATGGTCGCCGTCATGCGAATATTGCGGTTATCGGACAGCTCCATATTCGACAGCACTACCAGCTGGTTCAGGCTCCGGCGCAGGAAGCGCGACAGCAACGGACGCAGCGCGTGATTCACCAGCAGCACCGGCGGCGCGCCCAGCATCTCCTGACGCGCCAGCGCCTCCTGGGTTTGCGCCAGTAATCTGTCCGCCAGACCCGGCTCCAGCCCGCCACCGCCCTGCAACGCCTGAAGCAGCAGACGTTCCAGCGGCGTGTCCAGGCCAATGACCTGCACTTCGCCGGTTCCCGGGAACCATTGCTGGGTAATGGCGCGTCCAAGCGCCACGCGCACCACCGCCGTCAGTTCGTGCGGATCGCTTTGCAGCGGCGCATGTTCGGCCAGCGTCTCAAGGATGGTACGCATATCGCGAATGGGCACCTTCTCATCGAGCAGATTTTGCAGCACTTTGTGCAGGGTGGTTAAGGTCAGTACGCCCGGCACCAAATCTTCGGTCAGCTTCGGCATCTCCTGCGTTACGCGGTCGAGCAGCTGCTGCGCCTCCTGACGTCCAAACAGTTCCGCGGAGAACTGGCCAATCAGGTGGTTGAGGTGCGTTGCCACCACGGTACTGGCCTCAACGACCGTGTAACCCTGAATCTGGGCCTGCTCTTTCAGGGCGCTCTCAATCCAGATTGCCGCCAGACCAAAGGCCGGGTCGGTCGTCTGCTCACCCGGCAACGTGCCTGCGGCGGTGCCCGGGTTAATCGCCAGCCAGCGGCCGGGGTACGCATCACCGCTGCCGATTTCCACCCCTTTCATCAGGATGCGGTAGCGCGCGGGCGGGAGATCCATATTGTCCCGGATGTGGACCACCGGCGGCAGGAAGCCCATATCCTGGGCGAATTTTTTACGAATGCTGCGGATACGGCCAAGCAGCTCACCATCCTGCTGGAAATCCACCATCGGGATCAGGCGGTACCCCACTTCCATCCCCAGCGAATCTTCGAGCTGTACGTCGTTCCAGGTGGCTTCCACCGCCTGGGTGTTCTCAGGCATTTTGACCGGCGCAGGCTCTGCTTTAGGCTGCGTTTCCCGGCCACGCATCCACCAGGCAAGCCCCAGCAGCGCAGCGGTGAACAGCAGGAATACCAGGTTTGGCATGCCCGGCACCATACCGAGCAGGCCCAGCACCGCCGCGGAGAGCAGCATAACGCGCGGGTTGCTGAAGAGCTGCCCCACCATCTGCTCGCCCACGTCCTGATCGGTACTGACGCGAGTCACAATCACGCCCGCCGCGGTGGAGATCACCAGCGCCGGGATCTGCGCCACCAGACCGTCACCAATGGTCAGCAGCGTATAGCTTTCCGCCGCGTGGCCCATGTCCATACCGTGTTGCAGCACGCCGACGAGCAGGCCGCCGACGACGTTAATCACCATGATCAGAATGCCCGCGATGGCGTCACCGCGCACAAACTTACTCGCACCGTCCATGGAGCCGTAGAAATCTGCCTCCTGGGTCACTTCGGCACGGCGTTTTTTCGCTTCATCTTCCGCGATCAGCCCGGCATTCAGGTCCGCGTCGATGGCCATCTGCTTGCCCGGCATCCCGTCGAGCACGAAGCGCGCGCCCACTTCAGCGATACGCCCCGCCCCTTTAGTGATAACCATGAAGTTGATAATCACCAGAATGACGAACACCACGATACCGATGGCGAAGTTGCCGCCCACCAGGAAGTGACCAAAGGCTTCGACCACCTTGCCCGCCGCCGCCGCGCCGGTGTGCCCTTCCATCAGGATGATACGCGTGGAGGCAACGTTCAGCGCCAGGCGCAGCAGCGTGGTGAACAGCAGGATCGTTGGAAACGCGGCGAACTCCAGCGTGCGCTGGGTGAACATCGCCACCAGCAACACCATGATGGACAACGCAATGTTGAAGGTGAAAAGCAGGTCGAGGATAAATGCCGGTAACGGCAGCACCATCATCGACAGAATTAGCAGGATCAGAATCGGTCCGGCAAGGATCTGCCATTGCGTCGATTTCAGGTTGCCGGGCAGGCGCAACATTGCCACCAGATTAGCCATCAGTGTCCTTCTCGTTCAAAAAATCCAGTGCTTCAGGCACCGGCAGGTTCTCAGGTTTTACAGGTCGTTGACCGCCCGCTAAACGCCAGCGTTTCAGTTGCCACACCCAGGCCAGCACCTCTGCGACAGCGGCGTAGAGCTGGCCCGGGATCTGTTGTCCAATTTCCGCGTGGCGATACAGCGCGCGAGCCAGCGGCGGTGCTTCCAGGATCGGCACACGGTTTTCCGTGGCAATTTCACGAATGCGCAGCGCAATCAGCCCGGCCCCTTTCGCCACCACTTTCGGCGCGCTCATTTTGTTTTCGTCGTACTGAAGCGCCACGGAGTAGTGAGTCGGGTTGGTGACGATGACGTCGGCTTTCGGCACATCTTCCATCATGCGCCGACGCGCGGCGGCGCGCTGCATCTGGCGGATACGGCCCTTAACGTGCGGGTCGCCTTCCATCTGTTTATATTCATCGCGGATGTCCTGACGCGACATTCGCAGCTTTTTGATATGGGAATAGATCTGGAAGATAACGTCGAACGCCACCATCGGAATAATGCTGAGTACCACCAGCAGCGAGCATAACCCGACCAGGTTCAGGGCATTCTTCATCGCCGTCATCGGGGACTCGCTGATGAGGCGCATCATCTCCGGCCAGTGGTGCCACAGAAAAAACCCGGCGGTACTGCCCATAAGAAGCGATTTCAGGATCGCTTTAAGAAGCTCAGCCCCGGTTTGCGCGGAAAACATTTTCGCAATGCCGGGGAACGGATTGAGCTTAGAGAATTTCGGTTGCAGCGATTTTCCGCTGAACACCAGGCCACCGAGCATGACCGGCGAAACCAGGGCCACGATGACCACGCCCGCGATCAGCGGCAGCAAGGCGAGCATCGCGCTTTTCACAAGGTTGATGATCTGAATGAGGATCAGATTGGGGTCATTGACCATGCTGTGATCAAAACGTAAGCCAGCCGAGAGCATTCCCGCCAGTCTGCGGGCGAGCATCTCCCCGCCCCACCAGATTATGCAGACGCCCACCACCAGGATCAGCAGGGATGTCAGCTCTCGGGATCGGGGGATCTGCCCATCCTCACGGGCTTTTTCAAGTCGGTGGGGTGTGGGGGCTTCTGTTTTGTCGTCGTTCTCTTCTGCCACTGTGCCTGCTCGCAGCCCATTAATTCACGGGTATCATGCCAGCGCAGAGAAAATCCAATGGCGGGAAAAGCCCGTTTATTCGGGCTCTTTTCGCTGTTTTTGTTCTGAGCTGCCTCAGGCCGCGTTAACGACCTGAGGCAGAACGGGCAATCAGAAACCAAGACTGTCCAGCAGATCGTCCACCTGATCCTGGCTCGCCACCACGCCCGCTTTGCTGGTGTCAAGCTGTGGACCATTGAGCAGGCTTTCGTTCTCGCGTTTCGGACGGGCAGCCGGTTCCGGAATGTTCTCGAGCAGCACCATCAGCAGCTGACGTTCAATCTCCTGAATCACATCCATCATGCGCTTGATCACCTGGCCGGTGAGGTCCTGGAAATCCTGTGCCATCATGATGTCCAGCAGCTGGGCGTTAGTGAAGCTGGTGTGTCCCGGCACGTCACCCAGGTACTGACGGGTATCCGTTACCAGTTCGCGGGCATCCGCCAGCTCAATAGGGTTCTCAAACCACTCATCCCAGCGTTTGCTCAGCGCTTTCGCCCCCTTCTCCATCGCATCCTGGTGCGGCTGCGAGGCTTCAACGCTGTTCAGCGCACGCTCGGCCGCCTGCGCGGTCATCTGCACGACGTAGTCCAGACGGTCGCGCGCGTCAGGGATGGCTTCCGCCGCTTCGGCGATAGCCTGGTCCAGCCCCAGCTCGCGCAGGCTGTCGCGCAGCATGCGGGTCAGGCTACCAATGCGGGCAATAATGTCGCTCGGCGAATGTTCTTCAACGGGTTTCATAGCAGGTTGCAACATATCCATCACCTCACATGCCGAGTTTCTCGAAGATCTTCCCGAGCTTCTCTTCCAGAGTCGCCGCGGTGAATGGCTTCACCACGTAGCCGCTTGCGCCCGCCTGTGCAGCGGCAATAATGTTCTCTTTCTTCGCTTCTGCGGTCACCATCAGCACCGGCAGAGAGGCCATGCCCGCATCCGCGCGGATGGTTTTCAGCAGTTCGAGACCGTCCATGTTCGGCATGTTCCAGTCGGAAATCACAAAACCAAACCCGCCAGCCTGGAGTTTGTTCAGCGCATCCACCCCGTCTTCTGCTTCTTCAACATTGTTGAAGCCCAGCTCTTTCAGCAGGTTGCGCACAATGCGACGCATGGTGGAAAAGTCATCCACAACCAAAAACTTAAGCTCTTTATCCGCCATAAAATAATACTCCTGAGTCAAATACGTATTGCCTGTCCGGCACTGATTTTCGCCAGCATCTGCTGGCTTACCTGGCTAAGATCGACCACTTCGCTTACGCCACCCATATTGATGGCCTCGCGCGGCATGCCGAACACCACACAACTTGCTTCATTCTGCGCAATCGTCCAGGCGCCAGCCTGGTGCATCGCAAGCATTCCGGCGGCGCCGTCGTTGCCCATCCCCGTCAGGATCACCCCAACGGCGTTGCGCCCCGCATGTTTCGCCACCGAATGAAACAGCACATCCACCGACGGACGGTGCCGGTTAACCGGCGGCCCGTCATGAATTTTGATTTGATAGTTCGCCCCGCTGCGCGCCAGCTCCATGTGCTTGTCACCCGGGGCGATATAGGCGTGACCCGGCAGCACGCGCTCGCCGTCTTCCGCCTCTTTCACGCTGATCTGGCACAGCTTATTCAGGCGCTCCGCGAACGAACGGGTAAACCCTGGCGGCATATGTTGCGTGATCAGGATACCCGGGCTTGAGAGCGGCAATGGCTGGAGTACATGGCGAATTGCCTCTGTTCCTCCGGTTGACGCCCCAATGACCAGCAACTTTTCCGAGCTGAGTAACGGCCCTGCCTTCAGGGTTGCCGGAGCTGCCATCGGCTTGTGGGCCGCGAGTTTTGCGCGCGACGCGGTACGGATTTTCTCGGCGATCATCTCGCTGTACGCCAGCATCCCCTCGCGAATGCCGAGCTGCGGCTTGGTGACAAAATCCACCGCCCCCAGCTCCAGCGCGCGCAGGGTGATTTCTGAACCTTTACCGGTCAGAGATGACACCATCACCACCGGCATCGGGCGCAGGCGCATTAATTTTTCCAGGAAATCGATGCCATCCATGCGCGGCATTTCAACATCCAGCGTCAGCACGTCGGGGTTATATTTTTTGATTAAATCCCGCGCGACCAGCGGATCGGGTGCTGTCGCCACCATCTCCATATCGCTGTGGCTATTGATGATTTCGGTCATGATCTGACGCATCAGCGCCGAATCATCGACAGACAATACCCTGATTTTACTCATGCTTTTTCCTTACTCAGCGCATATACCGTTTGCCCACGCAGGCTAAACTCACGCACGAGGTTGCTGAAGTTTTCCGAGTGCCCGGCAAACAGTAAACCGTCAGGCTTGAGCAACGGAACAAAGCGACGCAGGATGTCCTGTTGCGTCGTTTTATCAAAATAGATCATCACGTTACGGCAAAAAATGGCGTCGAATGGCCCCGGCACGTTGTACTGCTTATCCAGTAAATTAACGGGAGCAAATTCCACGCAGTTCGCCAGCTCCTGGCGTACGCGCACCAGTCCTTCATGCGGGCCGGTACCGCGCATGAAGTAACGCTGTAGCTGCTGAGGAGACAGCGTTTTAAGCTCATCCTGGCGATAAACGCCGTTACGGGCTTTTTCCAGCACTTCGGTATCGATGTCGCTGGCGTACACTTTCCAGCGGCCCGGCGCCATGCCCAGGGTGTCCGCCAGGGTGATGGCCAGCGAGTACGGTTCTTCCCCGGTAGAGGCCGCCGCGCTCCAGACGCGATACTCTCCGCTACGGCGACGGGCGTGTTCCGCCAGCACCGGGAAGTGATGCGCCTCGCGGAAAAACGCGGTCAGGTTGGTGGTTAATGAGTTGATAAATGCCTGCCATTCGGCGCTGTTCTGGTTCGCTTCGAGCATGCTCAGATAGCGGCCAAAATCATCCAGCCCCAGCGTACGCAAGCGCCGCACCAGCCGGTTGTAGACCATGTCTCGCTTATGGTCCGCAAGCACGATCCCCGCACGCTGGTAGATTAACTGACATATCCGACGAAAATGCGCGTCGGACAGCGCGAGGCGCTGTGTCATCTGCAACAATAATGACGTTTGCCCTGAGGGCATGGGTGATGTCATAGCGCCTTCTTAATCACATTCAGGATACAACGGGCACGGCCTGTGACCGTCCGACTTCTGTTACTGCTTCAACGTGCTCTTTCACATTAAATACGGCGACCAACCCGGTAAGGTGATCCGCCTGGTTTGCCAGCTGATCGGTAGCCGCCGCCGCCTCTTCCACCAGTGAGGCGTTCTGCTGCGTAACCTGATCCATCTGTGTAACGGCCTGCGCCACCTGCTCAATACCACGGCGTTGTTCATCAGACGCCGAGGCAATCTCGCCCATAATGTCGTTAACCCGCGTCACGGAGGTGACAATCTCGTGCATGGTCTGCGCGGCGGTATCCACCAGCGCGGAGCCCTGCTGAACGCGGGAGACCGACTCTTCTATCAGCCCTTTGATCTCTTTCGCCGCATTGGCGCTGCGGCTGGCGAGGTTTCGGACTTCACCGGCAACCACCGCGAACCCGCGCCCCTGCTCCCCGGCACGCGCCGCTTCAACGGCCGCGTTCAGCGCCAGAATATTGGTCTGGAACGCGATACCGTCGATGACGCTGATAATGTCGCCAATTTTCTGCGAGCTGGCGGCAATCTCCTGCATCGTACTGGCGACGTGAGAGGCCTGATCGCCCCCACGTTTCGCCGTCATCGCCGCCTGTTTTGACAAGTCGGACGCCTGACGCGCGTTATCGGCGTTCTGGCTTACCGTCGCGGTCAGCTGCTCCATGCTGGCCGCCGTCTGCGCCAGCGATGCCGCCTGCTGTTCGGTGCGGGATGAGAGATCGTTATTGCCTGCCGCAATCTCGGAGATCCCGGTATGCATGGCGTAACTGCCCTGGCGAACGTTGCTTACCGTTTCCCGCAGCGACCCCTGCATCGCCTTCAGGCTGGCGAAAATCGCTGATATTTCATTCCTGCCATACACGGCCACCGGACGCGCCAGATCGCCCTTCGCCATACTGTCGAAGTGGCTGCTGACGATGGCCAGCGGCTGGACGATCATTTTGCGCGACCACCACAGCGAGCCGCCGGTCAGCAGGGCGGCCAGGATCACCATGGTCAGGAAAATCGCCCCTGACATGCGGTAGCTGGTACGGCTGTCCGCACCGGCACGCGCCACAAACTGGTTAATATCCTGCTGCCAGGCGTTAAAGCTGCCGTCGAACGCCGCCTGAGACGCCTGCACCGGCGCGGTCAGGAAGTCAGAAAGCTGGTTGTTCTCCAGCCACGTCGCCTGATGGTCGAGATCGCCGTACCACACATCAAAGGTCTTTTTCATGGCGACTTTCAGCGCTTTCTCTTTCTCACTGACCGCCTCCTGCGCCGTAAAGGCCTTAAACTGCGCGTCGGCCTGCTTCAGGCTGCTGCGGGCCACGACCATCAGCGCCTTAATATCCTCCGGCGGATAGCTCAGCGCGGTTAACGTCCCTGCTTTGTTCAGCGCAGTGCTTGCCTGCAACAGCACGGCACGCGTTTGTGCCAGTGCGGAGCGCTGCTGATTACTCGTCTCAACTTCCTGCAAATTCTGATAGCCATCGCGAAACGCCCAGAAAGACAACCCGTTACTGCCAACCTGCAAAACCCCACACAGGATCAGAATCAAAAACAGTGTGGTCGAGATACGAATACGATTTAACATCCACGCTCCCATCAAGCGGCAAGCAGCCGCGGTTTAATTGTCAGTCAAAATGTTTCCCAGTTTTCATCTTGTCCGGTCACCGCTGCGCGCGTACGTGTTGTCACGGGCGCCGGGGTTGCTTCGCTGTACGCCGACCGCGAGCTGACCGTATTTGTCGTTTTTGAAGTAAGACGGAACGCCGAGACGGCCATTTTCAGGCGGCTCGCCTGGTCCTCCAGCGCAGCGGCCGCGGCAGCGGACTCCTGCACCAGGGCGGCGTTTTGCTGCGTCACACGATCCATTTCCGATACCGCCAGGGCGACCTGGTCAATACCACGACTCTGCTCATCCGATGCAGAGGCGATTTCACCCATGATGTCCGTCACGCGCGTCACGGCATTCACGATGTCATTCATGGTTTCACCCGCACTTTCCACCAGCACCGAGCCGGTATCCACGCGTGAAACAGAGTCTTCAATCAGGGCTTTGATCTCTTTCGCCGCATTGGCGCTGCGGCTGGCGAGGTTACGCACTTCGCCGGCGACCACGGCAAACCCGCGCCCCTGCTCGCCCGCACGCGCCGCTTCAACGGCCGCGTTCAGCGCCAGGATATTGGTCTGGAAGGCGATACCGTCGATTACGCTGATGATGTCGGCGATTTTCTTCGAGCTGTCGGCAATGTCATGCATGGTTTTCACCACGCCGTCGACCACCCGACCGCCGCGCTGGGCGGTGTCGGACGCGCTTTCTGCAAGCTGCGACGCCTGGCGGGCATTGTCGGCATTCTGCTTCACGGTCGCGGTGAGCTGCTCCATGCTGGCCGCCGTCTCTTCCAGAGCGGATGCCTGCTGTTCGGTACGGGACGAGAGATCGTTGTTGCCCATCGCGATTTCACTCGTGCCGGTATAGATGGCATCCGCCCCCTCGCGCACGTTGGCGACGGTATCAATCAGCGAACGCTGCATATGGTCGACGCTGGTTGCCAGCTCGGTGATCTCATTGCGGCCAGAAACGGTCAGCGTTTTCGTGAGATCGCCCCGGCCAATATCACGGATATGGGCAATGACGCGGCCAAGCGGGTTAAGCAGGATATGACGAATGCCGTACCACACGGCCACCAGTACGATGACCAGCGCGAGGGCGAGAACCGCCATCTGCCATTTCGCGAAACGGTAGTCGTTCTGGCTTTGCGTGAACGCGGAGTGATAAAGCTCGCCGCTGGCTTTAGCGTACTCGCCGAGTGCCGCGCCGAGGGCGTTCTGCATTCCCTGGGTCGGCTGCGCGAAATAGGCGTCCATATTGCCCATCTCCAGGAACTGCACCAGCTCCGTGAGGCCGGCGAAGTAGGCCTGATATTTTTCATCTATGTTCGCGCTCGCCTGCGCCATTGCCGGCTGAGGGGCGATTTTTTTGAAGGCGTCGTAATGTTTCGCCGCGTCTGCCAGCGTGGCGCGCGCATTCTTCAGCAGTTCCGTTTTTGCGCTGCTCTGCTGGTTATTTGGGTCCATCATCATGCGGGCAGACGAGCGGCTCAGGTTGATACGCGTCTGCAACATCAGATCCCAGGTCGTGGTCAGTTCGCTTTGCTGCATACGCAAATCGTTCGAGGCCGCGAAGCTGTCCTGGTTCTGTTTTAACGACGAGAAAAAGAGGCCGCCAGAAGTAAGCTGAAGAAGTGCGAAAATGACCAGCACCATCATAAGCATTGTGACAACGCGGATACGGTTCAACATACAACACCTTCTCATAGATTTATTAACGGTGTTATCGGCACAGGCCACAGGAACTTTACATTTGCGAAAGGGAAAAGCGCGGGAGTCAGAATGCGACGTCGACAATCAGCGTGTCGGTATAGGTTCCGGCAGGCGGCGTGGCCTGGCTGGTCAGAACTTTGGCGGTGTAGTTGTAGGTACGTAAAAGCCCGTCCGTACTGACCTGCGATGAGCTGGCGCTGGCCCAGCGCTCGCTGCCGCTGCTACCCCAGCGGTTGCTGGTCGCCTCTTTGTAGATGTCGTAACTCATGAAGTTGCTGCCGCTGACCATACGACGCACGTTGTTCAGGGCATTTGCCCCATTATTAATGCCTATGGTGTAGGTGCTGCCTTTGGTGCAGGTGACGGCAACCGACTGTGAAACGGTGGGAAAATTTTGCACCAGCGGCGCGCTGTTAAAATTCACGTCCGGCGTGGTCATGGTGCTGCAATCGTTGGTGACGGTCATGTTGAGGAGGATCGAGGTGGTTGCCGTACCGGTTTGCGGGGTCAGGCACGCTCCGACCGCGCCAACGGCGCACACGTTGTAGTTAATGCTGAACGTTAACAACACCTGATACGGCCCGGCGGTGACGTTCTGCCCCATTACGGTCCGGAAATAAAGGGGAATGTTGTAGCGCCTTGAACCCAGCAGCCCGAGCAGCGTGTTTCCGCTCCAGGTATAGGCTTTGCTGATTTGTATTTCACTGTTTCCGCCGCAGCCGGACGCCCCGCACAGCCGCGCAGGGATGACATCGGTAATAGCCGCGTTGTCCGTACGCTTCATGGTCGCCCGGCTATTCGCGAAGACGGATGCCGAGGTGTAATTCAGCGTCACCGAGTCGTTAGTTAACAGGTTGAGAACGGTATCGCAGGTCACCACCAGCGTGCCCGTCGTTTCCACTTCCCCGGTGCCGCTGAGTGCGAACGAGGTGACGCTGCCAAACGAGGCATTCACCGTACTGACGGTACAGGCCGCCCAGCTGCCGCCGGAGCACAGCAGCAGGAGCGCGATTAACAGGCGTCTCACGGCGCCTCCCGACAGGTCAGCGGACCGTAGGTTTGCAGCTTATGTTCAGGGTTTGCGCCAACGGTCAGCGTTGCCGTACAGCGTTTACCCTCCGGGGTGATGACCTCGAGCGGATTCACGTCGTTGAGGTTTTCCAGCCAGGCGAGGCCGTCGTAGCCGACAACCGCGCTGCTGCGGGACGCGCGTCTGACCTGGCTTCCTACCGGGATCGCATTGCCCTGCGCATCGTGCAGGATCACGCTGGCAACCCGCTCCTGCTCCATCGGGAAATCCACCAGATAACCGTTATGCCGACGAATCGCCACCCGACGCTCGGTCTCTTTCAGCCGGGTATCCGCAGGTAAGTTCAGGGTATCAATGCGGTAACTTGCCGGGTAATAGGCGGAAACGCCGCTCACCAGCAGATAGCCTTTGTTATTGGTTTTTCCGACCGGCTGGTTTTCGTAGCTGACGGGAACATCCGGATGACCGTCGGTGCTGATCACCACAAACGCATCGTTGATTTTGTTCGCCGCAAACAGCTCACCGTCCATCAGCACGACAGAGCCCATCGCCTCGCCCCACCAGGTCATCATGCCCTTCTCACCGTAGCCGCCGCCCTGTAGCTCCACGTTGTTATTCCGCCAGCCGAGCGTGGCCTGCTGATAGTTACTCGACCGCGACTGGTTGGCCCAGGCCATGTTCCAGCTAAAGCCGCCGTCTGAAGGCATCGAGTGGTTGTAGTTAATGCGTTGAGTGCTGCCTGCGTCAGGGGTGTTTTCAAAGGTGACGGCGGCGCTGTCACGTTCGCCGAGGGGAACCTGCAACGACAGCGCAACCGTCCAGTCGCCTCGCTGCTGGTCACGGCTGGCAGCCAGATAAATACTGCTTGAGCCCCACAGATTACGGCTCCAGGAGAGGTTGAGCAGTTCAGTTTTCTGGCTGTCAAAACTCTCAACGCCGATCCACGCCGCGCCGATATTGCCGTATCCGCCGAGGTTAAAGGTTAAGGAATACTGGTCGGTATTGCGGCTCAGGCTGGCAACGGGGTTATCATTTTCATCATAAACGGTGGGCTGATCGTACAGGGCGAGATTGCCGAAGCCACGGTCGCGTCGGGTATGCTGGGTCGCTACGCTAAACTCGCTGGTGTTGTACTGATAGCCCCAGTTTATCTGGCCGCCGCTATCGCCGCGCATGCGGCTTTGGGTCCACGAGGTATTTACCACGCCAAAACGCCCGAGCTTCAGCACCGTGCCCGCACCGCCGAGCGCCAGCGACTCCGCCCCTTCCGCATGCCCCTCCAGCGTCAGCCAGTCGGTCACCCCGTAGCGGTACGATCCGCTGCCCGCCGCCGGGCCATAGTCAAAATTCTCAATACCGTAGTTACGCCGCAGGCTGCCCAGCGTCACGGCGCCGTCGCTTAACCCCTGCTTAAGCAGATCGCTGCTGACATAAAACGGCAGCGTGGTACTCACCTGACGTCCCAGCGCATCCGTGGTAACCAGTACCGCATCCCCGGCACCGTTGATATACGGCAGATTGGTGAGGGTAAACGGCCCCGGCTGAAGGCGGGTGGAGCCGGAACGGTAGCCATTAATAAAGAGATCGACCGAGGTCGGGACGGCCGCCTCGCCGGAAAACGCGGGCAGTGGCCAGGTCACCAGATCCGGACGCAGGGAGAAGTCGCGCCCGTAGCTGATCCCGCCCATGCGCACGCTGGTGCTCCAGCTCAGCGCATCGCTGATGACGTCCCCGGCGGACCAGGTGGTGGCATCCTCTTCGTTGGTGATCAGTAACGTAGAGTCATAACGCACATACCCTTCCTGCTGTCCGCTGTTACCGGTGAAATTCTGCCGGGCGTAGCCCGTCGATGAAAATGAATAATCCTCATTGAAATAACGGAACTCGTGCCAGACCGACGCCTGGCCGCCCGTGTGTTCGGAATGATTGGTATAAACGTCGTAATTGAGCAGCGCGCCGCGGCCATAGTGCGGTTTGCTTTGCGTGCTCTGCTCACTGAAAGGCGTGATCCGCGCGGCAACCCAGTCCCGGGGGACCGTCAGCAACAGGCGCTGGGCCGTGCTGTCGTACTCTGCGCGTACCGACGTAAGCGTCGAGAGATTCACCTCTCCGGCTGGCACATGCGCGGGCGGCAGCCCGGCGCGGAGCAAATCCGCGCCCGAAATAAACCAGGCGCCCTCACGCTGCGTCACCGGCACCACCAGACCCGTGTCATAGTGGTTCAGCACCAGGGCGAGCTGGAATACTGCTTCGCCGTTCATCGTCCGTGCATCCGGCGGCGGCGGTAAACTGTCGTCGCCGGTTTCGGCAAAGGCGCTGGTACTGACGCAAAGCAGGATCATCATCGCCGGTTTCAGTTGACGGGCGTCGATTGCCATTGCGTATCCCTGGCATTAATTTGCGCGCTCATCCGGTTCGGCTGATAAATCCCTGCCGGAAGCGGCCAGCTTCGGGTGCTGCCTGGCAGCACATAACCCAGCAGCCCCTCGGCAACCGTGCGTTTTTGCCCGCCCTGCTCAACCGCAACCTGGCTGAGCCGGACGTGTACATCCCCCTGATTGCGGACCTGAAGCGCGGGTTTACCCCCTTCCTGAACGACCCGCCAGCTCAGCTGTTGAGTATTCGCCAGCGCGTGGTGCGCCCCTTCGTTGAGGGTGGGGATCCCCTGCCCATAAACAAATAAGGGAATCGAATAGCGCATTTGCAGTTTGAGACCCATGGACGGTTCCGCTTTGGCATCCGGCTGGGGAATTTCATCCACAATAATGCGGTAGGCCTGCTCAACCCCCGACGGGATCGTCCCCTGCTTGATGAGGCGTATAAGCTGTTTACTGCCTTTGGCGATGGTCACAATCGGCGGGCTGGCGACCACATCCTGCTGGGCGGTGTAACGCTCATATCCTCCCTCCTGCTTCCAGCGCACAATACGCACCTGCATTGTCGTGGCGCTGTTGCCCTGATTCTGGATCCACAATTCAGTTGCTCTGGCTTCTGCCGACAGCCACGGATCGATGGGCCACAGAAGAATGGTTGCCGCTGCCTGCGCCTGGCCCGCTGCCAGAGCCGTTGCCCCCAACAGACCCACCAGGCCCGATCGCCTGAAAAATGGCTTCATCGATGTTCTCCCTTTCCTACCATGACAAGGTCACGGTGAGTTGATCTGAATATGTTCCCGGCAGGCTAAACCCCGTCAGG
This sequence comes from Enterobacter sp. DN, assembly GCF_046054285.1. NCBI lineage: Bacteria > Pseudomonadati > Pseudomonadota > Gammaproteobacteria > Enterobacterales > Enterobacteriaceae > Enterobacter > Enterobacter sp. DN. Next base: position 693,516 of record NZ_JBJJTG010000001.1, read on the forward strand.
AGCGCGACGCCAAAAAGAGGCAGCGCGATGTTATTGCTGTTGGTATACGTAATCGGTATGGCCTGGTTAACCCCAATTTCGCTGTTCGCCGCCAGAGAGCTGCTGCTGTAGAGCCGGTAACCAACAACTTCGGTCCCGCCTGAACGCGTCATCCGTCGCACCGAGCTGTAATTCTGGCCGCCGTCAATGCTCATGCTCAGCGCCACGCCCGGCGTGCAGGCGATGGACAACGCGCCGTCGGCGACAAAGCTGGTGCTGACCGGCGTGTTGTCCACGCCGTTACGGGTTCCAAAATCCAGCGTCCCAAAGCGCCCGCCCGTGCCGGTACTCACCGAGCACCCTGGTACTACCGTCGCGCTCACCCTGAAGGACTGGGAGGTCACCGCCCCGGCGTCGCAGATCATCATCAGCCCGACGAGCAGGGCCAAAAAAGGGTGCACGACGCCCTCTGCGCTTTCGCGCAGACATAAACACAATGCCTTCATGGCTGAATCAGTAGGTGACGCTGACGTTAATCGTGTCGGTATAGGTTCCCGGTACAACCGTTACGCTATTGCCACCGCCCGTTATGCGTCCGTAGAGGGTATAGCTGTCCACCCCGCCCGCCGTGGAGGCAACGGGCAACGCGGCGTTGTTAGCGATCACGTTGTTGTACCCGCTGTCGCTATAGAGGCTGTATGCCACGCCCTGTGCCGCATTGGCGGTGTTCACCAGATAGCGGGCGGGTGTGCCGGGGGTGCCGACAACGGTTCCGGGTGCGGTCGCGTTGGTGTTGCCGGTGATCGCCACCGTGTAACTGGCAGTGGTACATTGAATGGTAAAGGTGTTTCCGCCGCTGGCCCCGGTTAACTGGGTTGTCAGGGTGGAGAATGTCGCAGGATGGGTCCCGAAATCGAGTGTCCCGAAGTTAATGCCGTTTTGCGTTGGCGAGCCGTTGATCAAACAACCGTTCGTCAGCGTCAGCGTCGCCCCGATAGTACCGCTACTGGTGACTGCCAGCGCCTGACCGACAGTCGCCGCCGTCAGCAGTGTACCCGCGCAGATAAAAAGAAGTGTTCTTTTCATTTACCACCCTCCAGAAGAAATAATGGTCCGCTTACCCTATTTTATTCATACTGTTCAGTATGTTAGCCCCGCTTAAACATTCCCCGGCGCGGTTACTGAGAATTTAGTTTATGGTTCACGCTTCAACCACTTTCAACGAAGGTGAGACACCCGCCCTCCAATTAACAGACTATTAACAAACATTACAAAGAGTTAGCAAAATAAAACGGGCATTATTCTTGCTTAATTTGAGGATATATCGCCTGTAATGTGATCCACGTCACAATATATCGTCATAGTAAAAACAACGAATTTTATAAAAATTAAAAACAAGTTGTAACTCACGCAGCTTTACTTCAATTTATGCCCCGAATATTTTCCTGCGCTTAAATAAAAATTTTGTATGCATTGACGCAGGAAACTCTTTTAGCGCATAGAGGATCTTTTTGTGGCAAGTGCAAACAAACTCACGCTCTTCATCGTGATTTTCATGCTGGCGGGCATTCTTTCAGGTGCGGCAATCCATGAGTATGCTTCGCCCGACGCGATACAGGCCTGGTCGGAGAACATCACCCTGCTGACCGATATTTTCCTGCGGCTGATTAAGATGGTGATTGCCCCGCTGGTGTTCAGCACCCTGACGGTGGGCATTATGAAGCTGGGTGAAACGTCGACGATTGGGCGCGTCGGGGGTAAAGCGATGGTGTGGTTTATCAGCTCATCCGTGCTTTCCATTCTGGTGGGGCTGTTTATTGTTACCCTTGAACAACCCGGCAGCGGTCTGAACCTGAGCATTCCGACAGAGACGGTTGATACCGGCCTGGCCGTTAGCGGGATGTCGCTGAAAGCCTTCCTGTCACACACTATTCCAACCAGCATTGCCGGCGCGATGGCGAACAATGAGATCCTGCAAATTGTGGTCTTCTCGATGTTCTTCGGCATCGGCGGCGCGTCATTAGGTCAAAAATTCAACGCCCCGCTGGTGGCGGCGCTGGATGTGGTCTCCCACATTATGCTGAAAGTGACGGGCTATGTGATGTACGTTGCGCCGCTGGCCATTTTTGCCGCGATTTCGTCCGTGATTGCCACTCAGGGTCTGGGCATTTTGCTGAACTATGCCTCGTTCATTGGCGGTTACTATGTGGCGATCCTTCTGACCTGTCTGGTATTGCTGGCGGTAGGTTACATGGTACTGAAAAAAGAGATTTTCCGTCTGGTGGCGATGCTGAAAGATCCGGTGCTGGTCGCGTTTACCACCAGCAGCTCAGAAGCGGCATACCCGAAAACGCTGGAGCAGTTAGCGCGCTTCGGCTGTTCACGTAATATCGCCTCTTTCGTCCTGCCGATCGGCTACTCGTTTAATCTGGTCGGCTCCATGGTGTACTGCTCGTTCGCCTCGATGTTTATCGCCCAGGCATACAACATTCACCTGAGTTTCACCGAGGTGACGGTGCTAATGTTAACGTTGATGCTGGCCTCGAAAGGGATTGCGGGCGTACCGCGCTCGTCGCTGGTGGTGCTGGCGGCAACTATTCCGAGCTTTAACATTCCGGTGGCCGGGATCCTGCTGCTGATGGGGATTGACCATTTCCTGGATATGGGACGATCGGCCATTAACGTGCTGGGGAACGGGATTGCGACGGCGATGCTGTCGCAGAATGAAGGGGCGCGGGAAGCGGAATCAGCGCTGGTGGAGCAGGAGGCGTAAGGTTACAAAAGAGCCGGGTGGCGCTGACGCTTACCCGGCCTACGTGTTCGAGCCATTTGTAGGCCGGGTAAGGCGAAGCCGCCACCCGGCTTTGTTTTATGCTACATGATTCGCCGCGATATCCAGCAGCGCCATCTCTTCGCTGTTCAGCAGCTTCTCAATATTCACCAGAATCAGCATACGCTCGCCGAGCGCACCCAGCCCCGTCAGGTATTCCGTCGACAGCGTGACCGCAAACTCCGGCGCAGGACGGATTTGATCGGCGGTCAGCGACAGCACATCAGACACGCCATCCACCACGATCCCCACCACGCGCTGCCCCAGATTCAGGACGATCACCACCGTGTTATCGTTGTACTCCACATCGCCCTGGCTAAACTTCACGCGCAGGTCCACGATAGGCACAATCACACCGCGCAGGTTGGTCACACCCTTGATAAACGCTGGCGTGTTCGCAATGCGCGTTACCTGGTCGTAACCGCGAATTTCCTGCACTTTCAGGATGTCGATACCGTACTCTTCATCCCCTAAAGTGAAAACCAGGAATTCCTGTCCAGATGGCTCGCCCGCCAGTTTCGTTACGTTACTCATACCGGTCATGTTATTACCTTTTACTTAATCAGGCGGCTGTGTTCGCCACACGTTGTTCACGATTTAATCCCTGAAGTGCCGATACATCGACGATCAGCGCGACGCTACCATCACCCAGGATGGTGGCAGCAGAGATCCCCGGCACTTTGCGGTAGTTACTTTCCAGGTTCTTAACCACCACCTGATGCTGACCAATCAGCTGATCGACCAGCAGCGCGTAGCGGCGTCCGGCGCTTTGCAGGATCACAACGATACCCTGCGTGGCCTCGGTTTTTGCCCCGTCCACTTCAAACACTTTCCACAGTTCCACCAGCGGCAGGTACTCGCCGCGCACTTCGAGCACGCGCTCGCCGCCCGCCAGCGGATGCAGATCTTCTTCACGCGGCTGGAGGGACTCCATCACCGCGTTCAGCGGCAGAATAAAGACTTCGTCCGCCACTTTAACGGACATGCCGTCAAGAATGGCCAGCGTCAGCGGCAACAGGATACGAATCGTGGTGCCCGCGCCCTGCTTAGACTGGATCTCAACGTGACCGCCCATCTCCTGAATGTTACGTTTCACCACGTCCATGCCCACGCCGCGGCCGGAAACGTCGGTGACCTGCTCTGCGGTTGAGAAGCCCGGGGCAAAAATCAACATCCCCACTTCTTCGTCGGTCATATTTTCGTTGACCGCCATTCCCTGCGAAATCGCCTTCGCCAGAATGCGCTCGCGGTTCAGGCCCGCGCCGTCATCGGTCACTTCGATGCAGATGTTGCCGCCCTGATGTTCCGCTGACAGGATCAGGTTGCCCACGGGCGATTTTCCAGCTGTTACGCGGTTTTCCGGCAGCTCGATGCCGTGGTCGAGGCTGTTACGCACCAGGTGTGTTAACGGATCGATAATGCGTTCAATCAGGCTCTTGTCCAGCTCGGTGGAGCTGCCCATCAGCGTGAGTTCGATCTGTTTGTTGAGCTTGCCGGCCAGGTCGCGCACCAGGCGCGGGAAGCGGCTGAAGACATATTCCATCGGCATCATGCGGATGGACATCACCGATTCCTGTAAATCGCGGGCGTTACGTTGTAACTGGCCCATGCTGGTGATGAGATCGCCATGGGTCACCGGGTCCAGCTCGTTGGAGCGCTGGGCCAGCATCGACTGGGTGATGACCAGTTCACCCACCAGGTTGATCAGCTGATCCACTTTCTCCACCGCCACGCGAATGCTCGTGGACTCGCTGGAACGCGCCGCTGGTTTTTCACCGCGGGCCGGAGCGGCCGTCTCTTTTGGCACGGCTTTCAGGGCCGGGGCAGCGGCAACTACCGCAGGGGTATTCTCTGCCGGAGCAGGCGCTTCAACGGCCGCCGCCTCGGTTTCAAACGCAATCTGATCCGCTTCAATCACGAAGCAGAGCACCGCCACGATGTCATCCTGGCCAATTCCATCGTCAAGCGTCGCGGCCAGGCTGTCTTTGCCCTTCACCACGTTGCTGAGCGTCGCCAGGTTCCCCAGCTCCTCTTCCAGCAGGTTGACCTCGTTCTCCTTCAGACGTGACAGCACCACGCGCAGTTTTCCTGCGGGCGCGTCAGGCGCCGTATCGGGTTCGGCCACGGCGTCAACAACGCTCAGTTTTGCCGCAGGGACAGCGGGCGCAGACGCCTCACCTTTGGCTTCCAGCGCTAACTGACGCAGCGCGTTGCAGATGTATTCAAAGCTGGCGGCATCAGGCTCTGCCGAACTTTTATAGGCGTCGAGCTGTTCCTGCATAATATCTTTCGTTTCCAAAAACAGGTTGATAATGTCGGTATTGAGCTGCATCTCACCGCGTCGTGCTTCATCCAGCAGGTTTTCCATTAAATGGGTGGTTTCCTGCAAAATGGTAAATCCAAACGTTCCGGCACCGCCTTTAATGGAATGCGCCGCACGGAAGATGGCATTGAGCTGTTCTGAGTCCGGTGCCTCGGGCACCAGATCCAGCAAATGTTGCTCCATATCGGCCAACAATTCGTCGGCTTCATCAAAAAATGTCTGGTAAAAATCGGTAATATCCATGCTCACGCTATCACCTCGGATTGGCTGGTGGCGATGTTGGAACGGCAGCCGAAGGGACGGCCCCAGGCTGTTTTAAATCGTCCAGTGACTCATTCTGACTTTCGGCGTTTTCATGCAGGATGGCCTGCTCCGCCTGCTGGTTCAGCACTAAAAGACTGATACGACGGTTGATGGCGTCATCCGGTCCGCGGTCGGTAAGGCGCATGGTTGCAGCCATGCCGACCACGCGCAGGACCTTGCCATCATCAAGCCCACCCGCCACCAGCTCGCGACGCGAGGCGTTGGCGCGATCGGCAGAAAGCTCCCAGTTGCTGTATCCTTTCTCTCCCGTGGCGTACGGGAAATCATCCGTGTGTCCGGACAGGCTAATGCGGTTTGGAATACCGTTCAGCACCGGTGCAATCGCACGCAGAATATCGCGCATGTAGGGCTCCACGTCGGCGCTGCCGGTTTTAAACATCGGCCGGTTCTGGCTGTCGATGATCTGAATACGCAGCCCTTCCTGTACCAGGTCAATTTTCAGGTGCGGACGCAGCGCGCGCAGCTTAGGGTCTGCTTCAATCAGCTGATCCAGGTCACCGCGCAGTTTTTTCAGACGCGCCTGCTCCATCCGTTTTTTCAGTTCGTCGATGTTCGGCTGTTTTTTCACTTCGCCCTGCTGCTGGGTGTAATCGTCACCGCCGCCGGGGATCGGGCTGTCGCTGTTAGAAATGCGCGGCCCGCCGGTAACCGCCGTCGCCAGCGGCGTTCTGAAATATTCCGCAATCTGAATAAGCTCTTTCGGGCTGGAGATGGAGATTAGCCACATCACCAGAAAGAAGGCCATCATGGCGGTCATAAAGTCGGCGTACGCGATCTTCCAGGAGCCGTGAGAACCGTGCCCGTGCCCCTTATGCTTGCGCTTTTTTACGATGACGATCGGATGGGACTGGTTTTTCATGCGTCCTCAGTTGTCGTCTGTTGGTTAGGGTTTTTCACCGCGCGCACGTGCTCTTCCAGTTCGATAAACGACGGACGTTCGCTGGAGTAAAGCGTCTTACGACCAAATTCGACGGCAATCGGTGGCGCATAGCCGTTGAGGTTTGAGAGCAGCGTAATTTTCACGCACTGCATCATTTTGGTGGTTTCGGCGCTCTTCTGGCGCAGCACGCTCGCCAGCGGGGAGATAAAGCCGTAGGCCAGTAAAATACCGAGGAACGTCCCCACCATCGCGTGGGCAATCAGCGCCCCCAGTTCAGCCGCCGGGCGATCCGCCGAGGCCAGAGCATGAACGACGCCCATGACCGCCGCCACGATGCCGAACGCCGGAAGCGAGTCGCCCACCAGCGCCAGGCTGTTGGCCGGGACTTCGGATTCGCTCTCGTGGGTTTCGATCTCTTCGTCCATCAGGGCTTCAATTTCGAAGGTGTTCATGTTGCCGCTGATGATCAGTCGCAGGTAATCGACGATAAAATCGAGCATCATCGCGTCGGCCAGAATACGCGGGTAGCTGGCGAAAATTTCGCTCTCTTTCGGGTTTTCGATGTCCCGCTCCAGCGAGAACATCCCCTGCTGACGTGACTTCGCCATCAGGCGATAGAGCAGCGCCAGCAGATCCATATACATGCTTTTGGTGTATTTCGAGCGACGAAACAGCAGCGGAATCGCCTTCAGCGTGCCCTTGATCGATTTGCCGTTGTTACCAACGATAAAAGCCCCTACCCCTGCACCGCCGATGATGACAAGTTCAGCCGGTTGATAGAGTGCTCCAAGGTGCCCGCCGGTCATCATGTAACCGCCGAAAACTGTACCGAGAACTACCAGGTAACCTAATAAGATAAGCACGACATCATCCTTCCGCTAGTGACTATGGCAGGACGTTCATTTCGAGCGCATGACCTGAACGCAGGGTAAAAAAAAGCAGCGGTAATCGCTTACCGCTGCTGGAATCTTGCCCACAGGTTCGGGTTAAACAGCGTGTTCGATCTGTTCATCCAGCAGTTGTGGAATAATATCGGCAGCATCCCGGGAAAGTTTACGTCTTTTTACGGCTCGGGATGGAGGCTGGCACAAACTACAGGCGAAGCTGCCCGCAGGCTGGTGCGCGTGGGTAATGAAATTGCCGTCACAGCAGTTGCAGCGGGACAATTCAAGCATTCCGCTTTCAACAAAACGCACCAGCGTCCAGGCGCGGGTCAGCGCCAGCAGGGGTCCCTCTTCCTGCTGCGGGCATTGCTCAAGGTAAAGTTTGTAGGCTTTGATCACGGCATCAACGCCGCTGCATAAGCCCGTTTTAAGCAGGTACTGCCAGGCGTTACAGAACATGGAAGCATGAATGTTCTGCTCCCAGGTCATGAACCAGTCAGTCGAAAACGGCAGCATGCCTTTTGGCGGCGGGCTACCACGCAATTCTTTGTACAGCTTGATCAGACGACCACGGCTCAGCTGCGTCTCGCTTTCCAGCATTTGTAAACGCGCACCGAGCGTGATGAGTTCCATCGCCAGCTGGATATCACGGGCTTCCTGAACAATGCTTTTTTCGCTCATTGTTAAGCCCTTTTCTTCCGGGCTACGTCATCAGGCTGGCTGATTTCGTTGAGCAGGCGGGTGGAGAGAAGAATACCAGTGTGGATCTGTTGCAGATCGTCCACGCGGGATTCCTGAGTCAGACGCGTAATGGTCTGCGGGTTATCAAAACGGAACTGGCAGACAAGTTGATTGGTTTCAGCCAGCTTGACCATTTGCGGGAGGGTTAATCCACCCAGCATGGTTGCCATCTCTTCGTTAACACCCAGACGAAACATCGCTGACGGTTTGTCCTGACTAATCAAACGCTGCGCGAGCAATAAATACGACAAATTGATGTCATAAATATGTTTTAGCAACTCGGATGTATGCATTTTTCCCATCCCGAATAACCAACTATTATTTTTATGCGGAAAGACCGCACCCCGTGATGTCGCCGGGAAATCACCCGGTATAAAAAGAAAAGGCCAAATGCATAGTTGAATTTAGGTTTGTACGTCGTAAAGCGCGTGACCGGTTAACATGGCCAAAATGTCGGTTACACATTTTATCTTTTCTTACAAATAACTAAGATTTTTCCTAATTCGACGCAAACTCTACTCGTCAGTTTTGACACATACAATGCAGCCCCCCCTGGAATTTAAAAAAAATGTGATCTACGTCACATAATTTACGCGAATGTAACCCATAAATCCATCAGCGCGACTTGTAATTTGACTATTTATTGAGCAAGTGAAGCTTGTTTATATTCTTATGGAACGAATACTCATGCAGAGGGATGAGGGGATCGGGTATGAAAATTGCTACGTCGAAGAAGCACTGCCCTTTCGCGTCACAACGGGCGCGAACGCCAGAGAAGAGGCGGAGTTAATTAAGTAAAAACAGCAGCTTAAGTTTTCTTTTCGAGAAACAAGTTTCCATGGGTAACCATCACGCTTGCGTTGACGATCGGTTAACGCGATTTAACAGCACGGAAGGCTAAATGTGTGATTTACGTTAAGTTGTTAATTACTTTCATTTAGCGTCCCCATTTCGTTATTCTTCTTATAAGAATAATTAATGAATAATTATGATAAGCTTCACACTATTGTCGCATGTGCCTCTTGCAGAAGCGGCAGATTCGAGGTAAAGCTTGAGAAACGTGTCATTCTGACATAAAAGGAGTGTGTGATGAGTTACTCCCATCTTCTTGTTTCTGTTGCGGTTTCCCCCGAAAGTCATCAACTCGTCGCCCGTGCCGTTTCCATTGCCCGCCCGAATAATGCCCGCATAAGTCTGATTACCCTGGCTGCTGAACCCGAAATGTATAATCAACTGGCAGCGCCAATGCTGGAAGATATTCGTGAGGTTCTTCAGGAGGAAACGCAGCAATTTCTGCGCGAGCTGGTTGAGCGGGCAAAATATCCTGTCCACCAGACGGTGATTGCCACCGGCGAGTTAAGTGGACATATTCTCGACATTTGTCAGAAACAGAATGTTGACCTGGTCATTTGCGGAAATCATAACCAGAGCTTTTTTTCCCGGGCGGCATGCTCGGCAAAATCCATCGTTTCGTCAAGCCAGGTGGATGTCCTGCTGGTGCCTCTCGGGGGCAATTAATGCCCCCGGAGAAAATCAGGCGAGTTTAGGGAAGGTCGCGATCTTTTTTTGCAGATCACCTTCCTGAGTTTGCGGCTGGATCGCGCGCAAATCGTCAATAAAACGCGCCTGCCAGCGGTTGATATCATTCTTGACGATGGTCTCCATCATTTCTGAATGACGTGAAATACGTTCCGCAAGCGGCATGGTTAACGCGCGGTTCAGGGCATTTGCCACGTCATCGCGATCGTAAGGGTTCACAATCAGCGCCGAGGTTAACTCGTTTGCCGCACCGGCAAATTGGGACAGCACCAGCACGCCCGGGTCAGCAGGATCTTGTGCTGCTACATACTCTTTTGCCACCAGATTCATCCCGTCGCGCAGCGGGGTGACCAGCCCGACGTCCGCATAGCGGAACACTTTCATCAGAATTTTGCGCTCAAAGTGCTGATTCAGATAGAAAAGTGGAGTCCAGCCGAGCTGACCATAGCGCCCGTTGATGCGCCCTGCTTCGGTCTCCAGCTGGTGACGAATATCCTGGTAAGCCTGAACCTCACCGCGCGAGGTCGGCGCTATCTGGGTATAGCGGATCTTGCCGTGATGCTGCGGGAATTTATCCAGCAGGGTTTCATAAGCGAGGAATCGCTCCGGCAACCCTTTGGAATAATCCAGTCGTTCAACCGAAAAGATATTCTTAACGTGCTTGAGTTCGTCCTTGAGCTGGGCAAGCTTCGGCGGCAGCGGACCAGAGGCCTGCTCGGCGATTTCGTCTGGCTCAATACCAATCGGGTAGACTTCGGTATGGAAATTTCGTCCCCACGCGGTGTGAGATTTGCCGCCGTGAGTGACCAGCCGGGTTTTACCCGACACGCTGTCGAGGAACGCCAGCCTGTCATTTTCCGTCTGGAAACCGAGCAGGTCGTAATCAGACAATGCTTCAAGAATTTCATCATGCTGCGGCAGCGCCGTAAAGATCTCCGGGGTCGGGAACGGAATATGCAGGAAGAAGCCGATCCGGTTCTTCACACCCCGTTTACGCAGCTCCCTGGCGAAGGGCAGCAGATGGTAATCGTGGATCCATAAAATATCGTCTTCTTCGATCAGCGGCAGCAGTTTATCTGCCAGCAGCGCGTTAACGCGCATGTAGCCTTCATAGGATTCACGCTGGAATTTCACCAGATCCAGACGATAGTGAAACGCTGGCCACAGCACGGCGTTTGAGAACTCGGAATAATATTCATCGTAGTCCTTCTCGCTAAGGGCGAAGGAGGCCCACGTGATATTGCCCCGTGACACCTTTTTTAGCGGTTTCTCTTCATTACTGATTTCCCCGCTCCAGCCAAACCAGAGACCACCCGCGGCTTTGAGGGCACCTAATACCCCGACCGCCAGGCCACCGGCACTGGCTTTTTTATCATCCGGCGGTGCGATGCGATTAGAGACGACGACTAAGCGACCCATAATGATTTCTCCCGTTGTTTTGCGCTATTTGTTGTTGTTGCTGGTTAGCGACGTCAGATATCCACTGCCAGACGCTGGCGACATTTTCCAGCCGCCATCCGGCAATGGTTTCACCAGATCCCACCTTGACAGACATGCCCTGGGCCTGGTTTACCACCCTGAACCCGGCCTCGTCGGTCAGGTCATCCCCAAAAAAGACTGGCGTACGCCCTTTGAACGGCGCTTCCGCCATAAACGCTGCAATGGCAGCGCCTTTATTAATTCCTGCCGGTTTAATCTCGACCACACATTTACCCGGCTGTAACGCCAGCTCCGGATGGGCTTCCGCCACGCTTCTTGCCACCGCAAAGATCGCCGCCTCATGATGGGGCGCCTGACGGTAGTGCAGCGCAAAGGCCATGCCTTTGGCTTCCAGTTCCGTGCCGGGAAGCATTTCCAGAGCCGAAGAGAGTTGCGTATGCAGCGCCTGAATCAGCGTGTCGGGGAGTGAAACTATATGCAGTTGATCATGGATATCGCGGCGCTCCGCTCCGTGCACACCGGCCAGCGGAAAGTGATAAGGACTGGCGAGCACGTCCAGCTCGGCCATTGAGCGCCCTGAAATCAATGCCAGTGCCCCCTCGTTCTGTCGGGAGAGCTGCTGCAAATTCTCTAACACCGTGTCCGGTACAACGACGTCATCCGGATGCGGTTCAATCCCGGCGAGCGTCCCGTCGAGGTCAAAAAAGAAAGCAAATTTTCCGGGCAGTACAGGCGGTGCGGTTAACAAGTCAGCCACCCTAATCCTCCTTACAGTGAACAAAACAGCCATGTAAGTATAGACAGTGTGACGGTGCTCGCCATTTGGCAACCGGCCCGTCAGCAAAACTGGCGGGCCGGTCAGGGGGTCAACTATGGTTAATAGTTGAGCATATTGATGGCTAAAAATAAATCAGACGGTACGCTTCGCTTTTTGCTTGTAACGGTCGAAGATCACCGCTGCCAGCAGGATCAGGCCGCGTACGACGTACTGAGAGAACGGAGAAATATTAAGCAGGTTCATGGCGTTCTCCACGGTCCCCAGAATCAGGATCCCCGCCACCACATATGAGATTTTTCCGATGCCGCCCTTGAGGGAAACTCCCCCTAAAACGCAGGCTGAGATGACGATTAGCTCATAACCAATGGAGGTCATTGGCTGGCCGCTGGTCATACGCGACGCCAGAATAATCCCCGCCGCCGCCGATACCAGCCCGGAAAGCACGAAGATAATGATCTTGGTCCGTACGACCGGAACACCCGCCAGGCGCGCCGCCTCTTCATTGCCGCCAATCGCCAGCGTGTTACGGCCAAACGTGGTGCGGTTAAGCAGGAAACCGAACAGGATCAAACAGCCTACCGTCAGCCAGATTGGCGCAGGCAGACCCAGCCAGTTGGCATAGCCCAGCGTGAAGAAACGCTCGTCTTCAATCCCCACGGCTTTCCCGTCGGAGATGATATAGGCCAGACCGCGCACGATTTGCATGGTCGCCAGCGTCGTAATCAGGGCGTTAATCTTCAGGCGCGCAATGACAAACCCGTTCACCAGGCCGCTCAGCACGCCGAGCAGCAGCCCGGCCAGCACGCCGATCCACAGGCTTTCGGTCATGTTGATCACCACGGCAGTGGTGACGCCAGCACAGGCAATCACCGAGGCTACCGACAGGTCAAAATCGCCGGAGGCCAGGCAGAACAGCATTCCGCAGGCCACCATGCCGGACATGGAGATAGCCAGCCCCAGCCCCTTCATATTGATGAACGTGGCGAAATTCGGCACAAAAATCGCGCAGGCGACGAACAGGGCAGCAAAGACCACCAGCATGCCGTACTGGTCCCAGATGCGGCCAAAACTGAAAGCCGACTTCGGCGCTCCGGATGTAGTAACAGAGGACATCATTGACTCCTTACTCAGGCGACAGCCTGGCTAACTTTAGGCATGGCGAGACTCAACGCCTGTTGTTCATTCGCCTGTTCATGCAGCAATTCACCGGCAATTTCACCTTCACGCATCACAACAATGCGGTCGGCGACGCCCAGCACCTCAGGCAGATCGCTGGAGGCGAACAGGACCGCCACACCGCGTTTTGCCAGTTCATAGATGACGTTATAGATTTCGTGTTTCGCCCCCACGTCGATACCGCGCGTTGGCTCATCCAGCAAAATGACCTTCATATCTTCCGACAGCCAGCGCCCCAGAATGGCTTTTTGCTGATTGCCGCCGGACAGGTTCATGATCAGCTGTTCAGCCCCGGGGGTTTTGATGTTCAGCGAACGGATATGGTGATCCGCGTTGCTCGCCTCCCAGCCGTCGTTAATCAGACATCCCGCGCGGATGAACTTGCGCCGGGCAGAGATGTTGATGTTGTCGCGCACCGAGTGCACCGGAATAATGCCCTCGGCCTTTCGATCCTCCGGGCAGAGCATAATCCCCGCGTTAATCGCCTGCGCAGGCTTCTGAATATCGACCTTTTTCCCGTCGACGAAAACCTGGCCCTGAGTTATTCGGGTGCCGCCAAACAGCCCTTTCATCAGCTCGCTGCGCCCTGCCCCCACAAGGCCAAACAGCCCGACGATTTCGCCGCTGCGCACCGAGAGTGAAATGGGCGTGCGCACGCCCGGGGCTTTGACGTTATCCAGACGCAGACGCTCAGGGCCATACTCGCGCGGTTTCCAGTGGTAAATATCCCCCAGATCGCGTCCGACCATCGCCTGCACCAGTTGGTCATGGTTGACCTGCTGCATATCGGTGAAGGTGCGCACGTAGCGGCCATCTTTAAACACGGTGATGGCATCGCTTAAGGCAAAAATCTCTTCCATTCGGTGAGAAACGTACAGAATGATGCGGCCCTCTTTGCGCAGCTCGCGGATCACGCGAAAGAGATTTTCTATTTCACGCGCCGAGAGCGAGCTGGTTGGCTCGTCAAAAGCGATAATTTTGGCGTTACGTGCCAGCGCTTTGGCAATTTCCACCATCTGCCACTGGCCGATGGAGAGATACTTAAGGGGCGTTTGCGGATCGACATCCAGCCCAAGGTGCTTGAGCTGCAAGCCCGCTTCATAGTTGAGCAGCGAGCGGTTGACCACGCCGCTTTTATGCGGAAGCTGGCCCAGATAGATGTTCTCCGCCACGGTCATTTCAGGAATGAGATGCAGCTCCTGATAGATGATGGCGACGCCCGCATTTAACGCTGCCGTGGTGTCGGCAAAGGCCACCTCTTCGCCGCGAATAGCCAGCGTGCCGGTGGTGGGTGTGTAGTTGCCGCTGAGAATTTTTAGCAGCGTGGATTTTCCCGCGCCATTCTCCCCCATCAGGGCGTGAACCTGGCCGGCATAGCAGTCGAAGCTGATATCGGTCAGCGCGTTTACACCGGGGAACGTTTTACCGATGCCGCGGAAAGAGAGATACGGATCAGACTGTTGCATAACGACTCCGTGATTCCTGTAGTGTGTACGTCTGGCCCCTCACGGTGAGTGAGGGGCGCAATCACAGCTTATTACTTACCGCCCAGTCCTTTTTTCGCCAGCTCCTCCTTGAAGTTATCGCGGGTGATCAGCACCACATCGGTCACTTCGGTGAATTTCGGCGGCTCAACCCCTTTGGTCACCCAGTTGTAGAGCATTTCGCTGGATTTATAGCCGTGGACATCCGGGCTTGGCAGCAGAGAGCCGTAGAAACCGGTCGCCTGCGCTTTAGACAGTTCGCTCACGGCGTCAACGCCGTTGATGCCGATCCCGATCACGTCCGGTGCTTTAAAGCCCTGGCCTTCCGTTGCACGCACGCCGCCCAGTACGGTGTTGTCGTTCATCCCCACCACCAGCCAGTGCTTCACTTCCGGATGCTGGACGAGCATGGAGTTCGCCGCATCAAAGGCGCCCGGAATATCGTTGGATTTGGTCGGAACTTTGTAGATCTGTTTTTCCGGGAAGCCAGCCGCTTTCAGGGCGTCCATGGACCCGGTGGTACGACGACGGGCGGTGTCCAGCTCGTCAGCGGTAATGGCCATCACGGCGGTCTCTTTGACATCCCAGCCGCGTTTTTGCATCTCTTTGTAGAGCTCCTGGCCCTGACGCTCACCGATTTTAGTGGCCGCCATCATTACCAGCGGAACGGTATCCATCGGTTTACCTTTGGCGTTCACGAACTGATCGTCCACCGCAATCACTTTCATGTCGTAACCGCGCGCTTTCGCGGCAATCGCTGACCCCAGTTTTGGATCCGGCGTACAGATAACGAAACCTTTCGCGCCGCTGGCCGCCAGGCTATCAATGGCGTTCAGCGTTTTCTCACCGTCAGGTACGGCGATTTTAATTACCTCAAATCCCAAATCTTTTCCGGCTTTATCAGCAAATTTCCATTCGGTCTGGAACCACGGCTCTTCCGGCTGTTTAACCAGAAAACCGAGCTTTAAATTTTCAGCGATAGCGGATTGTGACATAACGGCAGCCAGGCCGATGGCCGCCAGCGCTTTAGTAAATTTGTGCATGGTAAACTCCAGCTTTAGCATTCTTATCTGTAGGGAATAATGGCGAACAACTTATTTAATCGGACTTAAAACAAGGCATTAGCGCTTACCTCGTCATAAGCGTTATTGCTGGAGATAGTTTTAGCGGGAAATTAATCATCCATAAGAGAGCGACATCACACCGCAGAATTACAGTAATTGCGTACATAAATTCAGCGAAAAATGACATAAAAAAGGACGTAATTGTCCTACAAATGGAAAGGAGTTAAGCAGGATTATCCATAAGGTCAGCTAAGAAATCCCTGTAACCCGGACGCCTTAGCGCCCGGCAGAAAAATTACCAGCGGTAATAGATGTGTTCAGCATGATCGCGCACGGGGGCGTCGTCACCCAACAGACGAGCAGAGAGCGCCAGCGCAAAGTCAAAAGCGTGCCCCAGCCCCTTGCCGCTGATGAGGTTATTATCCACCACGACCGGCGCATCCACATATACACCCTCATCAACGCTCTGCCAGAGATCGCCGGAACAGACGTAGCGACGCCCCTTCAGTAGCCCGTTACCGCCCAGCACCCGCGCGGCCGCAGAGCAGATTGGGCAGATGAGTTTGCCCTGCTCGTCATGCGCGGAAACAAAGCGGAGCACCTGCTTGCTAGCCGCAAGATTGACGCTCCCCTGCGGCCCTCCGGGCAACACGACTGCGTCATACAGCGTATTAATGCGCTCCGTTAACGTACTGTCAGCCACCATGGGGATATTGTGGTAACTCACTACCGCACGGGACTCCGCACAGGCCAGCGTCTCCACCTCAATCTGTAAACGCCGCAGAATATCAATCGTGATAATCGCTTCTGCTTCTTCAAAACCGGGTGCCAGCAGCACCGCAACGTTAGCCATCATAAACCTCAACGAATGAAACGATGTAAAACAGTGTTTCATTTTCACTCTTTATCAGATCACAATCTTGCGACGCGATCACAGAACCGTATATTGAGTGAAAATTGATTTAGCTCAAATTTGATACGACAGGATATATTTGCAGATATTATTTCTGATTTAACACTTTTACAGAATTTCCCGCCAAAGAACGTTTCCTGAAACGATAAAAATGAGCAATATTAATTTCACACCCATTAAAATCAACAATTTATATTAAATCCAATCTCTTACCCCTCTTTCTGTTCTGGGCTATATTTAAATTTGTAATGTATGGTAAACACAGCCCAATTAAGAGTTTTCTTAAGTCAAAGAGAAGCGTATGCTTATTTTAATCGAACACAGGAAGTGAATTTTCGAGTTTTTTACCTTGCAGAAATCTATTTCTGCCATTCAATCGTCAATACCTGCCGGGTCAGGTTAAGTAGCGGACATCAAGTCCCACAGTCAATAAGGATATGAGAATGACTACCCAAACGATGATGCAAAAACTGAATGCCCAGATGAACCTGGAGTTTTATGCTTCAAATCTGCATCTGCATTTGAGCGCGTGGTGTTCCAGAAAAAGCCTCAACGGCACTGCCACCTTCTTTCGTACTCAGGCGCAAAGTAACGTCACGCACATGATGCGCGTCTTTAATTTTTTGAAAGCTGTCGGGGCAAACCCTACCGTCAAAGAGCTTGAAACGATTGAAGATAATTACACTTCTCTGGAAGAACTGTTTCAGAAAACGCTCGAAGAGTATGAGCAACGCTGTGCGAAGCTGAGCAAACTGGCTGATGAAGCCAAAGCGCAACGGGACATCATTACCCTCAAGTTTTTACGTGATATGGACAGAGAGCAGCAGCAGGATGGCATGCTGCTGAAGACGCTCGCAGATGAAATCCGCAATGCGAAACGCGCGGGGATTTGTCTGGAGCAGACGGACCGCCATCTTCTCGACATTGCTACCGTGCAACACCACTAAGTCCTTCACCCGCTCCCGTCAGGGCTGAGAGTTCCCCACAAAATAATGCCTGCACAGACGGCCCCCTCTCCCTTGAGGGAGAGGGCTGGGGTGAGGGGGAACATACGGCTCTGGTGGTCATTCCGTTCACTTTATGTTCCTTGCTACTCTGTCACGGCATAACCGGTGAACGTGCCAGGGTGGCTCAGTCGCCACCACCCTGGCGACCCGGGCTTCCGGCGGAAAATCGCCGCTTCGCGGTACCTTCGGCTTATTCCTTCCGGCTTATCGGGGACGGGCGGAGGTAACATCCCTGTAAAGCCCGCCCTCTCGGCGCATCCCTGCGCCTCGCCCCGGCCTACAGGAAACGCCTCAGCGATTTACAGCCGGACCGAGGCATCGCTGAAAGCCTTCAGTTATTCTGAAGGCAACGTTATCGCTTTTGCTTTCAAATTACTGGGGATCCCTCAGCCCGTCAGGGAGTGGGTACCAACTCCCTGCTTTTGCTGACATTTAACAAATCAGATCTTGCTCCCAATGAATAACCATACATCGTGTAATGATTTGTTTAATTACATTCATTAACGAGGGAGCATCATGATCACCATTGAGTTTATTGTCATTATCCTCTGCCTGCTGATAGGCACCCGCTTCGGCGGGATGGGCCTGGGGCTGATAAGCGGCATCGGCCTGTTTGTTTTGAGTTTTGTCTTTGGTCTGCAACCCGGTAAACCGCCGGTTGACGTGATGCTCACGATCCTCGCCGTCATCGGCTGTGCGGCCACGCTACAGACCGCCGGTGGCCTGAATGTAATGATGCAGTTTGCAGAGCGCCTGCTGCGTAAACATCCCCAGCACATCACCCTTCTCGCACCGTTTACCACCTGGATGTTGACCTTCCTGTGCGGGACCGGGCACGTCGTCTACACCATGTTTCCCATTATCGCGGATATCGCCCTGAAAAAAGGCATACGCCCGGAAAGGCCGATGGCGGTGGCCTCGGTGGCATCTCAGATGGCGATCACCGCCTCCCCCGTTTCCGTGGCCGTCGTTTCGCTGGTCTCGATTCTTGGTGCGCAGCACGGTATCGGCCACGCGTGGGGGATCCTCGAAATTCTTGCGGTCTCCGTACCGGCCTCACTGTCTGGCGTCGCCATTGCGGCACTGTGGAGCTTGCGTCGCGGGAAAAACCTCGCAGACGATCCTGAATTTCAGGAAAAGCTGAAAGATCCGAAACAGCGGGAGTTTATCTATGGAGGAACGGAGACGTTGATGGATCAACGTTTCCCGAAACAGGCCTACTGGTCCACGTGGATCTTCTTCGCCGGGATTGCCGTAGTGGTCCTGCTGGGTGCGCTGCCCGAGCTGCGTCCGGCGTTTGAGATCAAAGGCAAAATGACAGCCCTGTCGATGAACCTTGTCATTCAAATGATGATGCTGATCGCCGGGGCCATCATGCTGATGACCTGCAAGGTGAATGCGTCGGCCATTTCAAACGGGGCGGTATTTAAGGCGGGGATGGTCGCGATTTTCTCGGTGTTTGGCGTGGCGTGGATGAGCGATACCTTTTTTCAGGCGCATCTCGACGAGCTGAAAATGGCGCTGGAGGGGGTGGTGAAAAGTCATCCCTGGACGTATGCCATCGTGCTGTTCCTGGTATCAAAACTGGTCAACAGCCAGGCTGCGGCCTTGACCGCGGTCGCCCCGATGGGGTTGATGCTGGGCATCGATCCGAAAATGCTGGTGGCCTTCTTCCCGGCATCCTACGGCTACTTTGTGCTGCCCACCTATCCGAGCGATCTGGCCTGTATCGGGTTCGATCGCTCCGGCACCACCCGCATCGGTAAATTCATCATCAACCACAGCTTTATTCTGCCGGGGCTGATTGGCGTCAGCTGTGCCTGCGTGGTGAGCTATCTGCTGGTGCAGACGTTCTTCTGATCCTTCTGCGGGCGACAGGCTCTGTCGCCCTTCGACGTAAAAGCAGAAAAGAGTTTCTAATTTTAAAACATCGGTTTATTTTAGTGTGACTCACCCTGCGGTGTGAAGCGGAGTTCAATCAGCGCAATCGCTTTCTGGATCGCGCGGAGCGTAACCGGGTCCGCCGCAGCAGGATGGTTGGTGAAATCGATGTTTTTCAGCTGGGTCGACATCTTTTTGCGTACCTCAACCGGCGCGATAACGTCAATCACATCAAGGATTTGTTTGATAACCAGCTGGCAGGCGACGACGTCAGATACCAGTTCCTGATCGGCGCTCAGGTTTTGTGACATGGGGTTCTCCTTATTCAAAGGCCGCCATAGTAGCAAAACAGACGCCCTTCCATCTCCCTCTCGTCGTCCGCAGATATAAAAAAACCTGCCGAAGCAGGTTTTTTTATCAGAACATCGCGCCCGGTGGGACGTCTTTAAACGTTGTGCAGTAGTTTGCCCACATGCTTTTCAGGATTTTGCGCAGTTTCATTATGTTGCTCCAGTAACGTGTTATGCAGGTGTTATTGTCAATACGCTTATAATATGACCACCATCACAAAAATCAACCATTTTGTGACCTGCATCACGGTTATTAAACCCTCAGTGCTGCTGGTTTGTTAAAAAAAGCCATGATAAATCCGCACGTTACAGGCTTATAAATTCCAGTAAATGTTTATAAAATTTTTTGAGCGGGCAGGAAGAGAATGAGTGAAAACGTATCCGGCAAAGAGAGCCGTGGATTATCGCCTGCGGCGCTGCTGGTGGCCGGTGCTTTCTTTATGGAGTTTCTGGATGGGACAGTGATCGCCACCGCGTTGCCGGATATGGCAAAAAGCTTCGGCGACCAGGCGGTGGATCTGAATATCGGCATCAGCGCCTATCTGATCACCCTGGCCGTACTGATCCCCGCCAGCGGCTGGATCGCCGACCGCTTCGGCGCGCGAAAAGTGTTTGCCCTCGCGCTGGCGATCTTCACGCTGGCCTCGGTATTTTGCGGCCTGTCCACCACGCTCGATCAGTTCGTTGCGATGCGCGTCCTCCAGGGCATGGGTGGCGCGCTGATGGTGCCCGTAGGTCGCCTGGCTGTACTGCGCACCACGCCAAAACATCAGCTCATCACGGCAATCGCCACCCTGACGTGGCCTGCGCTGGTCGCGCCGATCATCGGCCCGCCGCTGGGTGGGTTCATTACCAGCTATGCCGACTGGCGCTGGATCTTCTTTATTAACGTGCCGCTGGGGATAATCGCCATTTTGCTGGCACTGCGCATCATTCCAGACCTGCATGAAGATACGCGCCGACCGTTTGATTTACCGGGTTTTGTTGTCACCACCCTTGCCATGGTGAGCCTGGTTTATGCGATGGAGTTGATGGGCGCAGAGCCTCTGCGAACAGGATTAACCGCCACGCTGTTTATCGTCGGTGTCGTCGCCTTAAGCCTGGCGCTGCGTCACTTTAAGCGGGCAACCTGGCCGATGATCAGGCTCGATGCGATGCAGGTGCCGACGTTTCGCGTCACCCTGTACGGCGGATCGCTGTTTCGCGCCTCCATCAGCGCGGTTCCGTTCCTGTTACCGCTGATGTTCCAGGTCGGCTTTGGCATGGACGCGTTCCATTCTGGCCTGCTGGTGCTGGCGGTTTTCGTTGGCAATCTCACCATTAAACCGGCGACGACGCCGCTGATCCGCAGCCTGGGGTTTAAGCGGCTGTTGCTGATTAACGGTGCGTTGAATGTCCTGGCGTTGCTGGCCTGCGCGTTTCTTACGCCGCAGACGCCCGCGTGGCTCATCATGCTGATCCTTTATCTGGGCGGCGTTTTCCGTTCGATTCAGTTTACAGCCATCAGTACGTTGGCTTTTGCGGATGTGCCATCGGCGCAGATGAGCTATGCCAATACTCTGTTTTCAACCGCAACGCAGCTTGCCGTGGGGCTTGGGATCACGCTCGGGGCGATTGGTATTCGTATCGGGGAAAAAGTCAGTGAGGCGATGGGGATTGCCGGTATGCCGGGAATGAGCTTCCGGCTGGCATTTGTGGCAATCGCGCTGATCTGCCTGGTGGGAATGGTTGACACGCTGCGGCTGACTAAAGATGCGGGCAGCGCGGTCTCATCGAAAAAGTAACGCTATCTGCCGGGCAGGCAACGCACCGCCCGGCAAAGTAAATCAGCCAACAATACCGCGCACGAAGGCTTCAATCTCTTTGTCCTGGCAGTTCTCGAAGAAGCACTGCTGGAAGCGCTGGCCTGATACGGCGGTTTTAACCAGCTCAGGATCGATTGCTCGCAGGGTATCCAGATAGTTTTCTTTCACCACCGCCGCTTTCACCTGGTTCAGGATCCCGGCGTTACGCACCTGCGGCTCTTTACGCTCTGGTGGATAGCCTTCGCCATTGCGTCCGGTAAACGCTTTCTCAAAGATAAAGCGTACGTTCAGTTCTGCCCCCCAGCCGAAGCCCTTCGCAAACGGCAGAGAAAGCGCGTTACCGTTGTTGATTTGCGCAAACAGGAAAGCATCCGCAGGATCGATGCAGTAACCGCAAATCACACCCGGATGGATGTTCAGGGACATCAGCGCGCCCTGCCCGGTACCGCAGCCGGTAACAACAAAATCAACGGCTTTAGCGTTAAGCAGAATGCTCGCCATGATGCCCAGGTGAATATAGGTGAGATGATGATCGTTCTCATCACTCATACCGACGTTATAGACCGGAAAACCTTTCTCATCAGCAACGGCTTTCAGCTCATTAAGGATGATGGGATTCTTAGCGGCCTGGCTGTTTTCCATCATCAGTGCAATTTTCATCTTGTCTCTCCTGAATGCATGGCGGGCGATCCCGCTGTGGATACCTTTTCAACTTAACCTTACTATCAAACAAACGCACTTTCAAATTAAGTGAAAACTTGTTTTAAAAAACAAAGATGCGCTCACAATTTCGCGCGGTGGCCCGGCTCGTTGCACAGTGAGAGGGCAGATCCTCCGGCTATTCCAGCCATTGCGTACCATCGCGTTGGTTACAATGGCGTATTTCCCGTCACGCAGAGTGAACCATGAAACGTGTAATCATAGCCGGAACGATCCTGTTGCTCGCCGGGTGCAGTATCAACCGTCAGGCAGAAGTCAGCAGTACGGATGCCCCAAACGGAATTGTGCGCCTCGACTATGGCCAGGCCATGCTGCAAAACGCCTGGTCTGATGAGTATGTTAATAACGGTACGGCAACCAAAGCCTGTCAACATATGGGCTACGCCACTGCGTCAGCCTACGGGCAGCCAATTAAAACCTGCACCCTGATCAGCGGTTCACTCTGTCTGAACGAAAGTGTGACCATTCAGTATAAATGTCAGGGATATGCTGTTACCTCTTCCAGCCAGAATCCGTGGTATTAACCGCTACTGCCAGTCACGCTGGCAGTTTATTTAATAAGAACTAAAACAATTCTCATTAATAAATATAAATGGCGGCAATGCGTTTTATTCCCATTCGTATTTTTAATAAAGAAATATTTATTTTACTTTTTGCAAATAATTAAATAACAAATTATAGTGTCGCTCATCGTGAACCAGAATAAATAAACCGGAGCTGCACCATGTTAAAAACTGAAATGATCGACAAGCTCAATGCGCAAATGAATCTTGAGCTTTTTTCTTCCCTGCTTTATCAGCAGATGAGCGCCTGGTGCAGCTATCACAGCTTTGAAGGGGCGGCCGCCTTCCTGCGTCGTCATGCCCAGGAAGAGATGACGCACATGCAGCGTCTGTTTGATTACCTGACGGACACCGGCAGCCTGCCGCGCATTGATAACGTGGCATCGCCTTTTGCCGAATACGGCTCTCTTGATGAACTGTTCCGCGCCACCTATGAGCATGAACAGCTGATCACCCAGAAAATTAATGAACTGGCTCATGCCGCCATGACCAGCCAGGATTATCCAACCTTTAATTTCCTTCAGTGGTATGTGGCTGAACAGCACGAAGAAGAGAAGCTGTTTAAATCCGTGCTGGATAAATTATCTCTGGCAGGTAAATCCGGGGAAGGTCTGTACTTCATTGATAAAGAGCTGTCGACGCTCGATACCCAGAATTAACAGAAAAGCGGTGCTGAGTTTTCAGCACCGCTTTATTTAATGACGGCAGATTTTACTTTCGTGAGTGGAAAATCCGTCTGCTGCCGGAATGAATTTTCCGCGCGCCGCCAGAAACGCCACCAGCTCCGCGGCCGTCATCTCCGAAGCTGAACAGGTATGGAAACGCGCCGCTTCGCCAAAGCGGGCATGTATTGCCTCAACCAGACTCTCCTCCGTATAGCGCTCACCTGACTCAATCATCATATTCAGCACGTTGTGTCCGTGAATTGACATGGTTACCTCTCGCAAATAAAAAGCAGACTAAACGTTCCCTCCACGGCACGCTTTGCGCTGGCTCAGGTTACCCTTTTCTTTTTGTAAATTAATCATTACACCCTATGTAACGGTGATTTGACGAGATGGTGCTTTTCCCTTACTCTGCGCCGCAGAATGAGTCGCGGTATGGAAGCGTTGTAGAGGAAAGCGTGAAGAACAGAACTCTGGGAAGTATTTTTATCGTCGCCGGAACGACAATTGGCGCAGGAATGTTGGCCATGCCGTTGGCTGCCGCCGGCGTCGGGTTTGGGGTTACCGTAGTGCTGCTGGGCGGTCTGTGGGCCCTGATGTGTTACACCGCGCTATTATTGCTTGAGGTTTATCAGCATGTCCCTGCCGATACTGGCTTAGGCTCCCTGGCTGCACGCTATCTTGGACGCTACGGGCAGTGGATCACCGGTTTCAGCATGATGTTCCTGATGTACGCCCTGACTGCCGCTTACATCAGCGGCGCCGGGGAGTTGATTGCGTCAAGTATCAATGACGGCTTCGGTGCGTCGCTTTCACCGGAAACAGGCGCCATTGTCTTTACGTTGATCGGTGGCGGCGTAGTTTGCGCGGGCACATCGCTGGTCGATCTGTTTAACCGTTTTTTGTTCAGCGCCAAAATTCTCTTCCTGATTGTGATGCTGGTGCTGCTGGCACCGCATGTGCACAAGGTTAACCTGCTCTCTCTCCCGCTGGAGAAAGGTCTGGCGCTTTCGGCCATCCCGGTTATTTTCACCTCCTTCGGTTTTCACGGCAGCGTGCCGAGCATCGTGAGCTATATGAACGGTGATATTCGCAAGCTGCGCCGCGTCTTTGTTATCGGCAGCGCCATTCCGTTGATTGCTTACCTGTTCTGGCAGCTGGTGACGCTGGGCAGTATTGATTCCAATACCTTTATCGGCCTGATGGCAGAGCATTCTGGTCTGAATGGATTCCTGGTTGCCCTGCGTAACGTGGTGGCCTCTTCACACGTGGAGCTGGCGGTACATCTGTTTGCAGACCTGGCGCTGGCAACCTCCTTCCTCGGCGTGGCGCTTGGCCTGTTTGACTATATGGCGGATCTGTTCCAGCGTCGCAATACCGTTGCGGGACGCTTACAGACGGGGGCGATGACCTTCCTGCCGCCGCTGGCCTTCGCGCTCTTTTACCCGCGCGGGTTTGTGATGGCGCTGGGGTATGCTGGCGTGGCGTTATCGGTACTGGCCCTGCTGCTGCCTTCCCTGCTGGCGTGGAAGAGCCGCCAGCAACATCCGCAGCAGGGGTATCGCGTAGCGGGCGGTACGCCAATGCTGTGCGCGGTGTTTGGTTGTGGGGTGGTGATTATTCTGGTGCAGGTGCTGATTGCAGCGGGAATGCTGCCGGAAGTGGGATAACTTATTTATACAGGTCCTGAGGTACTGTTCCGTTCACCTTAAGATCAACAGAATATAATTTTTTCACAGCATGTGAACGGGATAAGGGGGCCGCCGCGGCCCCCTTATCAATCCCCGCGGCCACGCGGAAAATCGGTGCTTCGCACTGCGCTCACCTCCCGACCATCTGCCTGCGGTCGGCTCAACTCGACATCCTGTCTCGATTCGCCTCTGGCCGCCATCCATGGCGTCCAGCCCTTGTCATCTGGTCTCCGGTTCGCCGATTTTAGCGGGGACTCAACACCCGTGCCCCATTCAGGCCACAGTAATTAATGATTTAATGCAGGCAGCAGCTTTTAAACTTCTTCCCACTCCCGCACGGGCACGGATCGTTACGCCCCACCTTCGACCCGTTCACGATCGGCTTTTTCGCTTCCGGCTGCTGCGGGTTAGCCACCCAGTAGTTATACAAACGCAGCGCCGCAGGCTGAATGCTTTCGATGCTGGCCATGTACTCCTCTTCGGTCAGCGCATCCAGCTTCTCGCTGTTCTCTTCCGTCCCGTGCAGGGCAATCACCGCCAGGTCCGCTTCCAGCGCTTCCGGCAGGGATGACCAGTCCGTCAGCGCCACGCCGCGCATGTAGCCATAGCACCACTCTTCCACCACGGTATAGCTCTGACCGTCAACGTCGTTATAGCCAAACAGCGGTTCAAACTGATCCGGGTATTCGCTCAAACGCTCGGCAATATCGTTCATGTGCTTAAAGCAGAGATCGATAAAACGGTTCATCTCACGATCGTTTTTCCAGCGCGGAATATATTTCTCACCACCCCAGACCGCCACCAGCCAGGTGTCGGGCTCCACCACAACGGGACCGGAAAGTACTGCGGTAAGCATGCCGTCCAGTTCGGACACGTCAATCACGGATGCATCGTCGTGACCGTAAGAGATTAATGTCTCTTCCAGCCACGCCATCTCGCTTTCATTTAATGGGCCTTCAGCCATTGCTGATACTCCTGATAAAAAAAACGATCCTGACATAGATCGCCGCGCGTGCCTATCTGAAGTTTAGGTCTTTATTGCTGCAAAAACGTGCAAATCGTGACCGTTGCACAACTTATGGGCTTTGTTGTTAAGGAGATGTGATCTCCGCTGTAAATTCATCTCATCCCGCAAAGACGCATAAAACGGCGCTCTATACTCAACGTGTTGTGACCCGGTCAAGGGATTAACCATTCTGGCAACCTTTTTGCTTAATGTTCTGCGCGCTTCGCGGTGCGTGGGATCCTCGCCGTATTAAGCATGAGATTGCTTCTAAAGTGCATTTTGTTCTCGCTCTTGTTTTTGGATTTACGATGCCATCAGGCGTTCGGGTTTATACCTGGTGCAAAAACCTCTTTGCTAAGGAACATAATAATGTCGCTGAAATTTACCAAAACTCCCCTCTCCCTGGTGCTGGCCGGTTGTCTGGTGACGGCCTTTTCCGCGCAGGCCGATATCGTCATCGGCGTGGCCGGGCCGTTCACAGGCCCGAACGCAACCTACGGCGATCAATACTGGCATGGCGCTACGCAGGCGGCGGAAGACATTAACGCCGCCGGTGGGATCAACGGTGAGAAAATCAAACTGGTTCAGGGCGACGACGCCTGCGAGCCCAAACAGGCCGTCGCCGTTGCCAACCGCTTAGTCGATCAGGATAAAGTGAAAGCGGTCGTCGGCCACTTCTGCTCCTCGTCGACCATGCCCGCCTCCGAGGTCTACAGCGATGCCGGGATCCTCTCCATCACCCCCGGCTCAACGAACCCACTAATTACCGAACGTGGCATGAGCGACATATTTCGCATGTGCGGACGTGACGACCAGCAGGGCCAGGTCGCCAGCGATTTTATTCTTGATAAGCTGAAAGCCAAACGGGTGGTCATCATCCACGATAAAGACACCTACGGTCAGGGGCTGGCGGACGCCACTAAAGCGGCGCTGGCGAAACGCGGCGTGAAGGAGGTGATGTACGAAGGGTTATCCCGCGGGGAGAAAGACTTTAATGCGCTGGTGACCAAAATCGGCGCACAAAAACCGGACGTGGTGTTCTTCGGGGGCTGTCACCCGGAAGCGGGCCCACTGGTTCGCCAGATGCGTGAACAGGGCGTGCAGGCGAAGTTCTTCTCGGGAGACTGTATCGTCAATGAAGAGATGGTCACCGCCGCCGGTGGGGCGCAGTACACCAACGGTATTTACATGACCTTTGGTAAAGATCCGCGCCAGATCCCGGACGGAAAAGCCGTCATCGAGAAATTCCGCGCCGGTAAATTTGAACCTGAAGGATACACCCTCTACGCCTACGCGTCTGTGCAGGCTATCGCGGCGGCATTTAAGGCCACGAAAGGGACGGATTCCGCAAAAGCCAGCGAGTGGCTGAAGGCCAACCCTGTCGACACGGTGATGGGTAAAAAAGCCTGGGACAGCAAAGGTGACCTCAAAGTCTCTGACTACGTGGTCTACCAGTGGGATGACAAAGGCAAATATAAAGAAGTGCCATAACGGGACGGAATCTGCTCAGCGCCGGCAGGTCTGACTGTCGGCGTAACCCTTTATTCAGGTGCGCGACCATGAGTACATTCTTCCTGCAACAATTAATTAATGGCTTAACGCTGGGTTCGGTCTACGGTCTTATCGCCATCGGCTACACCATGGTGTACGGCATCATCGGCATGATCAATTTCGCCCACGGCGAAGTGTATATGATCTCCGCCTATCTCTCGGCCATTGGCCTGGCTCTGCTGGCGTTTTTTGGACTCCACTCCTTTCCGCTGCTGATCCTGGGGACGCTGGTTTTCACCATCGTGGTCACCGGGGTTTACGGCTGGACGATTGAGCGCATCGCCTATAAGCCGCTACGCAACTCGACGCGTCTGGCGCCGCTGATTTCGGCCATCGGGATGTCGTTGATACTGCAAAACTACGTCCAGCTCAGTCAGGGTCCGCGTCAGCAGGGCGTCCCGACCATGCTGGATGGCGTGCTGCGTTTTCACCTCGGCGAAGGGTTTGTCCAGATAACCTATACCAAAGTCTTTATTCTCATCGCCTCGTTCGCGGGCATGCTGGTGCTGACCTGGATTATCAACCGTACCCGCTTAGGACGCATGTGCCGTGCGGTACAGCAGGATCGTAAGATGGCCTCCATTCTGGGTATCAACACCGACAGAATTATTTCGCTGGTGTTTGTTATCGGCGCAGCCATGGCCGGGCTGGCGGGCGTGCTGATCACCATGAATTACGGCACCTTTGATTTTTACGTCGGGTTCGTTATCGGCATCAAGGCCTTTACGGCGGCGGTGCTGGGCGGCATCGGCTCTCTGCCCGGTGCGATGCTTGGCGGGCTGATTCTGGGCGTCGCAGAAGCGCAATTCTCCGGGATGGTGAACTCGGATTATAAAGACGTGTTCTCGTTTGGATTGCTGGTCTTAATTCTGATCTTCCGTCCTCAGGGGCTGCTGGGCCGCCCTGTCGTGGCTAAAGTGTAAGGAACAACGCGATGACCTCTGACGGTTTTTCCCTGAAGCGCTGCATTCTGGACTCGATTTTTTCCGGAATGATCGCCCTGATTATTTTCGGCCCGATTGCGGGCGTGATACTGGATGGTTACAGCTTTACCTTTGACGGCCAGCGGCTGGCGTGGATTGTTGGCACGGTGATGTTGGGACGCTTTTTACTGAGCGCCTTTTCAGCTACGGCGGCCGGAAGACGTTTACAGGCGCGGTTTGAATCCGACAATGCGGGGGTGTATGTCCGGCCGCCGGCGTATAAAAGCCGCATGCGCTGGATCATTCCGCTGATTGTCACGCTGGCGATCTGCTTCCCGTTTGTGGCCACTAAATACGTTCTGACGGTTGCCATTCTCGGACTGATCTACGTCCTGCTCGGTCTTGGGCTGAACATTGTTGTTGGCCTGGCAGGGCTGCTGGATCTGGGTTATGTCGCCTTCTATGCCATCGGCGCTTACGGGCTGGCGCTCGGGTATCAGTACCTGGGGCTTGGGTTCTGGAGCATGCTGCCGCTGGCGGCGCTAATGGCCGCGGGCGCGGGCGCCCTGCTCGGCTTTCCGGTGCTGCGCATGCACGGGGATTATCTCGCCATCGTCACGCTTGGGTTTGGCGAGATCATCCGCTTGGTGCTGAACAACTGGCTCACCTTCACCGGCGGGCCTAACGGCGTTTCAGCCCCTGCCCCGACCTTTTTTGGCCTGGAGTTTGGCCGACGCGCCAAAGAAGGCGGCGTCCCCTTCCACGAGTTCTTCGGCCTGACCTATAACCCCAACTTGAAGTTTATCTTCATCTATGCGGTGCTGTTCCTGGTAGTCATGCTGGTGCTGTACATTAAACACCGGCTGACCCGAATGCCCATTGGACGGGCGTGGGAAGCGCTCCGTGAGGATGAGATTGCCTGCCGTTCAATGGGGCTGAATCACGTTCTGGTCAAACTCTCGGCCTTCACCCTGGGCGCATCGACGGCAGGTATCGCCGGAGTGTTTTTTGCCACCTACCAGGGATTTGTTAACCCGACCTCTTTCACCTTTTTTGAATCGGCCCTGATCCTCGCCATTGTGGTCCTGGGCGGGATGGGCTCCACCGTCGGCGTTGTACTGGCCGCCTTTGTGCTGACCGTCACGCCGGAACTGCTGCGCAGCTTTGCGGAATATCGCGTGCTGCTGTTTGGCATGCTGATGGTGGTGATGATGATCTGGCGTCCTCGCGGTCTGATCCGCATCAACCGCAGCGGATTTGCCGTGCGTAAAGGAGTGGCGCCATGAACGCAACGATTTTACGTGTAGAACATCTGATGATGCACTTCGGCGGGATCAAGGCCTTAAACGACGTCAATCTTGAGGTGCAGCGCGGCTCCATTACCGCACTCATTGGGCCTAACGGCGCGGGAAAAACGACCGTCTTTAACTGCCTGACCGGTTTCTACCGGGCCTCCGGCGGCAACATTCTGTTCAATGCACGAAATAAAACCACCAATGTCATTCAGGTGCTCGGCCAGAAATTCCAGCCGGGCGACTGGCTCAACCCGGCGCAGCTTGGTCAACGCCTGTTCTATAAGATGTTTGGCGGCACGCATCTGGTGAACCGCGCGGGTCTTGCGCGCACGTTTCAAAACATCCGCCTGTTCCGCGAGATGTCCGTTGTGGAAAACCTGCTGGTGGCACAGCACATGCGCGTCAACCGCAATCTGCTGGCGGGGGTGCTGAACACCCCTGCGTATCGTCGCTCAGAGAACGATGCGCTGGACCGAGCGTTTTACTGGCTGGAGGTGGTGGATCTGGTGGATTGCGCGAACCGTCTGGCCGGGGAAATGTCCTATGGCCAGCAACGACGCCTCGAAATCGCCCGCGCCATGTGTACCGGCCCGGAGATGATTTGTCTCGATGAACCTGCTGCCGGCCTGAACCCGGTGGAAACGCACAAGCTGAGTGAGATCATCCGGTTCCTGCGCGACCACCATGACATCACGGTTTTGCTGATCGAGCATGATATGGGGATGGTGATGGGCATTTCAGATGACATCATTGTGCTCGATCATGGCGATGTGATTGCCAGAGGTAAACCGGCTGAGATCCAGCACAATGAAAAAGTGATTGCCGCGTATCTGGGCACCGACGAAAGCGAGGTAAATCTGTGAGCGAACCGATGCTTCAGTTTCAGGATGTGGATGTTTTCTACGGGGTGATCCAGGCGTTGAAGCAGGTTTCGCTTGAGGTTAACAAAGGGGAAACCGTGGCCCTGATTGGCGCTAACGGCGCGGGGAAGTCAACATTACTGATGTCTGTCTTTGGTCAGCCCCGGATCCGCAACGGGCAGATCCTCTTCTGCGGCGAGGATATCAGCCACAAATCCACCCACTATGTTGCCACCGGTGGCATCGCGCAGGCACCTGAGGGACGACGCATTTTCCCGGATATGTCTGTAGAAGAGAACCTGCTGATGGGGACAATCCCCGTCGGCAATCAGCATGCAGCGGAAGATATGCAAAGCATGTTCGACCTCTTCCCCCGCCTCAAGGAGCGACGTAACCAGCGGGCGATGACGCTCTCCGGCGGTGAACAGCAGATGCTGGCTATCGCCCGCGCGCTGATGAGCCGTCCTAAACTTCTGCTGCTGGATGAACCCAGCCTCGGCCTCGCGCCAATCGTGGTTAAACAGATTTTCCAGACGCTGCGCGAACTGGCCCGTAACGGAATGACGATTTTTCTGGTCGAGCAGAATGCGCACCACGCGCTGAAGTTGTCCGACCGCGGCTATGTGATGGTTAACGGGCAGATTCGGTTAAGCGGCAGCGGCGAGGCGTTGCTGAAGGATCCGGAGGTGAGAAAGGCGTATCTGGGTGGCGTGTGAAACGAAAAGGCTATAGTGAGAAAAACTCACAGTAATCCGACATGTGGCTGGTATCCGATTCGCCCACAGTTCTTCAACTTGGTCTTTAAGCATATATCCACTATGCTCGCTGGCTGCACGGGCATGAACAACCACCAGTCAACCACGCCACACTGTTGCACAGAGCGTGGTATGGCATTTGATAACTTCAGAGTCCATCAACTTTTAGTTGATTATTGAGCGACCGTTGAAGTAAACCGTTTAATATACTGCGTACCATTATCCTTTACCTGTTTAGAGTAGTTTCATGAAGAAAATAGCATTTATCATCCCATTGCTGTTAACTGCTTGCAGCGCTAATCAG
Source organism: Enterobacter sp. DN (assembly GCF_046054285.1). Classification (NCBI taxonomy): domain Bacteria; kingdom Pseudomonadati; phylum Pseudomonadota; class Gammaproteobacteria; order Enterobacterales; family Enterobacteriaceae; genus Enterobacter; species Enterobacter sp. DN. Next base: position 725,247 of record NZ_JBJJTG010000001.1, read on the forward strand.
CTTGATTCAAGGGCGCAATCTGTGCGTGTTACTAACGGCGATCCAAAAGGTGATTGCACTTTCCTCGGGACAGTTACAGGTGAGCAAGGTAATTTTCTCACCGGTGGCTGGACTTCAAATGCCAACCTGGAAACTGGCGCTTTAAATTCACTACGCAATAATACGGCAAAGTTAGGTGGAAACGCAGTTTCCCTTATAACTAACCGGGCTGGTAACAGCGGTTACTACGATGGTAACGATGGCGGTTCACAAGAAACTAACGTTGTTATCACCGGTAGCGCTTGGCGCTGCAATTAAATCTATATGCCGCAGTGTACCAACGTATCAGTATGGTGTCTTGCGGCCCTTATTTCCTTGTAATTGTTAAGAATTATTGATTTAATTCACTCTGCAAACTGTTACAAGGTGAAATTAATGAATAAAATAAATAATGAAGGGGCTAAAGTCTACACGCCATTTACGCTGAATCTTTATGACTGGTGGGTTCTCAGCATTTCCAATAATTATGCATGGCGTTGCCCGACAAAGAAGTACCTGCTTCCTCACTTTTTACAACATTTAAGTTTGAACCATCTTGATATCGGAGTCGGGACCGGATATTACCTCAGAAGTATCCCCGCTAACTGCAACATTTCTCTTATGGATCTAAATTCTGCCAGCCTGAGTGCTGCATCAGCAAAGGTTGGGGAAGCGAGAATCCAGAGTAAAATTATACACGATGTTTTTGAATGTTATCCTGAATCACTCGGTGATAAATTTGATTCTATATCCATGTTTTATCTTCTTCATTGCCTTCCGGGAAGTATGTCAGACAAAGGCACCGTCATTGAAAACGCCAAAATGGCTTTGACTAAAGATGGCGTTCTTTACGGTGCAACCATCCTGGGTGATGGAGTAATACATAATGGTTTTGGAAAGAAGCTAATGACTGTTTACAACCGAAAAGGTATCTTTTCAAATACCCATGACTCTGAGGATGAATTGAGAAAAATACTTTCAAGGCATTTTGTTAACGTTGAAGTCATCGTTAAAGGAGTTGTAGCTCTTTACACTGCTTACAGCAAGAGATAACCAAAACTCGCCATTCCATATTATGGGATGGCGTTTTCTTCATGCTATCTGGCCGGAAACTTTTTATACAGAGTGCACACCGCAACGTCGTAAATAATTGCCACCGGCTTACTGTCCACTCCGTTTGCGACCAACCTGCCTGAGCCCATTGCTCTGGAGTAAATTTCGGACATCTGCCACCTATTCACCTTTATCACGGGCTGCCGCCAGTCCTGCCCGGGTGCGTTCAACGTTCCACTCCCTTTCTATCTCGGCCAGGACTGACATTATGTAAAAATGAAACGCCCCACTGAGCTGGAAGTGTCGATGCTGTCCATTACATAGTTAGTGGAGGCTTGTTTTGCACAAGCTTAAACTCGTGAAGAGTATCCGGTATACCTGACCGACGAAGCTGAACGTAACATCGCATACGATCCGGAACCGATTTGTGTGTACAACGCTGCACCCGAAACAAAAGTATTATAACGCGACGAGCAGCTGCATCTCGATCTGGTGTTGCGAGGCTACGCATTTGGATGGTGGTACTATTACGAGGAGTAGTTGCAACATCCGCCCTGGCACGGAGCAGACCAACCAGCTGGTTGACAGATCCGCTGTGTGCGAATTGCAGACTTAGTGAGATAACAAGTCCTGCTTTTTAAAGTCAAAATCATGGCTCGAGCCCACCGTGAGCTCTCCTTCCTGTGATTCCAGAGCCAGCAACCCCCTCCTCTCCCTGAGAAGTTTTTTTTGTATCCTACCCTAAAGGCCCTCAAACAATCTCATAACCCTCATTGACCTTCAAGTTGACTTTAAACCTATACTACAGTTACGGTTGAATCAAGGCCGGTAACAGGATCGGTACTTATCAGTTAGTTCTGCCCTTTACGAAGAGTTGAGCAGGATAAGCACTGCCCAATGACAGTTTATCTGAGTGGAGAAGTGACATGGGTTATGTAACAACTCGCGATGGCGTTGAAATCTTCTACAAGGACTGGGGTCCAAAGGATGGTCAAGTTATTTTTTTCCATCACGGCTGGCCTCTGAGTAGCGATGACTGGGACGCCCAGATGTTATTCTTCGTAAATAAAGGCTTCCGCGTTGTGGCACATGACAGACGTGGGCATGGTCGTTCGGAACAGGTGTGGGATGGCCACGACATGGATCATTATGCAGATGATGTTGCAGCCGTTGTGGAACATCTCAATGTACAGGGCGCAATGCATGTTGGCCATTCAACCGGCGGTGGCGAAGTTGTACGTTATATTGCCAGACATGGTGAAGATAAAGTTTCAAAAGCCGTGTTAATCAGTGCCGTACCGCCATTGATGGTGAAAACCGACAATAATCCACAGGGAACGCCCAAATCAGTATTTGATGATCTGCAAGCGCAACTGGCTGCTAATCGCGCCCAGTTCTATTACGACGTTCCTGCTGGACCTTTTTTTGGATTTAACCGCTCCGGTTCGGCTCCTTCCGAAGCTGTTATTTATAACTGGTGGCGACAGGGTATGATGGGGAGCGCCAAAGCGCATTACGATGGGATCGTTGCTTTTTCGCAAACCGACTTTACTGAAGACCTGAAAGGAATATCCATCCCTGTACTGGTGATTCATGGCGATGACGATCAGGTTGTCCCTTATGATTATTCCGGTAAGTTGTCGGCTGAACTGGTCAAAAATGGGAAACTCAATACTTATAAAGGAGCTCCCCACGGCATACCCACTACACACGCTGATCAGGTTAACGCAGATCTTCTTGCATTTATAAACAGTTAACCTGGCTGATAAAATATCTAAATTCTTTACTCCGTTACCGGTATTTTGTACCGGTGACGGAGTCATCATGGTTGTGTACAAGGGAGCAGTGTCTTACAAATCAGGCTTTGTTAATTAACTCTTCATACTGAAACAGACCTGGCACAATGTCTGCCAGATTACTTAATAGAATGAAGAACCGGCGCATCAACCTGCATCAGCCTCATAACCCGCAACATATTTTCCTGGCATGAAATACCCTCCGGCCTGTTTTCGATGCCACTGATTAAATTCAGTATCATGGTCTGATTTTCCCTCAGTTGTTGCTGTAGGAGTCGGATCTCCTCAACCCTGAATTCAAGAGAAGCAACTAATCCTTCATGGTTCCAGCTTCCTTTCCCCTGAGGTAATACCTGACGGATTTGCTCAAGCGTGAACCCAAATCTTTGTGCCCGGTCAATAAGCATGAGTATCAATGCGGTCTCAGGCGGATAATGGCGATAGCCATTATCCTGTCGGGGAGGAGCACTGATCAGGCCTTCCGCCTCGTAATAACGTATGCGGGAAGGTGTTAGACCCGTCGCTTTTGCCAGATCTCCGATCTTCATTTCATCTCCGGTGAATTTCTTGACATTAAAGTTAACTTTAATCTTATACTTTTAAAAAAGTCAATGTCCCGGTACATCAGCCAAAAATTGTATGAAGAGGAAATAAATGCAGACGATTCTGGGAGCAAGCGGACAGATTGCCCGGGAACTTGCCCGCGAGTTAACACATTCCTTCAGTGCTGACCTAAGGCTTGTCAGCCGCAATCCGCATAAGGTCAATGACACTGATACCCTTATGTCAGCTGATTTGCTTGATGGCAGTCAGACCCTGAATGCGGTAAAAGGTAGCCGCATTGTGTATTTTGCAGCAGGCCTACCACCGGATTCCTCCCTCTGGGAGAAGCAATTTCCGGTGATGCTTCAGAATGCACTGAATGCCACCCGGCAAGTAGGGGCTCATTTTGTCTATTTTGACAATACGTATATGTACCCTCAGGACAGTAGACGACAGACGGAAGACATGCCGTTTCAGCCATCTGGGAGAAAAGGGCGTGTCCGGGCAATGATGGCGAACATGGTGCTAGAGGAGATGCTGCGGGGTGAGATTCCTGTACTCATTGGTCGTGCCCCTGAATTTTATGGGCCCGGGAAAACCCAAAGTTTTACAAATGCTCTGGTTTTAGACAGGCTTAAAGCAGGAAAAAAACCACTCGTCCCATTGCGTGATGACACATTACGAACGCTCATCTGGACCCCCGATGCCAGCAGGGCTTTAGCGCTGCTGGGTAATACTCCAGATGCTTATGGCCAGACCTGGCATCTGCCCTGCTGCGAAGAACCAATTACATATGCGCAATTTGTTTCTCAGGCATGCAGTGTTTTTGGAAAAGAGACCTCATGGTCTGTTCTCAATAAAATCCCCATATACATCGCAGGTATATTTTCTAAAGGGCCGCGAGAATTGCGAGAGCTCCTTCCGCGCTATGAAGCAGATAATCTTTTTGATTCTTCAAAATTTAAGTCACGTTTCCCGGACTTTCGTATAACAACTTATCGGCAGGGCCTGGAAAATTTATACACTGAATGGAAAGCAACATCTGCGTTAAATAAAGATGACTAACCACTCTGGCTGGTTGTTAACAACAATCTCTGACAAACACCAGAAGGTTCTAGCATGATTCGGTCTATATTACATGTTGTTACCAATGTATCTCTTTATGACGACCCGGAGCATAAAACCGGGCTTTGGCTGTCAGAGCTCACTCATGCGTACGATATTTTTGCAGCTCACGGCTTCAGACAAATAATCGTGAGTCCAGCAGGTGGCCAGTCCCCCTTAGAACCACGATCCCTCAAGTGGCCATTTTTAGATAATTCTGCTCGGAACTGGCTTAGTGATCCTTCCAGAATGGAACTTCTTGAGAATACTCTCAGTCCTGAGCAAATCGACTCCTATGAATATGACGCAATTTATTTCACTGGTGGTCATGCTGTTATGTGGGATTTTCCAGAAAATGTTAGGCTTCAGCAAATTACGCGGGATATTCATGAACAGAGAGGCATTGTGTCCTCTGTTTGCCATGGTTATTGCGGTCTGTTGAATACCCGCTTATCTGATGGTGAGCTTCTCGTTAAGTCCCGTAGAATCACTGGCTTTTCATGGACAGAGGAAATTCTAGCGGGTGTCTCCCGTGAGATGCCATACAACGCGCAGCAGGAGATGAAGCAAAGGGGAGCCAGATATGAGAAGGCTTTGCTACCATTTACCCCCAACGTTGTCGTTGACGGGCGACTGATCACAGGGCAGAACCCATTTTCAGCGAAGCTGACAGCCATGCGCGTGGTGTCACTTCTCGATTATTGACGCCAGAATTAGACTGAGATTCACGATTGCGAATCCCCCGTTTTTATAAAAAGCCTCAAATTGATTCGGAGCAATTTTGAATGATGTCTGTAGCTGGTAGTTACTGATGTTAAGTTCTGAACTCAACCTCTTGAACGTTAACAGGATAGATGAGATGAAATTGATTGAGATAACAAAACCAGGCGGCCCTGAAGTGCTTAAAGTAAGCCAGGGCAAAATACCCGAATGTGGTGAGAACGAGGTTCTCATTTCAGTAAAAGCCGCAGGGGTAAATCGTCCTGATATTATGCAGAGGGAAGGGAAATATCCTATGCCGGAGGGTGTTACCCCTGTCCCTGGACTAGAAGTTGCTGGGATCGTACATGCAATTGGGAAAAACGTTACTCACTTTTCAGTCGGGGATCGTGTTTGTGCGCTCACCAATGGTGGCGGATATGCTGAATTTTGTGCCGTTCCGGTCAGTCAGGTGTTGCCTGCGCCAAATAACTTAAGCCTTACGGAAGCCGCTGCACTTCCTGAAACATACTTTACTGTATGGGCCAATCTTTTTGCTCTGGGGAAAGTGAAACCTGGAGATGTTGTACTAATCCATGGTGCCGCAAGCGGTATTGGGACAACCGCCCTCGCCTTATGCTCTGCCATGAATATTAAATTATTCGGTACCGTAGGAAGTGATGAGCAAGTTCTCGCTCTGAAAAAGTACGGGGAGATGATTAACTTCAGGACACAGAATTTTGAAGAAGAGATCCTGGGCAGAACTGACGGGAAAGGGGTTGATGTTATTCTTGACATTGTCGGTGCCTCATATTTCAACAAAAATCTGCATATTCTGAAAAAAGACGGACGACTCGTGCTGATTGGTTTTATGGGGGGAAGGGTTGTTAAGGAGTTTGATATTCAGGAGCTCATCCTTAAAAGAGCCCTGGTAACAGGCTCAACGATGAGGAGTCGGAATAACGCGGAAAAAGGAGAAATAGCCCAACAGCTGATACAAAATGTATGGCCTTTAATCGAATCAGGAAAGTGTAAACCTGTCATACACCGGGTTGTTAAATTTGAAGATGTCCGGACAGCACATGAATTACTTGAGGCCGGAAACCACATAGGTAAAGTCATTCTTACCCTTGAATAAATGGACATCCCCGCATTTAGTGCGATGAGTTTAGCGGGCGTGAGTATATCCATTCACGCCCGGGAGGATTATACAATCCTCAGCGGTCCCGTCCCGGGAAGTTGCGTTATAAGATTGGAACCCATTAACATTGCAGGTGTATAGGCACCTCCTGCAACCTGATTCACCATCAGGAACTCAACCACGGTTAATGACCCTGTAATAGTAAGTGTATAACCATCCGGAGTGCGAATACGGGCGTTTTTTTTTTCACCGCTAGCGTTAATCACCTCTCCCCATACAAAAGAAGGAGTCTGCTGACGTTTTTCTTCCCCGGGCCCTTTTACTGTTCTGGATATAAAGGTCTTCAGGAGTTTCTGAATCCACGCCAGTTGCAGCAAAGGCCTGATATGGTTTGCCCTTCTGGCCCGGGAAATCATGCGGGTTGAGCCAGGCGCAAAGACTTGGATGTCTGGAATACCCGTCGTGTAATAGGCCGTGGACACGTCACCCCAGGGAATGGTCATCGCATCCTTCTCACCATCGCCGAAGTCAATACGTCGAACATCATAAGCAATAGGAAGCGCAGTAACAGAGAATGGTCCCGCGCAATTCAGCACTAGTGCATAGCCCTTAAGTTGGTTGATAGCTTCACGCGCATTACCACTTAAGTCAGGCATAAGAAGTTTGTTCCTAATCCATCAACCCAGTGGAAGCAAATACACCCGTGATGGTTTTAACTCCCGCTGGCGAGAGGCAAAACTCGCAGCCCAGGCTAAGTACCCTCACCTGTCGATTGATTTCACTTTCCACGATCTGAAAGCAAAAGGCATTTCAGACCTTGAAGGTAGCCTTGAAGAGAAACAGGCAATTTCCGGCCATAAGAACTCGCGACAAACGGCAATTTATGACAGGAAAGTAAAAGTGGTACCAGTAGTGGGCGGGCAGAAAAACTGATTGGGTATGCGTTCGCGGAAAAATCATCTTCGGAAAAGCAAATTTCAGGCAATAAAAAACCACCTTTCGGTGGTTTACACGACACTGCTTATTGCGTTGATTATTCTGCATTTTCCCATGGTAGACTGTCGTTCTTAGAAGCAACAATGCCGAGTGATGTTTCATGGCGAATCAGCTTTACGCCGTCAGGCACTACAGCTGCGGGTTTTGAACCATCATCGACAACAATCAGTAGTGCACCGGTTGGCAGATGCTTCATGTGCTGCTCAACGGAGCGATTCAGAATTTCCGGTCGATTGCGCGTGGTGATAGCAATTCCGAAACTGAATAAAACACCGCCAGCAGGCGCATACTTGACGCCATCGATTGTCACTTCCAAAACGTTATCCTCTGTTGATTTTTAGTATGAAACGCTCGACACTTTCTTCATCACAAAAAGAAATCAACATTCACTGCAAAAGGAGAGCGTGATGCCGAGAGTCGACACATTAGAACTGTTAAATGAGGTTAAAGAAAACTTAGAGGTTATGGAGGCAAGCCAAAACTTAAAACCAGTTAAGATCAAAAGCATTCTTGAACATTTAAGAAGCTCTCTAGAATATGTTGCAAACGACACCTATGACATTTATAAGCCTCATACAAGCTCCTCTAGGCCAAAAATTTATTTCCCCTATGGGAAAAGAGAAATAATCGACAAATTTTTTAAAACAAAAATTGGAATAAATGACTTAGAAAGCTCTGAGATTTATCATATCTACAACTCTATTCAAGGTTATTCCACTGGCGAAGAGTGGTTAAATATGATGTGCAAACTAACTAATGACGCCAAACATAGAAAACCGATTTCACTTAAAGAAGAAATATCTTCAGATATCACAGTAAGTGCAAATGGCTTTAATCTTCTCACGGCATCCAATGTATCAACTGTGATTTTTAAAGATATCACCGTAGACGGCGTAAAGTATTCAGATTTTCATTTGGAAAACGGTGTATTAAACGATGCAGAAAACGGAGCACCACTTAACTTCACACTCACAGGGGATAAAAAAATAAAGTTCCATGGTGAAGAGTATGAAGTAATTCCTTTTCTTAAAAAATGCCTTACAGACATTTATGTATTCGTAAACTCTACATATGATGTCCTTGAAAAAAACGAAACGACATAATTGCTTATAATAATTCAGTCTTCCGAGAATTACCTATGGTTCAGGGATTCTCGGTCTGGCAGTTCGCCTGCCACGCTTTGTTATACGCCAGGATGTCTTTCTTCGTCTGGCGGTCCAGAACGTCGATGTCGTGATCAGTCAGGTAGATTGGCTTTACCCAGTCACAAGCCGTATCAACCACCACCGGGACGCTTCCACGTGTCACGTAGCTCGAGATCAACATCGTCATCAGGCATGCGGTTAACAGTTTGCTGTACATTGCTGGCCTCTTTCGTTGCTTCTACACGGCGTTCGGCTGCTGCGACCGTTGCCGCTGCGTTATCTTCAGTGCGCTGCTGGTCGGCTTTCGCTTCCGCTTTGCTGGTGCCGCGAATATGGCCCAGGCCAAAAGCGCCAGCAATGGCAGAAATGACCAGTGCGGCCAGCCCGATTATCGTTTCGATAGTCGGGGGGCAGTAATGCCCTCTGTTTGTGGCGAAGCCGAATGGCGAAAGAATGGCGAATGGCGAATGGCGAAAATTAGGCAATAAAAAACCACCTTTCGGTGGTTTACACGACACTGCTTATTGCTTTGATTATTCTGCTTTTTCCCATGGTAGCCGGAGTGGGACTTGAACCCACACAGCGCGAACGCCGAGGGATTTTAAATCCCTTGTGTCTACCGATTCCACCATCCGGCCAGGGAAGAAAGTGGAGGCGCGTTCCGGAGTCGAACCGGACTAGACGGATTTGCAATCCGCTACATAACCGCTTTGCTAACGCGCCTTAAATCTGTTGTCTTTCGACCTGCACCCGCAAGCTGCCGATGCATTAATCTGGAGCGGGAAACGAGACTCGAACTCGCGACCCCGACCTTGGCAAGGTCGTGCTCTACCAACTGAGCTATTCCCGCATGTCATCAAGCAACTATTTAACTACTTCCTAACCACTTGATTTCATTGTCGTCCGGCTAACTGTGCCGCCGTTCGATGCGTTGCATTCTACTGATATGACGTTTTGAGTCAACGTTATTTTTTGCATCTCAGGATCGTTTGCTGAAAATTAAGCCGAAACGATCACTGTTCAAGCAAATCACCGCGCGCAGCGTTCAAATATTGCAGCATTGACCACAGCGTCAGCACCGCCGCAACCCACAGCAGACCAATGCCGGCCCACTCTACCCAGGCATTCGGACGCCACAGCATCCATACCAGCGCCGCCATCTGTGCGGTGGTTTTAACTTTACCGATCCAGGACACCGCCACGCTGCTGCGTTTACCCAGCTCCGCCATCCACTCGCGCAGGGCAGAGATAATAATCTCACGGCCAATCATGGTCGCGGCAGGCAGCGTTACCCACCAGGTATGATAATGTTCCGCCACCAGCACCATCGCGATTGCCACCATCACCTTATCCGCAACCGGATCGAGGAACGCGCCAAAGCGGGTACTCTGGTTCCAGCGACGCGCCAGATAACCATCAAACCAGTCCGTAACGGCAGCGATCAGGAAAATCAGCGCACAGGCAAAAGGCGCCCAGACGACCGGCAGGTAAAATGCCAGGACGAAGAACGGAATGAGCACAACGCGAAAAAGAGTGAGCAACGTAGGGATATTAAATCGCATGATGACGGTAACTGTCTGTTGTCAGTAAAATTTAGCTCTATGTTGCTACAGAGCCCTCAATGTTTCAACGAGTAGTAGATCTTTTCTGCCAGCCCTTGCGAAATACCCGGCACTTTTGCAATTTCTTCCATACTGGCGTTGAGTAATCCTTGCAATCCGCCCATATACTTCAACAGCATCTGGCGACGTTTTGGCCCGACGCCTTCAATCGTCTCAAGGGTACTGGTATTTTTCACTTTCGCCCGTTTTTTACGGTGCCCACTGATGGCGTGATCGTGCGACTCATCGCGGATATGCTGGATCACATGCAGCGCAGGGGAATCCGGCGGCAAGCTAAAGCCCTCGCCTTCCGGCTCAAAGAACAGCGTTTCCAGGCCAGCCTTACGATCTGCCCCTTTCGCTACCCCTAGCAGCAGCGGATGGTTCTTATCCCACTCCACGTCGAGCGATTCAAATACCGCCTTCGCCTGCCCCAACTGCCCTTTCCCGCCGTCGATAAGGATAACGTCCGGGATTTTGCTCTCTTCAATCGCTTTACCATAGCGACGGCGCAGCACCTGGTTCATGGCGGCATAATCGTCACCGGGCGTAATGCCGGTGATGTTATAGCGACGATACTCTGCCCGCAGCGGACCGTTGGCATCAAAGACCACACACGACGCCACGGTCTGCTCACCCATCGTATGGCTGATGTCGAAGCATTCCATGCGTTTCATTTCCGGCAGCTGAAGCAGCGTAGCAAGCGCGGTTAAACGCTGGCTGACGGTCGACTGCTGGGACAGTTTGGTGGTCAGCGCCGTGGCGGCATTGGTTCGCGCCAGCTTCAGATAACGCGCGCGATCGCCGCGCGGTTTCGTCTGAACATTCACCCGGCGGCCTGCCAGCTCTGAAAGCGACTCCGCCAGCAGGGTTTTATCATCGAGCGTGAAGTCGAGCAGGATCTCCGAGGGCAGCGTACGCATCTGGCTACCCTGCAAATAAAACTGGCCGACGAAGGTCTCCACCACTTCACCCAGCTCAGTGCCGCCCGGCACTTTCGGGAAGTAGCTGCGGCTGCCGAGCACTTTGCCCTGACGAATAAAAAGCACATGAACGCAGGCCAGACCGGCGTCAAAGGCTACGCCGATAACATCGAGGTCGTCGCCCGTATTGGAAACAAACTGCTTCTCGGTCACCCTGCGCACAGCCTGAATCTGGTCGCGGATGCGTGCGGCCTCCTCAAATTCCAGCGCCGCGCTGGCTTTTTCCATACGGGCAATCAGTTGCGTCAGCACCTGATCGTCTTTCCCGGCTAAAAACAGGCGGACATATTCCACCTGCTGCGCGTACTCTTCTTCGCTCACCAGCCCTTCAACGCACGGCCCCAGGCAGCGGCCAATCTGATATTGCAGGCATGGCCGGGAGCGGTTGCGATAAACGCTATTTTCGCACTGGCGAACAGGAAAGATTTTTTGCAAAAGCGCCAGCGTTTCCCGCACGGCATAACCGTTCGGGAACGGGCCGAAATATTCACCTTTCGCATGCTTAGCGCCACGATGCATCGCCAGCCGCGGGTGCGTGTCGCCGCTCAGGAAGATAAACGGATAGGATTTGTCATCGCGCAGCAGAACGTTGTAGCGCGGCTGATACAACTTAATGTAGTTGTGCTCAAGGAGCAGCGCTTCCGTTTCCGTATGCGTTACGGTGACATCAATGTTGTGTATAAGTGCGACCAGCGCTTCGGTTTTACGGGAGGCAAGGTTGCTGCGGAAATAGCTGGAAAGGCGTTTCTTCAGATCTTTCGCCTTACCGACATAGATAACCGTACCGCCAGCATCGTACATACGGTAGACGCCTGGCTGGCTGGTGACGGTTTTCAGAAATGCTTTTGAATCGAACGCTTCACTCACTGACTTATTAACGACTCCGCATTGCACAAACCATGGCGAATGGCCAGGTGAGTCAGTTCGACATCACCGTGAATGTTCAGTTTACTGAACATTCGATAGCGATAGCTGTTGACCGTTTTCGGGCTGAGATTCAGCTGCTCTGAGATCTCATTCACCTTCTGACCTTTAGTGATCATCAGCATAATCTGCAATTCGCGCTCAGACAAACTGGCAAACGGAGATTCCGTTTTTTCCGGTTCAATCTGACTCAGAGCCATCTGTTGAGCAATATCAGAAGCGATGTAGCGCTGCCCGGCGTGTACGGTGCGGATCGCATTGACAACTTCCTGCGGCGCGGCGCCTTTACTGAGATACCCGGCAGCACCCGCCTGCATAACCCTGGCGGGCAGCGGATTTTCGGTATGGACGGTCAGCATGATAACTTTGGTATCAACGAACATGCGCGCGATTTTGCGCGTGGCTTCAAGCCCGCCAATACCGGGCATGTTCATATCCATCAGCACCACGTCTGCGGAGTTAGCGCGACACCATTTGACGGCATCTTCGCCACAACACGCCTCGCCGGCAACTTTAATACCCTTTATATCTTCAAGAATGCGTCGTATCCCTGCGCGCACCAGTTCGTGGTCATCAACAAGAAGGACGTTGATCAAAGGAAATGTCTCCAGAATAGGGATAACGCTACTGACTGCTAATTGGGTTTATATTAACGGTTTTCCATGCAAGATTAAAACGCTAAAAAATCGGCTATTCGATTTTGGTCTCGTTTTTGGAAATTAAGCTGTACAGTAAGTGGAAAGAAAACCCTTGCCCGCCGGGCTTTTACCGCTATTTTTTAGCATCGACATTCGAAAAGTTACTAAAACAGTTGTTAACTCAAACGAAAAAGAGCGCGCGATTTTTTGTAACAACAATTAACGAATAGCGAACCGGGGATAAACATTTAATTGTCGCTAACATATTGGACAGGGTACCTTCATAATCCGCGCCGCCCAATAATCACTGCGCGATAAGTATAAAAAACAACCACTGCATTTTTTGCCGTAGCTTGTGGTATACTCCGCCGCCTTAACTTTCATCGTCGCGCTCATGCGCTGTTTTATAATGAGGAAAATAAATGAGCACACCTGAATTTGCCACTGCCGAGAATAACCAGGAACTGGCACAGGAAGTAAACTGCCTGAAGTCGCTGCTGACGCTTATGCTACAGGCGATGGGCCAGGCTGATGCTGGTCGTGTGATCATTAAAATGGAAAAACAGATCGCGCAGATGGAAGACCAGGCGGAATCCGCTGTTTTTGCCAATACGGTTAAGCAAATTAAACAAGCCTACCGCCAGTAACAAAAACGGCTGGATGCAAAGCATTCAGCCGTTTTCTCGTCTGACACGCAGAACGTGATATCAGTCAGATAAGCCCCGTCGCCGCGGCATAACACGCTATCTGGATCTTATTCGGTGCGTTGAATTTCTTCTGCATATTCTTTTGATGGAAATTGACGGTATTTTCCGAGATGGAGAGAATGATGGCGATTTCTGCCGACGTCTTCCCTTCTGCGGTCCACTTCAGAATTTCCCGCTCACGCTTGCTGAATTTCATTTCAGGCGGCATCACCGTCTCATGTTCAAAGCGCAACAGTGTAGTGAGCGCCATCTGGACGAGCATTTGTAAACGCAGCTCAACTTCTTCACTGGATATCGAGTGTGCCTGTAAGCTGGTACATGACACGGAGAGGAAACCGAGCGCATGATTTGGCATCATCAGACACTGCGTTATTCCCTTGCGTAAACCGTGGTCCCGCGCGCCGTCCCATAATTGCTGGGCATCCGTGAATAATTCATCCGTCCAGGGCAAATGTCCCTGAATGAAATTCTCCGGCTTCAGCACCGGGTCAATGGCGAAATAATTCTCGGACTGATATTGCGCCATCCATTGTTGCGGATAACTGGAATGGACGGAGGTTCGCGGGCGGGTAAATGGCACAGGGTGTCGAACACAAAGCGCATAATAATCGAATTCAAGCGCCTGCGTTTGTCGCTGAAGTTCCTGATATACCTCTTCGGCACAGGTCATTTCCTGAAACCGGAGGAAGCATTCCCGTCGCCAGGTGAAAAAGTCTATATCCCTCATACTTACTGAATGAAGCCTCTGATAAAGATAATCATTATTATGGTGAATATAACCTAACACATAAAGCATGATTATTTATATAAAATATCGGCCACAGGCAGATTATCTTTAATTTGGCGATGGCTTATCCACATCAGGCGGAATAAAAAAGCAACAGAACGGAGTTTAAGGGAGGATAATTTGCTCCAGAAGCGGCATCTGGAGCAAATTGAACGCTAAAATGCTACTGCATTAAGAATTTTTCAAGGAACTGACGGGTACGGGGCTGCTGCGGATTGGCAAACAGCGCTTTAGCCGGCCCCTGCTCAACTATTCTCCCCTGATCCATGAAAATAGCCCGATCGGCAACGTCGCGAGCGAAGCTCATTTCATGCGTCACAATCACCATCGTGCGTTTCTCCTGCGCCAGCTGTTGGATCGTGTTCAGTACTTCCCCGACCAGCTCAGGATCGAGCGCGGATGTGGGTTCGTCAAACAGGATCACATCCGGGCGCATCGCCAGCGCGCGCGCAATGGCGACACGCTGCTGCTGCCCGCCAGATAAGCGACGCGGATAGCTCGTCTCCTTCCCTGCCAGCCCAACCTTCGCCAGCAGCTCGCGGGCGCGGACCGTCGCGTCTTCCTTAGGTTCCCCCTTGACGATGACCGGCCCTTCAATAATGTTTTCCAGCACCGTGCGGTGCGGAAAGAGATTAAAGCTCTGGAACACGAAGCCGACATGCTGGCGCAGGCGGCGAATCAGCCCTTTTTGCTGGCTGATGGGTTTCCCGGTATCAATGGTGATATCACCCACGCGGATCGTCCCGCCTTCGGGCTGCTCCAGTAAATTGATGCTGCGCAGCAGCGTGGTTTTGCCTGACCCGCTCGGGCCGATAATTGCTACCACTTCGCCCTGCTCAACCTCAAGATCAATGCCATGCAGCACCGTTTGTCCATGGAATTTTTTCACCAGGTTTTTGACGTCAATTGCACTCATTTTGGATCACGCTCCTGGCGGTTAAGCTGGTTTTCAAAATAGTTTTGCAGAGCGGACAGTACCGTCGCCATCACCCAGTAAATCAGCGAGGCCGCCAGATACATGGTAAACACTTCCAGCGTGCGCGAGGTGATCAGCTGCGCCTGACGGAACAGCTCCGGCACCTGAATGGTCGCCGCAAGCGAGGTGTCTTTCACCAGGCTGATAAAGCTGTTGCTCAGCGGCGGCAGCGCCACGCGCGCCGCCTGGGGCAGGATCGCCCGGCGCAGCGTCTGCCACGGGGTCATCCCGATACTGGCCGCCGCTTCCCACTGTCCTTTATCGATGGAGGAGATCGCCGCACGCAGCGTTTCAGAGGTGTACGCCGCGGTATTCAGCGACAGGCCTATCATCGCCGCCGGGATCGGATCCAGCTCAATACCAAACTGTGGCAGACCGTAGTAAATCATAAACAGCTGGGCGATAAGCGGCGTTCCGCGGAACACGGAGATGTAAAACCGCGCCAGCCACCGCACCGGCCAGATGTTCGACATGCGCATCAGTGCCAGCACAAACCCGAGCACCAGCCCGAAGAACATCCCGCCGATACTGAGCTGTAAAGTAAACACCGCGCCCTTAAGCAAGAACGGCAGCGAATCAATAACCAGTTGAATACTTTCTTGCATTATTATTTTTCTACCTGATTTTTAGACATGAGGATGATAGGCAAACAGCGCAGGCGCCCCGCCAGTATGAACAAACAAAATGGGTCCTTCATCCTTAAAGCGCTTGCGGGCGATGCCGTCGATCAGACCCGCCATTGCCTTGCCGGTATAGACCGGGTCAAGCAGAATACCTTCGAGACGGGCCAGCAGCTTAACCGCCTCCATCCCTTCATCATTGGGGGTGCCATAGCCCGGCGCGAAATAGTCATCCCACAGCAGTATTTCCGCCTTCGCCTGAAGCGCAAGCTGTTCAGCCACCGCCTGTTGCAGGGTGACGACTTTCGGCTTCTGTTCCGCAACGCTTCTGGAAACCGTCACGCCAATCAGCTCGACCTCCGGCATCAGTTGCTCAAGCCCGACCGCTAAACCAGCATGGGTCCCCGCACTGCCGGACGCCACCACCACCGAGGATAAACTCACCGCGCCTTCGCACTGCTGAGCGATTTCCAGCGCGCTCTCAACATAGCCGAGGGCACCCAGCGCATTCGAGCCGCCAACCGGGATCACGTACGGACGAAAACCCTGCGCTTCCAGACGCGTCGCCAGCTCGTCGAGCTGTGCAGCCGGGTCGGTCAACGCGTCGACCATTTCAACCTGCACGTTGAACAGATCCAGCAGCAAACGGTTACCGTTAGTCAGGTAATTCTCTGCCTGCGTCCCGATCGGGTTCTCCAGCAGGGCTACGCAGTGGAGTCCCAGCTTCGCCGCCACTGCCGCCGTCTGGCGAACGTGGTTAGACTGAATTGCCCCGGCGGTGATCAGCGTGTCCGCCCCCTCACGCAGAGCATCGGCGGCGAGAAACTCCAGCTTGCGCAGCTTATTTCCGCCCATCGCCATGGGCGTCACATCGTCACGCTTAATGAATATATCGCGCCCCAGGTAGTCAGAAAATCGCGGCAGATACTCCAGCGGCGTGGGTGCGCCGATAAATTCCAGACGGGGAAAGCGCGTTAAATTCTGTAGTGACATGGTTCCTCCGGTCACGCAAACAATTGTTATTTCATTATGCACGCAGACGCGCGAGAAATAAAAAAGGCGCTTTTAAAAGCGCCTTTTTTTGTCAGTCAGAGACTTATTTCGTCACGTCTGCACCAAACCACTTCTCAGAAAGCGCCTTCAGGCTACCGTCTTTCTGCATCTCAGCAATGGCGCCGTCGATGGCTTTCAGCAGATCCTCGTTACCTTTACGCACCGCCACGCCGGATTCCTGACGGGAGAACGCATCACCCGCGACAGCCAGGGTATTGTTGGTTTTCTTCACCAGATCCAGCGCTGCCAGGCGGTCAACCAGAATGGCGTCAATACGGCCTACGCGCAGATCCTGGTATTTCGTCGGGTCATCATCGTAGGTACGGATGTCCACGCCCTGCACATTCTGGCGCAGCCACTCCTCGTAGTTGGTGCCCAGACCGACGCCGACTTTCTTACCTTTCAGATCCGCTGCGGATTTGATGCTGCCTTCGTTACCTTTCTTCACCAGCGCCTGAATACCGGACACGGTGTACGGCGTGGAGAAGTCATACTTCTTCTTACGCTCGTCAGAAATGGTTACCTGGTTAATCACCACGTCAATACGTTTGGAGTCCAGTGACGCCAGCATCCCGTCCCATTTGGTGGGTTTCAGGGAGGCTTTAACGCCGAGGTGTTTCGCCAGCTCTTGCGCAAACTCCACTTCAAAACCGGTCAGTTTGCCGTCGTCGCCCTGGAAGCTGAACGGAGGATAGGTTCCTTCCAGCCCAACCAGCAGCGTGCCGCGCTCTTTAACTTTGTTGAGCAGATTCTCTGCCGCGAACGTTTTCACGCTCATCCCCGCGACCAGCGCAACGGCCATCATCCCCATCAGCGCCTGACGACCCAGAAGTGCTAATTTCATAAGTACCCCGATACAGTGGAATTTTTGAGTAGTGTAGAGAAATCGCCTGCAACGTCAAAGGCGGCTGCGCTACATCTTATTCTTTTTTAATATATATCAGAAGTTGTTCCGGCGCGGACTTTCTGCTTTATGACGCCCGGCATCTGGACTTTATATTGCGCGTACTTTCGCAGCGCGATGCGGTAATTATTGGTACTGGTGGCGGGCAGCCAGGGCTCCAGATTTTCATCCAGGTATCCGGTCGTCAGCAGATCGCGGGAGATATTTTGCATGGTCAAATGCTGACCCAGGCGGCGCAGGCGAACCACGTATTCACGCACGGTGCCGTGACTCATCTCCGTTTGTTCAAACAGGAATTGCTTGAAGCCGATAATATCGAAGAAGTCGCTTTGCTCTTTGCAATGGAGATCGCCACAGAAACGGCAAAGCGCTACCCACTCTTTTTGCTCTTCAAGCCAGGCGGCTTCATCCATCAGCGTGTCGAGGCGGGAAATCGCAATCTTATTCACGATTTCACCGCGACGAACCAGCGTGATGCGGTCGAGTAATTTTTTACAGTGGGCGCAATGCGTCTGGCTGTGTTTAAAGTCTTTCAGGTAGCGGCTTAAAGGCCGTCTTTTAGATTGCTGCACCGTCATGATAACTCCTGGTTGTCAATACGTTGTGCGGCATTTCCAAGGCGAATAACTCACCTATAACTTACCCAGTTTTGTGCGCAGGCGTTTAATGGCCTGGCTGTGCAGCTGGCTCACCCGTGACTCGCCCACCTCCAGCACGGCGCCAATCTCTTTGAGATTGAGCTCTTCCTGGTAATAGAGGGTTAACACCAGTTGCTCACGTTCCGGTAAAGCTTCAATCGCTTCCATCACGCGCTGGCGTAAATTCCCTTCCAGTAAATGGTGTAACGGGTTTTCTTGCTGGTGTTCATCGGTCACCAGCTCGATGCTATCGCCATGCTCTTCGCGCCACTCATCATAAGAGAAGAGTTGGCTGTTATTGGTATCGAGCAACATCTGGCGATACTCTTCAACAGGAATGCCCAGACGCTCCGCTACTTCGGTTTCTGTCGCGTTGCGCCCCAGCTCCTGTTCCAGCTGCCCCATCGCATGCGCCACTTCGCGCGCGTTGCGGCGAACGCTGCGCGGCACCCAGTCGCGGCTGCGCAGCTCGTCCAGCATCGCACCACGAATACGCTGCACTGCGTAAGTCGTAAATGCCGTTCCTTGCAGAGCGTCGTACCGGTCAACTGCATTCAATAACCCGATACCGCCCGCCTGTAGCAGATCGTCCAGTTCCACGCTCGCCGGCAAACGCACCTGGAGGCGCAATGCTTCGTGACGCACCAGCGGAACATAACGCTGCCACAGCGAGTGTTTATCCATTACACCTTCAGCGGTATAGAGTGAATTCACGATAAACAGCCCTGCGTTAGTTGAGTTATCGGCATGATTATCCGATTCTGGAGGGGTTTTAATCGGGTGAATAGTGGGTGAAATGAGGGGTTATTTGGGGGGTTACGCGTAAATGCGGACAGAAAAAACCCCGCCGAAGCGGGGTTTGAGCTTAAACAGGCGATTAGCCTTGCAGCAGAGACAGAACCTGCTGAGGAACCTGGTTAGCTTTGGACAGCACGGAGTTACCGGCCTGCTGGATGATTTGCGCTTTAGACATGTTGGACACTTCGGTCGCATAGTCGGCGTCCTGAATACGGGACTGCGCTTCAGACAGGTTGGTGGTGGTGTTGTTCAGGTTGGTTACCGCAGAGCTCAGACGGTTCTGTACCGCACCCAGAGAAGAGCGGAATTCGTCTACTGATGCGATTGCAGAGTCTAGCGCGGCCAGAGGGCTGGCTGTTTTGGTGACAGAATTATCATCCACAGCATCAGTAGTGGTCGTTACTACAGCTTTGTCTACAGTAGCTGGTGTGGCAGTGGCATCACCTTTAGTGAATGCAACGGTTGCCTTAGTGTAGTTACCATCTGCATCCTTAGTCGCGTACTGAGTAGCACCGTTTTTATCTTCATAAGTATACAAGTCAACAGCGTTGCCAGAAGTATCTTTAATGTCTGCGCTAGCAACTGTTACGTCATCAGTACCATCTTTACCTGTTACATTTGAGCCAACCGCAGTGAAACCACTGGTAACGTTGAAGTCATTTAGGCCCAATTTAGTTGAATTGATTTCTTTCAGGTTGATAGTGATGGTCTGACCGTCGTTAGCACCTACCTGAATTTTCATTTCCCCGGTTTTAGACAGCACGTTCACGCCGTTAAACTGAGTCTGTTGTGACACACGGTCAATTTCAGCCAGACGGGAGGTGATTTCATCCTGAATAGAAGACAGGTCGGATTCAGAGTTAGTTCCAGTCGAAGCCTGAACGGTCAGTTCACGAACACGCTGAAGGTTGTTGTTGATTTCAGACAGCGCGCCTTCAGTGGTCTGCGCCAGAGAGATACCGTCGTTAGCGTTACGTGCAGCCTGAGTCAGGCCTTTGATGTTAGAGGTGAAGCGGTTAGCGATAGCCTGGCCCGCAGCGTCATCTTTCGCGCTGTTGATACGCAGACCAGAAGACAGACGCTCGATAGAAGAAGACAGAGCGGACTGGTTCTTGTTGATGTTGTTCTGAGTGATCAGCGAGAGGCTGTTGGTATTAATGACTTGTGCCATGATTTCGATTCCTGTTGTTCATCAAATCTGTTTGGTTAGATTTGGGTTTCCACCCTTCGGCTTCATCGCCGTCAAAGGTGTTATCGTCTGGTCCAAACCAACCTTTAGATATTTTTTCAGGATCGCGTTAATTTTTTTAGCCACGGAAAAGCTCTTCTCTATTACCGTTATTCCCGCCATTAAAAAAAAGAAATTAACCGTAAACTTTCCCCCATTAAGGCCGATAACCCCACTATTCGTTCTACGTGTCGATAGATTAAGGAATAAATATGGCAAGTATTTCATCATTGGGGATTGGTTCGGGTCTTAAGTTAGCAGACATTCTGGATAGTCTGACCACGGCCGAAAAAGCACAGCTGACGCCAATTTCCAAACAACAGACATCGTATACCGCCAAGCTGAGCGCTTACGGCACGTTGAAAAGTTCACTGGAAGCGTTTCAGACCGCCAACACCGCGCTGAATAAAGCCGACCTGTTTACAGCGACCAGCACGTCGAGCAGTACCACGGCATTCAGCGCCACCACTACCGGCAGCGCGATTGCCGGTAAATACACCATCAGCGTGTCGCAGCTGGCGCAGGCGCAAACCCTGACGACCAAAAACGCGCAGCCGGATACCAAAACGGCCATTGCCACGGCTGACAGCAAGATCACCTTTACCGCCGGTAACGGTAAAGATCCGGTGACCGTAGATATCAGCGCGGCAAACTCCTCGCTGACCGGCATTCGCGATGCGATTAACAAAGCTGACGCCGGCGTGACCGCCAGTATTATTAACGTCGGTAATGGTCAGTACCGTCTGTCCATCACCTCCACCGAAACCGGGGCGGACAACGCGGTCAGCATCAGCGTGAGCGGCGACAGCGCCCTGCAATCCTTTATGGGTTACAACGGCACCAGCACCGACGCCAGCAACGGCATGACAGAAAGCGTCACCGCGCAGAACGCCAAGCTGAAGGTGAATAACGTCGATATCGAAAACAGCAGCAACACCATCAGCGATGCGCTGGAAGATATCACCCTGAACCTGAACGATGTCACCACCGGTAACCAGACGCTGACGATCGCTAAAGATACATCGAAAGCGGAAACGGCGATGAAAGCCTGGGTGGATGCCTACAACACCCTTCAGGACAGCTTTGCATCATTAACCAAATATACGGCAGTTGATGCGGGTACAGATGCGCAGGACTCCAGCAACGGTGCCCTGCTCGGGGACAGCACGCTGCGTACTATTCAGACGCAGCTGAAAACCATGCTGGGCAACTCCGTCGGCGGAACCGCCTATAAAACGCTGTCTCAGGTCGGCATTACTTCAGATCCAAGCACGGGCAAGCTGGAGCTGGACAGCGACAAGCTGAAAAAAGCGCTGACGGATAACCCGTCTGCCGTGAAAGATTTGGTTGTGGGTGACGGTAAAACCACCGGGATCACTACCACCATGGCCACCCATCTGACTGACTGGCTTTCCAGTAAAGGCATTATCCAGGCGGCCAAAGATGGCGTCAGCAAAACGCTGAACAAGTTAACGGATCAATATAACGCCGTGAGCGAACGTATTGACGCGAGAGTGGCGCAGTACAAAGCCCAGTTTACCCAGCTGGACGTACTGATGACCTCGCTGAACAACACCAGCAGCTACCTGACGCAGCAGTTCGAAAATACGTCCAGCAACAAGTAGTAAACGCTAATCAGACCCGAGGGGGATAACATGTACGGCGCAAAAGGCACGCAAGCCTACGCAAAGATAGAAGTTGAAAGCGCGGTGATGAGCGCCAGCCAGCAGCAGCTGGTTATCATGCTATTTGATGGAGCCCTCAGCGCGCTGGTACGCGCGCGTCTGTTCCTGGCAGACGGTAATATCCCGGCAAAAGGGCTGGCGCTCTCAAAAGCCATCAACATTATCGAAAACGGGCTGAAGGTTGGCCTGGTGGAAAATAACGGTGATGAGCTTACGCAAAACCTGATTGCCCTTTATGCCTATATGGTACGTCGCCTCCTGCACGCCAATGTGAATAACGACGCCAGCGCCATCGAAGAGGTGGAAAACTTGCTGCGCAATATCGCTGACGGGTGGAAGGAGGTTGCCGGTACGCCACAACTGATGCAGGACGCCGTCTAATGAGTAACGCACCGCAACTTTATGCCCTTTATCAGCAACTCCTTGAGCAGAGCCAGTTGATGTTGCGACTGGCCCGGCAGGGACTATGGGATGATCTGATCATCTGTGAAACCGACTATGTTAATGCGGTGCACTCACTGGCTCGTCTCACTCAGGAAAGTGAACCTTCGATGCAGATTCAGGAGCAGCTTCGCCCGACGCTGCGGGTGATCCTGGACAACGAAGGCCAGGTAAAAACGTTGCTGCAAGCCAGAATGGATGAACTGGCGAAGCTGGTTGGGCAATCCTCCATCCAGAAAACCGTTCTCTCCACCTACGGTAACCAGGGCGGTCATGTCCTGGTTCCGCAAAGTAATAGCGATATTAATTAGCCATTTAACTGGCGGGCAAACGTTAACCGTTTCGTTCGCCAGGCATTTCTGCCAAACCTGCTCCATACTTGAGTTTCGCGACCTCATGGAGATGGTGCATGCGCAACCCAACACTTTTACAATGTTTTCACTGGTACTACCCCACCGGCGGTGAACTGTGGCGAGAAGTCACGGCATTAGCCCCCAACCTGAACGAAATCGGCATCAATATGGTCTGGTTACCGCCGGCATACAAAGGGGCATCCGGCGGCTATTCCGTCGGGTATGACTCTTATGACCTTTTCGACCTCGGTGAGTTTGACCAGAAAGGCAGCGTCGCCACCAAATACGGCGATAAAGCCCAGCTGCTGGAGGCCATCAACGCCTTAAAAAGCAACCAGATTGCGGTGCTTCTGGACGTGGTGGTCAACCATAAAATGGGGGCCGATGAAAAGGAACCCGTCCGCGTGCAGCGTGTGGATGCTCAGGATCGCACCCAAATCAGCGATGAGATCATCGAATGCGAAGCCTGGACGCGTTACACCTTCCCCGTTCGGGCCGGGCAGTATTCGCAATTCATCTGGGATTACAAATGCTTCAGCGGTATCGACCACATTGAAAACCCCAATGAGGACGGTATCTTCAAAATCGTGAACGACTACACCGGCGAAGGCTGGAACGATCAGGTCGACGACGAGATGGGCAATTTCGATTACCTGATGGGTGAAAATATTGATTTTCGCAACCATGCGGTGACGGAGGAGATCAAATACTGGGCGCGCTGGGTGATGGAGCAAACCCACTGCGACGGCTTCCGCCTGGACGCGGTAAAACACATCCCGGCCTGGTTCTATAAAGAGTGGATTGAGCACGTCCAGGAGGTGGCCCCGCAGCCGCTGTTTATTGTGGCGGAATACTGGTCTCACGAAGTGGATAAATTGCAGCACTACATCAATCAGGTGGACGGCAAAACCATGCTGTTTGATGCGCCGCTGCAAATGAAATTTCACGAAGCGTCACGCCAGGGACGCGACTACGATATGAGCCAGATTTTCACCGGTACGCTAGTGGAAGCCGATCCGTTCCATGCCGTGACCCTGGTAGCCAACCACGATACCCAACCCTTGCAGGCGCTGGAAGCCCCGGTTGAAGCCTGGTTCAAACCGCTGGCCTACGCGCTCATCCTGCTGCGTGAAAACGGCGTGCCGAGCGTGTTCTATCCGGATCTTTTTGGCGCCAGCTATGACGACACCGGCGGGGATGGCGAGACGTATCACATTGATATGCCAGTGATCGAGCAGCTCCACGAGCTGATCCTCGCCCGACAGCGCTTCGCCCACGGCGTGCAGACGCTCTTTTTCGACCATCCAAACTGCATTGCCTTCAGCCGCAGCGGAACGGAGGATAACCCTGGCTGCGTGGTGGTGCTGTCGAACGGTGATGACGGCGAGAAGACCATCTGTCTCGGTGAGAATTACGGCAATAAAAACTGGCGTGATTTTTTGGGCAATCGCGAGGAAACCGTGACCACGGCGGCGGATGGCGAAGGGACGTTCTTCTGTAACGGGGGAAGCGTCAGCGTCTGGGTGATTGAGGACGCGCTGTAGTGCTGGGAAAGTGCGGCCTGATGCCCTCACCCCGACCCTCTCCCACCGGGAGAGGGAGCAAACCCTAAAAACGGCAATATGATTGCCGTTTTGCTTTTACCGCTACGGAAGCTTACTCTCCAGCGGATTCTTGCTCAGGTAATCTGCGCATTCCACTGTTGGACGGTCAACCTTGTACAGTTCCATACCGTCATACTCCAGCGCCGCCCCATCACGCTCCAGCGGATAGACATCCAGCTTACGCGTCATGTTGTAATAATCATCTGAACGCAGCATGATCTTACCCGGCACCGCGATAACGCGCTGCCACTGACGGCAATCCAGCGTATCCCCCTCTGGCGTCACCACCAGCGTGGCGATCGCTTCCGGGCTCACCATCGCGCTCTGCGGCCCTTTCGACTGCCAGTAACCTGCCAGTTGCGAAGGTACCGGGTGCTTAATCACTTCCTGATAGTTATCTACCTGAACACATCCCGCTAACGTCAGCATCGCAGCCACAATTGCTACTTTTTTCATCATCTTTCCTGCATGCGAAGAAAAAAATATTGTGGCATTAAAGCCATCAGGCTGCCAGCGTAAGATAGGTATTGATTAAACCTGCATCCCCATCACATGAGCATACATTTTTCATAATCGACAAAGATCGTCCAAGAGCGCACCAAATAACAGATGGTTATAGTCGTCGAAAACATCAGTCGTCTAAGTTCACCTTAGAACGAGTGCTGTTTTGTGTCCCATCCATGCCCCACCGCCAAACTTTGCGTAGTTCCTTCCAGTTTCGCAACTTGCCGCTTTACGCCCAATGCCTTCATCAGCATAATCACCACCGATCCGATTGTAAGATTTATCAGGTGCGCACCTCTTTTATCGGACAACAAGCAAATCTGAAAATCTCGTAGTGTATCGAGGCGACAGCATTTCACGCTTCATCTGCCACTGCTGCTGTATACCCTGCCCGGCAAAATAGAGCGTGCCCTTTCCGTCCTTTGCATTCAGGTGATCCAGCACTTCCATCAACTTTTCACTTCCGGCACGCGGAGCGCTGTCGTCGAACAGGTTGAGTTGGGCCACGCCCTGGCTGAAGAAGTCACCCAGCATCACACCCGCTTTCTGGTACCGGTGGCCGTCCTTCCATATTTTGTCCAGACACTTTACCGCGGCGTTGATGATGTCTCTGCTGTCCTGAGTTGGCGTGAGCAGCCTTACCGATGCGCTGTTTCCGTAATACGGCTCATTAAGGGCAAATGGAGAGGTCTTAACGAAGGCGGATATAAAACGGCAATACTGGTGCTCGCCGCGAAGCTTCTCAGCGCCACGGGCCGCGTAGCTACAAATAGCCTGCCGCATTTGCTCATAGTCAGTAATGCGTTCGCCAAACGATCGGCTGCATACGATTTCCTGCTTCACCGGCGCGAACTCTTCCAGATCCAGGCATGGCTCACCACGCAGTTCCCGCACAGTTCGCTCCAGCACAACGTTGAAGTGTTTACGGATAATCCACGTACTCTGCTCTGAAAGGTCCAGTGCGGTTTTGATGCCCATAGCGTTCAGCTTCTTGCTGATGCGCCGACCAACGCCCCAGACATCCTCCACAGGAACAAGCGCCAGTAACCTTCGCTGCCGGTCGACGTTTGAGAGATCGACCACCCCGCCCGTCTGCCGCTGCCATTTTTTCGCAGCATGGTTAGCCAGCTTAGCCAGCGTCTTGGTCTGCGCTATGCCGACGCCGACTGTAAGATGCGTCCGCTGTAAAATAGTCGCGCGGATCTCTTTCCCGAACTCAGTCAGGTCACGGCAGTTTCTTACGCCGGTCAGGTCGCAAAAGGCTTCGTCTATGCTGTAAATTTCCACGCGCGGGCTCATTTCTTCCAGCGTGGTCATTACCCGGCTGGACATATCTGCATAGAGCTCGTAGTTGCTGCTGAAGCAAACAACACCAGCGCGCCGGAACAATTCCTTCTGCTTGAAGAACGGCTCACCCATCGCTATCCCGGCAGCCTTTGCTTCTGCGCTACGCGCTATTACGCACCCGTCATTATTCGACAGAACGACAACCGGCCGCCCGCGCAGATCGGGTCTGAACACCGTCTCGCAGCTGGCATAAAATGAGTTCACATCAACCAGGGCAAACATCACATCACCGGATTGTCGTCTGTGAACGCCGCAGCGCCATTGATAAAAAAGGTCACAACTCCCATGACATCGACTTCATCTAAAGCATCTCCCTCTATGCTTTCACCGTCTTCGGTGATGAGCGCACCGCCCATAACGACCGCGAACTGTAGTTGTCCGAACGCATGCACCAGCACGCGTGTTCCGTTGGATGGCACAAGATCAGGCTGAAAAAGCGCATAACCGCCTGACGTTTCAACCAGGCATGAGTAACGGTTAACACCACATAACTGTTCAAGCCTGTATCGCTGAGCTTTTGCCTCCATGGCCACCTCCCAAAACAACTGTATTTATATACAGTATCGTCAAATATGAGAGTCGATCAAGTTGCACAGTGATGCTAAACTTCAGACCTTTCCGAATTCACTGATTTTTATAATGTTAAAGTTATTCGCCAAGTACACATCAATAGGTGTTATCAACACGCTCATTCACTGGGTTGTGTTCGCTGTTTGCATCTACGCATTTCATACAGGCCAGGCACTTGGCAACTTTGCCGGATTCGTCGTGGCGGTGTCATTCAGCTTCTTTGCAAACGCCAGGTTCACTTTTAAGTCCTCCACAACCACGATGCGCTACATGCTGTATGTTGGGTTTATGGGATCCTTAAGCGCAGCTGTTGGTTGGGCTGCCGATAAGTCCGGTATGGCTCCAATTGTGACTCTCATTCTCTTCTCCGCAATCAGTCTGGTGTGCGGTTTTGTTTATTCAAAGTTCATTGTCTTTAGGGATGCGAAATGAAAATTTCTCTGGTCGTTCCCGTCTTCAACGAAGAAGACGCGATACCTATTTTTTATAAAACGGTTCGGGAATTTGAAGGGCTTCAGCAGCATGAAGTTGAGATAGTCTTCATCAATGACGGCAGTAAAGATGCTACAGAGTCGATAATTAATGCGATTGCCGTTGCAGACCCACTTGTAGTTCCGCTGTCATTCACAAGAAACTTCGGTAAAGAGCCCGCTCTGTTCGCCGGCCTTGACCACGCGACCGGTGAAGCGATTATCCCGATCGACGTAGACTTGCAGGACCCTATCGAAGTCATTCCTCACCTGATAGAGAAATGGCAGGCCGGGGCTGATATGGTTCTTGCTAAACGCTCTGACCGATCTACCGACAGCAGGTTAAAGCGTAAATCTGCCGAGTGGTTCTATAAGCTTCACAATAAAATCAGCAACCCGAAGATTGAAGAAAACGTTGGTGACTTCCGTCTTATGTCTCGTGAGGTTGTAGAAAATATTAAGCTTTTACCTGAGCGTAACCTTTTCATGAAAGGTGTCTTGTCATGGGTTGGTGGGCGCACTGATGTAGTCGAGTATGCCCGAGCCGAGCGCGTTGCTGGCAGCACGAAATTCAACGGCTGGAAACTTTGGAACCTCGCACTTGAGGGCATTACAAGCTTCTCTACATTCCCGTTGCGTATGTGGACTTACATCGGTTTATTCGTGGCTGGTGCGGCTTTTCTCTACGGAGCGTGGATGATTATTGACACACTTGCATTCGGTAATGCCGTACGCGGATATCCATCATTGCTTGTGTCCATCCTTTTCCTCGGCGGCATACAGCTTATTGGGATTGGGGTTCTTGGAGAGTATATCGGCAGGATATATGTAGAAGTTAAAAATCGTCCAAAGTACATTCTTAAAAAGAGTAATAAAAATGCTTAATAAAAATGAGAGAATTGCTTTTTATGTGTTATTGGCAGTTTCATTCATTTATGTACTGCCTATAATCACCGTAAACTCATATTACTCAGATGACTATATGAGGGCAGCTGATGGAGTTTTTGGGCTAAGTGGATTGGGGAGGCCGCTGGCAGATTATTTTTTCAAGATTTTATCTTTCAACTCACATCAGAACATAGACACTGCGCCATTCACGCAGATCATAAGTGTTGCAGCCCTATCACTTTCAGTAGTTTACTTAGCCAAGTCAGTAAGCACAACGCCTAGCAAAGTAGATTACTTTGTTCTTTCGGCTCTGATATTCAATCCGTTCTACATTCAAAACTTGCTATACAGATTTGACTCAATCACAATGTCGATTGGTATTCTTTGTGCGGCTTTAGCTGTTTACACTGCATCAAAGAAAACCATACCATACGCAATTATATCCATCCTTCTCATTATGTGCTCGCTATCTTTGTATCAACCTTGCGGGGGTATTTTTGCTTCAGCGGTTGTTATATTGCTAGTGAAGAGATTAATTGACGGAAACATTGAGAATCCTATTAAGGAGATACTCATTTATGGAACAATTTTTGTCTTATCATACATCCTCTACATGACAATAGTTGTACCTGCCTACTCCAGCGACCCGACCAGGTCATCACTAATCCCATTCGATAGCAATTTCTTCCCCAGAATTGTTCATAATGTAGAAGTTCTAACCAAAAAGGTCGTTTCATTTTCACCATGGGAAGGACTATCTTCCATTTTGGCAATGGTCGTTGTTTATGGTTTGCTTATGGCTAATGTGACGATTAAGTCTAACCGTCGTTTGACAACATTTATCATTGCTTTAATTTCCTTGCCTGTGGCTTATCTACTAATCGGCGGGGTAATAATCATTATCAATGAATCAATATTCTTCCCAAGGACATTGGTTTGTTTCGGCCTTTTTGTTTCTCTTCTGATCTACCCTACAATCACATTTAAAGGGCGAGCAGGAATTGCAATTCCAGTTGCCATCTCTACAGCGTTTGCGATACTTTCGTTTATCTGCATTAGCGTAACGATGAATGCAATTAAATCTCAGATTGAATATGAAAAATTCATAACTTCAATGATCGCAAGCGACGTAACGAAGATTAATGCATTAAACAATTCCATTACATATTTAGGTGGGAACAAGGTTCTGGCTTTAAACGCTAAGCGTCCAGTAGGGACATTCCCGATTGTGGACATGATTTATAATCCATCGTCCGACTGGGTGTTATCCTACATGATTGGTCAGTACGGAATTAACTACAAATTCCAGTTTAACAGAGCTGAACAAAAGAAAATCATAAATGAGGTTTGTTCAAGAAACATAACGCCAGTTGTTTCTAATGAAAAATACTCAATATATCATCACTCAGGAAAAAACATCGCCTGGATAAATGGCGCGAAGAAAATATGTGAGTAGATGAAGCGGGGGAGACGAACTCCCCCAAACTTTATCTTGTTATAGCGTTATTACTTGCAATATCTGCAATAAGAGTTGCTAATGCAGGGTTGCTTGCCGCGTCTACACTTCTGGTTTGTGTGGAGTAGTTGGTCAATGTCCAGGTTTTATTGTTGCTGCTGTTCAAGAATTGATTACAAGATTCATATCTATACGTAGGGGTACTGGAATATGCAACATTTCCATTACTGGTCACAGGGATAACGCATCCAGTAATATTAACAGTTTCGGTTCCTGTCAAGATTTCAAATGGCCTTACAACAGTTGAGGAGCCGAAGTGTGAAAGAGCTGTTACTTCCTTCATTATGACGCTTGTTGATGCTCCTGTTTTGATATATGAACTAGGAGTTCCCTGAGTTGACAGGAATGTAACACCTGCGAATTTAATATGCCTGCAATCAGTAACCTCCACAAAAGCCCTGTTTGTGTCAGCCCAGGCTCCTGTAATTGAGATATCACTGAATGTTACATCACAGTTTCCTGATGCACCTGTCGGTTTTCCGCTAAAATCGATAGCTCTCGCGTTTGTGTCGGTGATGTCAATCTCAATATCAGAGAACCTTATTTTACCCAACGCGTTCGTAGTGTTACCTGAGTTTCTTGCGAAATAGATTGCCTGTACCGATGGGTTACTTATCTTGATGTTGGAAAAAGTAAGTTTATCTGTACCTTCTAATGCATAGTACCTGCACAAAATACCAGTCGCGCATCTACTGGCGACAATATCAGACACAAGCATATCACTTGAATATTCTATTGCCAAAGCAGCATTACAAGACTCTATATAACCTGTATTTACGACGCCGAGTCTAAAGTTACATCTTATTCCATGTGATTCACAGTTTTTTACAATAAAATTATTAATTACTACCCTGGTTGCACCTACGTGTTCAGCATCAGAGCCCATAACCCTGATACCATTCCCTCCAGAGCCATTAATTTCAGTCCTTGAAATGTCAATGGTATTTGTTCTGTTTGCTATGTCTGAGTATACAAACAGTGTCGATTGGTAGGTGTTTATACCCCTAAACCCATCAATAAATACTTTAGCGAAGTTCTTAACTACAAATCCAGACCCCAGCCTTGTCTCTGCATCTCCGGAGCCTCCAGATTGTTTACCAAGTCCTGCATCAAAACTGTAGACATTGTAAGCATAGAGCTCTGTTCCTGTATTGCATTCTGCATTGCTATACCAAGACCCATGCATCGATATGTCTCTTAAGAAACATTTACCGCCAGTTATAATTGCAAATGACGGATTCGGCGCACTATTATCTGATTGCTGTGAAAAATCCCACTCTATATTGCCGTCAATGGTTATGTCATATGGTTGTCTGATTGAAGCGGTTAATGGCGTTCTCAGCCAAAACTGGTTAACTGTGAATTTTGTCTTTTTCCATTTGGATTTAATAGTTAAATCATTATTTACCGTGAAATCGCCTGACAGCGTGTAGTTTTGTGCGGAGAGTATTATATTGCCACCCACACCAAGGAGCCTCTGTAACTGAGCGTCATTCTGTGCGATCTTCCAGCCTGAATTCACTTCGTTAAAGAAAGAGACTGGGTACAGCTCAACTGTTCCGTTTATAGCAGTTGAGTCATAGCTAGTTACAGTCAATGGAGATGATAGTGGAGTGCTCATCATCATGAGATCCCCATCAACTCTAACAAATCTAACTCCTGAAGGGATCACCTGACCTGAGCTTACAGATGCGCTTCTTATCGGGGGGTAAATATCCCCGCCTGTATAGCCAACCAAAGATGGCAATACATTGAGATACTCATCAATGTAGATCCATGCCCCTGCACCAATCCCACCAGTGTTTTCAGGTGTAGATCCTGGAGCTACAACTTTAGGAAGAGAGCCATCCCATCGGTAATATTGGTCGGTGCTTTCGTCCCTAAGAACCTGATTAGGTAATGTTAGGGTCGCCCCATTCTGAAATGAGTCCACCGTGATGTAACCATAAGCGGCAATGGCCTGCTGCGCAAGCCAGCGAAGGCCCTCAATTGTATAGTGCTTCCCGCCGAATCGGTCTTCATATTGCTGGGCCATTGACGTGACAAACTCATCAATTTTCCCGGCATTAAACTTCAGGTCGCGCGGTGATTCGCTTGGTACAGGCAAATTGGTAGGTTGCGTAGCCATATTGATTCCATAAAAAACCCGGCGCGGTGGCCGGGTATGGTTGGTCGGGGACGGTTCTTATTGGTAGATGGCGTCGCTGTATTCTGCGACTGTCAGAGATACCGTGTTATCAGTGTTTGGTTTGATGCTGTTCACAGTCCATAGCTGACTATCCAGCTCTTCGACTGTCGCTATGAGATAGCGCGACGGTAGCTGCACAGTGTCACCGTTCCATATGTTGAGCTGAATGTTAGGAATAGCCGCGGTGAACCCGTACTTTGTATCGCTGCGGGCCGTAGCCGGATAGCGCAGCGTCGGGTTACCCAGGCTGTCTGTCACCAGCACATACATCGAGCCGGCAAACGTGATCGGCTCGCTGGTATCGAAGTTATTCCCGGAGCGGCCGGTGACGTAACCACCCTGCTGGTTGCTGTCGTAGATGTCTGGCATCTGAATGACGCTACCGACCTGGATAATGCCGTCCTCAAACACTTTGGCGTTCATCTTCACGCGCGAGTAGATCAGGCGTTTGGTTTCGCGTAATGCGCGCTCCCGGGCCTGATACTCGTTACGGAAGCCGACTATCTCCAACTTATTCGGGTTTTCCGCTTCCTGCTCGACGATGGCGCCGTTCAGCACGCGGTAGTTGATGTACGTCTTATTGTTCGTGGTCGGGTGGACGTAGGACACCTGTACGCCGTCGTAGCCGCCAGGAAGTGTGGCCTCGTACGTCATTTTGTAATCGTCCGTCTTCATGTTGGCCCGGTTGAATACGGCCGCCGGGTAATCAACTTTCTGATCTCGGGTGAATGTCAGCACGCCGTCGTCCCAGTACGCCACAACAGACGCCGCATTGCAGATCGCCTGCACACGGTCGCCCAGCGAGTCGTTCTCGTCATCAAACGTGTAGTCGAAGTAACCCAGGCGCTCATCAGGCAGGCTTTCAGCAATAGAGTACAGACCGTACAGGTCGATGCTGCTTACCGGTTGCTCACCCATAATCAACCAAGTATGCGCCACCGCATCAGCGAACGAGCGCGACGGCCGCAGAGTGTAATCCACCTCCTGCGTGTCGAGGTTGTACGTAATGGTATGGCGCGTCACCAGCGCGTTATATTTCCTCTCACGGCTGCCCAGGGCGTTCTCTGTCGCCCTGACTTTTACACGAACCAGCGTGTCGGTCGGGTGAACGACATTCGTACGGATGTTGATGCTGTGGATCTCTTCGACCTTTAGCAGTGATGCGTCGCCGGAGTTATCCGTGCGCTGGAAGCTGACCGCGTACTTCCCGAAGCCGCCGGTCGGCGCGATTTTGTCAGTACGGTAGAACACTTCGCTGGTCGACTGGTGCGGCGTCGTCTGCCTGTACGTGAAGGTCTGCTGTGTGCCGGGAACCTGGTTGTAGTCATCGTCAATTTTCCAGATAACCACTTTCCAGTTCGTTTCCTTTTTGCCGCCCAGGCTGGACTGGGTATGCAGCCACAGCTGCGTCGACTCTACCGGCGAGAAGAACGGGCCTACCACCAGCGCCTCGTTATCGTTGAGGATGAACTTTGTTGTGTTGATGGTCGCATTAGCAGGTATGTCCTGAGGTCCATCAAGTTGGTTCATCGTAAACGTGTACCAGCGCACCGGATTCACCACAGCGCCGTCGTTTGTTTCAACGGCGGAGATCAGCGTGCCGGAGAATGTTGCATCGGTAGTAACGTTGCCGGAGGCGGTGCTGTACGTCACGTTGATGGTGAAGGTAACCGCGTGCGGCAGAACCAGCCCCATGAAATAGTCGAACTCAGCCTGCTTAACGATTTTCATCGCTATCTGGCCGCCGGAATACGTTCCGCTGACAACCGTGTTTGCCGTTGCTGTTTCGATCGGGAAGTCGCTGGCTTCGTTCTGCCCAGGAACTTCCTGACCGTCAACGTCATCGAATCCGTACCCCTCAACGATCTGCGGGATAACTTCGCCAGGCTGGAAGAACTGGAATTCGGCACCGGCCAGTGAACCGAGGCTTGATTCTGAGTAGCGCACGGACTCGTAATCGTATTTGCCGATCCCGATGCACATCCACTCTGTAACGTACTTCAGGCCGCCGTCTGTGGAAGTCTGGTGTACGTATTCGAATACCGACTCCTGAATCAGATCCGGGAGCGAACGAATCTGCCCGTAAATGTCCGGTTTGGCCTTATATACGCGCGCCGTGTTTGTCTGACCGGTCAGGCTATTGTTGGGCGAGTCGACGGTATTACCGCCGTTGTTTGCAATAGCTGGCTTCGGCGCCAGGAAAGAAAATACCTGACCAACCACTTTAAAGATCGGGCTCAGGATGTCATCGACAATGCCCTTTGGCTGGTCGAATATCTGGATGTGGTCCAGTTCGCTCAACTCAAACGCCAGCTCATCCTCGTCGCCCAGCTTTACGCCGTTGCGGACAATTAGCAGGTCGCGGTGGAAAGTAGCGTCATTGGCCGCCAGCCAGTCATAAAAAAGGGTGCCGTTTGGCACCCTGCAACGCAACTTAGGCGTTCCTGGAAAATTCGATATCTCAACCAGCGCCATATTCGAAAAACTCCACTTTGGTGAATGCCCGCTGAATGACCAGCAACGAGTCCATGCGTACGCTTCCGTTCTCGCCGCGCGAATGTAGCGCCTGCCTGTTAAGCACCAGCCCAACGTGTGCCGGTTGCGCGCCTCGGTACCCGACGAATATCCCGCCTTCGATCGGTTTATCGACTTGGCGCCAGAAAACGACGTCACCCTCATAGCAGGTGAAGAAGTCGGCCCCGGCTTCGTAGTCCGGCGTCTGGTGCAGCTCTATACCGAGAACGTGCCGGTAATACAGCACCACCAGCCCCCAGCAATCCACCTTTTCGAACGAACAGGCCCGGTTAGCCCACGGCACGCCGATCATCCTGCTGATAAAATCAGAGGTACTGAAGGCCAGTGTATTCCGTTGGGTCATAGAGCCTTCCGATGTTGTTGTTCAGCGGGTTGGTGACAGACAGAGTTACCGATGCTGCGTCGGCATCGATGTCCACCGTCTTGACGTAAAGCTGCCAGGACTTAATCGGCACAGACACGTCGCCGCTGTCGAAGATCTGCCTAGTGGCTGTGATGGACGTTAGCCGGGCAGCCCCCTTCCACTGCTTCATCAGAGCTTTGATGTCCGACGACAGCCGCCCTAACTTCACCGTCGCGTCGATCACCGGAGTACCGCTCTGCTGGCTCTCTTCGATTTCAAATCGCGCTGGCGTATATGTCTGTCCGCCAAGCGTTTTCGGGAAGAACTGCTTATCGACCAGGCGGACGTAACCAAATGATGGATGGTAGAACGTAATGGTGTCGTACAGTCCGCGCGTCGGCCGCTGCTGCTTATACTCCCTGAAGCTTGGCATTACGGCACCCTCGGTAGTGATTCCGGATCGCGTCCGTCCGGATAACCAGTAACCACGATATCCAGCCACGAATCCCACGGTGGAGGCAGCTCAACAATTACGTCGTCAAACTCGTCGTCGGCGTTGTACAGGTGGTTAGCAATAACGGTTCCCTTCCAGGTCACCACCCCGCCGTCGATACTGGTTTGCACCGGCATCTGCGTGAAGTGAAGTTCCTGGAGTTGCAGTCCACTACCGCCCAGATTGATATTCATCCGAAACCAGTTCAGTCCCCGGTTGAGATAGTTCGGACTGCGTAGCCACTGCTGGAATGCGCGCTCCTGCGCCAGGGTGAAGATCCACGTCAGCGACCAGGTCACTTTCAGGTCGTCGGTTTGGTTCTCAAAGATAGCCGGGCCGACCGCTGGCTGATCGGTCTGGAACCCGGTATCGAGTGTCATATTTTTGCTGGCCTTCTGCGCCAACGGCAGCCAGTCGGGATAGTCGATAATTGGCATCAGCCCTGACCTCTTGGCGTGCGTTTAACGTTCATGTTGCTGGTTATGGCATTACTAATTGGCCCGCCGTTGTTCAGGTCAGCGACGATTAAATCCACAGTCACGCCGCCATTGCCGTCAGAACTGGCCTGCGCATCTATTGATGAACCGTTATAGTTCTGAACATTTAAGACAACGTTGATGCCTCCCCCACCCTGCATATCCTTATTGCTGATCACCTTGCCGTTGTCGCCTGGTATCATGTACTGCTTACCGGTACTGGCCTGGTAAATCTCAGGTTTCCCTCGCTCACCGACCTGATAAAGACCTCCTGCATTCACCGGGCCGCCATTGTAACGCATACCGGTTAAAGCAAGGCCCTGTGCCAGGCCTACCGTTGAAGCAATTCCTGTCATGGCAGGAACTGAGTTGGCCCCAAATGAAGCGAGGCTCGCCATGGCGGCGGCAGGAGCCCAAGCTGTAGCCAAGATTGCAGCCTGAGATGCTCCAGCAGCAGTAGCCGCTGCGCCCAATGTCTGCCCTATAATGAAGTTTTTGAGGGCCTCAACCCCAACCTGGACTAGCGCATTTACCACGCTGTTCAGCATCGTATTCCCGAGCGAACGCATAGCATCCTGCGCTGACATCGTTCCGGTGATCAGGCCGGTTAACGCATTGGATGCATTACCTGAAAACGCATCTACTGCACTTGTCAGCATGCTGTACCCCAGGCTCTGCTGGCTAAGAAGCTCCCATTGTGCAGCGGTTCTTTGCTGCTCATACTGCGTATCGGCAGCATTTTTAAGGGCTAATGCATTCTGGTGAGCTAATAATCCCTGCTGCTCGAACTGTTGGATAAGGGCCAGTTGCTGTGCGTGCTGATTAGCTAATTGCTGCACTGGATCAACCTGTGCAACTGCCTCTTGCTGTGGCGTCACCGCCTGCTGCGCGCGGATTTTTGCGAGGTTTGCCTGGTGTGTTGCCTCCAGTCTCTCAGATGTCTGATTGAACTGCTCCTGACTGATTTTCTTAGCAGCCAGAGCGGTATTCAGATCCTGAACATCCTGCTTATAGCTTGCGTTTTCGCGCGCTTCTGGCAGGAGTTTCTCGGCTGCGGCTTGTGCTTTGAGTGCGTTGACCGTATCCCATTTTGCCGCCGCGTACTGCCCAGCCAGCGCGATCTGTTCTTTAGTGGCTCCTTTTCCAAGAGACTGCTGCGCATTCAGGATCGCCTGCTCGCGACTCAGATTATTGGTTGAGTCGGCAGCGAGCTCTGACTGCTGTTTGAGGTTAGCAAGTTTTTGAGCAATAGAATCAGCTTGGGAGGCGCCTTTCTTTTGCTCTGACTGAAGTGTTTTCTGCGCCTGCGTGTTTTTGAACGTGGCAGCAGCATCGTCCTGCATCTGCTTGGAGTGTGGATCATCCTTAGCAAATCCTGCATCTTCGGCAGCGTATTGCGCCTGCAACCGCGCGCGGGCCTCGCCCTGGAGCTTAGACAGTGCCAGATTGCGTTCTGACTGCTTTATAAGGTTCTTCTGCCCTGAGGTAAGATTGTCGACCTCTTTTTTCATTCCGGAGAGATTGATCTGGGCCTCGCCAGCTACTCGAACGAGTTCCGTCAGCGGGCCAAGGAACGTCCTTATTGCATCAGCACCTGACTTTGTCGAACTCGCTGTGCTCTGAAGTTCAAGGACGAGCCTTTGTAGTGCTTCAGGCGTTGGATTGTTCGCCACATCAGAGAGTTGCTTGCTTAGCTCGAATGCGCGCTGCTCAGACACGCCAAATTTATCCGCAAGCGTGGTTACTGTGTTCTGGATCGCGTTGGCGTTAACGGTAAACCTTGCCCCGGCGTTCCTTGCTTGCTCCATGGCTGCCGAGTATGTGCCAGCTGTTGCCCCGACTGTAGAAAGGTTTTTGTTGAATTCATCGATGGAGGCAATACCACCAACGAAAGAAGTCTTCAACTTGTCGGTGAATCCAACGATAGAACTGGAAGCATCGTTGATGGATTTAGGGATCTTCGCTATGGCAGCGTTGTACTCAATCATTGCCTGATTTCTCAGGATGGTTGCTGCCTCGGCGTTTGTTCTTGCCAGGTTCGCGTACTTATCAGACAGAGCGGCCACGCCATTTTGGGAAATGGTGATCACCTTATCCATCGCTTCGGCTGCATCTTTCAGCGCGTCCATGGCGTTCTTTCCACCATTAAGCGATGTAATCAGCACGCCAGCGATGACAGAACTCAACGCGATCACTGCGCCAACAACCGCGCCGCCCGGACCAAACGCGCCAGCGAGTTGCGAGCCCTGCTGGGCGAACGCCACCAGAGCAGACTGTCCGCCCTGGACCTGTACGATGAAGTCCTGAACCTGGTAACCGGCCTGTTGCATACTGGTTTTCCAGTTGCCAGTTCCCTTTGCGCCATTTTCAACGCCAGTCTTCATGTCATACAGGCGACCAGTAAGCTCGCCGATCTTCTGCTTTTCTTCGTCGGTGGCTTTCGACCCTGCACGCAACTGTGCAGCCAGGACTGCGGCACTGCGCGCGCCATTCTCTTGCGCCTCGTCAAGCACCGCCAGCTGGTTGCCAAGCGCCTCGATGATGGATTCTGCACGGCTGAATTCGCTGCTCGCACCGCCGGTACCGCTGCGGGCCTCTTCCATTGCGCGGGCAATTCCGCTCACGTTGGTATTCAGCTTGCGGAGTTGGTTATCCATGGAATTGGCATAACCAGCCAGTTCAGTAAACGCGGATCCAGTTTGAGACGTACTCTGGTCGAGGTTATCCATCCCCTTTCCAGATTGCTGGGCCGCAGCATCCAGTTTATCCAGAGCATCAATGGCCTGTTTGCCGCCTTGTAACAGCGGCTCAACGTCGGCGCTGATTTCATAAACGATGCTACCGGCGTTCTTCTCACCTGCCATGTTATTCTCCGGTTATTGCTTTGCTTTTGCCCTGCGCGCGGCCTGTTTAGCCAGGTATTCGTCGGCGATGCTGTCGTATTCATCGCGAGTGAATCCCTTCTGGTCCGGGTATTTCGCCGCCAGAAGCATTTGAAATTCGGTCATCGTTAACTGAGAGGCTTCGGCGCGGTTCATGCCGAAGTGGCTGCGCGCCGCGCTGATGTAATCGAATGCTTTAAACTCTGTAGTGCGCTCTCCTGTTTCATGGCGCTGCAACTGGCGAACCTTGGCTTTTCCGACAATGCCGTGCTGCATGAGGTGCTGCGCCAGCACGATGATGTCGTTCTTTGGTAATCTTCCCGGTCGGTATACGACGCAGTGCCGCCACCCTTTCCACTCGCCTATCATTGGCGTCAAGTCGTCATCGCAGCAGGATTGCAGCACCAGCATGCACGTTGATAAAAGTTTCTCAGCGGCGCGGTTGAAAGAAGGAGACAGCCATTCAGGAAAGCGCCCCAGCGTGCCAGCGCACACCTCAATGAGATGTGCAACGTCATTGCCGTGTATGGTGGCGTACGCCTGCACAATCTCTTCCGGCGTGCCGATCCTCGTCATGGCCTCGAATGAAGGCCTCAGCAGGTAATCTCTCCCGCCTTCGCGGCTGTCGCTGATTGATAGTTCGCCAATATCGGTTAAAGCGGTCATAGGCCTTCCAGTAAACGGTCATTATCAAGGGCAGCACGCCGCCCTTTGGAATGTCCGTTAGGTAACGGTAACCGTATGCACGGCCACAAAGTTGCCGTCTTCGGTATTGATGATGATCTGCGCGCTGCCGGTGGCGACACGCGTCACGGTAACGGTGTTGCCGGAGGCGGTGGCCGTTGCTTTGGTCGCATCGGTAGTCGCTACAGTGAAGTCTTTGTTGGTTGCGCCGGTTGGTGCGATGTTCACCGTGAAAGTACTGGTGCCGCCTGCCGTGCCGGTGCTGGTAGCCGGAGTTACCGTTACGCCAGTCACTGCTACAGCAGTCAGTTCGTTCACTTCGATGGTGGTTGCATCGCCGACTTTGAACTCGGTGGAGAACGTGACGATGTCATTGGTGCCGCCGTCAGAGCTCAGCGCCGTGATGTTCATGTAGCCGACGAATTCGACCGGGCCGTAGTCCATGCGCACCCAGATCCCAGGCTGGCGCTTGGCCTTCAGTTCATCAGCGAAATACTTGATGAATTTGCCGACGCCGTACTGATCCAGCTTGTCCTTCTTACGTACCTCGCCTTCAAAGCTTAGCGTGAAGTCACTGTTGGTGATGATGGTCTCGACATAGCCGCCGCCGTCATCCGCATCAGAGGTAACCGAGTTCGGGTTGAAGTCGAAGCCCTTCGACGTACCAGCGGCCAGCGCCATCCACTCAGATTCAAGTGGCTTGACGTCCGGGCAGCCATCGGCGACTTCCAGCACGACCGCACCGCCGAACAGGCGCTCGTTCGAGTTCTGGCAATTAGCCATGTGAAACTCCTCTTTGACGTATAAAAGAAAGCCCGCCGAAGCGGGTTATTTGGTTGGGGATGGCTATTCGCCGTAAGTGCAGGCGAACTGGAGTCGGAAGACTATTCGCCCTTCTTCTGTGAGCACCGGCGCGGGGATTGCGCCCATGTTCTGGATGTAGCCGACGCACTCGTCAGCCATGGGGTTGGCCTGGACGTAATCGACGATGCGCTGCACGGCATTGAGTGCGTCTTTGCGCTTATCTTTTGCGCCTACGACGTCGACCAGGACGTGATACTCAGAGCCGAGATCAGTCCGAATATTCGACCCGCCGTTAGGCCTGAACACCATGATCGCCTTCGACAGGTCTCCCGGGTCGTCGTACATCAGCTGCTGCACCGTGAAACCGGTAGTTAGCCCGGCGTCGCCGAACATGTTGCGCACCCGCTCGTGCATCATGGGTGTCATAGCGAAAGCTCCTTGCGCATCACCGCATCAACGTTATCGCGCTCGTCATTCGCGCCTTTGGTCAGGAATTGCGGCTCACCATGCGGATCCCAGTAGTTGCCCTTTCCGGTGCCGCCGCCGAACTCTTTCGGTTTCTGCGGACCGAACTCAGATCGGTTGCTGGTTATACCGAAGTGCGCGCGCGGCTGGCCTTTCAGTTTGCCTGACGCTTCATGCACGTACGCGGCATAGTTGGCCGAGTAACCGACTCTTCCGGTGATGAGCACGCCGCCAGCATCGATTTCCCGAAACTGACTGTTAATCAGCGTTGAGGTGTCGATCGGGGTGTAATATGCCGCCCGAGTGCCGATAAGCATCATCGCCGACTGCAACGCGCGAATTACCTTACGGCCCTTAACGTCGTTGATGACATCATTCAGGTGCTTCTTCGCCTGGCTGATGCCCTTAACTTTTATGCCCATGGCTACACCCCCGTCAGGATGGCGTAATCATCCGCCAGGCGCTCAAACGTGTCTGCGTATCGTATAACCTGCCTCACCTCGTCGGCACCGGCGACAACCGGGTCAGCTTCTGTCGATACGCCAATCAGCAGGTAATCACCCGCAGCCGCCAGCGCGAACTCCGTCCAGACGGTGTTCTTCACGACAATCTCAGCGCCCAGGCTGGCTAACTTCTTGCTGAGCCCGCCCTCGTAATCACAGAGTATTTGCTCAGGCTCGGCATAGCCCAGCGGATCGCCGTATTCGTCATTACCTTCCAGCTTTCGCCAGATGGTCGCCGTGGCGGTGTAGCTCCAGTTTGCTGTTGCCGACATCAACCCTCCTTCCACCTCAGCACCTTCGCGCCAGTCGCCCGGATGTGCGGGCAGTTGATGTGCCACTCGCCATCTGATTTGACGTAGCCGGTAGTCTCACGCCCGGTGTCGGTCATTACCCAGACGCGGGTGAACGAGCGCGGTAGACCGTGCTTAACTGATTTGTACGTCATCAGCAGCCACCGACCACATCAAAGAAACCGACACTGTTACCCGCGCTGATTGGCAACTCACCGGTGCAACCACTGGTATCAAGCCGGGCCAGCGAGTCGCGCAACCAGGTAATGCTGTCATCGCCATATTCAAACGATCGGGACGCGCCGGACGGCGCACCCTGCGATTTGATACGGCGCGCGCCGGACGACGTAGCCATAAGCGCGGCGGCGTACATCAGGATCAGCTTCGCGGTGCACTCGTCATACTCCGCGCCATCGAGGCACGGGATAATCTTGTTCACCACGCAGAGAATCGGCTCCAGCAGCGCGCCCGGGATGGAGTAACCCAATTCACCGAGGAACGCCTGCACGTCTGCCGCTTTGATTGGGTCAGCCATGGTTATTTCGCCTTCTTGATAGCTTCTGCCAGTGCTGCTTCGGCCTCATCAGCACGTTTTGTTTCTGCTGCCAGCGCGTCGGCGTGAGCCTTGTCTTTTGCTTCACCATCGGCGATTAGCTTTTGGTTCTGCTCCAGCGCGTCGGCGAGTTGCTTTTGCAGGCCAGAAAGGTCTGCCGCCTGCGCGGACGGAGTTGCCACTTCAAAGGAAAGCTTCTCGCCTTTCTTCTTGTCGGTTCCCTTCGCCTTGCCAGCGCTGATCCAACGCTCAGCAGTTGCGTCGTCAACATCCACCACCGAACCAACCTCCAGTTTGCGGAGGTTGGCACCGGCGTGCAGGTTACTTGCCACGATTTCTACCAGTGCCATGATTTATCCTTAGCTTGATGCGTGAATGACGGAGTATTTGTTGTTGATGTCCTGCTTGACCATCAGCCCCATTGCACCCCAGGTGCGCCAGATGTAGTCGCTGTTGTACTCCGGGCGGGGAGATGCAACGGTACCGATAGCCTGGCCGACGATCGGAGCGATAACGCCAGCGCCCAGTGGCACGATGACGATTTCGTTACCTGACAGCTGGCTGTCTTCTTTAATCGCCGCAACACCGGTCAGCTTCAGGATTTCATCCATGATCGTGCCGGACTGGAAGTTGTCGGAGAAATAGCGCTCCAGGTTGGAGATGATTTCGCCGGATACGTACCAGGTTTGCTCTGCATACTGGTTGTTTACGCGACGCATCTGATCACGCAGCGCGATTGCCCCGGCGCGGATAGCCTGAGACGTTGCGGTACCAGAGGTGAAGTCGATGTTAAGGCCGGAAGCGCCAAGGTCGATCTGCGCTACACGCTCATCGTCACGCAGCCCTTTCCAGGTCAGGCCGTCGAATACTGCGAAGTTGCCAGCCTTATCGCGGAAGCCGTTGAAAATGTAGTCAACGTAACGACGCTGAACGTCTTCAACGGAGCCACGCTGAGCATCGGACTGCGACTGCAATGCCTGTGGGCTGTTGAAGATTGGATCACGCCATTCGAACTTAAAGCCCGAGTCGTGGATAGGCACCATAGTTCCATCGAAGGAATAGCTGCGGGCATCGAGTGCCGCACCGACCTGTCCGGACATGGATGTATGAGCCCAGCCGCGACCGCCGGTACGCGCGTAATCGTAACGGGATTGTTCGATGCGAACTGAGCGGGAAAGCGGCATCAGATCGTTCAGCAGGGTGAACTCTGTATTCGGCTCAAACTGCTGAAGTACCGTTGTGTCGAAAGCGCGGTACAGGCGGCGGATATCGTCGACAGCGTTCACCGCGTCGAGATAAGGTGCGTTTTCTGCATCACCACGGAACTGAGTGCGCGCCAGAAAATCAGCTGCTGCCTGAGAACTGGCGTTTCGCTCAAGTTCGAGGGCGCGCCATTGCGCCTGGTTCACCGCGAGGTTACCGGTCTTCTCGCCGATAGACTTGGAGAATACAAACATTCAGTGCTCCTTATTTGAACACAACGCGAATCAGATCGCCCGCCACCGCAGTGACTGCTTTATCTTCTTCGACATAAGCGAATACAGCGGCATCGTCTGCAACCGCAGTTATCTGACCGTTGGCTACTGCAACCGGCTGGCCTTTGGTGTAGGTGCCCGCTGCTGCTCGCACGTTTAGGAACATGCCAGGTAGCGGATGAATACCAACAACCAATTCATTGGCTGGGATTGCGTCATCAACACTCAGGCAGCGCAGGTAGTCTTTGTTTGCCACATACTTGATGGCGGATTCTGCCCCGGACACAGAGGCCGTGAACTTGTCAGCAGTACTGAAGAACCCAACAGTACCAGGCAGAGTCGATGCTGCTGCCCCGCCTTCACGGTTAAGTAGCGGATTAGGGAACACGCCGCCGGCGTGGATAATATGCTTTCCGTCTTTAGCCATTTTTTACTCCGGCATTTCGCTGACTGATTGGGTGTTAGTAGCCTGATGGCGGAATGCACCGTTCAGACCAAAAGATGTCTGGCACTTGGCATACATGGCGTCGAGCGCCTTACCGTCCAGATCTGCGACTTCTTCATCGCTCATGTTCATCGCTAGCTTCACAGCCGCGCGCTTTTCGCCCTTCTCTTTGTCAGAGTTGGCATTGAGCTGGCTGTTAATGGCAGTAACTTGCTCAGTGAGGAGTTTTGCCCAGGCCGGCATGTCTTCGCTGTTGGTGGTTTGCTCTTTAGCCTTCTTGTCATCCGCTTCTTTCTTCTCGCGGGCGGCCTTTTCTTCAGGCGTTTCTGTTTTAGCTGCCTTTTCGGCGGCCATCTGGTTGTATGCGTCCATCAGCTCGGCATCGGACTTGCCTTCAGTCGGCTTACCAGCGGCTTGTAGCGCATTGATAATCAGTTCTTTCATCGGATCGTTCTCTCCGTTGGTTTTAATCTCGTACTCAGGTTGTTTGCGCACGACTTCTACAGGTTCGCCGACGAATTGGGCCTTGCCGTCATCGTCGATGATGTACTTCTGTTTGAAATAACGGGAATCATCCCGGTATACGAAGGTGTCAGGCCATACCGACTCTGGCCAAAGCCAGTTGTCATCAGATCGACCATCTCGCAGCTTTTCACTGATTGCGCGCTGGATGTCGTCGAAGGAAAAGTTGGAGGCGTTGGTGAAGAAAAATTTGGTTTTGTTAATCAGACCGTCGCGAGTGCAGTCGATACCATCAGCCAGGCGGGCAACTTCGATCTGCTGCTCATTGCCTTCAGAGTTAACGAAGATGCCAACGCCCTCCTCCGGCGTTCCGGCACCTGGCTCATCAAGCAGAACCGCCACATGGTCAAACATCATGTTTGTGGCGATCTCGTTGTACTTCTTGCCCTTCGATTCGCCGTTGGCGGCGATTCCGGAATACAGAAGACCGGTTGAGATGTGGATCGG
Organism: Enterobacter sp. DN; assembly: GCF_046054285.1. Lineage (NCBI taxonomy): Bacteria > Pseudomonadati > Pseudomonadota > Gammaproteobacteria > Enterobacterales > Enterobacteriaceae > Enterobacter > Enterobacter sp. DN. The sequence continues at coordinate 770,082 of NZ_JBJJTG010000001.1, forward strand.
GTCGGAGTTGGTGCCAGCCAGCATCTCATCCAGGCGGTTGATCAGACGCTTGCCCTTGTCGCTCGACTCGGCGTACTGGCGGTTAACGTACATGTCGCCCATCACCTTCCCGTCTTTGTGGCTGACGTTCTGTAGCCAGGCGCCGACGTGGTACTCGTTCACCGCCCGGACATCTCGCGCCGACACATGCTTGCCGTCCACTTTAGGGTGGCCCAGCGGCATCGGGTTACGCTCAAGCGTGTTGTAGGCCTTTTCGATTTCTGCTGCCGGGTACAACTTCCGGTTCATCACAATATCGTCCACGACAGGCGTGATGCCGCGAACCACGATATGTGGCTTGCCGTCGATGGTTTCAGTGGTGATGTTTGAAGCGGAGTTGACGACGGTCAGCACGTTAACGCGGTTGCGTTTCATGCTGGGTCCTCGTTGGTGGATTTCAGGCAATAAAAAACCCAGCGCTATGGCTGGGTCACTAATGGTTTAGGCTGCACTGAAACTTACTTGTAGTTAATTTACCCGATTGAATGCGGTAATGATTACTGCGTCAGGCATTACCATTCTTTGTTTGGCTATTTCTTTTGCTGTATTCATAAAGAAAACATCCGGCTCCAAACCTTCAGGATCGGCTACAACTGTCGATCCTGTAAGGTAGACCTGTCCATTTTTCAAGATTTGATAAGCTACAAAATACTTATTAAGCATGACTACCTCTATCGCTCTGAATGAACTGTAATTATGCCCCTTCTTTCCAGCTTATCCTCTCTTTTTTTAGCTTATCCGCCAGCCCTTCGTTGAATATGCTGCCGTCGTCGTTGAGCAGCACCGGAATCTGGCTGCAATAGCAGTTGTAACGGTTGCCGTTCTCGGCGTAGAAGTCCCGCACCTCTTCGGTGGTGTAGACCTTACCGTGTCGGCTGGCGTGCCAGGTGCGCGTCGTTGGCTTGAGTGCTGAAAGCCACAGCAGGCCAGTATTTAGCCCAAGCCGGTCAGCGGCCCAGTCGGTTTCGTTCCATTGTGTCTGCCGCAGCGCGCCGACCTGCTCGGTCTGAGCGATGTTTTTCGCTTTCGACATGCTGACATCGAGGCGCTTGCTGATGACGCTGGCCGTCTCGCGAGGATTCACGCCGCGCGCCACCGCATCGGTAATGATGTTGGCCAAATCGCCACGGGCGGTGTCGCTGATGACCTTCCAGTCACTGAACGTTGTCAGCCTGGCCGCCGCCACCTGATTAAGGTGACCGGGACTGCTTAAAAGTTGCTGTAGCGTCGTCTGGCTGGCGTAGACCTGCGACTGCACCGACAGGTTGGTGAAGGCGTTTAGCGTGCCGCGGTCATATTCCGCAATGACGTAGTCCATCGCCCATAGGTTCTGGCTGCCGCCTTCAAGAAGCTCATCATCCAGAATCGACTGCACCACCTGGAGCAGATCGGCCAATTCAGCAGCTGTCATGTCATAGACGAACTTACCGGCATTGACCTGATACAGCGAAGGTTCTGCACCCTCGTTGTTGCACATCATCCAGGACTGCTGTGCGTTCGCCTCACGCTGCTGTCCGGTCAGCCGCAACTCAAACAGAGCCTTAAGCCTGCGCTTGATGTTTAGATACCGATCTTCGATATCGTTGAACATCCGACTGACCTGCCGCGATGATTGCGTCGGGTCAACTTTATTGCGCGGTACGATTGGCGTCCCGATTCTGGTTTGCGCTGTCATCATCATCTGTCAGCGGATCCTTATCGGTTTGCTTTTTATCAGGGTTAGGTGGCTGAACGACCTTGCGAGGCTCCAGTTCACCAACTGCGCGGATTTCGTTTTCATCCACCGCCGGTGTGCCGTATGCCTGCTGGGTATCTTTCGCCACGGCAGCCATTGCCTGCATGTTGGCAATCTTCTCTTTTTCGCTCGGTGCGAGCAGATCAGACCATGCCAGCGTGACCTCTCCGGATGATGGCGGGTCAATGACGCCAACCGTCCAGAAACGCTCAAGCACGCTCTCTACAATCGTCGACTGGAATCCCCAGCGGCGGCCGTTACAGCGCTTCGCCCAGTCTGTTTTGTCCTCATCGGAGGCAAGGCGCCCCGTCTGCTGACCAAACAGTATGGTGAACGGGCATTGAATCGAAGATGCAAACTCGTTGGCGGCCACCGTCCATGTAGGAGATGGATCGGCTGCTGCTACGGAAAGCACCGAAGGCGTACCGGCCTGCATTACCAGGGCAGCATCAGTGCCACGGTTCATCTTGGCGACTTTGTCATTTAGCGCTTCGCCAAGGTCTTTATATCCCGCATCTGTGGCCGCCTTTGTCAGGTTCGCAATGTTGGTTTCTTTGTCGAACGCAATCCCGAGCTGGCGACTGGCATTCTTCAGGAACCCTTCGGCACTACCACCCGATACCTTTTCGAGGTCGAGCAGTTTGTTGTAGCCCGCGCGCAGGAATGGCACCCCAGAGAGCATGTTCTCGTCTTCAGAGCCTTCGCAGAGAATGATGATTCGCTCGGGGTGTACGGTAACGCCGCGCACCGGGCCATACGTGCCATCATCACCAACTGGCTGCTCGTTGAAGTTGTACGAAACTGGCTGGCCGTACGTTTCTGAAAGCGTGTCGGTATCGAAGTTGCCTGGCTTGATCTGCGATTCCCACGCGGGGATCAGCTTAACAATGGCCCTGTCTTTCAGTCGCGCCACAACTGACCTATCTACCGGCTCACTCCACTCTCTTCCGTCCCGAAACTGAATGAGCAATGCCGAGTATCGGCCAACGAGATTGCGGCGATCCGCATCCTTAATTTTCGGCCAGTGTTTCTTCAGCAGCTTAGTGGCTGACTTCTCCCAGTCCGTTGTCTCAGTTGACTCCTTACCGTCGTCGCCGTCGATGATCGTCGGGTTATCAACCCAGCACGAATCAAGAAGCTTATGAACGGCGGCAAACGCCACCGCGTTGCGCTCGTATGCCCGGTAGTAGCGGTCGAACTCGAGACTGTTTGGATAGCCGAACTCATCCCACAACTTCGTGCGCTTGGTGTTTCCCGGCTGGCCCGCGTACAGCATGCGCTGCCGCCCGATAGCATCAGCAAGGGCATTAACGAGGAATGAAACCTCGCCTTGTTGTTCACTCACTGATGAGCTCCTTAGAAGAATACTGCGCCGACCTGCTTGTGGTTGTTCTTCGCTACCGCAAAGTAACGGAAGCCGTCAGCACCGTGTGATGTGAAGTCATGAAGCGGTTTGTCTTTCCAGCACCCGCGCTTGTCGTCCCACTCCTTGCGGTAGCCTTCGAGGTGAGATATGCCCTCGGCACATTTCTCCTCATCGAAGAAGCAGGATGGGAGAATTTCACGCACCGACTCAATGCCGGTATCGACACCCGTTTTCGGAACAACATTGAACGTCATCGAGTAAACCTGCCCGTCGATTTCATAGCCTTCCTGCGCAAGTTCTTTACGCGATTTGGCATCAGCGCCGAACTCGCGGTTTTCGATGTCGTGAGGACCCCAGTGTTCTCCGTATTCATAGCCGCGGTCTTTCAGCACCTTCATGTAGTGCCTCAGCCCCTCGCCGGAGTTTTCGTAGTAGTCGATTATGTGGAACTCGTTCCCAACCTCACGAACGAACCATATAGCCGTGGAGTCGCCCACACCGATATCCCAGAATGTATGAACTGGCAGGTGTGAGTTATCCGGGATTTGCCCGATCCGCTTGTTGGTATAGAGCCAGCGGAACTGCTTGGCGTAGTACGCACCCTCGACAGACTGCTGGAACGCCTCGGCCGGAATGGTCGGGTATTCGCGCTTCATGTCATCGCCGAGCGTTTTCTCTTTGGCGTAGTACCAGGCTTTCTGGCGTTCGTTGACGATTACGCCGTGCTTCGCTTCCATCTCAGAGAAGTATTCCAGCAGGCGCACCGGCAGCGCTTCGACCGGGTCGATTGCGTACTGCGGATTCTTCCACCAGGAGAAGAAGAAAAACTTCCAGTCCAGCGCTGAAAGTGGCTTACCCTGGAGCAGCGCTTTCTCTGCCGTCTGGCAGTAATCGAAGAAGTAACCCGCCCGGCCCTCGGCTGTGCTCTCGATGGTAGCGAAGCATCCAGTCGATACCGCCTCAAACGCACCAGTGACGATCTCACGGGCGTTGTCAGGATACTTGGCGCATATCTTCCCGAACTCGGAAACGTGCAGGTAACGCAGCGTACCGCCACGAAATGACGTGCTGACGTATAGCGATCCGCCCTTCTTAAACACCAGCTCACCAGACGAATCATTGCTCGCCGGGTTGGCCGCCTTTATCTCTGCTGGAAGCTTGTCGTATGCGTACTTCACCTTTTCACGGAACAGGCGCTTTGCGTCATTCAGCGTGTGGGCAATAAGAGCGCACTTCGCCGACTCGAACAGAGCCGCGTCGAGCTGGATGATGCACACCTCAGTGGTAAATCCGAGCTGACGAGCCTTAAGGATGATGTTGCGGGTGTGGATCCCCTCAAAGTACTCCCGCTGCTCAGGTGTCATCCTGAACCGCGTTGGCTTTCCCTCTTTGTCGGTGATCCAGTAAAGATTGTTAAGCCGCCAGTCTTTATTGGACAGCAGCTTGATGTGCTCAGGTTTCATTACGCCCCCTGAGACAGTGAATCCATCAGGTCAGAGATACTGTCCGTATCGTTGTTCTTGTCACCGTTATCAATGTTATAGGCTTCGCGTTCAGCTTTGATGACCTTGATTTGTGCATCAACACCTGCCACCAATGAACGGGACAGTGAAGCGTGGTTCTCTTCGGTAAACTCTACATCATCAAGGAAGTCACCGAGCTTACCGGCGATACGACGCCAGCGCGCCAAGTCAACGCGATGCTCAAGCACTACAGCCGCCGCTTCATCAGCAGCTTCATTGACAATCTCTTCATCAGTTCGCATCTGTTCGCGCGAACCATCATTGCGAACCTCTCTGCGAACAAGCTTCTGCCTTGTAGCTTTCTGTACCTGCTCTGTGAGGTCTCGCTGCCATCCGTTCTGTGTTGCTCGCTTACGGATAGCTGTATCACTAACGCCGTTTTTATCGGCTATTGCGCGGATGGACAACGACCCGGCCCGGTACGCCGTCTCGATGGCCTCCCAGTCCGGTTTGCTCATTCGTTACTCCGTTATCTCTTTACAGGCTCATACTTCAACTTCTGGCTAATGCCATGCTTAACGATGAAGTTACCCACCTTTTGGTAATCAGGCTCGCACCGCATCATCACGCAGAACAATGTCAGCGTCCTGATATAAACGCGAAGCCACCACTTGCTTTTGATTTCAACTGACAGTCTGCTCGTGGCCATTGGTGTCTTCCTCTGCTGGCACTGGCGTGAACTGAACGCGCTTCACATCGGCAGGAGCGAAATACAGCCACTCGCCAGTCTCGGTCGCCAGCGGCACAAATCCATTAACCAACTCAGGCTGACGTCGTGACATCTTGCCCGTGAAGGTTTCGCCTGTTTGGGTGGTTAGCGTGACTTGGTAGATATCTGACATGATTACCTCTTTGCCTTGTCGCAGCTGTTGCCCTGCTTCTCAGAAGTGCTTAGCCACTTACGGCTTACCCGTCAGCAAGATGTGATCACCATCCTTGCGGGGTTACACAGATCATTATCGAAGCCCCTCAGTGAAGAGCTTCTGTAATGCCTACAGCAGTGGACTGCACAGCGCGCCGGTGTTGCGAGGGTGTCGGCCAAAGACGTTAATCTTCTCTCGAACACTTTCGCTACACATTCGCTCTACGATTCGCCAATCAGCCTTTTCAGGAGCGGTTTTCACAGCGAATGCGGAAATGACTCGATCCACCACCCGGCGCAGTGAGAACGCCGCGCGACTGATGATGTCGCTGTTTAGCGAAAGGGACGCGATAAACGCCCAGCACCCTGAAAGGAAAGCGGAGATGCGCGGGTAAAACTTAGCCATGTATTACTCCTGTTTAACTGATACCTCGCGTTAATGCGAAGCTATGAGAATTTGCTACGGTTAAAGTCCAGAGGAGAGACTGTGTCAGAACCTCAGGGATGAGGCTCTATTTCTCCTGGGTCTGCTTATCCCATTCATCACGGAACTTGGATGGGTTGTCGAAACCTTCACTGCACTGGTTGGTTTTCATCACTTTTTCCCCGATTATTTTGTTTTCTGGCAGTTCGCCTGCCACGATTTGTTATGTGCCAGGATGTCGCGCTTCGTCTGGCGGTCAAGAACATCAATGTCGTGATCAGTCAGGTAGATTGGCTTTACCCAGTCACAGGCTGTATCAACCACCACCGGGACGCTTCCACGTGTCACGCAGCTCGCGATCAACATCGTCATCAGGCATGCGGTTAACATTCTGCTGTACATTGCTGGCCTCTTTCGTTGCTTCTACACGGCGTTCGGCTACTGCTTCAGTGGCTGCGGCATTTTCTTCGGTTCGCTGCTGGTCTGCTTTTGCTTCAGCCTGTTCACGTCCGCGAAAACGCCCCAGACCAAACGCACCAAGCACCATCAGGATCGCAAACCCGATTGCCGCGAGAACAGATTTGAGTGTCGTCATAGGCTCACCCGCTCGCGCATCCAGCCATAAACGAATGACTCGTTAGCCGGCCGCTGTTCTGCCAGCTCAAGATAACGCTGGCCCTGGCTACAGTTCAGTGCGCGAAGCAATACGATTTCCCCTTCGCCGCCTCGTTTCGCCAGGAAGGACTTCAGCGCGCTGATGCTACGTGGGCCGATTTGCCCGTCGGCGATCAGATCCGGATAGAACTGCTGCTGGTTATTGAAAACGTTCAGCCAGCGCTGGAACCATTTAACCTGCACCGATGGCCCCATGTTCACACCGGTATCGCATAGTTCGGCGGCAATGGCAGGGGATACTTCTGCCACCTGGTCAAAGCGCGGGCCATACCAGTAATCAGACTCAAGGATCGCCAGAGCCTGCTCACGTGTAAGGTTTCGCATATCACCGGTATAACCATGCGCTCGGGCGGTTGCCTGAGTAATTCCCCAGTTCGTTGGGCCGCCCTTATCGTTAGGGTGATCAACATAACCGCCCTCTTTGCCGAGGATGGTGTTAAAGATATCGTCTTTGGTCATGGCTATTCCGTAATGACGACCTTCGCCAGGTTCCCGCGTGCCAGCCACACCGCCATGCAGATGACGGAGTTAAGCAGCAGATCGCCGAGATTAACCTGAACGTAGTGGCCGAGCAGAATGTTGAAGGCATTGAATCCGGCGGCAAGGATGACCAGGTAGGCCAGTACCGCGACACTCAGGCGATGACGCTTCCCCTCTTTCCGGAAAAACATCAGCCTGACCATGATTAACAGGCAAACTATGGCGTTTGCATCCATCAGAAGAAGCTGCCATGTCATTTATCTTCCTCCCCCAGCCCCGGCATCTTCCCGCTTTTGGATTTGCGGAGAATGCGCAGCAGGACTGCCACGGAAATGGAAGCAGTGACAATTGCACCGACAGCTGGTGATACTTCAATGCTGGCCGGTGGCTTCATCAGGCTTAACGGCGTGTTGATGATTCCGGCCATGATTTTCGCCATGGGCACGGAGAAGAACACGCCACTGATAAACGATATCAGCGCAAAGATAGCCTGCTTCCAGAGTTGATGGGGATCTGAGGTCAGAACGTATAGCGCCGTTCCGGCGAGTGATCCAAGCATCACTGCTGGAGTCGCCTCCGGAAACAGCGTGGCAAAGGTTACACCGACTGATGACGATGTAAGACCAACGCCTACGATAGTGAAGGTCTCAGACATATTTATTCCGTGTGTAGTTGGTTCAGGCCCTCGGGACGATTTAACAAGTAGGCGTGTCGATGATGGTTCCCGGAGCCTGAAAATAAAAAAGCCAGCGACAGGCTGGCAATGTGAGGGTAAGGCAATGTCGGCTCTCTGGCCGAAGGGTCCCAGGTAGTGGGTTCTGTGTGCGGCGCACCGCAAATAAAAAAGCCCCGCACGATGGCGAGGCTCTTAATTCTTTGTCGACCTACGAAGCTATGGCGACGATATCAGATTTACATGAAATATATGCGTTTCAGTTCGGTTTTGCAAGACTTACATCTAAATTTGTCGCCTTTTGTTGTGAACGTGATCGCGTTACGGAGATAAGCGCACCGCTATCGAGTCGCTTAAAGCTGTTACGCATTGCCAGCCAGTGAGGCAGATAAGTCTCTGTCCATGTAGATTTAGCCACACCTGCCAGTTCTGCCAGCGCCTGATATTCGTACGTATCGCGACCTGACAGCTCCGCTTTCACGTCCTGGGCCGCCAGCCAGATAAGTTTCTTCAGGCGCTCCATAGTCTTGCCGGCCACTTTCTTCGCACCGAGCTGCTCACGGAATTCTGCCCAAGCCCACTGAGCGATCATCACCTGGTACTCGAATTTGATGTTCTCGCTGTAGTTCCACAGCAACCATGCTTTCTGATGGTCCTCCAGCGACAGGACGGCGCGGCGCCATGATGCTGTCACGAACTCCACCGGACCCACCAGCGCGATGGATGAGCCTTTGGCGCGGGACTGGCTCCCGCTCATCGCCGGGCCGTCCGGGTTAACTTTCCGGCCGGTGACCGGATCGGTGATTTTCTTCCGGCCCCGACTGCGCGCCGTCGCGGTGAACTGCGCGTTTTCGGCGAAAGCTACCAGCTGCCCTTTCGTCGCCCCGCTCAGATCTGCGGTCGCCACAATGAGCTGCTGACGTACGTATTCCAGTTGCTGACTGTTCATGCGGCTTCCTTCTGTGGCTGATTGGTTTTGGTCTGGCTGTGCTTTGCTACTGGCGGCATGCTGGCGCGCTTTACGCTTTCGGCCTGGTACCGGACTATCTGCTCTCTGGTCATTGCTGAATCCTCATCGCGGCTTCGATCTCAACTTGCGGGATTGCCAGAAGCGTCCTTCGCTGCTCGGCCGTGATGTTACGCATCCCCATGAATACAATGCCTGCGGGAGTCTTTACCGCAGCGACATGCTTTGAGCGGTACCAGTTGAGTAAAGCGAGGGTGTTATGGGTGCTCACGCGGCCTCCTGTCGACGGGCCCGGCGTTTTTCCAGTACGCGGGCTTTGCGTGTAAAAATGGATTTGATGCGCTGAAGGTATGGGATATCGAACCTGCGCGGCTCGTTGTCAGCCTCAAGGCGCTCGACACGCTCCAGGCCAATACGCTCAATCAGTCGGATCCGGTACTCGACGGCATTGCCGCTCAACTGCCGGTTACAGCGGGTGCAAGCGGAGTGGACGTTAAACACGTTGAATTTGAGGTGTGAGGCAGCGCCGCGTGAACGGTAATGGCTGGCGTCAATGGCGCTGCCAGTCAGGTAATTGCTTTTGCCGATGAGTGGATTGCCGCAACTGACACATGGCTTACCTTCATCACGGATCCGGATGTAGCGGTTGAAAGCTGATTGAGCCTCTTTATCCCACTGGGATTTGGACTTTAGTGACTCGCGCTTGGCCTTGCGGCGTTTTCGCCCGGACTTCTCAGCCTCTTTCTGCTCCTTGATGCGCTTAGCTGTTGCCTTCACCTTCTCCTTTTCGCGCTCTTCCATCGCGAGGATTGCGCCGTGCTCCGGGCAGCACCAGCGGATCCGAATATCGTGGAATTTCGGCACGAAGTATTCACCGCATACTTTGCACTTACGGCGGGATGGTTTACGCATGCTTCCTCCGTGCCGCGAGACGCAGCCATTTCTGATCCACCAGGCGGGCGGTGTAGTCTTTCAGTGTCGGGATATCGGACGGCTTAACCGCGGGCTTACGCTGGCGGCGCGCCGGAACGCGGAAGATTTCGTTGGTGATGACGCGAGAAAGTGGAGTAGACATCATGCCTCCTGCTTATCGCGCAGCTGCTGGTACTCACAGCCGTTCGGGATAGTCAGGACCAGGCCAAACTGGGCGCACCACATTTCAACCTTCACCAGGAAGATATGCATTTCGCCTGTATCGAGTTCGGCGGTGTGGCGTGGCTCCCAGGTCGTGGTTTTCTCACCGGTGATGAAGTCGGTGTAGGTCACCTCTTCACAGCCGAGATAGGTTTTCTTGAGGTTGCGCTTAACCCACTCCGGAGTCGCGTCGGTACGTCCGGAGCTAACCAGGTACTCGCTGATTTCCGTGTACCACATGTGGCTGAGCGCGTTCTGCGACAGGCTGCGCTTCTCGCGCCACGGTTTAACCTGGAGGCGGAAGCATTGCCCGGCATCCAGCAACGGCTGAATCTGCTGACCTATGGCCGCGAAGTTGCCGCGATGGAGTTTGATGCCGTCTACTGGCAGAGTCATACGGCCTCCTTAACGGAAACCGCTGAATGCAGAAAATCGCAGGTGCATTTCTGCATCTGTGACAAGGTGAGGAGTTCAGATTGTGGTCGCATTTAAGTCCCCTTAAATGCGCAGAAGTCACCGGAGTTGTTCAGGCTCCGATGACATGATTATGGCTTCTTGATTCTTAAAAATCAATTTAAGGAGGGTCAGTAACCGGAGATTATTTCCTGTATCTTATTGAGCAATTTTACAGCATCAGCGCTTTCATCGTCTGGTATGCAGGTAAAGTCTCCGCGTTCAATTTCGAAATGCACGCCATTCCAATTTACGTCACGGATAGCAACGTCATTCAGCAGCAACTCTATCTCTTTGAGCTTTTCGTCCTGAACATCATGGTCTATTACGATAGTGGTCATTTGATTTCCTTTTCAATAAGTTATGCATAAATATTGAGCTTTTACTTCTTTTCTTTATTAACATTTCGTGCTGTGTAATCAGGCCTCCGAAGAGGCCGGCTTGTTAGTCGTCTATGTGTTTAAAACAGAGCGGGCAACGATCATTCCCGCCATGCTCTCCATATGCAATTTGAACGGAATCCGTCACTTCCCTGGCGGTTTCGTATGGGGATTTACCGTTACTTTTTTTATATGCTCCCATGGCATATTTATAAATTCCAGGCTCTTCAATGCCCTCATCGACGTAAACACCCTCATGATGAGGGCATGGTGTTAACGCGCCTGATCTAACCAGCATTTCCATTGCCCACTTTTCTTGATCCATAGCCAAATCAGCAACACTCATAACGCCTCCAGTAGGTATGTTCCGAGCTATGAATGTACCACCAAAAAAAGAATAACCAAAGTACTGATAATGTAAAATATGTATATATATCAGCATATTACTTAACTAATACTCTACATTAACTCCTCCTGCTGCGGTGCTGCTGGCAGTGGCAAATGAGACCACGACTCACCAGTAACAACCCTGATAATGGTTCGTTTAGATACTCCATATCTTTTAGATAGAACTCCGTATGAAACGCCAGAGCTTCTAAGCGATCTTATTTCCATAACGCTTTCATCGTTTAATTTAGAATTTGCCTGCATCTCCCCTTTGTATGCTGGAAGGTGGGTTCTATTTCTTAGTCCTGTATCCCATGCGTGCTTCCTATTTTCATGAGGAGTAACCCACTCAAGATTTCTTAAGGATGGGTTAGCCTTGTCCCCATCGATATGGTTCACCTCTGGCTTTCCATCTGGATTTGGTAAAAATGCTTCTGCAACTAACCTATGCACTCTTGCAATTACCCTTCTGCCACTTGAGGCATCGCTTAACCTGACAACGCAATATCCAGCCGAGTTTAGAAATGGTTTTAGTTGCTGGCCTCTGAATCGCTGCTTTGAACCATCACCCTTCAAAATTTCCCTGGGAAAGCTCAGTACATCACCACGTTCATTAACTTGGTAGATCCCCTCCCAGCCAACAACAGGTAAGAATTTCATGAATTACTCCTGAGGTGGATTTGGCAGTGGCATCCAGTGAGTTATGTCTACGCCGAAACGCAGGTCATAGCCTTCAGCATGAACGTATAGCTGTGCGTCGCCTTTGTCGCTGAAATTTGATGAACTAACAATCCCGCAATCTCTCAGGCCATTATCCTGGCAGAAATAGAATATCTCTGTACCGATGTCTGGCATACGCTCACTGCAAGCCACCCAACCATCCGGAATCACCGGAGAGTTGCCAGCCTCATACGCAACGCGCAACCAGTGGAAAAATACCTCCGTCATCACGCATCCACATTCGACGTCAATAGTGCCTGTCTGCTGAGAAAGCCACTGCTCGAATGGCAACTTGTTAGCCGTCGTTACAGGTTCGGATTTACCCTGATTTATGCCGGTGGGCGACTCGGCAATTTTTGGCGAAGAATCCAGAGCCGGAGCGGTCTGCATGGTGGTGGGCGTCTCGGCGTTTTCGACACCCTGAAGCATGGCGGCGCGGCAGGAGTTCCAGCCGTCACAATAGTAATCATCGTAATCGCTGCCTGATGTTGACTCGATTTCATCAGGCACTACCGGCGCTGGCGGGGCGGTGTCCTGAGTAGATCGCAACTCCTCAAGCTCCTCCCCGATCTGCTTAATGTACTCAATGACATGGTTAGATAGACCGTGGCAATTGTCCTGAAATAATCGCTCAGAAACTTCGTTGTAGTCTTTTAGAGTTGGGTTTCTGTTGCTTTTTATGAAGGCAACAATGGCATCAAGCGCATTTTTACTTCCGAGATGGCTTACCACCGGCTCCGCTTCGAGCGATGCCATCGCCAGCTTCATCGCAGCAATCGCCATCGCCGCATCTCCGTTTACTGCGCCGGGCACAGCATCGCGCTCTTCTTCAAGCTCCGCGATTGTTTTCAGGAGCCATTCTTTGGTAAGGGTAATCATGATGCTGCTCCTTTAGCGTCTTCGGCGACGTTGACTCCAGCATCGTGCAGTGCCTCAAGCACCTGATGCTGCTTGTAAACCATTTCCGTGTGATACGCCTCATCGAAATCGACGCGATGCAACATGCTATAGCGCTGTGGAAGTACAACCTCCCGCGCCTCCAGCTCAGCAATTCTCTTTTCCTTGGCTTCCAGCTCATCCAGCAGCGCCAGCACGGTGGCAGGATTGGCTGCGGCGATGAAAACTGAATCAACCTTGAGGCAATGTTGCGCTACCGCTTTCACGCCAACTTTCACCTCATAGCCTCGCGCTCCTTTGTGTGGCTTGTAAGACTTCCAACATCCCCATGATGCTGCGTTTGCCGCATTGGCTGCTTCACGTAATGCGCGTTTGTCGATGTTGCTCATTGGAACCTCACATGATTCTTCCAGCGATTCTGTGCTGCGCTGTTTTTGAATTGATGCCCTTCACGGCTAACACCACCGAGCGTGAAGAGAACCATGCGTCGATTGCTTACATTCAGCCATTGGCGCGGGTAGCAGTTTTTCAGAGCGCGAAGAACGATGATTTTGGCTTTACGGTTTTTCATGACTGCACTCCTTTGCGAAGCTCGTCGGCGAATTCACGGATAGTGTCATCAAGGTCTGGACACAGCAGGCTGTCAGCAAACATCTCCACACCCTGCGCCCGCACTTCAGCCAGGAAAGCTTTGGTTGCTGGGGTTGAATCAAGAACTTCACAAACATCGTCGTTCTTGCCATCGCGCTCAGTTCGGCAATATCCGCACATGATGTAACTGTCAGCATGCTTTTCAATCGCTGACTTCAGCCTCGCATTCTCCGCAGCCAGCGCCGCGCATCTGGCTTCAGATTCTGCGAGCTTTTCTTCGTTCTCAATAGCAATCCTGTACAGCTTCTCAAGCTGAGCCATTGAAGTCAGGAGACCGTTGTGCTTTATCATTTCGACCAAATTTTTAATTCTCATACCCCTACCCTCCCCCAAACCATCAATACTCGCTTCATCGCCGCGCTGTTGCGGCACTCCTGGCAGATAACGTTCGTCTCGGTACGCTGCACCAGCTTCGAATTTCCCTTCGGCATGGCCGGTATGGTTTCCGGTGCGTATTTCATGCCGTAGCTGGTCAGACGATACAGCCGCTGGCCATGCTTACCTTCGAACTCGATCAGGCCGTCTGCAAACAACGTGCTTAGCGGGCCGGAAATCTTTTTAGTGGTCATGCCGATCATGCTGGCAATGCGAGCACTATTCAGGCCCGGGTTATTACGCAGGGCTGCAAGAATCTTCCCACGGATTGTTATGGTCATCAGAACCCCCCTTTCTTTTTCGGCTGCTGCTCACGCCCGCGGCGTTCTGCGGCGGCGGCCTGCTGGTCTGTGTCGTAAATTGCCCCGTTAATCTGATTGCAATAAACCGTTCCGGTACTGCCGTGGCGGTTGAGTCGCAGGATTAACTCGGTTTCGCCCGGCGGCACGCTGTCATCGAAAGCACCTTCCCGGTGGATGCCAACCCAGTAGTCGCAGTCCTGCTCAATCTGTCCTGTGTCGCGGGAATCACTCGGCAACGGGCGTTTATTCACTCGCTTCTCCAGTTCGCGGTTGAGTTGGGTCAGCAGCACGACGACGCAGCCAAGCTCTTTGGCGAGGTTCTTCAGACCTTTGGTGATCATCCCGTAGGCCAGGTCATTACGGTCGGCCTTTTCGGCGGTCATCAGCGTCAGGTAGTCAACAAGAATCATGCCTACGCAGCCCTTCTCGCGTTTGATTCGGCGGCTTTCGGTAACGATATGCGCCAGTGACAAGCCAGGAGTGTCGTCGATGTACAGCATGTCGATTTCACTCAGTCTCCCGGCTGTGGCGATCGCCTTCTTAAAGTCGCCGTCGTAGTCGCCCTGGTACTGGTCATCGGCGTCATCCGTGGCGGGCATGTAAAAAATACTCGGATTAATGCCGGACTTCTGACCAACCAGTTTCTCGAGGATCTGGTCGCCTGGCATTTCCAGGCTGAACATCAGCGCTGGCTTTTTCTCACGAACTGCGCAGTTGATCGCCATCTGCCCGTACAGGGTTGTCTTGCCCATCTTTGGCCTTGCGCCAATCACGAACAGAGAGCCTTTAACCAGACCTTTCGGCGCTAGCATTCGGTCGAGTGACGGTATACCGGTACTCATGCCGCGTTGTTCGCCTGAAGGGTCAAAGCGTTTCTCCAGATCTGCTACCCAGTCATCCATAACCTCGCCAAACGATCTCAACCCTCGGCGGCTGCCGGTTTTTGAATGGTCTGCGAGCTGGGTGAAAATACCCTGAATGGCCTCGTACTTCTGCGTAGCGCTCATGCCGTTACGGGAATACAGCAGCTCAGTAGCTTCGGTCAGGCGGTTGATACCGTAGCGCTCCATTGCGGCTTCCCGGACTGATGCTGCGTAAGCTACGATGTTTGCAGCGCTGGGAGTGTTCTTGGCGATCTCCGCAAGGTAAGCAAAGCCACCAACCTGCTCAGCGAGCCCTTTACCTTCGAGCGCGTCGAACAATGTCAGACCATCGACTGGCTTGTTGTCGCGGAACATCTGGCGCATCTCGGCAAAGATCAGCTGGTGAGGTCGGCTGTAGAACGACTCAGGCTTGAGCATCGCCAGAACCTTCTGGACTCGCTCGCTGTTGTCATCATCCAGCAGCAGGCCACCGATAACGCTCTGCTCTGCTTCGAGGTTATGAGGTGCAGCCATGAATTCAGCGGTCATCACGATCCCCCTCGCGCACTTCGATGTAGAGCTTTTCGGTCAGGAACTTATCGAATTTCATGCGGCGCCAGGTCTTCCCGGATTTCTGGTCTGGTCGGTCTTCAAGCATCCAGCGGCAGTTCTGAGCAATGTAGCGCAGATAGCTTCTGAAACCGTCCATATCCATCGGCTTTCCGTCCAGGTTGCGAGCAATTTTGTTAGCCTTACCCCAGAAGGTGCGGATCAGATTGCGTCGCTCATCAGTGAGGCATCTCCATCCCCGTGCTTCAGGCAGTTCGTCTTTCAGGCATTGCCATACTTCATCGCATGACAAACGTGACTTTTTCTCTTCAGCGGGTTTCTGGTCATTTGCGACATACTTACTACCGTTAGGTAGTAAGTTATTTAATATATTGTTATCTGTGGACACTGGCTGGACATCGGCTGGACACTCCACCTCCACAGGCATTGGTACGACTGCGTTTGGGCTGGACACCGGCTGGACATCGGCTGGACAAAAATTTGACTGATATTCGTCATATTTGACCACTTTTAGAACAGTAAAACGGTTGTTTGATTTGGTGGTGATCATGCCCAGATTCTGGAATTTACGGAGCAGTGATTTAACGCGATCAGCGGTCAAACCCGTTTCCATTGCCAGCGTGTTTCGCCCGGTAATGAACTCTCCGCGTTCGCAGATCACATCGCCGACATCAGTCGATACCAGTGTCTGTTCGTGATTAGCGCGCAGTAGCAGGTGAACCCATAAATGAGCCGCCTCAGCGTCCTTGTAGAACGGCACATCCATAATTTTACGGTGCAGCAAGGCAAACCCCTTACCGTCATTCGTGCGCGGTTTCTGGAGCCTTCTGGCCTCTCTGGCTTCGGCTAAATTAGATACGTTACCCACGGCCACTCTCCTTACGTTTCAGTTCTTCAAGAATGGCGCGCATCTTCTCTGCCACAATCGGGTTAACCGAGCGGATGAAGCGGTCGCGGGTTATGTTTTTATGTACAGCGGTATGGTAATAGCGTGGATTTTTTGCCATTATTCCTCCTGCAATGAGTGCACACGATTTGCATCTGAAGGCCAGTTCTGTTTGCGCAGACTGGCTTTCGCCATTTTTGATACTTCCCATCACATAACCCCCAGCATCGATGTAACCATCGTCATCAGCGGCCCTACCTGCTCCGGCATGAGGCGGAACAGCGACGCTATGCCCTCGCTAACCTCTTTCAGTTTCTGATGCTCTGGAGCGTCCAGCAGCACGGCCTGCTTAGCTTCGGCACACTCTTTCATCGCAGAGGCGATCAGCGACATCGTGTCGTTCTGCGGCGCCAGTCGGTTGCGGTACTCCAGCGGCAGAACGGCCATAATTGCCGGCGCCAGCTGGCGAATGTTGTTGGTCGCATATTCGGTGTCGCCGTCGATCCAGCGAAACACCTTCTGCATCTGGCGGTGCGAGTCAGTCGGGATATCCAGCCCGGTGCCGCCGGTTGCCCGCCACTCTTCAACAATCAGCGCCGCGACAAATTCACGACTGCGGCAATCAGCTGCCCAGGCGCGAACAGCTGCGCGGATCCCATCGATGTTTAACGCCTTGGAATCAGGTTCCCGGCGATTCTGGTAAATCATCGGTGGCACCGATAATTTGGTATTTTGTTGGTACGCAAGTGAATGCATTGCTTTCCCTTTCGTGGTTAGGGCCGCCGGTCAGGCGGCATGGTTGTCAGGGTGTGGAAAGATGGACGGCAGATCCGGGCGGAATTCATGAGCCTGGATTTCACCACCAACCGCTTTTACCAGCTCAGGAACGTGAACTGGAGAGATGCGTTTCTTTCCGTTAAGCCAGTCGCAGATAGTGGACTGAGCTTTGCCGCAACGTTTTGCCAGTTCTTTCTGGCTGCCAGCGATGGCGATCGCTTTTTCTACTGCGGAGTTCTTCTCTACTGTTGGGGTCTTCATAATCACCTCAGCTATCAGTTTAAAGCGATTATGGTTATCACTTTAGCGAATGTCAATCGCATAGGCGATTTTTTGCTAAATAATCGCTTGAGCGATAGAGTTAAAGGAGTCATTAACAGAGGTGAATATGGGATTCTCGGAGCGCTTAGCGCAGGCAATGGAAAGCGCTGGATATACACAGGGTCGATTAGCTAAAGAGGTCGACATGGCTCAGTCCAGCGTAAATAAGTTACTCAAGAATGCTAAAGGTTCTCGAAAAACAGTTGAGATTGCCTCTGTGCTGGGTGTTCGCCCTGAATGGCTTTCTACTGGTGAGGGGGAAATGGCTGTCGGTGGCGCCAGGGAGCCAACTGCGCTATACCAGGTTAAGCCGTCACTGAATGGGATTTATCGCGTGGATGTACTCGACGTTAAAGCCAGTGCTGGGCCAGGCACACTGGTAACCAGCGATTTCATTGAAACTATTCGTGCCATCGAATACACAACTGAACAGGCGCGCGCTTTATTTGGCAACCGGCCAGCTACGCACGTTAAAGTCATTACCGTCAATGGCGACAGTATGGATGGGACGATTTCGCCAGGCGATCAGATCTTCGTTGATACCGGCGTTACACATTTTGACGGTGACGGGGTATATGTCTTTGTCTTCGGCAAAACCCTCCATGTTAAGCGTCTTCAGATGCAGCGTGACCGCCTGGCAGTAATATCCGATAACCCGATTTACGAAAAATGGTACGTCGAACCTGAGGATGAGGACGCGTTCTACGTGATGGCGAAGGTGTTGCTCAGACAGTCCATCGACTATAAGCGCTTCGCATAGCCCGGCTCCCGGGCTAGCATCTCCAACCCTCTTTAATCAACTTCTCACGTATATCCTCTATACGCTGAAACTCCTTTCTTTTTTTCAGGATGACTGACAACTGAGAGTACCCATAATGTGAAGGAGGATAAAATTCACTGGGATACTTATTTCCAGTTAACGTTTCGTACTCTTCCACCCTTTTGTCATGAGCATGACGCAAAGCCGGGAACGCCAATTCAGATAGCGCAATCATCTGCTCGCATAAATGCTCGGCCCTTGCGAGGTTATCGCCCTCTCCCCTCAGCTTGTAATATTTCTTGATATCCTCCTGAAGTCCAAAGTGAACCTGAACGATCTGCTCTGGGCTTAGCCAGCGGAGCTTATCAACCCATTCTTTATGGTCCATACGTATCCCCCCTCCAAAAAAAACAGCATACCACGTAAATAAATTTCAATAAAAATCGCTTTAACAATCATGCAATTATCACTTTATCGATGATAAATATCGTTTTGGCGATTGACTCAAATAATCGCTTTAGCTATTGTTAGCTCATCGAAACGAAACATCGACAGCTGAGCGAAGTTAGCCAGCGGCGAAGTGGAGATTCGGTCAGTCGAACGGCGCGACAGTAAACCATGCGTCGGACGCCCGGCGGGCTCAGGGAGAGCGGCAATGGTGCGTAACTGGAATGTTTTGGGCTGGCAGACGGTTATCAGCTAGTTGGTGAGGTAATGGCTTACCAAGGCGACGACGGCCTTCCCTGCTTCATTGTGGGGAGCCAGCACCAAAGCATTTCTCCCGCATCAGCGGGTAACGACAGAGGGTAAGGGTATGGAGATTGTTGTAAGGGTAACAGTTGCTGAGCTTGAAGAGTCGAATTTGTCGACTGGCGAATTGCACAGCGCAATCCTTGAGGATTTAGACTCCGCGCGGGACTACCCAGGATTCAACGTGAAAATTGAAATTGTTAGTCAGCAAGAATAACCCGCTACGGCGGGTTTTTTCATACCTCAGTCGCTTCACAGAGGCGGCTTAGTTATGACAACCGGCGGCCATCCACCGCCCATTAGCGCAGAAGTCTTGTTTAACCGTTCCGTTCGCCGCGATAAGGCCAAGAGGATTTATGAGCAACCCAATCACAGTAGGTTTTTCAGGTCTGACTAAGCGAATTTTTGCGGGTCGGTCAAAGCCTAGCAAACTGGCGCCCGGCGTTCGTGAGTTCACCGGTGAGAAATTTGATGTCACAGACGAGGCGCTCTTTGCAGTGGCTCATCTCCTGGTTCTTCGTAACGACATACTGGTATTTCCGGGTCCTGATGGGACGGAAATTCACCTCCGCGCCGACATCAAAGAAAAGCGGGAGGCATCATGACAGTCACCCACAACGGCAAGCAGTACACCGCCAAAAAGCTCAACGATAACGAGTGGCAACTGACGTCGCTATCGGCACCGCGTGAAAAGCTGACGCTTAACCGCTGGCAGATGAATCTGGCTGGCCTCCTGGAACAGGTTGAGGTGAAGGTATGATCGGAATGCACTACGGCACTGCATCAGTGCCACGCAGCGAGGTTTTACCGGGCACAATGCTGCAACACCACGGTAAAACTTATCGCGCCTCTGCGAACGTTGAGAAAGGCCTTTACGCCTTCAACATCTTCGAAAAAACCATCATCAAAAGTGATTCCGTCGTTGTGCTGCTGAATGAGCGCGGCGAGCCGATGGTTCACTGATACCTAACCCCCTATTCAACCGATCGGCCTGGCTTTCTGCGGGCGGGATCTGCACATCCAAATTTCAGGAATTCAGCAATGAACGCATACCTCACTTACGACCGCATCGAAGATCGGCGGTGGGTTGAGCAGCAGCTCACCGACGAGAAAGAGAAGTGGATCGACGACCGGGCGAAGGAACTGATCGCCATGTTCCCTGCGAAACCTCTGGAGATGAGTAATTTGTTCCTGCCCCAGGAAGCCCAGTTTGCGCTTATCGGAGAAAAGGCCGAAGAGGCATACAACGAATACATTTCGGCCTGCGCATATGCCCGCGCCGAAGAAGAATGGCAGCGCCAAGCACCCTGCCCGTTCTAAGGAGTGATCATGAGCTTAACCCTTATTGATTTCGTCAAACAACAGGAGCCGCTATTCACTAAGGCGGCCACTGACGAGAGGATGGTGTGGGCCAAGGAAAGCCAGTTCGCCATCCAGCTATTTCAAAACAACGACTACCTCGCCAAGATTGCATTTCAGAACCAGACCAGCACGCAGAACGCAATCATCAACGTTGCAGCTATCGGCATTTCGTTAAACCCGGCTCAGAAGCTTGCTTACCTGGTTCCGCGTAAAGGGGCCATTTGCCTCGACATTAGTTACATGGGCCTGATGCACATTGCGCAGCAGTCTGGCGCAATTAAGTGGTGTCAGTCGGCCATAGTTCGTAGGAACGACCAATTCCGCCGCGAGGGGCTCGATAAGCCGCCGATCCACATCTACAACGACTTTGATACCGAAGAACAGCGCGGGGACATCGTAGGGGCGTATGTAACGGTAAAAACTGACGATGGTGATTACCTCACTCACACGATGCGTATTGATGCCATCTACTCTATCCGTGACCGGTCTGAAGCATGGAAGAAGTACAAATCCGACAATAGCAAGAAGTGTCCATGGGTCACCGATGAAGAGCAGATGATCCTCAAAACGGTCGTGAAGCAGGCAGCAAAATACTGGCCTCGCCGTGAGCGCCTGGACGCCGCCATAGACCACGTTAACACCGAGGGCGAAGAAGGCATCAACTTTACAGCAGAGCGTCAGCCTGAGCGCGATATAACGCCGCTTAGCGAAACCACGCAGAAAGAGATTAACGACCTGCTTGTCTCCTTGGATAAGACATGGGATGCCGATCTCCTCCCTCTCTGCTCACGCATTTTCAAACGTCCTATCTCGCAGCCAGCCGACCTAACAGAAGTGGAAGGTGTTAAGGCTCTCGGGTTCCTCAGGCAAAAGGCGGCAGCATGACACCTTCCCTCCTTTCACTGTTGCGAAGCGGAAAACACAGTATTCGCGACATGGCAAAGATTTTAGGCATTACAAAGTCCCGCGTTTCATGGTTCATCGCCGAGCTTGAGCGGCGTAAATGGATAGAAGTCACCAGGTGCGCGATATGGTTTCACGATGGTACCCGTTCAAATAAGCAGAACGTATACAGGGTAAAACTATGACACCAGAAATTATCCTTGCCCGGACCGGAATTGATGTGTCCACCGTAGAGCAAGGTGATGAAGCATGGGCCAAATTAAGGCTCGGCGTTATTACTGCCTCAGAAGTGCACAACGTCATCGCCAAGCCAAGATCGGGGAAGAAGTGGACTGACATGAAAATGTCCTACTTCCACACCTTGCTCGCCGAGGTATGCACCGGCGTGGCGCCAGAGGTTAACGCCAAGGCGCTGGCCTGGGGCAAGCAGTACGAGGAAGATGCTCGTACCCTCTTCGAGTTCACCACTGACGTGAAAGTCACGGAGTCTCCGATCCTGTTCCGTGACGAGAGCATGCGCACTGCGTGCTCCCCTGACGGCTTGTGCAGTAACGGGTTTGGCCTTGAGCTTAAATGCCCTTTCACCTCTCGCGACTTCATGAAATTCCGCCTTGGGGGTTTTGAGGCCATCAAGTCTGCGTACATGGCCCAGGTACAGTACAGCATGTGGGTGACCGGCAAAGAGGCCTGGTTCTTTGCCAACTACGACCCGCGCATGAAACGCGAAGGCATTCACCACGTCGTCGTTGAGCGGGATCCGCAGTACATGACCGATTTCAACGAAATGGTGCCGGAGTTCATCGAGAAGATGGACGAGGCTCTGGCGGAGATCGGCTTCACGTTCGGGGAACAGTGGAAATGAAACGCACACCCTTTTACCGCCGGCCCGGGCGAACCGGGCAATTCTCCGGCCTCCGTGAGCGCGTTATCTGGATGATTCAGACGCGCGGCCGCCCGGTCACTGGCAGCGAAATCGCCGAGAAGTTTGACGTAACGCTCATCGAGTTTAACCGGGTCGCCAACGGCATTACCCGCGGCACCGGACAGATAGCGCAGATCGTTGAGTCGGAAAAGTGGATCAACGAGGACGGCATCTGCGACCGGACTTTCGACCTGGTAACGAAACCAAAGGTCGTAACGCCGCAGGGTAAATCGCGGCTGTTCACCAAGCGCGCAATTGAGCAATCGCAGGAAGGCAGACGGCAGGAGTGCATTGAACGTGCCGCCCGCCGTCGCCGCCTGATTGCTCAGGGCCTCTACATTGACGAAATGGAGTCCATCCTATGACTCACGCTCACGACGACATCAGGGTTGGCACACTGTGCCTTCCCTTCATTAGTAACGGCTGGCTAATGCCATGGGGTGAAGTGGTCAGCAATCCATTAAAGGCCCAGCGGCTCGCTGAGGAATATCGGGAAAGGCAGGAGGCGGCATGACAGCGAAATACTCACTTCTGTATGTCGATCCCCCTTGGTCTTACGGCAACACCATCAGCAACGGCGCCGCTGCCGATCACTACTCCACCATGAAGCTCATCGACATCAAGCGCCTGCCAGTGTGGGAACTTGCCGCCGAAAATGCAGTGCTGGCGATGTGGTACACCGGCACGCATAACCAGGAGGCTATCGAACTGGCCGAGGCCTGGGGCTTTACAGTTCGCACGATGAAGGGCTTTACCTGGGTGAAGCTGAATCAGAATGCCGAGTTGCGCATCAACAAGGCGCTGGCCGATGGTGAAGTCACCGACTTTTACGACTTCCTCGATCTGCTAAACGCCGAGACGCGCATGAACGGTGGCAACCACACCCGCGCCAATACCGAAGACGTGCTGATCGCCACCCGCGGCGCCGGTCTGGAACGCCAGCATGCTGGCATTAAGCAGGTGGTCTACAGCCCACTCGGCGCTCACAGCGAGAAGCCGTGGGAAGTTCGCCACCGCCTGGAGCTGCTCTACGGAGACGTGCCGCGGATTGAGTTATTCAGCCGCAGCGCAGCGCCAGGCTGGAGCCACTGGGGAAACCAGTGCGCCGCCGCTTCCGTTGAGCTGATCCCCGGCTGCGCCATCGACGTTGTGAAAACGGAGGCCGCATGACGCCAGCAGCTTATTACAACGAAATCGACCCGTTCGCTGCCCAGTGGCTGCGTAACCTGATCGCCGGCGGTCATATCGCACCGGGCGAAGTTGATGAAAGGAGTATTGAAGATGTCATACCTGACGACCTGCGAGGATTCACGCAGTGCCACTTCTTCGCCGGAATTGGCGTCTGGTCTCATTCCCTGCGCCTCGCCGGATGGCCTGACGATAAGCCTGTCTGGACCGGTTCCTGCCCGTGCCAGCCTTTCAGCGCGGCAGGCAAAGGTGATGGGTTTGCTGACGAGCGGCACTTATGGCCCCACTTCTTCCACCTCATCAGCGAGCGCAGACCTCAGCATGTCTTTGGCGAACAGGTTGCAAGCGGTAACGCAAACACATGGTTCGACCTTGTACAAGCTGACCTGGAAGGAATGGGCTACGCCTTCGGGATTGTGCCGTTTGCGGCAGCGGGCATCGGTGCGCCGCACATCAGAGAACGGGCCTACTGGGTGGCCAACTCCAACCTGCAACACGAACCCGCAACCGGAAACACCCCGGGGGCTACAGAATTTGGCTGGATCGGTGAAGTTAACTGGATGGCAGACGCCGGTTGCCAACGACGCGAACGGTTCAACCCATTGCTACAGCGGGAAGAATCCAGACAACTCGCCGAAGGTATGCCTGAAGCTTCCAGGTTCGGCATTGCTGACCGGGTGGCCTACGCCAACAACAGAATCGGCGATGAGGGAGAAACGTTACGCCCAGGGAGGGATGCCGTTTTCAATGGCCGCATCAATGGTAGGCCCCTTGAGGTTAACGGTTTTTGGCGAGATGCGGACTGGCTCTTATGTCGAGATGGCAAATGGCGTCCAGTTGAACCCGGCACATTCCCGCTGGTTGATGGGGCTGCCGCGCGCCTGGGACGAGTCGAGTCCGGGGTGGCAAGAGTGGCAAGCAGCAACCGCGTCGGCCGACTCAAAGGCTATGGGAACGCCATAAACGCACAGGCCGCGGCTGAATTTATCCGGGCCTATATGGAGGGGTTATGACGCCAGAAACAGACAACGCCATCCGCGCCGCCTGCCGCCGCTGAACCGAGGAAATCCAGCAGGCCATGCGCAAGAAGCCAAAGCCTAACTGGAACGAAACTGTGCCTCCCATCATCAACAAGCATCACAAGAAAATTGAAGCTCTGGGAGTTAGCCTCCTGGAGTTCGTCGTCAAAACTGGCCGCCTTAACGGGCGGTTTGGAGCCGAACAATGATTCGCCGACAGATAGATACATCAACCCGATTTCTGCTTGATACGGCCTTTCACCGACTTGAAATAATCCGTGATGAAGGTCTCTACCGACACCTGCGCATGAAGCAGCCCGGTACGTCCTGTTATTACTTCGACATTATCACCTGGCCGGGATATCTGACTGTCACCGGCGACATGGGAACCTGGACATTCTCCCGTATCGCGGACATGTTCGACTTTTTCGGTCCGTGGCAAGACGGTATTAACACCGGTTATTGGTCCGAAAAGCTGGAGGCTGGCGCTGGCTATTCAGCGTGTGAGCTATTGGCGAAAGAGTACGATCATGATGCTTTTTGCCGAAGCCTGAAGGAATCAATGAGCGAGTATCTGGAAGATACCCCAGAAGACCAGCAGGAAGACGAAGACTGGGATGATGAAGACGACACTCCAGACAGTGATAAAGCCAAAGTTCGTGAGGTAGTCCGTGAATTATGCCGCGGTGGGTTTAGCAATGATTGGGAAGCATACCAGGCAGTTTATAACGCTGATTGGCCCGAAAGTTGGAGTGCGTGGGACGTCTGCGACGGGCTGACATTCAAGACCTACACCAGCCATTTCCGCTGGATACTCTTTGCCATCACCTGGGCGATCTCCAAATACCACAACACCAAGCTGGTCGATAAAGCTATGTCGAAATTCATAGCGGTAAGGATGGCGTCAGCATGAACAGAGCCTCACCCGTTGATTTGAGGAAAAGCCTGGAAATCGCCAATAACCTTGCGCACATCTGGATTCGTTTTGTGCCGATCCCGGCGGCGACCGAAGATGAATTCCAGACGCTGGCAGCCGAACTATCGCGACGGCTTGAGCAGATGGCAGTCGAAGCAGAGAAGAATGAAGGCGGTGCAACATGAAGGCACTAATCACCAGGTCGCTAAAGCGGCCTTTTTTATTGCTGGCGTTCACCTTCAACCGAATTAACCGACAGTTCCGGGAGCATTGACCATGGACATCATCGATACCGCAGCAGAGATTGAAGAGCTTCAGCGTAACGCTGCCCTTTCGGCTCACCGAGTGAACCGCAATGCCGTATCAGCTGAGCGTTGTGAAGAATGCGACGAACCAATTCCCGAGCCGCGGCGCGCTGCCGTTCCCGGCTGCCAGACGTGCACGGAGTGCCAGGGCGTCATCGAGCTCAAAAACAAGCAGAGAGGACTTATTAATTAATGTAAAAAGCTATTCCCCCTTGCGAAGCACTACGTCTAGTTTTGCTAATGCGTCGGCAATGTCCATTTGGATGAAGTTTCCTGTTTCCTCATGGTAATAAACTATTTGTTGCTCACGATCGTTTCGTATAATCGATTCTACTAGCCACTCCCCATCTTCGCCTTTTAACGAAACGATATCGCCAACGCTCAAGCCCTGAACTGTAGTCATTTGGTATACCCCAAAGTTAGATCGTCAAAATTAACTTTAGCGGGTAATTCAAAATAGAAAAGCCTCGCTCGTCGGGGCATTTTTTTGCCTGGAGAAACCCATGAGCGAAATGACCTTAATCGTGCCCAACGACTGGGTAACAGAAGAAAAGCTCGTCGAGATTACCGGCCTTCGCCCGGGCACCATCGAACGGGCCCGCAAAAATTGCTGGATGATCGGGCGGGAATATCTGCATGTTTCCCCGGACGGCGTGCCGAAGAAAAACAGCGAATGCATGTACAACCGAAAGGCTGTCGACCAGTGGGTTGAGAGCATGTCAAAGAAACAGCCGGGTGCGCGCCAATGAAGATCCGTTTATGCTTAGCGGGCTCTTGGACGTCAGGAGGGAATAATGGCTAAGTCAGCATACCCAACAGGCGTGGAGAATCATGGCGGGACGCTCCGTATATGGTTCATCTATAAAGGCAGCCGGGTGCGTGAAAGCCTCGGTGTGCCGGATACACCAAAAAACAGAAAGGTCGCTGGCGAGCTGCGCGCGTCGGTGTGCTTTTCGATTAAGACCGGCAACTTCAACTATGCAGCGCAATTCCCAGACTCGCCTAACCTGAAAAGGTTTGGGGTGGAGAGCAAGGAAATCACCGTGCTGGAGCTGGCGAACAAGTGGCTTGAACTGAAGCGTATGGAGATCAGCACCAACGCGATGTCACGCTATGCATCTATAGCGCGCAACATGGTGCCCAGGATTGGTGGGGACAGGCTGGTATCTGCGGTAACGCAGGAAGATCTGCTGTTTATCAGGAAGGAATTGCTGACCGGTTATCACACGCTGAAAGTCGGGCAGAAAACGCCGGTTAAGGGTCGCTCAGTCAGAACGGTCAACAACTACATGAAGACCATGAGCGGGATGTTTAAGTTTGCCGCTGATAGCGGTTATGTACGGGTGAATCCGTTCACCGGGATCGCCATGCTTAAGCGGTCACGATGCGAGCCTGACCCGCTGACGCGCGATGAGTTTGTCAGGTTGATTAACGCCTGCGCCCACCAGCAACTGAAAAACATGTGGTCTCTTGCCGTCTACACCGGCGTGCGCCACGGAGAACTTGTGTCGCTGGCCTGGGAAGATATCGACCTGAAAGCGGGTACGATGATGATCCGCCGGAACCACACGTTAACGAAGGAGTTCACCCTTCCGAAAACAGAGGCCGGGACGGACCGTATCATCAACCTCATTCAGCCAGCGATCGACGTGCTGAAGAGCCAGGCCGAGTTAACTCGCCTGGGTAAGCAGTATCAGGTTGAGGTGAAACTGCGCGAGTATGGCCGTACCGATGTGCATCCATGCACGTTCGTGTTCAACCCGCAGATCGCATCACGTAATGGCCGTGCCGGGCATCATTACGCAGTGGGATCGATTAACCAGTCGTGGGAAGCGGCAATGCGACGCGCCGGGATTCGTTATCGCAGAGCATACCAGTCCCGACACACGTATGCATGCTGGTCGTTAGCTGCCGGTGCAAACCCGAACTTCATCGCGAAGCAAATGGGCCACACCGACGCGCAAATGGTTTACCGGGTGTACGGATCCTGGATGGCTGAAAATAACCAGGACCAGGTACTCATCCTCAACCAGAAATTGAGTGAGTTTGCCCCATCCATGCCCCACGCCGTGGGATCGGATGGTTATTAATTATAAATATCATTAGGTTAGATAAACTAAACTTGCATGCCCATCACTTCCTGGTATGCCGACACCAGCTTGTTACGCACCTGCAACCCCATCTGCAATGACACCGACGCTTTTTGCAGATCGGCCATCACATCGTTGAGCGCCACGCCGGGTTCGCCAAGGGTAAATCTCTCAGCCTGGGTACGGGCCGCGTTTTGCTTGTCGCTGATCCGGTCCAGCGCCGCATGCAGTTGACCGGCGAAGCTAACGCCCGGCGGCTGGTCAGCCACGCTCTGATTACGGGCGGTCATCGCCGTTGCCTGTAACTGACTGAGTACCCCTTCAATGCCCTGTATAGCCATGACTCTCCCCTGGATGGTTTTTTACGAGGTCAAGACTAACAGCTTGTCAATAAGATAATGGCGGTAAATAGCGTTAAAAAACCAGGTTATTTGACGCATAGAAAATCCCGAATCATCAAATAATGGCAGGGCCATCAGTATGGAACTTTTGTCGTGTTTGCCGACCCGGGAGTCAGTTTTGTTTCTCTACACGAATAACGTAAACCACCAGGATTTAAGAGGTGCGCAATGAGTGCGACAGCAGCATCGACAGCGCCACAGAATAAATCACTCGAGTGGATGAACCGCCTTCGCGCCAACCCTAAGATCCCGTTGATTGTGGCAGGCGCTGCCGCCATTGCGATCGTTGTCGCGATGGTCTTATGGGCAAAAAGCCCGGATTACCGCACGCTCTACAGCAACCTTTCCGACCAGGATGGCGGTGCCATCGTCACCCAGTTAACCCAGATGAACATCCCGTATCGCTTTGCCGATAACGGTGGTGCGCTTGAAGTACCGGCAGATAAAGTGCACGAGCTTCGCCTGCGTCTCGCCCAGCAGGGGCTGCCAAAAGGCGGCGCGGTTGGGTTTGAGCTGCTGGATCAGGAAAAATTCGGCATCAGTCAGTTCAGCGAGCAGGTTAACTATCAGCGCGCACTGGAAGGTGAGCTGGCCCGTACGATTGAAACCTTAGGCCCGGTGAAAAGTGCCCGCGTGCACCTGGCGATGCCTAAGCCGTCCCTGTTTGTCCGTGAACAAAAGTCCCCTTCGGCCTCTGTGACCGTTAACCTCGAACCTGGCCGTGCGCTGGATGAAGGGCAGATCAGCGCCGTCACGCACCTGGTCTCCAGTGCGGTGGCCGGCCTGCCGCCGGGTAACGTTACGCTGGTGGATCAGAGTGGTCATCTGCTGACGCAGTCCAACACCGCAGGGCGCGATCTCAACGACGCTCAGCTGAAATACGCCGCGGATGTGGAAGGCCGTCTCCAGCGTCGCATCGAAGCGATTCTGGGCCCGGTGGTCGGCAGCAGCAACGTACACGCGCAGGTCACAGCGCAGATTGATTTCTCGAATAAAGAACAGACCGAAGAGCAGTACGCCCCGAACGGGGATGCCTCCCGCGCCGTGTTACGCTCGCGTCAGATCAATGAGACGGAACAGGTCGGCGGACAGTATCCTGGCGGTGTGCCGGGCGCGCTCTCTAACCAGCCAGCGCCTGCCAACGCCGCGCCAATCTCCACCCCGCCGGCAAACCCGCAGAACGGTCAGCAAACGAATCAGCAGACGACCTCGACCGCGAACAGTACCGGCCCGCGTAACAGCAGCCGTAACGAAACGACCAACTACGAAGTCGACCGGACTATCCGCCATACCAAACTGAACACGGGCGATATTCAGCGTCTCTCTGTTGCCGTGGTGGTGAACTACAAAACGCTGCCGGACGGTAAACCGCTGCCGCTCACAGCGGAGCAGATGAAGCAGATCGAAGATTTAACCCGCGAAGCGATGGGCTTCTCTGAAAAACGTGGCGATACCCTCAACGTTGTGAACTCACCGTTCAACCCGGTGGATGAGACCGGTGGCGAACTGCCGTTCTGGCAACAGCAGGCGTTCTTCGATCAGCTAATGTCCGCAGGCCGCTGGCTGCTGGTGCTGATTGTCGCGTGGCTGCTGTGGCGTAAGGGCGTTCGTCCTCAGCTACAGCGCCGTGCTGAAGCCGAGAAAGCCGCGCTGGAACAGAAGAACGCGCGTCCGGACGAGGAAGAAGCGGTTGAAGTTCGTCTCAGCAAAGATGAACAGATGCAGCAGCGCCGTGCTAACCAGCGTATGGGCGCAGAGGTGATGAGCCAGCGCATTCGCGAAATGTCAGATAACGATCCGCGCGTCGTCGCGCTGGTCATCCGCGGTTGGATGGGTAACGAACATGAGTAATACGCTTACAGGCACCGATAAAAGCGTCATCCTGCTGATGACCATTGGCGAAGATCGCGCGGCGGAAGTGTTTAAACACCTCTCCCAGCGAGAAGTGCAGATCCTCAGCGCGGCGATGGCCAACGTGCGCCAGATCTCCAACAAGCAGCTGACAGAAGTGCTGGCGGAGTTTGAGCAGGAAGCCGAGCAGTTTGCCGCGCTCAACGTCAACGCCAACGAATACCTGCGCTCCGTGCTGGTTAAGGCGCTGGGCGAAGAGCGCGCCGCCAGCCTGCTGGAAGATATTCTCGAAACGCGCGACACCGCCAGCGGGATCGAAACGCTCAACTTTATGGAGCCGCAAAGCGCCGCCGATCTTATTCGCGACGAGCACCCGCAGATTATCGCCACCATTCTGGTCCACCTCAAACGGGGTCAGGCGGCCGATATTCTGGCGCTGTTCGACGAGCGCCTGCGCCACGACGTGATGCTGCGTATCGCCACCTTCGGCGGCGTCCAGCCAGCCGCGCTGGCGGAGCTGACCGAAGTGCTGAACAACCTGCTCGACGGCCAGAACCTCAAGCGCAGCAAAATGGGCGGCGTGAGAACGGCAGCGGAAATCATCAACCTGATGAAAACGCAGCAGGAAGAGGCGGTTATTACGGCGGTACGCGAGTTCGACGGCGAGCTGGCGCAGAAAATTATCGACGAGATGTTCCTGTTCGAAAACCTGGTCGAAGTGGACGACCGCAGTATCCAGCGCCTGCTTCAGGAGGTGGACTCCGAATCGCTGCTTATCGCCCTCAAAGGCGCCGAGCAGCCGCTGCGCGAGAAATTCCTGCGCAACATGTCCCAGCGTGCGGCCGATATCCTGCGCGACGACCTGGCCAACCGTGGCCCGGTGCGTTTGTCTCAGGTGGAAAACGAACAGAAAGCGATCCTGCTTATTGTTCGTCGTCTGGCAGAAACCGGCGAGATGGTGATTGGCAGCGGAGACGACACCTATGTCTGATGAACTGTCGTGGAAGCGCTGGACGCCTGACGACCTCTCCCCTCCCACCGCAGAGTTCACCCCTGCCGTTATGTCGTCCGACGAGGGCGACGCCGGGGCGGGCATCCCCGAGCTGAGTGAAGAGGAACAGCGCGCCCAGATGCTGGCCCAGATGCAAATGCAGGCGCACGAGCAGGGCTTCAACGCCGGGATGAACGAAGGCCGTCAGACCGGGCACGCACAGGGTTATCAGGAAGGGCTGGCGAAAGGTTTAGAGCAGGGCATTGAGCAGGCGCGCCAGCAGCAGGCGCCGCTGCATGCCCGCATGCAGCAACTGGTGAGCGAGTTTCAGCACACGCTGGATGCGCTCGACAGCGTGATTGCCTCGCGCCTGATGCAGATGGCGCTGGAGGCGGCCCGTCAGGTGATCGGCCAGACGCCGGTAGTGGATAACGCCTCGCTGATTAAGCAGATCCAGGCCCTGCTCCAGCAGGAGCCGCTGTTCAGCGGCAAACCGCAGCTGCGCGTTCATCCTGATGATTTGCAGCGCGTGGAAGAGAGCCTCGGCGCGACGCTGAGCCTGCACGGCTGGCGGCTGCGCGGCGATCCGTCGCTCCATCACGGAGGCTGTAAGGTCTCGGCGGATGAGGGCGATCTGGATGCCAGCGTCGCGACCCGCTGGCAGGAACTGTGCCGCCTGGCGGCACCGGGAGTCGTCTGATGACCGCTCGCCTTACGCGCTGGCTTAACACGCTCGATAATTTTGAAACGAAGATGGCGCAGCTGCCATCCGTTCGTCGTTATGGACGCCTGACGCGCGCCACCGGTCTGGTCCTGGAAGCCACGGGGCTGCAACTTCCGCTCGGCGCCACCTGCGTGATTGAGCGTCAGGACGGGGGGGAGACGCGTGAAGTGGAAAGCGAAGTGGTCGGGTTCAACGGTCAGCGCCTGTTTCTGATGCCCCTTGAAGAAGTGGAAGGGATTTTGCCCGGCGCCCGCGTCTACGCGAAAAACATCAGCGGTGACGGCCTGCAAAGCGGCAAACAGCTCCCGCTCGGTCCGGCGCTGCTGGGCCGCGTGCTGGACGGAAGCGGCAAACCGCTCGATGGCCTGCCCTCCCCTGATACCACCGAAACCGGCGCGCTGATCACCCAACCCTTCAACCCGCTGCAACGCACGCCAATCGAGCACGTACTGGATACCGGCGTGCGGCCGATTAACGCCCTGCTCACCGTGGGACGCGGCCAGCGTATGGGGCTGTTTGCCGGCTCCGGCGTGGGTAAATCGGTCCTGCTCGGCATGATGGCGCGTTATACCCAGGCGGACGTTATCGTGGTTGGCCTGATTGGTGAGCGTGGTCGCGAAGTCAAAGATTTCATCGAAAACATTCTGGGTGCGGAGGGCCGCGCCCGTTCGGTGGTGATCGCCGCGCCTGCGGACGTGTCGCCGCTACTGCGTATGCAGGGTGCCGCCTACGCCACGCGTATTGCGGAAGATTTCCGCGACCGGGGCCAGCACGTGCTGCTGATTATGGACTCCCTGACCCGCTACGCGATGGCGCAGCGTGAGATTGCGCTGGCCATCGGCGAGCCGCCCGCGACCAAAGGCTACCCGCCGTCGGTCTTCGCCAA
This sequence comes from Enterobacter sp. DN, assembly GCF_046054285.1. Lineage (NCBI taxonomy): Bacteria > Pseudomonadati > Pseudomonadota > Gammaproteobacteria > Enterobacterales > Enterobacteriaceae > Enterobacter > Enterobacter sp. DN. The sequence continues at coordinate 802,610 of NZ_JBJJTG010000001.1, forward strand.
GCTCCCGGCGTTGGTTGAGCGCGCGGGGAACGGCATCAGCGGCGGCGGCTCCATCACCGCGTTCTATACGGTACTGACCGAAGGCGATGACCAGCAGGACCCGATTGCCGACTCCGCGCGCGCGATCCTCGACGGCCATATCGTGCTGTCGCGCCGTCTGGCCGAAGCCGGGCACTATCCGGCAATTGATATTGAAGCCTCGATCAGCCGTGCGATGACGGCCTTGATCACCGAGCAACACTACGCCCGCGTGCGTAACTTCAAACAACTGCTCTCCAGCTTCCAGCGCAACCGCGATCTGGTAAGCGTCGGGGCGTACGCCAAAGGCAGCGACCCGATGCTCGATAAAGCGATTGCCCTGTGGCCGCAGCTGGAGGCATTTCTGCAACAGGGTATTTTTGAACGCGCCGACTGGGAAGATTCCCTCCAGGCACTGGAGCTGATTTTCCCGCAGGTGTAACACAGGTGGAGGGCGAAGGTCATGGCGCAGAACAGCGCGTTATCAACGCTGAAAGATCTGGCTGAAAAAGAAGTTGATGATGCCGCATTGCAGCTTGGCGCAATGCGACGCGGGTGCCAGCAGGCTGAAGAACAGTTGAAGATGTTAATCGACTATCAGCATGAATATCGCACCAACCTTAACACCGACATGGCGCAAGGCATTGGTAGCCAGCGCTGGATTAACTATCAGCAGTTTATCCAGACGCTGGAAAAGGCGATTGAGCAGCATCGCCAGCAGCTCAACCAGTGGACGCAAAAAGTCGATACCGCGCTGAATTTCTGGCGCGAGAAAAAACAGCGGTTGCAGGCCTGGCAAACCTTACAGGACCGACAGATTGCAGCCTCGACCCTGGCGGAAAACCGTCTGGATCAGAAAAAAATGGATGAGTTTGCCCAGCGCGCATCAATGAGGAAACCAGAATGATCACACTGCAACAACTGCTGATGACCGACAGCGACCCGTCCGGCGGCACGCTGACCGGGAAAGGCGCTGAGGGCGCGCAAGATTTTCTTTCTCTGCTGGCGGGCGCGCTGACCGAGACCACCGGCAAAGGCAAAGATGCCCCGCTGACGCTGGCGGATCTGAAAGCGGCGGGCAACAAGCTGTCGACAGCGGCAAAGGAAAAAAACGGTGATACCACGCTCCAGGCCAAAATCGCCGAACTGCTCTCCCGTCAGGAGACCCTGACTGGTGAAGATACCGCCGTCTCCCTGCAAAGCCTCGTCTCCGGCCTGAAACCCGCCGCGAATACGGATGCGCTGAAGACGCTGACCCAGCCGGAGGCGAAAACAAACAGCGAGACCACGACTGAAGAAGAGGAGTTGGCCGGGTTAAGCGCGCTGATGGCGATGTTACCGCACCAGCAGACCACCACCCCGGTAGCGACGCAGCCTGCGAGCACCGGGGAGATCGCCCCCCGAACTGCCCTCCCCTCTGCGCTAGCCCAGACGGACAACGGCCAGCATCAGCCGCTTAGCCATGCGTTAACGGGTCAGGAAAAAATGCCGGTTCAGGACAGCGACACATCGCTGCCCGCCACGGCAGCCGTTACGCCAGCCGTCGCCGCCGTCACGGAGAAGCAGGACGTAGCGAGCGCGGCGTCGTCTGCCGCCAGCCCAACCGCGACGCTGGCACCGATCGTAAGTCACCTGGCGCCTTCACAGCCTGCCGCTACCGTTGCGACAGCGCCGGTGTTAAGCCAGCCGCTGGGCACGCACGAATGGCAGCAGAATCTGAGCCAGCACATCACCCTGTTCACAAAGCAGGGACAGCAGACCGCAGAGCTGCGTCTGCACCCGGAGGATCTGGGTCAGGTGCAAATTTCGCTTAAGCTGGATGACAACCAGGCGCAGTTGCAGATGGTTTCGCCCCACAGCCACGTCCGCGCGGCGCTGGAAGCGGCCCTGCCGATCCTGCGCACGCAGCTTGCGGAAAACGGCATTCAGCTTTCCCAAAGTAGCGTCAGCAGCGAGGGCTTTGCCGGGCAACAGCAGTCCTCATCCGGGCAGCAACAGCACACTTCGCGTTCCGGCCAGCATGGCGGGTTTAACGATGAGAGTGAAGAGTTATTGCCTGCCCCTGCCGCCCTGCAATCCGCCGCGCGCGGCAGCCGTGCCGTAGACATCTTTGCCTAAACGCCAGAGGTAACGTGATTATCCCCGTCTTTTCCACGCTTTGACCTAAGCCGGACACGGGATAATCACCGTATTAAGCTGTACCGAAACAGGAAGCTCGTATCAGATGACAGACTCCGCTATCACCAAAAAAAGCAAGCGTTCCATCTGGATCCCGCTGCTGGTGTTGATTACCCTCGCGGCCTGCGCCACCGCAGGCTACAGTTACTGGCGTATGCAGCAGGAACCCTCCAGCGCGGCCGCCAAAGCTGAAGCGCCGCCTCCACCGGCGCCGGTCTTCTACCCGCTGGATACGTTCACCGTGAACCTGGGCGATGCGGATCGCGTGCTTTACGTGGGTATTACGCTGCGTCTGAAAGATGAAGCGACCCGTGCACGCCTGAACGACTACCTGCCAGAAGTGCGTAGCCGTCTGCTGCTGCTGTTTTCTCGTCAGGATGCCTCCGCGCTCGCCACCGATGTGGGCAAGCAAAAGCTGGTCGATGCCATTAAACAGACGCTGGCGACCCCGCTGGTAAACGGCCAACCTAAGCAGGAAGTCACTGACGTTCTGTATACAGCCTTCATTCTGCGGTAACGACATGGGCGACAGTATTCTTTCTCAGGCAGAAATCGATGCGCTGCTCAACGGCGACAGCGATAAAAGTGACGAACCGAAGCCGGGTCTGACCGGCGATGATAATATTCGTCCCTACGATCCCAATACCCAGCGTCGCGTGGTGCGCGAGCGTTTACAGGCGCTGGAGATCATCAACGAACGTTTCGCACGTCAGTTCCGTATGGGGTTGTTTAACCTGCTGCGTCGTAGCCCGGATATCACCGTCGGTGCGATCCGCATTCAGCCGTATCATGAGTTTGCCCGCAACCTGCCGGTGCCAACCAACCTTAACCTGATCCATCTGAAACCGCTGCGCGGTACCGGTCTGGTTGTGTTCTCGCCAAGCCTGGTGTTCATCGCGGTGGATAACCTGTTCGGTGGCGATGGCCGTTTCCCGACCAAAGTGGAAGGCCGCGAGTTTACCCATACCGAACAGCGTGTGATTAACCGCATGCTGAAGCTTGCGCTGGAATCCTACAGCGACGCGTGGAAAGCGATTAACCCGCTGGAAGTGGAGTACGTGCGTTCCGAGATGCAGGTGAAGTTTACCAACATCACCACCTCCCCGAATGACATCGTCGTGAACACCCCGTTCCACGTCGAGATCGGCAACCTGACGGGCGAGTTCAACATCTGCCTGCCGTTCAGCATGATTGAACCGCTGCGCGAACTGCTGGTGAACCCGCCGCTGGAGAACTCACGTCACGAAGATCAGAACTGGCGTGAAAACCTGGTGCGTCAGGTGCAGCATTCGCAGCTGGAGCTGGTGGCCAACTTCGCCGACATCTCCATGCGGTTATCGCAGATCCTGAAATTACAACCCGGCGACGTTTTGCCGATAGATAAACCCGACCGCATTATTGCCCATGTGGATGGCGTACCCGTGCTGACAAGCCAGTACGGCACGATTAACGGCCAGTATGCGTTACGCGTTGAGCACTTGATCAACCCGATTTTGAATTCGCTGAATGAGGAACAGCCCAAATGAGTGACATGAACAATCCGTCCGATGAAAACAGCGGAGCACTGGACGATCTGTGGGCTGACGCGTTAAACGAGCAGAAAACGACGCCGACGAAAAGCGCGGCAGACGCGGTCTTTCAGCAGTTAGGCGGCGGCGACGTCAGCGGCACGTTGCAGGACATCGACCTGATTATGGACATTCCGGTCAAGCTGACCGTTGAGCTGGGTCGCACCCGCATGACCATTAAAGAGCTGCTGCGCCTGACGCAGGGTTCCGTGGTGGCGCTTGACGGTTTAGCGGGTGAGCCGCTGGATATTCTGATCAACGGCTACCTGATTGCACAGGGCGAAGTAGTGGTGGTGGCCGATAAATACGGCGTACGTATCACCGACATCATTACCCCTTCCGAACGCATGCGTCGTCTGAGTCGTTAAGTATGAAAACCCAGGCAACACTGTCCGCGCCCTCCGCCGTACCCGGCTCACCGCTGCTCCAGGTGAGCGGCGCGCTGTTCGGTATTATTGCCTTTATCCTTATCGCCGCCTGGCTGGCAAAGCGTTTCGGTCTGGCGGGGAAAACGGCCGGTACCCGCGGGTTGAAGGTCAGCGCCAGCACACCGCTAGGACCGCGCGAGCGCGTGGTCATTGTGGAGGTGGAAGATGCACGACTGGTGCTGGGCGTGACCGCCTCCAGCATTAACGTCCTTCACACGCTCCCCCCTGCGCCTGTCACGGTGGAGGCTAACGCCCAGGCCCCTGCGGATTTCCAGTCCGTAATGAAGAGTTTGCTCAAGCGTCCCGGGAGATCCTGATGCGCCGTTTGTTATTCCTTACGCTGACAGGCCTGGGCCTGTTCGCGCCCTCTGTGTATGCGCAACTGCCGGGGCTGGTTTCCACGCCGCTGGCGAACGGTGGACAAAGCTGGTCCCTGTCCGTGCAGACGCTGGTATTCATCACCTCGCTGACCTTTATCCCGGCGATCCTGCTAATGATGACCAGCTTCACCCGCATCATCATTGTGTTTGGCCTGCTGCGCAACGCGCTCGGCACGCCGTCCGCGCCGCCCAATCAGGTGCTGCTGGGTTTAGCCCTGTTCCTGACCTTTTTCATTATGTCGCCGGTTATCGACAAGATTTACACCGAGGCCTACCAGCCGTTCAGCGAAGATAAAATTTCCATGCAGGTTGCCCTGGAAAAGGGCGCGCAGCCATTACGTGAATTTATGCTTCGCCAGACGCGCGAAGCGGATCTGGCCCTGTTTGCCCGTCTCGCTAACACGGGTGAGTTACAGGGGCCGGAAGCGGTGCCGATGCGCATTCTGCTCCCGGCGTATGTGACCAGTGAGCTCAAAACGGCGTTCCAGATTGGCTTCACCATTTTCATTCCGTTCCTGATTATTGACCTGGTGATCGCCAGCGTCCTGATGGCGCTCGGGATGATGATGGTCCCACCCGCAACCATTGCCCTGCCCTTTAAGATCATGCTGTTCGTGCTGGTCGACGGTTGGCAGCTGCTGGTCAGCTCGCTGGCGCAGAGTTTCTACAGTTGAGGAGCGCGCAATGACGCCTGAGTCGGTCATGATGATGGGCACGGAGGCGATGAAAGTCGCGATTGCCGTCGCCGCGCCCCTGCTGCTGGTTGCGCTGGTCACCGGTCTGATTATCAGTATTCTCCAGGCCGCCACGCAGATTAACGAAATGACCCTGTCGTTCATCCCGAAGATCATTGCCGTCTTCGTGGCGATTATCGTTGCCGGGCCATGGATGCTCAATTTGCTGCTGGACTATATGCGCAACCTGTTCACCAATCTGCCTTACATCATCGGCTGACGGACGATGCTGCATTTCACCAGCGATCAGTTTGTTCAGTGGCTCGGGATCTATTTCTGGCCGATGCTGCGCATCATGGCGCTGATCTCCACCGCCCCCATACTCAGTGAAAAGTCGGTGCCTAAACGCGTCAAAATTGGGCTGGGCATCGTTATCACCATTATCGTTGCCCCTACCCTGCCAGCGGTGGATATCCCGATCTTTTCCCCGAATGCGATCTGGATTGCCCTGCAACAGGTGATGATTGGCGTGGCGGTCGGGTTTACGATGCAGCTCGCCTTCGCCGCGGTACGAACGGCGGGTGAACTTATCGGTTTGCAGATGGGCCTGTCTTTCGCGACGTTCGTTGACCCGGGCAGCCACCTGAATATGCCCGTGCTGGCGCGTATTATCGACCTGCTGGCGATGCTGTTGTTTCTCTCGTTCAACGGCCACCTGTGGCTCATCTCGATGCTGGTGGACACCTTCCACACGCTGCCGATTGGCGACAACCCGGTAAACAGCAACGCGTTTCTGGCGCTGGTGCGGGCTGCCGGGCTGATCTTCCTCAACGGGCTGATGCTGGCGCTGCCGATCATTACCCTGCTGCTCACCGTTAACCTCGCATTAGGTTTACTCAACCGAATGGCTCCGCAGCTGTCGGTATTCGTCATCGGCTTTCCGGTGACTTTGACGGTTGGCCTTTTATTAATGTCATTATTGATGCCACTTATCGCCCCCTTCTGCGAGCATTTATTCAGCGAGATATTCAATCTGTTAGCGGATATTGTCAGCGAACTTCCACGCAAATAATAACCCGCAGTGTTTGCAATGTCTTTCTGAGGATATTCCTAAAAATAATCTCGAAAAACATCTACCAGGATATATCTGACGCGGTTTAAATGTTTCTAACCACCTCACAATACTTAATATTTACTTTACTTTAAGATGATTCCTGGCAAATTATACGTAACTTTACGGGATAGTGAGTTCGCCTGAAAGTCTTTGTCATGCTCACAGGTTTTATTAGATTTTTTCCATCCCGTATGGCTGTTTATGAGCTCTCAGGCAGGTGGTGAATTATCGTTACGCATTGAGTGAGGGTATGCCATGTCAACGATCATTATGGATTTATGCAGCTACACCCGGCTAGGGTTAACCGGGTACTTAGCAAGCAGAGGGGTAAGAAAGAGAGACATCAACGATGCACACACCGTTGAAGAACTCGCAGCCGCTTGTGACGCCCACAAGCCCGGCGTGGTGTTTATTAATGAGGACTGTTTCATTCACGACCCCGCTAACAGTCAGCACATTAAGCAGATCATTAATCAGCATCCTAAGACCCTGTTTATTGTTTTTATGGCGATCGCCAATATTCATTTCGATGAGTATTTGTTGGTGCGTAAAAACTTATTAATCAGTTCGAAATCGATTAAACCAGAGTCGCTTGATGATATCTTGGGCGATTATTTGAATAAAGAAGTTAAGAATGTAGGGGCGGTTAACTTACCCACCCTATCATTAAGCAGAACTGAATCAAGTATGCTAAGAATGTGGATGGCTGGACAAGGGACAATTCAGATCTCAGACCAGATGAATATCAAGGCAAAAACAGTATCGTCACACAAAGGAAATATTAAAAGGAAAATTAAAACGCATAATAAGCAAGTCATATACCATGTCGTACGCCTGACAGATAATGTGACGAATGGGATTTTCGTTAATATGCGCTAATTTGCACGGCCATGTTGTACCCTACCTTGATCTCTGGCCTGGCCAGAGATTTTGCTTTTCAGTAGCCGGAGCCGGGGAGAAGACACCCCGACGCCGCCCTATTCCGCCGTTTCCACAAAGATCCCATCCGGGTGCCCCAGTTCGTTGAAGAACCAGATGCCGAGCGGGTAATCTTCCAGCGACACCAGATACATTGTGCCTTCATTAAACTCTTCTATAGCCAGCACCACGCCCGGGCGGCGCGGCCCACCGTCCGTTTTGACGGTTACCCGATCGTTGACCTTCATACATTCCTCCTGTGGTTTTGAGCCAGTGTAGAACAAATTGCATTGCCTGGCATCGCCACCTGGCGCGAATGGCGTTTTTGTGTGCGGTCTATACTTAACTGTTGAGACGATTAAATGAGGAACCCGCCATGAAGACCGACAAAGAGTACAGCGACACCATTAAGCGTGAGGTTGAAGTGGATGTCGATGCCCTGCTTGCCGCCATCAATGAAATCAGTGAGTCCGAAGTTCATCGCGCGGAGGATAATTCCGACCGTGTCGTGGTCAATGGTAGGGATTACCATACCTACCGTGAACTGGCTGAAGCATTCGAGCTGGATATCCATGACTTTAGCGTCTCGGAGACGAACCGCTAAGGCGAAAAAAATCCCGGTCATGGGGATGACCGGGATCAAACTTGCTTATGCAAGAAGCACTTGTAAATTCGTTACACCAGGAAATCTGATGCAGGTAAGACATTATCCCCAACGGAATAGTCTTACAAGCATATATTCTCTTAGCGAATATTATATTTTATACATGTGAATTTTGGTTATGAGTATAAACATGCGCCGCCTGTGGGTTTGTCGGGATCGTTTCCACTTCAACGGCGCGTCAATGCCTGTTTTTTTAAGATTTATCTTAGGTGAAATCATCACCCGGGAGACGTTATGCCTTCGTTTGAGGAGACTCTGCTTGTTTTTACCGACCTCGACGGCACGCTGTTAGATTTTCACACACTCGACTGGCAGCCTGCGGCCCCCTGGCTGGAAAAGTTAATGGATGAACAGGTACCGGTCATTCTGTGCAGCAGCAAAACCGCGTCCGAGATGGATGACATCCAGCAGGAGCTGGGGCTTGGCGGGTTGCCCTATATTGCGGAAAACGGCGCGGTGATCCAGCCTGACGTACGGTGGGAAAACGCCGCACGGTTCATCTCAGAAAAGAAGCATGACGATATCCGGCAGTGTATTGCCCGGGTACGCCAGGAGATGCATCTTAAATTCACCACCTTCGATGACGTGGACGAGCGCGTGGTCGCCGAATGGACTGGGCTGAGTCGTCCCCGCTCAGTGCTTGCGCGTAAACACGAGGCTTCCGTGACGCTGATCTGGCGTGACAGTGATGAACAAATGGAACGCTTTGCCGCCGAACTCGCCCGGCAGGGGCTGAAGATTGTCCAGGGAGCACGCTTCTGGCATATCCTGGATACCTGCTGCGGCAAAGACGTGGCGGTTCACTGGCTTGTGGACCAGTATCGCCTGCACGAGGGTTCCGAACCGACGACGCTGGGCCTGGGCGACGGCCCGAATGATGCCCCGCTGCTGGACAGCGTAGGCTTTGCCGTCGTGGTGAAAGGCTTCAACCGGGAGGGCGTCAGCCTTAAGAACAACGATCCCGCCCGGGTTTATCACACTCAGCACACCGGGCCGACCGGCTGGTGCGAGGGGCTTGATTACTTTTTGACGTGATCCTGCCAGATGACCCGGTTACGCCCGCGCTGTTTCGCCTCATACAGACGCGCATCGGCGGTGGATTGCAGATTTTCGAAGTGATAATTGCCCTTCTCCTGCGCGCCAGAGACGCCAAACGACGCACTTACGCGCAGGGTGGTACTTTTCTTAATCAGGATCTCTTTGCTGTCGATACGCTCGCGGATCTGCTCTGCGACTTCCGCCGCCTCTTCAAGCGTCATGCCCGGCAGCACCACACAGAACTCTTCGCCCCCGACGCGTCCGGCAATATCTTTAGTCCGGAGGGTGCTGGCAATCAGACCCGCGGCATGGGACAACACCTTATCACCCGCCTGATGCCCGAACCGATCATTGATGCTCTTGAAGCAATCAAGATCGATCTGAATGACCGAGAAAGGCAGCGACTGCTGTTCACACTGCTTCGCCAGCATTTTCGCCTGCTCGAACAGCGACCCACGATTATTCAGCCGGGTCAGAGGGTCGTGCCAGGCCTGCCATTGCAGCGAGTTCTGCATCGAATACATATTACTGACCATGCGCCGGATCACCAGCCATGAGATGAGCAGCATCGCGGTGAACAGCGCCCAAAGCAATGCCAGCACAATGCTGATGCTGCCGAAATCACCGCGCACCCCTTCATCCAGGGTGTGCACGCGCAGGACGATGCCATCAAAATGGTCGAGACGCTCCCAGCTCACAAAACGACTCCCCAGGCGAATGCCGCCTTCGGAATCCGATTCTATCGCGTGCGCTATCTGCGCTAATTCGCGCGCGTCAAAATGATTAACGTCCGCAGCAGTTGATTCAGACGTTGCAAGCTGAGTAAGCCGACTGCCATACAGTTGGTATTCCCCTTCCGGGTTATCGCCCACGGCTTCCACCAGCAGGCGACGCAGGGTGGCAAAGGTGAAATCCATCGCCACCACGCCATACCAGACGTGATTGTAATAAACCGGCACGCTGGCGGTGATCAGCGGCTTTTTGCCGACAAAGGTGGAAGGCGGCGAGATAAACCAGCGCACGGCACGCGCACGGTTTTCACGCTCGGACTGTTGGGTAAACCAGGGCTGAGTGACCAGATGGTAATAGCGCTGCACGATATCGCTGGAATTTCCCGGCGTATCCGTTTCCAGAAAGAATCCGGCGCGAGAGACATAAATCACGCGCTCTTCGTTGCGGGAAGGGCTGGATGCCAGACGCAGCAAATACCCCACTTCAAGCGCGGCGGACAGTTCATTATCAAGGTACTCATCATCACGGTTCAGAAGGGTCGTCTTTTCAACGAAGGCATCCGAAACACCGTTGATCGGTAACGTGCGCTGTTTATCAACCGCAATTTGCCAGCTGGGGGACGTGCGCAAATGCGCAAAACGCTTTACCGCATCATGCAGCACGCCAAACGCCAGCGGCGTTTCCAGCGCATCACGCATGCTGTGGCGAAAAAACAATATCTTATCGACGCTGAACTGAAGCTGTCTGTCCAGCGCACTGGCAACCGTTTCCAGATGGTTACGCTGGCTGGAGATATAAGCATCTTCCAGTACCACAACTTCGCGCCAGGTCAGGAGGGTGGAAAAGATCAGGACAACGATAAAACAGAAGTTAACAATCAAACGGGGATTGCTGCGCTTATGCAGCCACTGCAAAAAAGATTGTTTTACAACAAAGGTATCGTGCTGCACACACACTCCCTGATTGTCGCTCACCATCCGATATGATAAGTCTTCTGCCAGTAAAAACGCCCGGCAAGGCCGGGCGTTGTGTGATTAAGCCTTGTCGCGTTTTTGCCTTTTATTAGCAGGCTGAAGCTCGTCTTCGCGAAAAGCCTCCCGCTTAATGCCGTATCCATCATGCCACCGACACTCCACCATTCCGCTGGAATACCCGGTGACGATCATACCTGGACCACCATTTTTGGGCTTAACTTCATCACTGATCAAAAAGACCATACCTGCCTCCTGTATCAGGGTGAAACGTTTTCAATTTAGACGAGGAATGGTCTTTTTGCATCCGGGGTCAGCAATAATTAATGCGATTTCCCGCGTACTTTTTCAACCAGCTTAACAACGGCTACCACAATCAGACCGACGATAAAGCCCAGTACGAGGTTAAGCAGTGTGGGCAGAATTGCAGCAACTACCGCTCCCTGGCCTGACGCAAAATGTTCAATCATGTGATGCAGCGAAGCAACACCGTGCACGATAATTCCGCCGCCGACCAGGAACATCGCCAGGGTTCCCACCACCGACAAGGTTTTCATCAGCCACGGCGCCAGCACCAGCAGGCTTTTCCCAATGCCGCGCGCAATTGCGCTGGATTTTTTTTCCAGCCAGAAGCCGATATCGTCCAGCTTGACGATCAGCCCGACCAGGCCATAAACCCCTATCGTCACGAGGATCGCAATGCCGGACAGGATCAGCACCTGGTTCATCAGAGGGGCACCTGAGACGATCCCCAGCGTAATCGCCACAATCTCGGCCGAGAGGATAAAGTCCGTGCGGATCGCACCTTTGACCTTATCGCGTTCAAACGTTTTTGGATCCTGTGCGGCCAGCGCTTCCAGACGCTGCTGGCGCATTTCCGGGGTGTCTTTCTCTTTGCGTGCAGCGAACATATGCAACACTTTTTCGGCACCCTCGAAGCACAGGAACGCCCCGCCAATCATCAGCAGGGGCGTAATGGCCCAGGGTATAAAGGCGCTAATCAGCAGCGCCAGCGGAACGAGGATCACCTTGTTAATAAAGGACCCTTTCGCAACGCCCCACACCACCGGCAACTCACGGTTCGCCCGCACGCCGCTGACCTGCTGCGCGTTAAGCGACAAATCATCTCCCAGTACCCCGGCGGTCTTTTTCGCCGCCAGTTTTCCCATAACCGAAATGTCATCCAGCAAGGTGGCGATGTCGTCCAGTAATGTTAATAAGCTACTTCCTGCCAAAATCTCTTTCCTTCTTTTTTTGCTAATTAAGTGAATAGTATGGAACAAAACTCACCGCCCGGAAACTGGCACCTCGCGTCAACAAAAATTTCACATCAACAACACAATTAAAGCACTCGCCAGGCTGATAGTTTTGGCGTTAACTATGAGCGAACTTTTTATTTCGTCGTGAGGGACTATGCGTTTCCGGCATTTATTACCGCTCATTGGAGCACTCTTTTCCCTGTATATCATCTGGGGGTCCACCTATTTTGTCATTCGTATAGGCGTGGAAAGCTGGCCCCCGCTGATGATGGCCGGTATTCGTTTCCTTACGGCCGGCGTGCTGCTGATGGCGTTTTTATTGCTGCGCGGCCACAGACTACCGCCGCGGCGTCCCCTGCTTAACGCCGCCCTGATTGGCCTGCTGCTGCTGGCGGTGGGCAATGGCGCGGTAACCGTCGCCGAACACCAGAACGTGCCGTCGGGCATCGCCGCAGTGGTCGTCGCAACCGTGCCGCTGTTTACGCTCTGCTTTAGTCGCCTCTTCGGGATCCGCACCCGTAAGCTCGAATGGCTGGGCATCGCGATTGGGCTTGTGGGTATCATCCTGCTGAACAGCGGCGGTAACCTGAGCGGGAACCCCTGGGCTGCCGTTCTGATCATGATCGGCTCCATGAGCTGGGCCTTCGGCTCGGTCTACGGTTCACGCATCGAGCTGCCCTCCGGGATGATGGCAGGTGCGATTGAGATGCTCGCGGCGGGCATTGTGCTGCTGATGGCCTCCGCGTTGACGGGTGAAAAACTGACGGCGATGCCAGACCTTTCAGGTTTCCTGGCCGTCGGGTATCTGGCGCTGTTTGGCTCGATTATCGCCATCAACGCCTATATGTACCTGATTCGCAACGTCTCACCGGCGGTTGCCACCAGCTACGCCTACGTTAACCCGGTGGTTGCCGTGCTGCTGGGTACCGGTTTTGCGGGCGAAGTGCTGTCGACGATTGAATGGCTGGCGCTGGGTGTGATTGTCTTTGCCGTGGTACTGGTCACGCTGGGTAAATATTTGCTGCCCGCGAAACCGATTGTCACGAGGTGTGAGGTGGAGAAACCGTGATCGGGTGAATGCCCTGGGTATCGATCTGCGCGGCCTGACCGCCGCCGCAGATCCACTCTTCCAGCCGCTCCGTCAGTTCCACGTCATTCAGCTTCATTCTTCCACGCAGCGCGCACTCCCAGGCAATCAGCACCCGCCAGCCCTGAGCGTAAAGCTGAGAAACATCGCGTTTATCACGCTCGACGTTTCTGCCAATCTTCTCTAGCCAGAAGTCGGTGCGTGTCGCCGGGACTTTAAACAGATAGCAGTCGTGATGATGCCAGAAACAGCCGTGGGTAAAGATGATGCACTGGTACGCGTCGATGACGAAATCAGGACGCCCGGCAAGCGTGGCATCCTGAACCCTGAATTCAAACCCGGCGGCGGTCAGAAGGCCCGCGATCCGTTTTTCAATCGCGGTATCACGCGTGCCGATGGCACGCATGTTTTTACTGCGCGTGGCCTTATTGTGAACGTCCGCCATCGACGGCCTCGCTCTGACGAAGCTGAACGGCCTTGCTGATGCGTGAGGCCAGCAGTTTAGCTACCGCGGCAAAGGCGGGCACCACTACCGAGTTGCCAAACTGACGATAGGCCTGGGTATCCGACACCGGGATGCGAAAACTGTAGCCCTGCGGCGTCTCAAAGCCCATTAAGCGGGCGCACTCGCGCGGCGTTAAGCGCCGCGGTCGGTGCTGTTGGTTCTGGGGATCGTCAAAATCTTTTTCGCCCAGCGCCTTATCCCAGCCGCGATCGATAAGAATTTCCGCACCATCTTTGTAATAGCGCGCCGACAGCGTACGCGTCACGCTGTCAGGATTAAGCGGATTGACCATGCCAAACCCAAAGCCATTGCCTTTGGCCTGATGCTTTTTGGCATAGCGATAGAGGTATTTCCACAGCACCGGGGTCAGAATGAATTTCGCATCGACGGCGGGCTCCAGCAGATCGGCCACCGTCGGGCGGCGCGCCGGATACAGCGAGGGCAAATCACGCAGCGTAAAATCGCCTTTCAGATTGAGATCGCGGCGGAAGCCCACCAGCACGATGCGTTCGCGGTGCTGCGGCAGGAAGTGTTTGCCGTCGATAATTTTCGGATCGTCCGGCCCCATGTCCTCTGCATCCGCCACGTCATAACCCAGTTCATCCAGCGTTTGCATGATAATGCGGAAGGTTTTGCCGCCGTCATGACTCTTTAAATTCTTGACGTTCTCCAGCACAAAAATTGCCGGGCGGCGGGCATCAATGATCCGGGCAACATCAAAGAACAGTGTGCCCTGCGTATCGCAGGCAAAGCCGTGTGCGCGTCCCAGCGCGTTCTTCTTCGACACGCCAGCCAGCGAGAACGGCTGACACGGAAAGCCCGCCAGCAGCACATCGTGCGCCGGAATAGTATTGCGAATGTGTTCGGCGGCCTCTTCATCGCTGACGCCGGTTTTGTGGCTCAGCGTGACATCCCGAATATCCGCGTTGAACTGGTGCGCGTCGGGATCGCAATACCAGTTGGCTTTATAGGTACGGACGGCATGTTTGTTCCATTCACTGGTGAATACACACTGCCCGCCAATAGTTTCAAAGCCATGGCGAATGCCGCCGATACCGGCAAAGAGATCGATAAAGCGAAAGGCATAATTTGGATGCGCAGCAGGCGGACGCGGCAGCAAATTTTGCAGATAGCGGAACTCACCGTCGCTCAGGCGGTGCCCTGCCCTGTCGCTTATCAGCAGCCGCTTGAGTATCGCCGGGCTCCAGTGGCTCTCGCCATGGGCCACCAGCTGGTTTGCCAGCGTTTTAGCATCATACATTTCCAGCAGCTGACGCAGGAGTGCCTGCACGGCTGCCGTTGATTTCTCAACCCGCTCAGGCGCGGGCACAGTCACTGATCGATTTTCCTGCATTCTCTTAACCGGACAATAAAGACAGAAAACAGAGTACCACAGTTCAGGATCGCACACTGCGACGGAAATGGGTCAATATCTGGCTGTCGGTTCCGAGGTAATCGCCCTGTAATTCGGCACTCAGCTTCGCCATAAACTGGATCAGAAAATCGGCATTGTGACGCGCAAGTTCGCGCCCCCGCGCGGTTTGCATGGTGTCAGGCAGGCGCAGGAGTTTGGTCTGAAAGTGGTCGAGCGCGAAGGCTTTATCATCCAGCGCTCGTGTTCCGGCGAACGGGTCGTTGGCATCAAACAGCGCGGCGCCCAGCGCACCGGAGACGGCAAAGACGCGCGCCAGGCCGATAGCGCCTAACGCCTCCAGCCGGTCGGCATCCTGCACAATTTTGGCCTCCAGGCTTTGCGGCGCGATACCGGCACTGAAGCTGTGCGCTTCAATAGCATGCTCAACGGCTGCATAACGATCCGGCGGAAAATCAGGAAAGTCGCGACTGAGGATCTCGCGCGTTTTTCGCGCTGCCAGCCGCGAGGAGTGGCTACGTTCCGGGTGATTTTTCGGCAGGCTGACAATGTCATGGAAGTAGCATGCGGTCAGCACAACCAGCGGATCGCTATCCTCGTCAGCCATAATACCCTGCGCCGTCATCCAGACGCGGTGAAAATGGGCGATATCGTGCGCCGTATCATCAGTAAAATGATTTTCGTCGAGCCAGCGCTCAAAACGGTGTTGCCACTGCGCAAGTTCCATCATCCTGTCCTGTTGCTCAAAAGTGAGTGAATTATAATACACCCGAATTAAAACCCTTTATAAATAGAATTACGAAATACTTAATAATAATTACCCTCTATATTTTCAATGAATTAATTCATATGAAAAATAAAGAGATAAAAAGAAATATTTTGCAATATTTTTACCACTTTAATTACATTTATTTTTGAACCTAAATAATAATCCATAGAATAGTATCAGCCATGTAGTTACGGAGGGTAATTACATATATTCAGACAATTTATATTTAAAGGGAATATATAATGAAAAGAAAAGTTCTGGCAATTCTCGTACCCGCGTTATTAATGGCTGGCGCAGTAAATGCGGCGGAAATGTATAACAAGAATGGCAACAAAGTTGACCTGTACGGTAAGGTTGATGCGCGTCATACCTTCTCCGACAACCCCGGCGACGACGGCGATGAAACCTATGTTCAGGTGGGTTTCAAAGGCGAAACGCAGATCACGAACGACCTGACAGGCTATGGCCAGTGGGAATATAAAACCTACGCTAACGACACCGAAGGCGCAGGTGATAAATCTTTCAACCGTCTGGCATTCGCTGGCCTGAAATATGGCGACTACGGCTCATTTGATTACGGCCGTAATTACGGCGTCGTGTATGACGTTGAAGCCTGGACCGATATGCTGCCGGTATTTGGTGGAGATTCTTACACCTGGACCGATAACTTCATGAACGGTCGTGCTAACGGTCTGGCGACCTATCGTAATAACGATTTCTTCGGTCTGGTCGACGGCCTGAACTTTGCGCTGCAATACCAGGGTAATAATGAAGGTGGCAACGCAAACGAAAATCAGGAAGGCACCAAAAACGGCCATGATGATGTTCGTTTCCAGAACGGCGACGGCTTCGGTATGTCTACCACCTATGACTTCGATTTCGGCCTGACGCTGGGTGCGGCTTATTCTTCCTCTGACCGTACTAACGACCAGGTCGCTTACGGCGCTGGCACCTATAACCGCTTCAGCAAATATGCTGGCGGTGAACGTGCGGAAGCGTGGACAATCGGTGCTAAATACGATGCTAATGATGTCTACCTGGCCATGATGTATGCGGAAACCCGTAACATGACTCCGTACGGCAACGATGGCATCGCCAACAAAACACAGAACTTTGAAGCCGTAGCGCAGTACCAGTTTGACTTCGGTCTGCGTCCATCCCTGGCGTGGGTCTATTCTAAAGGCATCGATTTGGGCGGTAACGATTATCACCCAGGCAATGGCTATGACTATGTAGACCAGGATCTGGTTAACTACATCGACGTGGGCATGACCTACAGCTTCAACAAAAACTTCTCCACCTACGTTGATTATAAAATCAACCTGCTGGACGAAGATGATGCCTTCTACAATGACAACGGTATTGCTACCGATGACATCGTTGGCGTAGGCATGACCTACCAGTTCTAATCCCCATCAATATTAAAGCCCGCGATGCGGGCTTTTTTTATTTGACGCTGAAATGTTATGGCGCTTCCTGCAAGGCCAGGCGAACAAACCCGTTATTCTGCGCCAGCAATTCGTGCGCTTTCCAGGCATCCAGCCCCGTCAGCACCATCAGTACCGCCGTTTTGCACTGGTGGTTACAGCTTTCCAGCGCGGCCTTCGCTTGCGCCCGGCTACATCCCCCCGCTTCCATCACAATGGCAATTTGTCGTTCGGCCCATCTGGTGTTGCTTGCCTCCAGATCAACGCGCAGGTTGCTGTACACCCGTCCGGAACGTACCGCCAGACCGGTGGTGATCATATGCAGGATCATGCTTTGCGCAATGCCTGCTTTAGCGTTGGTATACCCGGCCACCACATCCGCGCCCAGTTCGGGGGCAATGACCATGCTCGCCAGCTGCGCCGCTTCACTTTGCGCATCCTCCGTAATGATCGCAACCGTTGAGCCCAGAGACCACGCATGACGCATCGCGCCCCATACCCATGGGGTTTTGCCGCTGACGGACAGCGCCAGCATCATGTCATGCTCGCCAAATTCTATCGTCTGAAGGTCGGCAACGCCGCGCGCGTAGCTACCGGCGTGATCGCCTGCTGTCATCGCAATGACGGGATGTTTTCCCGGCGCAAACGCTTCTGCCGCCTGTTCAGCCACGCGTCCGGACGCGCCCGCGCCGGTCAGTACCAGACGTCCGCCGTGGCTAAGCGTCGCCGCCGCGTTATCCACCACGCGGGCCAGCATACTTAAGTGAGGGGTAAGTGCAGAAGAGATTTGCGCGTCATCCTGGTGTATGACGTTAAGCATATCCAGCGTCGATAATCTGTCGATGTTCGTGGTGCTGGCGTGCCGTCTTTCCCTGGCCGTACCGGTAAGCATAATGCTCATAAACTGCCTCCTTATTATGAGTACCCTCACACTATAAAGTGTTTTATATAGGTCACCTGAGAGGAGGCTCACGAAACGCCTCTCTTTACATGGCTTTATGAAACGCCCGTCATCAGCGATAATTAGCCCTTTCTTATTCATCGCGGAGTGTTAATGAGCGATTTGCAGCCCTTCCCCCCGACGCGCAAGCGCCCTATGAAGCTGAATACGCTGGTTACGCTGATGGTGTGCGCGATTATCGGCTCGGTGCTGCTGGTGGTCTTCGCGCTGTACTCTGTGCAGATCACCCGCGCCACGCGCGATGACGTGAAAGATACCGCGCTGGGTATCGCCCGGACGCTGGCCGACAGCCCGGAGATCAAGCGTGGCCTGATGGAATCGCCGCAGGCTGGCATCATCCAGCCGATTGCCGAGGCGGTGACGAAGCGCAACGACCTGCTGTTTACCGTGGTCACCGACCTGCGTGGGATCCGCTATTCCCATCCAAACGAAGCGCTGTTAGGTTTGCATTTTATTGGCGACGATCTGACGCCCGCCCTGGAAGGGAAAGAGAATGTCTCCGTTAACCGCGGCGCGCTCGCGGAAGCGCTGCGCGTCTTTACGCCCGTGTATGACGACCAGCACGACCAGATCGGCGTGGTGGTGGTGGGTATTTCGCTGAATAAAGTTGAAGATCAGATTGCCCGCGGGCGGCTCAACGCCGTGTGGACCATCTTATTCAGCGTTCTGATGAGCTCAGTGGCGATATGGGGTCTGGTCCGGGTTCTGAAACGTATCCTCTTTGGGCTGGAGCCTTACGAAATCTCAGCCCTCTTTGAGCAGCGCCAGGCCATGTTGCAGTCCCTGCGCGAAGGCGTGATGGCCGTGGATATGCACGGGCGCGTGACGATGATTAACCACACCGCCAGAGAAATATTACTCCTGACCTCGGGCCAGCACTCCGAAAGCAGCAGTGAACCGCTGCTGGCCAGCCTGCGCGAAGTATCCAGGACCGGCATTGCCCGCCAGGATCAGGAGATCGGCTGTAACGGGCGGCTGCTGCTGTGCAACATGGTCCCCGTGAAAAGCCAGAATCAGGTGATCGGGGCGATCAGCACGTTCCGCGATAAGACCGAAATCAGCCAGTTAATGCAGCGTATTGATGGCATGGTCAGCTACGTTGATGCCCTGCGCTCCCATACGCATGAGTTTATGAACAAGCTGCACGTGATCCTCGGCCTGCTGCACATGAAGCGCTACGATAAGCTGGAGGAGTACATCATCCAGACCGCGCAGAATTATCAGACGGATATCGGCGCAATACAGCGCAAAGTTAAATCGCCGGTGATTGCGGGCTTCCTGCTGGGTAAAATTAACCGCGCTAAAGAGGCCGGAGTGACCCTGACGCTGGCGGAGGAGAGCCAGCTTCCCGACACCGCCAATGAAGAGCAGGTTGCGGTGCTGATCACCGTGCTGGGCAATTTAATCGAAAATGCCCTGGATGCGATGGAAGGCCAGCCGGAAGGCGAGATCGGCCTGCTGCTGCATTATCAGAACGGCTGGCTGAGCGGTGAGGTCAGCGATGACGGTCCCGGCATTGATCCCGAGCGGCTGGAGGCTATTTTTACAAAGGGCTACTCAACAAAAGGTGAAAACCGCGGCGTTGGGCTGTTCCTTGCGCGTCAGCAGATCCAGAATCTGGGCGGAGATATTACCGTCGAGTCGGAGCCTGGCGTATTTACCCAATTTTTTGTTCAGATCCCCTGGGATAGCGAGAGGAATATCGCGTGATAAATGTGTTAATTGTCGATGATGACGCCATGGTAGCCGACCTCAACCGTCTGTATGTTAACCGCGTTGAGGGTTTTAGCTGCTGCGGCGTCGCTTCCACGCTCAACCAGGCCGAGGCGTTGATCGCCAACCCAGGCCAGCCGATCGATCTGGTGCTGCTGGATGTCTATATGCAGCAGGATAACGGGCTGGATCTGCTGCCCATCATCCGCGCGTCGGGCCGCCCGATTGACGTCATCATGATCTCGTCGGCCTCCGACGCCGCAACGATCCAGACCTCAATGCACTATGGCGTGGTGGATTACCTGATTAAACCGTTCCAGTTCCCGCGTTTTGAAGAGGCGCTGAACGGCTGGAAGGCAAAGCGCAGCCTGATGGGATCGCATCAGTATTATGAACAGGCCGACGTCGACAGGCTGATCCACGGCGGCGCGCCGGAGCTGGCCGACAGCAAAAAATTACCGAAAGGCCTGACGCCGCAGACGCTGCGCACCATTTGCCAGTGGATCGACAGCCATCCGGAGATAGAATTTTCCACCGACGATCTGGCGAATGCGGTCAACATTTCCCGCGTCTCCTGCCGCAAATACCTGATCTGGCTGGCGCAAATTAATATCCTGTTCACCAGCATTCACTACGGCGCTACCGGCCGGCCGGTATATCGCTACCGTTTGCAGCCGGAACAGGTCGGCCTACTCAAACAGTACTGCCAGTAATTCGGTAGCTGTCGTCCAGAAGGGTAAAACGGAAGTGGTGCATCGAGGAGATCACCACTTCTTTTGTTTTGGTGACAAAGATGGCTTCAATATCGGGGCGCGAACGCAGCGCGGCGCAGCCCTTTTCCACGCCCATGCCGTAGATCAGCGTGGTCCAGATATCGCCGTCGAGGGAGTCTGGCGAAATAATCGTCACGCTGTCCAGTTCGTTATCCAGCGGGTAGCCGGTGCGTGGGTCAAGTATGTGGTGATAACGTTTGCCGTTCAGCTCGAAGTAGCGCTCATAGGTGCCTGACGTCACCACCGACCGGTTTTCGACCGTCATGGCGCCAATCAGCGCGTCACCGGCGAACGGTTTTTTCAGGCCGACGCGCCAGCCGCCCTCCGGCGAGCCTAACGTCTGGACGTTGCCGCCAAGGTTGATCAGCCCAAGTTCAACGCCCTCTTTAAGGAGGTGATCCCGCACCCTGTCGGCGATATAGCCTTTAGCAATGGCCCCCAGATCGATCTCCATTCCCTGGCGAGTAAGGAACACGCTGCTGTTGGCTTCATCCAGCACCACGTCCGCAGGATGCGTGATGCCCAGCAAGGCGGCGATCTCGTCCGCGGGCGGTACAGCGTCCCCCTTAAAGCCAATTTTCCAGCATTTCACCAGCGGGCCGATCGCCAGGTTAAAGGCGCTGTCTTTAAGCAGGCTGGCCGCTTTCGCGCAGCGGATCAGCTCGAACACCGGGCGACTGACGGCAACCGGATGCTGACCGGCCGCATGGTTGATGTCCATTACCTGAGAGTGCGCTCGGTTAACGGTGAGCAGATCTTCGTACTGTTTGATCAGGCGAAACACGCGAGAGGCAAGCGCTTCGTCATGGGAAAAGAGTTTCAGGAGGATGGGCGATCCCATCAGAACGGCGGAGTAGCTGTAAACGCGATGGCTATCAGGCATTTCATGAGTCCTCAGATGTAGCCCCGGCAGGCACCGCGCCGCCGGGGAAACAGGAGCCTTACCGTGTTTTCGAACGCATAGCCGCCTGATGTCCTGCAAGCGTACCAAAAATAATGATATCTGCCACCGCGTTACCGCCGATGCGGTTACCGCCATGGATGCCCCCGACAACCTCACCCGCAGCAAACGCTCCCGGCAATACGTTGTGGTTGCTGTCCAGCACGCAGGTTTCTGTGTTAATGGTCACGCCGCCCATGGTGTGGTGAACGCCCGGTGCAATCTGAATGGCGTAGAACGGCCCTTCGTTGATTGGCGCACGCAGCGCGGTGGTGCGACCGAAATCATCGTCGTGCTGTTTCTCCACAAAGCCGTTGTAACGTTCCAGCGTTGCCAGGAACTGGTGGTGATCCATCCCCAGCTCTTCCGCCAGGGCTTTTGGCGAGCTGGCGCTGGTAACAAACCCTTTTGCGATGTACTCATCCGCGGCTTTGTTTTTGGCGCGAACATGCTCGTCAAAGACGATGTAAGCGTATTTCTCCGGCAGCGCGATGATCTGCGCCGAGACTTTGTCGCGGGTCGACATTTCGTTATAGAAGCGGTTGCCCTGCTGGTTTACCAGAATCGCCCCGCCGCCGCGGATGGATTCGGAAATCAGATACGACGTTTTCTGCTCAACGGTTGGGTGGATCTGAATTTCGCCCATATCCACGGTGCCCGCACCGATACGCTCCAGCAGCGCGATACCGCCTCCGGTCGCCCCTTTGTGGTTGGTGGTAACGAACCCTGCCAGATCCGGACGGTATTTCACCACCATCTGGCTGTTGGCGCTGAAGCCGCCCGTTGCCACAATCACGCTTTTGGTTGCCACGGTGAGGGTTTCGTTCTCTTCGGTGGTCAGACGCACGCCGGTCACTTCGCCATTTTCGAAAATGATGTCGCTCACGGAGGTATCCAGCATCACCTCGATGTTGCGCTTGTTGACGTTACGCACCAGGCCGCTGATCAGATACCCGCCCACTGCGGAACCGTCTTTCGGACGGTGCGTACGGTCGATGCTCATCCCGCCGGTGGTGGTAATGTCGTTCAGCATAATGCCGCGCGTGGCCAGCCATTCGATAGCCTGCGGCGCGTTCTGGACAAAGCGACGCAGCAGTTCAGGGTCGTTCTTGTTGCCACCGCCTTTCAGACTTTCCTGGTAGAACAGCTCTTTGCTGTCCTGAATACCTTTCACGCGCTGGAAGCGGGTCTCCGCCGCGTTCATCCCGGCCGAGGCTTTAATGGTGTTCCCGCCGATGGTGGGCATTTTCTCGACGATCAGCACGCTCGCGCCTTCGTCATGCGCCTGAATCGCCGCTGCCAGACCGGCGCCGCCGCTGCCGACCACCACCACATCCACGCTTTTAGTCTCATTCGGGTCAGCGCCCTCTTCCGCCGCCAGCGCTTTGCTGGATTTCAGCATCGCCTTCGAGACCGCTTTTTTCACCGCCTCGCTCTGGCTGGTCGCGCCCGTAATCGCGTCCACGTGCGGGGTGTTGGCATCCAGAATACGGGTACGGATCTCTTCGAAGCTGGTGACAAACTCGACGTCTTCACTCGGGCCGGAGGCCAGTTCGATATCGGCGATGCGGTCGGTTTCGAGGCTGACGTTAATCACCAGCTCGTTAGCATCGTCCTGCACTTTTTCAATAAAGGTGCCCGGTTTGAATTTAGATTCGCCCATGCTCATGTCGCGGATCATCGCTTCCACCAGCGAGAAGCGCCACAGCGGTTCCGGGATGCTCAGTTCTTCGCGTCGGGTACTGTCCATAAACAGCTCCAGGCTTTCGCCCGCCGCGATGCGATCGGTCCAGTCCGGATAGGCGATGGTGGCGCGGCCAACGGCAATCAGGTCGTAACCGTGATCCAGCGCTTCATTCACATCCGTGGCATTCACCACGCCGCCAACGCCCATCACCGGTACCTGCGCCAGCGTGTCAGAGCGCATGGCGCAGTATTTTTCGATAAGTGGCGTCGGGTCCTGAGTATCGACGATAGAAGGACGCAGGGCGGCGCCAAGGGAGAAGTGGAGATAATCTACCCCGCGCGCGGCCAGTTTTTCCAGCAGATACAGGGTGTCTTCGAAGCGAATGCCCGGGACTTCAAGCTCTTCCGGAGAGAAACGGTAGCCAATGATAAACGCGTCGTCCGCGTACTGGCGCACCATCTTGTGGGTAATGTCCAGCACCGCCAGCGGGAATTTCGCGCGGTTTTCGCGGCTGCCGCCCCACTCGTCGTCGCGCTGGTTAGAGTTCGGGGAGAAGAACTGCTGGATCAGATAGGTATTCGCCCCGTGGATTTCGACGCCGTCGAACCCGGCCTGAATTGCGCGGCGCACGGCTTCGCCGAACTTGCCGATCATGCCTTCCACCTCTTCCGCGGTCAGGGCAACCGGCGTGGCGGCACCGTCACGCGGCGCGGCAACGGCGCTTGGGCCAACCGGCGTGCGACCCCCAATCAGTTTTGGGTCGACCATACGGCCGCCGTGGTAGATTTGCAGCAGGGCTTTAGAGCCTTTGGACTTGATGGCGTCAGCGATTTTTGCCAGCCCGGCGATTTTCTCGTCGTTATCAATACCAATTGCGCCCGGGAACGCCAGGCCGAGATCGTCAACAAAACAGCACTCAACGATGATGGTGCCGATGCTGCCCGCACGGGCGCGGTAGTACTCCACCAGCTCGCTGGTCACGGTGCCATCGTAATAACCGGTACAGGTTGTCATCGGGGCCATTAACAAACGGTTTTTCAGTTCAGTACCATTCGGTAATGTGAAGGGGCTTAAAATACGTGCGTTAGTGCTCATAATAGAAACTCCAAACTTTAAAAATTAAGAATTCGTTATCGGAATGATTTTTTATTTCGTGTTTTTTGCCGATGTCATGATAGTAATATAAAGCTTTTTTTAGTTTCTAAAGTCATTACGTTAGTTAATAAACTATTTAATCCCTTCGATAACATTAATAACACATTGGTGTTAGCGGGAATGTTTCACTCGTTCACAAGAATTTAAAAAAAGTTAAATTATAAAAGGTCAAACCAATACACCAAATCTATCAAAAAACCTTATAAAACAAAGATAAACAAAATCACCAGAATTTAAATGTTATAGTTTTGATACATAAAATGCGTAAAGCTAGCGAATAACCACACTACTCAGAGTGGTTATTATAAAAAATATAAAAATAGCCATTCAGTTCCGTTTTTTTGATCGCGATCAATAGTTATGGCATTCAAAAGAGCAATATAAAAACATCATCATTTTTTATTTAGCGCAAACCAAAATGCGTTAAATCGCTATTAGTGAAAACACAAATCCGCACCTTAAATAACTAAAAAAAGCAAAAAGGATATTTCAATCGAATTTGTGTTTTCGCCGGGCGACGAATTTTTGACAACTTAAGACGTGAAACTATGAATACAAAAACTGCTGTAACGCCTCCTGCGGCGAATCTGGCATCAAATGGAACAGCAAAACGACTGCTGATGATGGCTTTGCCCGTCATTGTTGCCGTCCTGCTGTTGTTTGTCCCCGTTCCGGAAGGGCTGCCGCCTTATGCGTGGCACTACTTCGCCATCTTTGTCGGCGTCATCGTCGGCTTAATTTTCGAACCGCTGCCGGGCGCCGTGATCGGTCTTACCGGCGTCGTGGCGATTGCGCTGTGCAGCCAGTGGGTACTCTTTAGCCCGGAACAGCTGGCTGACCCAAAATTCAAGCTGGCGGGCGCCTCCTTTAAATGGGCGGTCAGCGGGTTTGGTAACTCCACCGTCTGGCTGATTTTCGGTGCCTTTATGTTCGCCGCAGGCTACGACAAAACCCGCTTCGGCCGCCGTCTGGCGCTGATTCTGGTGAAGTACCTGGGCCGTCGCAGCCTCACGCTCGGTTACGCCATTACGTTTGCGGACCTGCTGCTGGCCCCGTTCACCCCGTCCAACACCGCGCGCAGCGGCGGGACCATCTACCCGATCATCGCCAACCTGCCGCCGCTGTACGGTTCAAAACCCAATGACCCAAGCGCGCGCAAAATCGGTTCGTATCTGATGTGGGTAGCCATCACCGCGGCCTGTATCACCAGCTCGATGTTCCTTTCCGCTCTGGCACCTAACCTGCTGGCGCTGGCGCTGGTAAAAAGCACGGTTGGAATTGATATCTCCTGGGGGACCTGGTTCCTCGCCTTCCTGCCGCTGGGCATCCTGCTGATCCTGACCATGCCGCTGCTGGCCTACTGGTTCTACCCGCCGGAAGTAAAAGTGAATAACGAAGTACCGCTGTGGGCGACCCGTGAACTGGAAAAACTGGGCAAACTGTCGCGCAATGAGATCCTGCTGCTGGTGTTCGTGTGCTGTGCGCTGCTGATGTGGATCTTCGCCGCGGCGTGGATTGAACCGGCCATGGCTGCCCTGCTGATCGTTGGCCTGATGCTGTGGACCGGCGTGCTGGAGTGGAACGATATCACCGGTAACAAAGCCGCGTGGAATACCTTCGTCTGGTTCGCCACCCTGGTGGCGCTGGCGGATGGCCTCTCCTCCACCGGTTTTATCAGCTGGCTGGGTAAAGAAGGCGGCCTGCTGATGAGCGGTATCTCTCCGGGTGTCGCCACCATCGTGCTGCTGCTGGCGTTCTACCTGCTGCACTATCTGTTCGCCAGCACCACCGCGCACACCACGGCGCTGCTGCCTGCGATGCTGACCATCGCCTCCACCATTCCGGGCATGAATATGGAAGTGTTCGTTCTGCTGATGGTGACCTCGCTGGGCGTGATGGGGATCATTACCCCCTACGGTACCGGTCCAAGCCCGATTTACTACGGTAGCGGCTACCTGCCAACCAAAGACTACTGGCGCCTCGGCACCATCTTCGGTGCCATCTTCCTGGCGGCCCTGCTGCTGATTGGTTATCCGTGGATGTCCATGATGTTCTGATTCCTGACCGCCGGACTTCTCCTCCGGCGGTTTTATTTTTGTGGAGCAATACGCTATGTCAAACAAACCGTTTATCTACCAAAACCCCTTCCCTCTTGCGCACGATGACACCGAATACTATCTGCTGACCAAAGAGCACGTTTCCGTTGCCGAGTTCGACGGTCAGGAAGTGCTGAAAGTCGAGCCAGAGGCGTTGACCCTGCTGGCACAGCAGGCCTTCCACGACGCGGCATTTATGCTGCGCACCTCTCACCAGAAGCAGGTTGCGGCTATTCTGAGCGACCCGGAAGCCAGCGAGAACGATAAGTACGTTGCCCTGCAATTCCTGCGCAACTCCGAAATTGCGGCGAAAGGCGTGCTGCCCACCTGTCAGGATACCGGTACGGCAATCATTATGGGTAAGAAAGGCCAGCGCGTCTGGACCGGCGGCGGTGACGAAGCGGCGCTGAGTCAGGGCGTGTATAACACCTATATTGAAGACAACCTGCGCTACTCGCAGAATGCGGCGCTGGATATGTATAAAGAGGTGAACACCGGCACCAACCTGCCCGCGCAGATCGACCTCTACAGCGTTGATGGTGACGAGTATAAATTCCTGTGCATGGCGAAAGGCGGCGGTTCCGCCAATAAAACTTATCTGTATCAGGAAACCAAAGCGCTGATCACCCCGGCGAAGCTGAAAAATTATCTGGTTGAGAAGATGCGGACCCTCGGCACCGCGGCCTGCCCGCCTTACCATATCGCCTTCGTTATTGGCGGCACCTCAGCGGAAGCCACGCTGAAAACCGTCAAGCTCGCCTCTGCGCGCTACTACGATGGCCTGCCAACCGAAGGCAACGCGCACGGCCAGGCGTTCCGCGACGTCCAGCTTGAGCAGGAACTGCTTCAGGAAGCGCAAAACCTCGGCCTTGGCGCGCAGTTCGGCGGGAAATACTTTGCCCACGACATTCGCGTAATCCGCCTGCCGCGCCACGGTGCCTCCTGCCCAATCGGCATGGGCGTCTCCTGCTCCGCTGACCGTAATATCAAAGCGAAAATCAACCGCGACGGGATCTGGATTGAGAAGCTGGAACACAATCCGGGCCAGTATATTCCTGAGTCCCTGCGTCAACAGGGTGAAGGCGACGTGGTGAGCATCAATCTCGACAAGCCGATGAATGAGATCCTGGCGCAGCTTTCCGCGCACCCGGTCTCCACCCGCCTGTCGCTGAACGGCACCATCATCGTGGCGCGCGACATCGCCCATGCGAAGCTGAAAGAGCTGCTCGACAACGGGGAAGAACTGCCGCAGTACGTTAAAGATCACCCGATTTACTACGCAGGCCCGGCCAAAACGCCAGAAGGTTACGCGTCTGGCTCCTTAGGCCCAACCACCGCCGGGCGTATGGACTCCTACGTGGACCTACTGCAATCCCACGGTGCGAGCATGATCATGCTGGCCAAAGGTAACCGCAGCCAGCAGGTCACCGACGCTTGCCATAAGCACGGCGGCTTCTACCTCGGCAGCATCGGCGGCCCGGCGGCGGTGCTGGCGCAAAACAGCATCAAGAGCCTGGAGTGCGTGGCGTATCCTGAACTGGGAATGGAAGCCATCTGGAAAATTGAAGTGGAGAACTTCCCGGCGTTTATCCTGGTGGATGACAAAGGCAACGACTTCTTCCAGCAGATCCAGAATAAACAGTGCAAAGGGTGCTCACAGCGCTGAACGTTTCCATAACGCCGGAAGCAGCGACAGCGTATCGTTGATCAACCCGCGCTTGTCGCTGCCCGGCTTCCAGATAGTGACCATCGTCTGGCTTATCCCCTGGCTGCCCACTTCGGTGGGCAGCCTTTTTACATTTTTCCACTGCGTTGCCTGAAGATGGGTCGGCAAAAACCCCCAGCCGCAGCCCTGCTCCAGCAGGCTGCGCAGCATCTCCAGTTCGTTAGTGAAAAGCGTGTGCCCTGAAATTTGCAGGCGACGGGCAACCGGCTCGTCTGACGCGGGATGCATAATCACCTGTGGCACCAGAGAGAGATCGAGCAGCGACACCGGCGACGCAACCTCCGCAAAAAGCGCCGTTGCGGCGTAAAAATCCATTTCGATCGCCCCCAGCGCCCGCCACTCCATCTCATTGCCCACGCTGCGGTTGCGCGCCTGGCAGATCCCCAGATCGGCCTGACCGTTTGCCAGCATCGCTTCCGCCTCATCGCGCGATGCGCTGGTCAGGCTCAGGCGGATCTTTTTCGTCGCCAGTGTGGCAATCAGCGCCTGTAAAAAAGCTCTGGGGGTGAACGGATCGTAAGCGAGGGCAATGTCCTGCGTCGCGCTGTCCGGTACCGATCTGGCAAACGCCTCAAACGCTTTGACCTGGCGCATTAGCAGGTGCGCCTGCCGCTGAAGCTGCTCCCCCTCCGGCGTCAGGCGCAGGCTGCGCCCCTCCCGCAGGAACAGAGCATAGCCCAGCCCATCCTCAAGGAAATCGATCAGATCCCGCAGGGTAGTACGATCTTTGCCGAGTTTACTGGCCGCCTTCATCAGGCTGCCGTGTTCAGCGACGGCAGTGAACGCCTCAAGCTGGGCAAAGGAATAGATCAGTGATGCCACGCCATTCTCCACGCAATTTTTACGGGGGATTTTCCCCCATAACGCGTTTTTTATTATAGGCCGCAGGTTATTAAACTGAAGTCCTTCCTGAGCCAAACGAGATAAATATGAAAATCAAAACAAACCGCACGCTGCTCGCGGCGCTGGTTGTCAGCAGCCTGCTCTCGCCCGCCGTTATGGCGGCCTGCAACGGTACCGACCTCACCACCTGTCCGGCGCCTTTCGATGCCAGACTCCCGGACGCGCATACCATGCTCACCTGGAGCCAGGCCGATCGCGTGGTGGGCTTTCGCAATGACTACCGCAACTACGCAGGGGATGTGTTCCGCCACGGCAACGCTACGCCGCTGCTGCCCGCAGAAAAACCGCTCACCGATGCCCGCTATCAGGTGAAGGGTAAGAGTTACACTCTTCAGGATTACCTGAAACGCCAGAACGTCAGCGGCATGCTGGTGCTGAAAAACGGCAAAGTGGCCTATAAATACCTGGGTGAAGGCAATACCGACTCAACGCTCTGGACGTCGCGTTCCGTGGGCAAATCGGTGGTCTCCGCGCTGGTGGGTGCTGCAATTAAAGAAGGGAAAATCCACTCCCTGGACGACCTTGTCACCCAATACGAACCTGACTTAAAAGGCACCGCCTGGGAGGGCGTAACGCTAAAACAGCTCATCACCCACACCTCTGGCGTGGCGTGGAACGAAGATTACACCAACCCGCAATCTGACTTCGCCCGGCTTACCGAATGCGAAGCGAAGCCGGGCACCTACAACTGCGTGCGCACCCTGGTGAAGGGGTTACACCGTGAACACCCGGCGGGCGAAAACTGGTCCTATTCCTCGGGTGGCGCCTGGCTGTTAGGCGATGTGCTTGAGCGCGCCACCGGCATGACGCTCGCGGCGTATCTGGAGAAGACCATCTGGCAGCCGTACGGCATGGCGAGCGACGGCGTGTGGCATGCCTACAGCAAAGGCCAGCACGACGTGGGTGCGCATGGGTTCAACGCCACGCTGGAAGACTGGGGGCGTTTCGGGGAGTTTATCCTGCATAACGGTACGCTGCCGGACGGGAAGCAGATCCTCCCCGAGGGCTGGGTGAAACAGTCCTCAGCCTGGACACAGGCCAAAGGATCGGTGTCCGACGCGCATCCGAAGGGGTTATACGGCTACCAGTGGTGGAACAACGAAGTACCAGCCACCGCCACCCACGTGGAGCCGAAAGTCGAAAATTCGCTGAAGGATTCCCTGTGGGCGCTGGGTATATTTGGTCAGATGATCATGGTTAATCAGAAAGAAAATCTGGTTATCGTCCAGTGGTCCACCTGGCCGCAGGCAGAGCCGTCATTCAGCGCCCAGCCGCTGGAAGCGTCGCTGATGTTTAGCGCGATTGCGAACGCGCTGCGCTGATAATCCCAAGCCAGGCCCCGCCTGGCTTCTCACCTGCGCGATGTCACAAAACCGATATATCAGCAACTTAGCGAAATCGAGTAAATAAAAGATCACCGAAATGTTAAGTTATTGTTGAATATGTAAATACTGGTCAACGCTTTGTCATTAATGCACCACACGCATCAGTCCATGCGCTATTTGCGCTTATTAATTTCCACTTCCTGATCCAGTTTTCAGAAACAGACGAGCATAACGTCACTATAAAACTGGAGATAATCATGGTTTCCTCAACCTCACCTGCAACGCTTCGTGCCAAAGCGGGCGCGATTTTCCGCGTCACGTCGGGCAACTTTCTTGAGCAATTCGACTTCTTTCTGTTCGGCTTTTATGCCACCTACATCGCCCATACTTTTTTTCCGGCAAGCAGTGAATTTGCGTCCCTGATGATGACCTTCGCCGTCTTTGGCGCGGGCTTCCTGATGCGTCCGATCGGGGCCATTGTGCTGGGGGCTTACATTGATAAAGTGGGTCGCCGTAAAGGGCTGATCGTCACCCTGTCAATTATGGCCGCCGGAACCTTCCTGATCGTGCTGATCCCTTCTTACCAGAGCATTGGCCTGTGGGCGCCGCTGCTGGTGCTGACCGGCCGCCTGTTGCAGGGTTTTTCGGCAGGCGCCGAGCTGGGCGGGGTTTCGGTTTATCTGGCGGAGATCGCCACGCCGGGCCGCAAGGGTTTCTACACCAGCTGGCAGTCGGGTAGCCAGCAGGTCGCCATTATGATCGCGGCGGCGATGGGCTTCGCCCTGAATGTGGTGCTGGAAGAGAGTGCCATTCGCGAATGGGGATGGCGTATTCCGTTCCTGTTTGGCTGTCTGATTGTGCCGTTTATCTTTTTCCTGCGCCGCAAGCTCGAAGAGACCGAGGAATTCAGCGCCCGTCGCCACCATCTGGCAATGCGTCAGGTCTTCACAACGCTGCTCGCCAACTGGCCGGTAGTCGTCGCGGGCATGCTGATGGTGGCGATGACCACCACCGCGTTTTACCTGATCACCGTTTACGCGCCGACCTTCGGTAAAAAAGTCCTGATGCTTAGCGCGTCGGACAGTCTTCTGGTCACGCTGCTGGTGGCGGTGTCCAACTTCATCTGGCTTCCGTTGGGCGGCGCGCTGTCGGATCGCTTCGGGCGTAAACCGGTGCTGATCGCCATGACGCTGCTGGCGCTGGCGACCAGCTATCCGGCACTGACGATGCTGGCCGCAGCCCCGAGCTTCTCAATGATGCTGACTGTGCTGCTGTGGCTCTCTTTCCTCTACGGCCTGTATAACGGCGCGATGATCCCGGCCCTGACGGAGATCATGCCAGCAGAGGTGCGCGTGGCGGGCTTCTCACTGGCTTACAGCCTGGCAACGGCGGTCTTTGGCGGTTTCACGCCAGTGATTTCGACTGCCTTAATTGAGTACACCGGCGACAAAGCCTCTCCGGGCTACTGGATGAGCTTTGCCGCCGTTTGCGCCCTGCTGGCAACGCTTTATCTCTATCGTCGTCGCACGTTAATCCTGCAAACTGCCGTTAAGGAGTGATCCCTCATGCTTACATTCAGAACGGTGATTGCCGCCCTGACCTTCGCCACCCTCAGCGCGGGCGCGCTTGCGCAGGATGTGACGGTGATGATTTCTGGCGGCTTCAAAGCGGCGCTGGAGAAGCTGACGCCGCAGTACGAAGCGCAAAGCGGTGACAGACTCATTGTGATCCCCGGCCCGTCGATGGGCAAAACGCCGCAGGCCATTCCGGCCCGGCTCGCCCGGGGCGAAAAAGCGGACGTGGTGATTATGGTGGGCGATGCGCTGGCGAAACTGGAACAGGATCGCAGGACGGCGGCGGGCTCTCGCGTGGAGCTGGCGGATTCGCCCGTCGGGATGGTCGTCAAAGCGGGCGCGCCGGTGCCGGATATCAGTACGGTGCCTGCCCTGCGGCAAACGCTGCTGAAGGCGCATTCCATAGCTTATTCCGACAGCGCCAGCGGCCGGTATGTAGAGAGCCAGCTGTTCCGTAAGCTGGGCATCGACGGCCAGGTCCACGATAAAGCGCACCGGGTTGAGCGCATCCCGGTGGCGTCTGAAGTGGCAAAAGGGAAATACGATCTCGGCTTTCAGCAGGTGAGCGAGCTTCTGCCGGTCCCGGGGGTGACGTTTGTGGGTAAGTTGCCTGACGACATGCAGTACATTACCCGTTTCGCCGGAGCCGTAACGCAGAAGGCTGACCATCCCGAACAGGGAAAAGCGCTGCTGGCCTTTCTCTCTTCGCCACAGGCCGCCAGCGTCATTACGGCAACGGGCTTAACGCCCGTCAGTGCACCTCGCGATACTGCTCGGTAATCAGCGTTTCGAGTTCGGCAGCAATTTAGGACTGGATCCGCCCGCGGCGGCGGATCAGCCCCACGGTTCGCCTGACCTCAGGCTCGGTTAAAGGTACCGACGTCAGCAGCGAATGCTCTGCGCGGGGCATTGACATGGCGGGAACGGCCGCAATGCCGATCCCGGCTTCAACCATCCCCAGCATGGTCGTCACGTGCCGCGTTTCGCAGATGCTGGGGCGCTCAGGCCGAATATGCCCGACCCGCTGGTCGAGAAGATTGCGGTTGCCGGAGGTCTTATCCAGACCGATATAATCCTGCTGATAAAAAGCCTGCCACGTCAGGCTTTTTCTTTTTGCAAGCGGGCTGTCGCGCCGGCAGGCAGCCACGTAGACATCCTCCACCAGCGGGACAAACTCGATGTCGGGCTGCAAACTCCGGGCAAAGCAGATACCAAAATCCGCCTGTCCGCGGGTGACGGCCTCGATAACATTTCCGGCGCTGCTGTCGATCAGTTTTATGCGCACGCGGGGGTAACGGGACTGAAAGCGGCGGATAACATCGGGCATAAAGTAACAGGCGGCGGACGGCACCGTCGCCACGGTGATTAGCCCCGTACGCTCCTCGCTGGCCTTATCTATATCCGAAAGCATGGACTCCACATCAGCAAGCAGCTGTCCGCATCGGTCGGCAAAGGTCTGTCCATACAGGGTCAGCGTGACGCGCCGGGTGGTTCTGTCGAACAGTTTTGTCCCCAGTGCCGCCTCGAGCTTTTCAATTCTTCGACTCAACGCCGACTGGGAAAGGCAGATAGACTCCGCCGCAAGACGGAAATTGCCATATTCCAGTAAAGCGCGGAAGGCATAGAGATCGTTGAGGTCAAAATTGACGGGCATACTGACGGGATCCTTAAGCACGGTAGGGTAAGAAGAGATTTATCATAGTCGCGCACGACATACTTCACAAAATGAAGGGGATACCCCTAAAGCGCTATCAACCTGACGGCACATAGTGATAGTTTATGCGGGCTGGATTCCTCTTAAACAGGCTGCCAGTCTGCATGCAGCCGAAGAGGAGTGTCATACTGCTTAACAGAGTATGTTGGCATGCTAACAGCCCCTGACCTTTCCATTTTGTTCACGTGCGAGTAACGAGCAAAGCGATGATTAAGTGGCCCTGGAAAACGAACGACGCTGGTCGAAATATGGCGCTGCCCTGGGATGAGGCTCTGGCGATCCCCGTGCTGGCGAATCTCTTGCCTGAAGAGCAATCAAAGCTGATTCAGCTGGCCGAGCGTTTTTTACAGCAAAAACGGCTGGTACCGCTACAGGGCTTCGAACTGGATCCGCTTAAAAATTCCCGCATCGCCCTGCTCTTCTGCTTGCCGGTGCTGGAGCTGGGTATCGAATGGCTGGATGGCTTCCACGAAGTGCTGATCTACCCGGCGCCGTTTATCGTCGATGATGAGTGGGAGGATGACATCGGGCTGGTGCACAACCAGCGTATGGTGCAGTCCGGGCAAAGCTGGCAGCAAGGGCCAATCATCCTCAACTGGCTGGATATTCAGGACTCGTTCGATGCCTCGGGCTTCAACCTGATCATTCACGAAGTGGCGCATA
The DNA here is from genome assembly GCF_046054285.1 of Enterobacter sp. DN. NCBI lineage: Bacteria > Pseudomonadati > Pseudomonadota > Gammaproteobacteria > Enterobacterales > Enterobacteriaceae > Enterobacter > Enterobacter sp. DN. The sequence continues at coordinate 836,942 of NZ_JBJJTG010000001.1, forward strand.
AGCTGGATACCCGCAACGGCGATCGCGCCAGCGGCGTGCCGCTGATCCCGCTGCGTGAAGTCGCGGGATGGGAGCACGACCTGCACGCGGCGATGGAAAACATTCAGGATGAGATAGACCTGGTGGGTGAAAGCGCGGCCAGCATTGATGCCTATGCCGCGACCGATCCCGCCGAGTGTTTTGCGGTACTGTCCGAGTATTTCTTTAGCGCACCTGAGCTTTTCGCTCCGCGCTTCCCGGCGCTGTGGCAGCGTTTTTGCCAGTTTTATCAGCAGGATCCGCTTCAGCGTCTGCGGCAAAGTGAGGACGCAGCCAGCACATCCTCTCATCCGTTCCACTAATGTTCAGCAGAGGTACGATCGGTCGATCGTACCCACACGCTCACCGCGAGAAACAGCAGCGCCATTCCCCATGCGGCAGTAATCAAAAACTGCTCGCCGTAAAAGCGCGTCACCACGGGTACCAGCAGCGCGCTGGCCCCGTACCCCAGCGTATGGCTGGTGGCGATCACCCCTGCGCCTTTGCCCGTCGTCAGCCGATCGTTGAGCAAAAGCTGGTATCCCGGCGTTGCCATGGCGGCCCCCAGCGAAGTGATGACAATTCCCACGTAGAACAGGGCTAAACTGGCGAGACACATCAGCCCAAGACCCGCCACCATCAAGACCGCGGCAATTAAGAGTAAAACTCTCGGGGTAAAATGCTGCGGGCGTACCACCAGAAACTGCGCCGCCAGGGTCGCCAGCGCGGCCAGGCTCAGCAGCAGCGCGACATGATGGCTGATTTGCACGGCATCGCCATTAAATAACGGGTGAAGATGCGGCGATAAACCAAGCTGCATCAGGCTGACCAGCGCCGCCAGCAGCAGTGCCAGCACCAGGAAAGGCAGCATGGAGGCCTGTAACCGCGTCGACTGGTGCGCCACCGGCGGCAGCGGGGGATCGGCGGCTTCGCGCAGCACCAGCAGCAGCGCGATAAACGGCGCCAGCGCCATCAGCCAGAGCGGTGCGACCGGGCTGACGATGAGCATCAGCGCGGCCAGGGGCGGTCCCAGCAGACGCCCGCAGCTAAGGCCAGAGCTTATCGTCGCCAGCGCCGCCATCCTTTTATCCAGCCCCGCGCGTTGAATGGCCCACGTCTGGGCCGCAGGCACCAGCCCTGATACCGTCAGGCCGTACAGCATGCGCGACAGCACCAGGCCTGCCATTCCCCAGAGAGCATTCAGCGCGCCGTTCGCCATCGCCCAGACCACCAGCGCCATCACGACAAAGCTCGCCAGATAGCCTCCCAGCGAGGCCAGCATAACGATCTTACAGCCGTGCCGCTCGCTCTGGCGTCCCCACCAGGGCGATGCGGGTAAAAAGAGCATCGAGCCGAACATCAGCAGCCCGGCCCAGACGGAGAGCGACAGTCCGGTCAGGGAGACCAGCTGCGGCAGCATAACCAGCAAACCGTTTTGCCCAATACCTAATAAACCGGCGCCCAGTGCCAGGGGCCAGTTAGCTTTAGGGGTCACAACGTCAGTGAGATTCTCAGTACGGGTGCGCATAAAATTGTGAAGATAATGTCAATAAATGTGTGGAAATTATGAAGTTTATGAAAACAAATATTGCAAAAATAGTTGCCACTGTAAACAGAATGAATATCATAACGAGAATTATTATCAGTCATGGAATGAGGTACAACTATGCGTACTCTGCCCCGCTCCGCCGGTACAGATGTTGCGGCCCAGTGTTTTTTGAACGCGCTGCTGCGCGAAACGAAGGACTGGCACTATCTTCCCGCAACCCGTGCGGATGAGTTATCACAGATTCATATCCCGCTCTCCCCAACCCAGGCCATTCGGGTTCCGGTACGCTATTTCTCCCCCACGCAGCATCACCAGTATCGTTTTCCGGCAACGCTGATTCAGGCCGACAGCGACGGCGGTGACACGGTCACATTTCATCAACTGATTGATTTCATTCTTCAAAAAGAGACGGTAAAAGGCGATCTGGATGCTGATACGCTGGCTCGCTTTAAGCAGCGCGTCCTGGAAAGCCATACGCACACCTGGCAGGCCATTGATTTACGCCACAACTGGGCAAACCTGCGCGATAAGCCGCTGACGTTTGCCGAAGCGGAACAGGCGCTGCTGGTCGGCCATGCTTTTCATCCTGCCCCAAAGTCGCACGAGCCGTTTAACGAGGTCGAGGCGCGTCGCTATCTGCCGGATTTCGCCTCCCGCTTCCCGCTGCGCTGGTTTGCGGTTGAGCATGAGCTGATTACTGGCGACAGCCTGAATGTCTCCCTGCGGGAACGTCTGCTGCGCTTTGCAGCGCAGAGCGCGCCGGCCCTTCTCGGTCACTTCACCGACACCTGCTGGCTGCTGCCGATGCACCCGTGGCAGGCCGACTATCTGCTGGAGCAGGACTGGTGCCAGCGTCTGGTAGAAAAAGGCGCCCTGCGCGATCTGGGCGAAGCCGGTGCGCAATGGCTGCCCACCAGCTCTTCCCGCTCGCTGTACAGCGAAACCAACAGCGACATGATTAAGTTTTCCCTGAGCGTGCGGCTGACCAACTCCGTGCGCACGCTGTCGGTGAAAGAGGTTAAGCGCGGCATGCGCCTGGCGCGGCTGGCGAAAACGGCACGCTGGCAGGAACTTCAGGCGCGCTACCCGACCATGCGCGTGATGCAGGAGGACGGCTGGGCGGGGCTGTGCGATGAGCACGGCGTCGTCCAGGAAGAGAGCCTGATGGCCCTGCGCGTCAACCTGCTGTTCGATACCCCTGAAACGCAAACCAACGTGCTGGTGAGCCTGACCCAGGCCGCGCCGGACGGCGGCGACAGCCTGCTCGCCGCGGCGGTGCGTCGTCTGAGCCAGCGTCTGGATCTCCCGCTCGCCCAGGCCGCGCGCTGCTGGCTGGACGCTTACTGCGACCGGGTATTGCTTCCGCTGTTCAGCGCCGAGGCGGACTACGGTCTGGTCCTGCTGGCGCACCAGCAAAATATCCTCGTTGAGATGCAGCAGGATTTCCCCGTTGGGCTGATCTACCGCGACTGCCAGGGCAGCGCCTGGACCGAAGGGGCCGACGCGTGGCTGAAAGAGGCAGGTGAAACCGAGGTGGAAAACCGCTTCGGTGAGAGCCAGCTGCTGCGCTACTTCCCTTATTACCTGCTGCTGAACTCTACCCTTGCCGTCACCGCCGCGCTCGCCGCCGCCGGCTTCGACAGCGAAGAGAACCTGATGTCCCGCGTGCGTGACGCGCTGGCCGAACTGCGCACCACGGCGAAGCAGACCCGCTGCCTCGATTATGTGCTCAACAGCCCGACCTGGAACTGCAAAGGCAACTTTTTCTGCTACCTGCACGATCGCAACGAAAACACCATCGTCGATCCGGCGGTGATCTATTTCGACTTTAGCAACCCGTTTTATAAGGAGAAGGCGTGATGGCAAACGCGAATATCGTCCATTCCGGCTACGGCTTTCGCTGCACGGTCACGGAACAAAACCTGCCGCTGACGCTGGGTCTCGACGGCAGCGCGGTGCTGGAGCGGCTGACCGGGCTCCCGGACGGCTGGCTGGTGGACGCCCTCGACCAGCTGTTTGTTGCCGCGCCCGCCCTGACCGGCATTACCCTGCCGTGGGCAGCCTGGCAGGATGAACCTCAGGCGCAGGCGCTGTTTAGCCTCGTTCATGGGGATTATCTGGCGCGTGAAATTTTCTGGCAGCTGCCGCTGTGGCTGAAAGGCGAACGTCCGCAGGCGAGCGGCGGAACGCAGTTTGACGAAAGCCGTCAGCTGTACTTCCCGCTGCGCCCTCACCGCCCGCAGAGCGAGGTTTACCGCCGTTACGATCCGCAGATTAAGCGCACCCTGAGCTTCCGCGTGGCGGACGTGGCGCTGGACGGCGAGCGCTTTACCCGCTGGATGAATAACCCGCGCGTAAATGCCTTCTGGGAGATGGCGGGACCGCAGGCCGAGCAGGAAAACTACCTGCGCCGCCAGCTCGACTCGACCTATTGTTACCCGGTTATCGGCTGCTTCGATGACCAGCCGTTCGGCTATTTTGAACTCTACTGGGCGGCAGAAGATCGCATTGGCCGCCACTACCGCTGGCAGCCGTTTGACCGCGGGCTGCACATGCTGGTGGGTGAAGAAAACTGGCGCGGCGCGCAATACATCCGCAGCTGGCTGCGCGGCCTGAGCCACTATCTGTATCTCGATGAACCGCGCACCACGCGCATTGTCGCCGAGCCGCGCTTCGACAACCAGCGTCTGTTCCGCCATCTGGCGTCCGCCGGTTTCGACACGGTGAAAGAGTTCGACTTCCCGCACAAACGCTCCCGTCTGATCATGAGCGAGCGTCACCGCTTCTTCCACGAGGTGGAACTGTGAACGCACTCTGGCAGAAAGTGAACCGCGAGATGGTGGCGAAGATCCTCGCCGAACTGGAATATGAACGCACCCTGCGCGCCGAGCCGGTTTCGGCGGACAACTGGCGCATCAGTATGGGCAACGCGTGCTGGCAGTTTCGCGCCACGCGTGGGATATGGGGCTGGCTGCATATTGACCCTGATACCCTGACCACCACCAGCGGCGCGGCGGTCGAAGCGGAAAACGCGCTGCTGCAACTGGCCACCGTGCTGGAGATGAGCGACGCGCAAACGGCGGAGCACATGGAAGATCTCTACGCCACGCTGCGGGGTGACATGCAGCTGTTGCAGGCGCGTGAAACGCTGGATGCCGATGCGCTGATCCACCTCGACCCGGACGAACTACAGTGCCTGATGCGCGGTCACCCGAAGTTTATTTTCAACAAGGGACGCCGCGGCTGGGGGCTGGATGCCCTGCGCCTGTACGCGCCGGAATATCGCGGGCGTTTCCGCCTGCACTGGGTCGCCGTGCAGCGCGAGCGTCTGGTCTGGAGCAGCGACGCCGATTGCGATATTAACGCCCTGCTCTCCAGCGCCATGGACGATGCCGAGCGCGAGCGGTTCGACGCCCGCTGGCAGGAGCTGGATCTGGACGACAGCTGGCTGCCGGTGCCGCTGCACCCGTGGCAGTGGCAGCAAAAAATTGCCATTCATTTCCTGGCGCAGCTCGCGCGCGGTGAGATGGTAGAGCTGGGTGAGTTCGGCGATGAGTATCTGGCGCAGCAGTCCCTGCGCACGCTGACCAACGCCAGCCGTCGCGCGCCGTATGACATCAAGCTGCCGCTGACTATCTACAACACCTCCTGCTATCGCGGTATTCCGGGCAAGTATATCGCCGCCGGTCCGCTGGCCTCGCGCTGGCTACAGCAGCAGTTCGCCAGCGATGCCACGCTGATTCACTCCGGGGCGCAGGTGCTTGGCGAACCCGCAGCCGGATATCTGTCGCATCCGGGTTATGCCGCATTGCCTGAGGCGCCGTACCGCTATCAGGAGATGCTGGGGGTGATCTGGCGCGAGAACCCATCCTGCTATTTACAGGATGGCGAACAGGCGGTGCTGATGGCGGCGCTGATGGAAACCGATAACCAGGGGCGCCCGCTGATTGACGCGTGGATCAAACGCTCGGGGTTAACCGCTGACGCATGGCTGGAAAAGCTGTTTGAGGCGACGGTGATCCCCTTCTACCACCTGCTCTGCCGCTACGGGGTGGCGCTCATCGCCCACGGCCAGAACGTCACGCTGGTGATGAAAGATTACGTTCCGCAGCGCATTTTGCTGAAGGATTTCCAGGGCGACATGCGCCTGGTGGATGAAGATTTCCCGCAGGCGCAGAGCCTGCCGGAGCAGGTAAAAGCGGTGACGGCGCGCCTCAGCGCGGATTACATCATCCACGACCTGCAAACCGGCAACTTTGTCACGGTACTGCGCTTTATATCCCCCCTCACCCTGCAATGCGGCGTGAGCGAAACCCGCTTCTATCAGATCCTGGCGCTGGTGTTACGTCGCTATATGGCCGCCCATCCGGATCTTACGGCGCGCTTCGCGAAGTTCGACCTGTTTAAGCCGCAGATTATTCGCGTGATCCTCAACCCGGTCAAACTGACCTTCTCTGAACACGACGGCGGCAGCCGCATGCTGCCGAACTACGTCTGCGATCTTGATAACCCTCTTTTTCTGGTCTCCCAGGAGTCAGCGCAATGAAAACCTATGATTTCATCGGCATTGGTATCGGTCCGTTCAACCTCAGTATTGCCGCGCTGGCAGAGGGGCTGGACGGTTTTAGCTCGCTGTTTCTTGAACGCAAGCCGCACTTCTCCTGGCACCCGGGGATGATGGTGCCGGACTGCCATATGCAGACCAGCTTCCTGAAGGATCTGGTCAGCGCCGTGGAGCCTACCAACCGCCACAGCTTCCTGAACTATCTGGTACAGCGCAAAAAGTTCTACCGTTTCCTCACCACCGAGCAGCGCACCGTGTCGCGCGAGGAGTTTGCCGACTACCTGTGCTGGGCGGCGGATAACCTCACTAACCTGGCCTTCAGCCAGCAGGTACAGCAGGTCAGCTTTGATGAGCAAAACGGCCTGTTTGAGGTCGTGACCCAGCGGGATCGCTTCCTGGCGCGCCACGTCTGCGTGGGGATTGGGAAGCAGATCAATCTCCCAGACTGCGTCACCGCGCAGGACGACACCTGCTTCCACGCCAGCGAAATGATGCTGCGCACGCCGGATTTAGCGGGCAAGCGCGTCACCGTCGTCGGCGGCGGCCAGAGCGGTGCGGATCTGTTTTTAAATATCTTCCGTGGGGAATGGGGGCAGCCGCTGAGCCTCAACTGGGTGTCGCGCCGCAACAACTACAACGCGCTGGATGAAGCCGCGTTTGCTAACGAATATTTCACGCCGGAGTACGTGGACAGCTTCTCGACCCTTGGTGACGACGCCCGACGTCAGATGTTGCAGGAGCAGAAGATGACCTCCGACGGGATCACCACGGAGTCGCTGCTGGCCATCTATCGCGCCATGTATCACCGCTTCGAAGTGCTACGCGAAAAACCCTGGGCGCACCTGATGCCGTCCCGCTCGGTGACGGCGCTGACGCGCCAGGAAACCGGACATCGCCTCAGCATCCAGCATCACCTGGACGGCGGGCGCGAACAGCTGGAGAGCGACGTGGTGATTTTCGCCACCGGCTACCGCGCCGTGCAGCCCGCGTTTCTCGCCCCGCTCTCTTCCCGACTGCGTCTGGATGAGAATGAAGCCTTCTGCATCAACAACGATTTCACCCTTGAATGGGACGGCCCGCAGAGCAACCGCCTGTTTGCCGTCAATGCCGGGATGCACCGTCTCGGTATTGCCGAACCCCAGCTCAGCCTGATGGCCTGGCGCGCGGCGCGAATTTTGAATCGCGCTCACGATGACGAGCCGTTTGAGCTGGCAACCACCCCCGGCGTGATCCACTGGCGGAGCACCACCAGCCCGGAGAGCAGCCAGGTTTTTAAATCATTAATGAAGACCACCGAGTACTGACACACACATTCAGGATCAACATAACAATGAAACGTTCTCATCTTTGGGTTTTAAATCCGTGCTTGCTTGCCATGCTTTCTACCTCTGCGTGGGCGGAAGAACAAAAGGAAGAAGATATTGTGGTCTCCGCCAGCCGGGCACATCGCAGCGTGGCAGAGATGGCGCAAACCACCTGGGTTATTGAGCGGGCGGAAATTGAGCAGCAGGTTCAGGGCGGGAAAGAGATTAAAGACGTGCTGGCCCAGCTGATCCCCGGCATGGACGTCAGCAGCCAGGGACGTACCAACTACGGCATGAACCTGCGCGGTCGCTCCATGATGGTGATGGTGGACGGCGTACGTCTGAACTCTTCCCGCAGCGACAGCCGTCAGCTCGACTCTATCGATCCGTTCAACATTGACCGCATCGAAGTGATCTCCGGCGCCACCTCGCTGTACGGCGGCGGCAGTACCGGCGGTCTGGTGAACATCGTCACCAAAAAAGGCCAGCCGGAGACCGAGGTGGAGTTCCAGACCGGAGCAAAAAGCGGGTTTAACAGCCATAACGACCATGATGAGAACGTCTCCGCAGCCGTGAGCGGCGGCAATGACAACGCCTCTGGCCGTCTGTCGGTCTCCTATCAGCGCTACGGCGGCTGGTATGACGGCAACGGCGACGAGGTGATTATCGATAACACCCAGACCGGCTTGCAGTATTCCGACCGTATCGACGTGATGGGGACAGGCACCATCAACATCGACGATCATCAGCAGCTCCAGTTAACCACGCAGTACTACAAGAGCGAATCCGACGGCAAGCACGGCCTGTTCCTTGGGGAGAATTTCGCTGCGGTCACGGGCGATGCCAAAGCCTATAATAAAGATAACCTGAACTCTGACCGTATCCCGGGCACAGAGCGTCACCTGATCAACCTGCAATACTCGAACACCGATTTCTGGGGTCAGGATCTGGTTGCGCAGATTTACTACCGTGACGAGAGCCTGACCTACTACCCGTTCCCGACGCTGAGCAAAGGCGCGGTGACCAGCATTGGCGCGTCCCAGCAGAAAACCGATTTTTACGGCGGCAAGCTGACGCTGAACAGCAAGCCGATGGACGACCTGACCCTCACCTGGGGTGTGGACGCCGATCATGAAACGTTCGATGCCAACCAGCAGTTCTTTGACTTGAGCAAAGCGGCGGCGAGCGGCGGCATGGAGCTGGACAATGCCTACAACGTGGGCCGTTATCCGGGTTACAGCATTACCAACCTCGCGCCGTTCCTGCAAGCCAGCTATGACATTGACGCCATCACCCTGAGCGGCGGCGTGCGTTACCAGTACACCGAAAACAAGGTGGACGATTTTGTCGGCTACGCCCAGCAGCAGGCAATCGCCACGGGCAAAGCGACCTCCGCTGACGCGGTGCCGGGCGGGAAAACCGACTACAACAACTTCCTGTTTAACGCCGGGATCCTTGGACGTCTTACCGAACAGCAGCAGCTGTGGTTTAACTTCTCCCAGGGCTTCGAGATCCCGGACCTGGCGAAGTACTACGGCTCCGGCACCTATCAGCTGGTCGATGGTCACTATCGCCTGCAAAACAGCGTCAACGTGAACGACTCAACGCTGGACGGTATTAAGGTCAATGCTTACGAGCTGGGCTGGCGCTTCACCGGCGATAACCTGCGTACCCAGGTGGCGGCCTACTACTCGCTCTCGGATAAAACCATCACCATCAACAAGAGCGACATGACCATCAACCTGGAGGACGATAAACGTCGTATCTATGGGGTTGAAGGCCAGGTGGACTATTTCTTCACCGACAGCGACTGGAGCACCGGGGCGAACTTTAACGCCATCAAGTCCGAAACGCGTGAAAACGGGAAATGGGAGAAGCTGACGGTCGACAGCGCCAGCCCGTCTAAAGCCAGCGCATGGGTTAACTGGGCGCCGGGCGACTGGGCCCTGCGCGTGCAGAGCACACAAACCTTCGACGTGTCTGACGCCGACGGTAAGAAGATTGATGGCTATAATACCGTTGATTTCCTGGGCAGCTACGCCCTGCCGGTGGGCAAAGTCAGCTTCAGCGTGGAAAACCTGCTGGACAAAGACTACACCACCGCCTGGGGCCAGCGCGCACCGGGGCTGTATAGCCCAACCTATGGCTCACCGGGTCTTTATACTTATAAAGGCCGTGGACGTACGTTTGGCCTGAACTACTCCGTTCTGTTCTGATCCTGCGCGCCGCCTGCGGGCGGCGCGATTTGCTGTGCAATTTGAAAGCAAATTTGCTATTAAATCATCGGTTTGCTGAAATTCTCGGCAAACGAACAAAAACGGTGTTTTCCCCTTTGACAAGGCGCACGCAGGTCGATAATATGCGCCTCGTTCACACGATTCCTCTGTAGTTCAGTCGGTAGAACGGCGGACTGTTAATCCGTATGTCACTGGTTCGAGTCCAGTCAGAGGAGCCAAATTTGAAAAGCCTGCTTTTAGAGCAGGCTTTTTGCTTTTGTGGGTTACAACACAAACTCGTAATGAGAACCATCGGGTAGTTCTACATCCAGCCGTAGCTTCCCTCCGGCGGCCTCAACGTAGCGTTTCAAAGAAGAAAGCTTAATATCGCGTCCTGCCTTTTCCATGACGGCGACAGTAGGTTGTTTAATACCCAACGCCCTGGCCATATCTACCTGCGTTTTTTGCACTTTTTCACGTAACTCGGCCAGATGGATATTGAGCAAAATATCCGTTGCCATTGCCTGTGCGCTGGCAACAACCTCAGGTTTTTCATCTGCAATAAGCTGCTCCAGGGTTCTGCCCATCGCGTTAATTCCTCTCTTTTAATGTGTTCAGCCAGCGAGTGTATTCCCGATCCGCAACGAGGAGCATCTCATCGTAAAATCGCCTTTCATTACCGACCTTATTGCCCGCACACAGTACAATACCCATACGGTACGGATCGAAAGCGAAAAATGCCCTCAGCGGATCACCCTTACTCTCGATACGCAACTCTTTCATGTTGCTGTGGCGGGAGCCTTTCAGCGTATCGGCATACGGTCTGGACAGACCCGGTCCCCTCTCCCGCAAAACAAGTAGCGCGGCCAGTACGCTGGCTCTCTCGCTATCGTTTAATGAGGTGAACCAGTCGTCAAACCTGTCCGTAGTTTTAACCGCCCACACGGGACCTCCTTGTACAACATAGATCAAAAACTATATAGATGCAAAACTATAGTGCCGATTATGCAGACAGATTGGCTGGTATGCAGGTTAAGGATGCAAAATATGGAAGCCGTCTTCAGAAATAAAGGAGAAACAGGGTGAAGGGGGAATACAAGCCCGGAAAGCGCAGCGCACCCGGGCAAACGCGTAGTTAAATCTGATAATCAATCGCCACTTCTTCCGGCTCCATCACCTGGCGTTTGATCTCATCTACGGAGAGCCCCGCATTGCACAGCTCGATAAAACGCCACACATAGTTACGCTGAAGCTGCCCGCGCTTCAGCCCGAGCCAGACGGTGTTCGCATCGAACAGATGACGTGTATCCAGACGCACCAGATTACCAGCCTCATATTCTCCGCCAGACTGCTCGGCCACCAGGCCAATCCCCAGCCCTAACTCGACGTAGGTTTTGATCACGTCGGAATCCTGCGCGCTCAGCACCACGTCCGGCGTGAGCCCTTTACGCTTGAACGCTTCATCTATGCGCGAACGCCCGGTAATGCCCTGCCGGTAGGTGATAAGCGGCCATTTGACGATCTCTTCCAGCGTCAACGGTGAAACCTGGTTCAGCGGGTGTTCGGCGGGTAATAGCAGGCTGTGGTGCCAGCGGAACCACGGGAACGCCACCAGCTGCGGGTCATTGCTCAGCCGTTCACTGGCGATACCGATATCGGCCCCACCGTTATGCAGCAGCACTTCAATTTCCTGCGGCGTGCCCTGGATCAGTTCGAGACGTACGTCCGGGAAGATCTCACGAAATGCTTTGATAACAGTCGGAAGGCTGTAACGCGCCTGTGTATGGGTGGTGGCGATAGTCAGCACACCGGAAGCGTCGTTGGTAAAGAGATCCGCCAGCCGACGAACGTTGCTGGCCTCGTTGAGAATGCGCTCAGCGATGGTCAGCAATGCCTTGCCTGGCTCGGTCATACCCAGCAGGCGCTTGCCGCGACGGATAAAAATCTCAATGCCTAACTCCTCCTCCAGCTCGCGGATATGTCGGCTGACGCCCGACTGAGAGGTGTAAAGCATATTGGCGACTTCGGTCAGGTTGTAATCCCGCCTGGCCGCCTCACGAATAATTTTAAGTTGCTGGAAATTCACAATTCACTCCGGCGCATCTGACATAAGGCTATTGTTAGAGTCAGGCGGGCTGGAGAACAAATAATAAAAACCAGCATCTTATGCTTATTTGGAATATCAGCTGACGAGTTGCAGCTCGCGATTTTCCAGCGACGGCTTACTGACCAGAGACATCAGGATCTCTTTCACCGCCTGCGCCTGCGGCGACAGGGAGCCGCGCGCGGACATATTCAACGACAGCGGTAAGCTCATGGATGGCGTGGTGATGCGGGCCATCCAGCCGTTCGCCGCGCTGCACAGTGAACGTGCGGCAGACTCGGGCAGAACCGTTACACCCATGCCGCTGGCAATGGCGGCAGTCAGCGTGGAGATGGAATCAATCTCGCCGATGATCTTCGCCGTCAGACGGCGCAGCGAGAACGCTTCGTCAACGCGCACGCGCACGGCACTGTAGTCGCGCGGCAGGAACAGGTTCATCTCTGCCACAGCGGTTAAATCAATGCTCTGACCGGGACAATCACGGGTACCGACCAGGTAAAGATCTTCCTTCAGCAGCGGCTGGCTGGTGATCCCGGCAACCGGGGAGCGATCGTACAGCACCGCCATATCCAGCTGACCGTTGAGCAGTTTGTCATTGAGCACGGAACCACTGTTCTCATGCAGATAAACCAGCACTTCCGGTAGCTCCGCGCGCACCGCCTGAAGCAGCGGCATGGTGACAGACGATGCGGCCGTTCCCGGCGCCAGGCCAATGGAGACATGGCCGCTCAGGGTCTGACCCACATTGTGCACGGCAAGCTGCGCCTGTTCACACTGACGCAGGATCGTGCGGGCATGGGTATATAAAATTTTTCCCGCTTCGGTAGGCGTTACGCCGCGCTTGGTGCGGATCAACAGTTGCTGGTCCATTTCGCCTTCCAGAGTCGCGACCTGCTGGCTCAGCGCAGGCTGCGCGATATGCAGCACTTCAGCCGCCTGGGTCAGGCTGCCGATATCGACGATTTTTACGAAGTATTTCAGTCGTCTTAAGTTCATGTTGCCCCCTGTTCGAAAATAGCGTGCCGGTAACGGCTGTGTTGTTAAACAGGTTTTGCAATATGGATGCCAGTTTTTAGCAGCCGGTGTATGTCGCTGCTAAGCGGCTGAAAATAAGGAAAGCCAATCACTGGTGCCTGTTTTGAGACGGGGACAACGGTTTCCGATCTGCCCCATTCGGGGTATATCTGCACAATAATGGTGCATTCCGTTGGCAAAAACATCACTTTGCTGGTTTTGTCAGCAAACAGTTCAAAGTCGGCGATCCATCCTTTGACAAGGCGTACGCAGGTCGATAATATGCGCCCCGTTCACACGATTCCTCTGTAGTTCAGTCGGTAGAACGGCGGACTGTTAATCCGTATGTCACTGGTTCGAGTCCAGTCAGAGGAGCCAAATTTGAAAAGCCTGCTTTTAAAGCAGGCTTTTTGCTTTTCTGCGTTCGGTCAGTTTGTCGGGTGGCGGCTTCGCCTTACCCGACCTACGGTCCTGTAGGCCCGGTAAGCGCAGCGCCACCGGGCATAGCAAGCTTCACCGGCATCCCCGACCGCCGTTCCAGCTCAGCCCCCGCCCCTTCACTTATTAGCTGCGTCCTTTGTGCGGCTGAAATGGGCAGCGGCACCTTATTTGTCGATTCAAATTCCGCGCGATTGCGCGACAGCGGCTCGTGAACCTCTACCCAACGGCTACCGTCCGGCTCGGTGGTCACCTTTAAGGGCTGATCGATAAGCTGTACCCGCGTCCCCACCGAAACGTTATCGAACAGGTATTTGATATCGTTATTACGCAGGCGAATGCAGCCCTGGCTGACGCGCAGACCAATGCCGAAATTTGAGTTGGTGCCGTGGATCGCGTACAGCCTGCCGATATAGAGGGCATACAGCCCCATCGGGTTATCCGGCCCGGCGGGAACGAACGCGGGCAACGTTTTCCCCTCTTTCGCGTAAGCGCGTCGCGTATTTGGCGTGGGTGACCAGGTTGGGCCTTCCTGTTTGCGCTCAACGGCGGTTACCCAGTTACGCGGCGTTTCGCGCCCGGCCTGACCGATGCCAATAGGCAGCACCTCAACCGTGTTGCTGCCGGGTGGATAATAGTAAAGTCGCATTTCCGCGACGTTCACCACAATCCCCTCGCGCACCGTTGGCGGCAGAATAAGCTGCTGGGGTACCACCAGCTGTGTTCCGGCTCGCGGTAAAAACGGATCCACCCCCGGGTTGGCTTCCAGCATATTGCTCAACCCCTGTCCGTGCTGCGCTGCAAACGCTTCGAGCGGCAGGGTATTGCCCTCAGGCACGGTGATGGTGATCGGCGCCCCCACCAGACGGCTGCCCTCGGGAGGGAGGGGGTAGGTTACAGCAGATGCAGCGGGAACCAGAATACCAAGCGTAAAAACGAACGAGGCAAATCGAATCATAGTGTTCTGTACTCAGTCAAAGAGAAAGCCTGCCAGTGGGCAGGCTTAGCCTACTCATTCAGTCATCTTTTCGTCGTGCGCCATCTCCGGGTAAGGACTTTTTCTGCTTCAACAATCATGAACATCGCAAACCCAATCAGGAAGGTAATGATCCAGTAGCGGAACGGTAGCGCTTCGGTACCGAACAGCATTTGCATGAACGGCGCATAGATGATCAGAAGCTGAAGGGCCAGAAGTACGCCGCTCACGATCCATATCCCCTTGTTAGCCAGCAGACCTTTACTCAGGGAGAAGCCGTCGGTGACGCGGCAGTTGAGCATGTAAAACCACTGGGCGGTGACCAGCGTTTGCAGCAACACGGTGCGAATGAACTCCGGTGAGTAGCCGCGTGGTTGCAGCCAGGCCTCCAGCACAAAGGCGCTGATGGCAATCATCAGGCCGACAAACACTACTCGCCAGATGGCATAACCGTCCATCACATGCAGGTTAGACTTACGCGGCGGCCGGTTCATGATGTCCTTCTCACCCGCTTCAAACGCCAGGCCAAACGACAGCGTTGCAGAGGTTGCCATGTTCATCCACAGGATCAGTACCGGCGTTAGTGGGATCAGGTTCCCCGCCAGCAGGGCAATAATGATCAGTAAGGCCTGGGCGATGTTGCTCGGGATAACGAACAAAATGGTCTTTTTCAGGTTGTCGTAGACCCGACGCCCTTCATGGACCGCCCGGGCAATGGTGGCAAAGTTATCATCCGTTAACACCATATCGGCGGCTTCTTTGGTGACTTCAGTACCTTTGATCCCCATCGCGATGCCGACATCCGCCCGCTTCAGCGCCGGCGCATCGTTCACCCCGTCCCCGGTCATTCCGACCACTTCCTGCTTACTTTGCAGCGCCTGCACCAGGCGGAATTTATCTTCCGGGCTGGTGCGGGCAAAGATATCGTATTTTTGCGCCGCCTCGCTCAGCTGGTGGTCGTCCATCGCCTCCAGCTCGCGCCCGGTGATGGCGCTCGCCGCGTTGCCAATACCCAGCATCTGTCCAATGCTCATCGCCGTTTGTGGATGATCCCCGGTAATCATTTTCACGCGAATGCCCGCCTGCAAGCAGTCGGCAATGGCCGAAATGGCTTCCGGGCGCGGGGGATCCATCATGCCCGCAATGCCGAGCAGTATGACCCCTTCTTGCAGATCCGCATGCGTCAGCTCGCGCTGCCCGCTGGCGGCCGGTTTCCAGGCCGCAGCCACCATGCGCAATCCCTCGCGCGCATACTCTTCAATCTTCTCTTCCCAGTAGTGCAGGTTGAACGGCTCCAGCCCGTTTTGGGTCTGCTGGTGCTGGCAAAGACGGAAAAGGACGTCCGGCGCACCGGTGATTAACATCACCTCTTCGTCGCCCAGGCGATAGAGGGTGGACATGTATTTATATTGCGAATCAAATGGGATTTTACTGCGCAACTCGGCGTCAATTGCCGGAAGCGGGATTTTGGCCGCCAGCACCTTCAGCGCGCCTTCGGTTGGACCGCCGGTGATTTTCCACAGCCCCTGCTCATCTTTGATCAGCTGGCTGTCATTACAGAGATCGACGGTGCGCAGATAGCGCTCCAGCACAGATCCCGGGGTCACGGTGACCGGTGTCGGATCGTCAACGGGGTGAATAGTACCCACCGGCTCGTAGCTGTCTCCCTCCACGCGGTAGGTGGTGTCCGCGGTAATCACCGCTTTTACCGTCATCTCATTCATGGTCAGGGTGCCGGTTTTATCCGAGCAGATAACCGTCATCGCCCCCAGCGTTTCCACGGTAGGCAGCTTGCGAATAATCGCCTTGCGACGCGCCATCGCCTGCACGCCCAGCGAGAGGATGATCGAGATAATGGCCGGTAATCCTTCCGGCACCGCCGCTACCGCAAGGCTAATCAACGACAGCACCAGCTCTGATACGGGCATATCACGGAAGATAAGACTGAAAACGAACAGCGCCAGCATCATTACCAGAATGGTGATAAAAATGGTCTTGCCGAGCTTGTCCATTTGCACCATCAACGGGGTACGGTGTTTTTCAATGTCTGACATCATCTGGTTGATATGGCCGAGTTCGGTCTCCCCACCGGTCGCCACCACCAGCCCTTTTCCCCCGCCGGAGCTGACCGTGGTGCCAGAATAAAGCAGGTTGTAACGGTCGCCTAACGGCAACTCCCCGTGGAGCGCATCGCTGCTTTTCTCCACTACCGTGGATTCGCCGGTGAGAATAGCTTCTTCCACCCGCAGATTGTGCGCCTCTGTCACGCGAAGATCGGCAGGAATGCGATCCCCGGCGCGTATCACGACGATATCTCCGGGCACCAGTGCTGTCGTCGGGATAGTTTCATGGTTGCCCTGCCGGATGACCACAGCCTCGCTGGAGAGCATATTACGAATACTTTGCAGCGATTTCTCCGCATTGCTCTCCTGAATATGGCCAATCAGGGCGTTAATGATGGCTACCCCAAGAATGACAAACATATCCACCCAGTGTCCCATTATCAGCTTCAGCAGCGCCGCCGCCAGAAGGACGTAAATAAGGACATCGTTGAAATGGGCCAGAAAGCGCAGCCAGCCAGGTTTACCCGGTTTTTGCGGTAAGGCATTTTCACCGTATTTTTCCAGCCTGGCGGTGGCTTCTGTACTGCTAAGTCCGTCGAGGCTGGATTGGATATTTGTCAGGGTTTCATCAACGGTTTGTTGATAATACGGACGGTGAGGCTTTTCTGTTATCATCGTTCCTTCCTCGGGTTCTTTTCAGAAATCACCTTGCTTTCATGACATTAACGAATAACGAAAACAGGAACATGCGCGTAACGAACGATACTCGCCGCCTCTGACCCTAATAAATGAGTTTGAATATTTGGATTACGCGATCCCACAATAATCGCACCGACGTTAAGCTCATCCGCCAGTTTGATTACCTCATCACGTATATTCCCGCTGCGAACATGTAGATGGACATTTGCTTCCGGCAGGTTGATTTTTTTTACCAGCGCAGCCAGTTTTTCTTTAGCATTATTAATCATATATTCATCCATCTTTCTCGCGTCTGCAATAAAACCGCGGGTCAGTTCCGCCGAGAACTTTGGCATAACGTACAGCAGATGGACATTACCCGATGCGCTTTGCGCCAGGAATTGGGCATGCTGTAGCGCCTTATCAGACAACGCTGTTTCGTATACATCCACCGGCACCAGAATCGTTTTATACATATCAAGCATCCTTTTTATAACCAACACAACAGTGAGTGAATCAGGAGAGATCGCATCAAACCCATGGGTACAGGCGTGAATGCCTTTTACGGAAAAAAGGAATGAATGCTATTAAACGTAGCACAGGAATATCAGGATGTTATTCAAAGGGGATACACCATCGTAACGCTTGTTTCGCCTGAGTATGTCACGCCACTAATAATGGTTATTTAACATTTATTTATTCACCGACTATGCTCATAGTCAGGCATGCAACACGTTTATTCTCTTTATCCCGCGCCACCTTCAACCTCATGGAGGAATGCATGTACGGTTTAAGCCTGATTCGCCTTGGTTTGTTTATTGCGCTCGCCATTATCGCCAGCACAGCAATCGGTTTATTTACCTATGTGGTCGTCTCGGCCCTGGCAGAATAGCGCCACCCCAGCATTGATGACGAAATAAATAAAACAATTATTATCAGGGGAATACTGTGAAGCGCTACCTCTCTCTTCTGCCTGCTGTTTTATTGCTGCTGACGGCGTGCGATCCGAAACCCGACCGCGCCGCGCCCCTGCCGAAAATGGTAAAAGTCGCAGAGGTGGTCAAGGCCGGCAACGCGCAGCAGCGCGTGTTTCCCGCCCGTATTGAATCCGGCGATGCCACGGATCTCGCGTTCAAACGAGCCGGGCAGATTGAGACCCTGGACATTCGCCAGGGTGCCGTTGTCAAACAGGGGCAACGGCTCGCCAGTCTTAACGATCGCGAAGCCCGGCAGCGCCTGAACGACAGGCAAACGGCGGCGACCCTGGCTCAGCGGCAATTCGACCGCTTCCAGACCCTGGCGGGACGCCAGGCCGTGTCGAAAGCCGAGATGGATGTCCAGCGCGCCAACCGCGATTCAGCAAACGCCGCGCTACAGATTGCGCGCGAAGAATTAAGCCAGATGACGCTCGTCGCCCCCTTTAGCGGGACAGCGGCCAGCGTCCATGTGCGAAATCATCAGGTCGTCTCCGCCGGCCAGCCCGTCGTCACTTTGACCCGTACCGATCTGCTGGACGTGGTGTTCAGCCTTCCAGAGAACCTGTTTAACACCTTCGATATTCGCAATGCGCAGTACAAACCGGTAGTGAGGATCAACGCCCTGCCCGGTCGCGAGTTTACCGCTGTGTACAAAGAGCACTCAGGCAGTAGCGACAGCAACACATTGACCTGGCAGGTGATTTTAACCATGCCCCGCCCGGATGATTTTCCCGTCGTGGGCGGCGTCAGCGGAACGGTCATCATCAATGTAACCAACCTTCCGGCTGGCGTGAGCAGTGAGGCGCTGGTGGTGCCGGTTGAAGCGGTCTTTAACCCGGATAACCGCCCGCGCAATGAGCCACATGTCTGGGTGGTGACGGGCGAAGGCGATACGTTGCACCTTGAAGATCGTAAGGTCAGCGTGGGGCAAGTCAGCGCTGAGGGGGTCGTCATCGTCGGTGGGCTTAAGCCCGGTGAACGCGTGGTGGCCGCAGGCGTTGGGGAGCTACATTCCAACCAGCCGGTACGTATCTGGACGCGTGAACGGGGACTGTAATGGATATCTCTCGTCAGTTTATCAGCAACCCGGTTCGCGTCTGGCTGACTATTTTGCTGCTGGGCGTAGGCGGCATTATTGCCCTGTTGAACATTGGCAGACTGGAAGATCCGGCGTTTACCATCAAAACGGCGGTGGTGATCACCCATTATCCGGGCGCGTCGGCGCAGCAGGTTGAGGAAGAGGTCACCCTGCCGCTGGAAAATGCGCTTCAGCAGTTACCTTATCTGGATAACGTCAGCTCCATCTCCTCCAGCGGCCTGTCGCAGATCACGGTCAATATAGCCTCGCGCTACCACTCAAATGCACTGCCGCAAATCTGGGATGAACTGCGTCGCCGGGTGGGAGATGCCGCCAGACAGTTTCCACCCGGCGTAGTGACCCCGTTTGTGAATGACGATTTTGGCGATGTGTTCGGCTTTTTCTTTGCCATTTCCGGAGATGAATTCAGCAATCCGGAACTGGTCCGGTATGCCGAGCAGCTGCGCCGGGAGTTGGTCCTCGTGCCAGGCGTGGGCAAAGTGGCCATCGGCGGAGCCCTCACTCAGCAGATTAACGTGGACATTTCTCTGAGCAAAATGGCCGCGCGCGGGATAACGCTGAACCAGCTTTCTGCCCAGCTCAGCAGGCTGAACGTGGTCTCCAGCGCGGGAGAGATCCCCTCCGGTACCGAGTCAATTCGTCTGCATCCTACCGGTGAATTCGAGAGTATTGACGAGCTGGCCGATCTCATAGTGACCCCTCCCGGCGTTGGGGCGGCTACCCGTTTACGGGATATTGCCACCCTGTCACGCGGGCTGGATGCGTCCCCTGCCAGCATCTACCATGCCAACGGCAGAAAAGCCGTCACCATGGGCGTCTCCTTTATCCCCGGCGTTAACGTGATCGACGTGGGACATGCCCTGGAGGCGAAGCTAGAGCAGATGTCAGCCGAGAAACCGGCAGGTATCCACATCGACCTGTTTTACGATCAGGCGGCAGAGGTCGGGGATTCCGTTAACGGATTTATCTTTAACTTCCTGATGGCGCTGGCAATTGTCATCGGCGTGTTGTTGATCTTTATGGGCTTACGCAGCGGGATCATTATCGCCTTTTCCCTCGCCCTCAACGTGCTGGGCACGCTGCTGATCATGTATCTCTGGGGTATTGAACTACAGCGCATTTCACTGGGTGCGCTGATCATCGCCCTCAGCATGCTGGTCGACAATGCCATTGTTATTGTCGAAGGGGTACTGGTAGCCCGGCAGCAGGGCTCGTCCCTGATGAACGCTATTAGCGACATTATTCGCCGTTCTGCGCTGCCGCTGCTGGGTGCAACGGTCATCGCCATCCTGGCCTTTGCGCCCGTCGGGCTGTCACAGGATTCCACCGGCGAATACTGTAAGTCGCTGTTTCAGGTCCTGCTGATTTCGCTCATGCTGAGCTGGTTCTCAGCCCTCACCATTACGCCAGTGCTGATTAAGTGGTGGCTGTTTAAACGAGATGCTGCACCGCCAAAGGCCGACGAAACGGATCCCTATGACAAACGCATCTATCGGATCTATCAGGGTGTGCTCAACGCGCTGTTACGGCGTAAAGCGCCAACGCTGGTAGTGATGGCCGCACTGCTGGCCGCCGCCATCTGGGGCTTTGGCTCGGTGCGGCAGAACTTCTTCCCCTCCTCCAGTACGCCAATTTTCTTTGTCGACCTCTGGCTCCCTTACGGTACCGACATTAACTGGACCGAGAAGATGACCGGTGATATCGAGAAAACCATTAACGGCCAGCCAGGCGTGGAAACTACGGTCTCGACGATTGGTCAGGGAAGTATGCGATTTATTTTGACCTACAGCGGACAGCGGCAGTACAGCAACTATGCGCAAATTATGGTGAGAATGGACGACCAGCGTAACATCCCCGCCCTGACCCGCCACGTGGATGAGTACATCGCACGGAACTATCCGCAGGTTAACGCCAGCACAAAGCGGGTGATGTTTGGCCCCTCCGGCGACAGCGCCATTGAAATACGTATTAAAGGCCCCGATCCGGACAGGCTGCGTCTGATCGCCAGCCAGGTAGACAACATCCTTACGCGCGATCCGGCGACGGACAGCGTCAGGAACGACTGGCAAAATCGCAGCAAAGTGATCCGCCCGCAGTACGTCACCGCGCTGGGACGTGAGCTTGGCGTGGATAAGCAGGACGTCGATAACGCACTGGAGATGAATTTCTCCGGCAGTCGGGCGGGATTGTACAGAGAAGGCAGCGACCTGTTGCCCGTGGTGGTGCGCCCGCCGGAAAGCGAGCGGCTGGACGCCAATCACCTGAATAACGTTCTGGTCTGGAGCCAGACCCGGCAGCAGTATATTCCGCTGAGCAACGTCATCAGCGGCTTCGCGCTGGAGTGGGAAGATCCGCTGATCCTGCGCCGTGACCGCTCCCGCGTGCTGACCGTGCAGACCGACCCTGACCCGCTAAGCCAGCAAACCTCCGGCGATATTCTCGCCCGCGTGAAGCCGCAAATTGATGCCCTGCCCCTGCCCCACGGCTACAGCATTGAGTGGGGCGGGGACGCGGAGAACTCCAGCGAAGCGCAGCAGGGGTTATTTACCACGCTGCCGCTCGGCTATCTGGTGATGTTTGTGATCACGGTGCTGATGTTCAGTTCGGTGAAAAACGCCGTCGCCATCTGGCTGACCGTGCCGCTGGCGCTGATCGGCGTGACGCCGGGGTTTTTAATTACCGGCATCCCTTTTGGCTTTATGGCGTTGATTGGCCTGCTGAGCCTGAGCGGGATGCTGATCCGCAACGGCATTGTGCTGGTGGAAGAGATAGAACAGCAGAAAGTGCAGCAGGATCAGCACAGTGCGATCGTTTACGCCGCCACGTCGCGCCTGCGTCCCATCCTCCTCACCGCCTTTACGACCGTACTCGGCCTCGCCCCTCTGCTGCTGGATGTGTTCTTCCAGAGCATGGCCGTTGTGATTATGTTTGGGCTTGGGTTTGCTACAATCCTGACGCTGCTGGTACTCCCCGTAATTTACGCGTGTTTCCATCGTAAGGACAAAGCTGAACAACAATGAATGCGACAGGGCTGAATATCATCAAGACGCTGGGGTGTATGACGGCGGTTACCTTTTTCACCATCTACAACACTTGGGATCATTACGATTATGACTATCACTGGATCCTCGGTTTTTTAACCTTCATTTCGACCATCGCCACGCCGTTATTTTTTGTGGTTGCAGGGTATCTGGACGGGCAATCCCGGCACGGCACGCGCTGGCAGCTGGATAAGATCAAAAGTCTGGTGATCGTCTTTCTGTTCTGGGTAACGATTTACTACCTGTGGGAGCCCTATCAGCGCGGATATCTGATCCAGCCCTGGTTCGTGTTCGCGTTTATCGTGATTTACACGTTTCACCCGGTGGTGGAGTGGCTCAGCCAGCGACGAACGCTCTTTTGCGGGGTGATTGCCGCCCTGCTGCTTTTCTCATACGGGTACGATTTACTGTCAGCCCTCTATCCTGATGCCCATGTCCTTTCATTGTCGCCGCAGTATCGCCTGTGGACGTGGCTGCTGTTTTATCTGACGGGGCAGCTCTTTTGCGATCCGCAGATCGCGGCGTGGATCGGCCGCAAAAATGTGGTCAGGGCAGCGGTCATCGCCATACCGTTTATTTATCTCTTCACGTGGTTTTACGAACGGCACTTCTTTTTTGCGCTATTTAAAGCAGACAGAAACGCCTTTATCCTCACCGGATCGCAAATCTACATTCTGATTATTGCCCTGGTGATTGCGGCCAACGGCGTGCGGTTTCGCCGCAATGCGGAGTTTAAAGAGTCCGTGCTGGCCGCCATTAGCAAAACCATGACCGGGGTCTATATTATGCACTACTCGGTGTTTCACCTGCTGACCGCGCTCATTCCGGTGACGTCCCTGAGCACCAAACTTGCTCTGATTGTGCTTACGTTTGTTACGTCGGTCCTGTTTTCGCTGCTGATCCTGTCCAACGCAGTGGCCAAAAAAGTGATCACCCTCTAAAAGCCCAGGCGCAGCCAGGCAAACAGCACGTTGCCGTTGTTGTAGGTCCCAGGAATATAGGTGAACTGGACGGTGACGCGCTTATATCCGGCAGAGAAAAGCGGGAAGATAAACGGCAGCGGGACATAGTTGGCAAAGTCGTCGCGTGCCGTGATCCCCGCAGCGGCCCCCAGCCCCAGACGGAAATCTTTTGCGTTATCCAGATACCAGCCCTTCTCCCAGCCGTAGCCCATCGCAGGCTGCCATTCGTTATGTGAATCTTTGAACATCATAGCAAAGAGCGCGCTCCAGTTGCCCTCGTCGTTGTAGCGGGACACGCCCAGCCCCCCGCCCCACGGCATTTCGTTGTAGTTGTCGGTTTTCTTTTTGTCATACATGAATCGAGCATGCCAGCTCAGAAACGGAAGGTAGAGATCGTAACGATCCGGCTGTTCCGAGGTTTGCGCAATATCGTCCGTTACTGCATCCCACCAGCGGTGAATACGCTGTTCGCCATAGACTTTCGGCTCCGCATGCAGCGGAGATACGACTAAAAACAGGACTACCCACAGAGCAGGAAAGAAGCGTTGCATCGTTATACCCTCAGCTTACGTCACGCAGCGATCGTTATTACTGTAAACCATTCAGCCCTAACCGGAGCCAAACAGGCTGATTTATGTTGTCGCCCGATAAGATGAAATTTATTTATTCTGCGCTTTCAGGAAAGATAAAAACGTTTTCTCAGGCCGCCTGTCGCGGTAGTCTCATACATTCCGTCAATATGACGGCCGTGATGTGAGTGACCTTTTCTTATACCAATAATTAAAAATCAGTACAGACAGGACAACTATGGACTCCACCCTTATCTCCGCTCGCCGCAACGAGGAGACACCTTCGCTTAACCGCGCCCGCCGCGCCGCTTTAGGTAGCTTCGCAGGTGCCGTCGTCGACTGGTATGACTTTCTGCTCTACGGTATTACCGCTGCGCTGGTCTTTAACCGTGAATTCTTTCCCCAGATCAGCCCCGCCATGGGCACGCTTGCTGCGTTTGCCACCTTCGGCGTCGGTTTTCTGTTTCGTCCTCTGGGCGGGATAATTTTCGGCCACTTCGGTGACCGCCTTGGCCGGAAACGTATGCTGATGCTCACCGTCTGGATGATGGGCATTGCCACCGCGCTGATCGGTATTTTGCCCTCCTTTGCCTCGATTGGCTGGTGGGCTCCGGTGTTGCTGGTGACGCTGCGCGCCATTCAGGGCTTTGCCGTCGGTGGTGAATGGGGCGGCGCGGCATTGCTGTCCGTGGAAAGCGCGCCGAAGAACAAGAAAGCGTTTTACAGCAGCGGCGTGCAGGTGGGTTATGGCGTGGGTCTGCTGCTCTCCACGGGCCTGGTGTCGCTAATAAGTCAGCTCACGACAGACGAGCAGTTCCTGAGCTGGGGCTGGCGTATTCCGTTTATCTTCAGCATTGTGCTGGTCGTGGTGGCCCTGTGGATCCGTAACGGCATGGAAGAGTCGGCTGAGTTTGAGCGGCAGCAGCGCGAAAAACCGGTCGCGAAAAAACGGCTGCCGGTGATGGAAGCGCTGGTGCAGCACCCTGGCGCTTTTCTGAAAATCATTGCCCTGCGCCTGTGCGAACTGCTAACGATGTATATCGTCACCGCCTTTGCCCTGAACTACTCCACGCAAAACCTCGGCCTGCCGCGGGAATTGTTCCTGAATATTGGCCTGGTGGTGGGCGGGATCAGCTGCCTGACCATCCCCTGCTTCGCCTGGCTGGCGGATCGCTTTGGCCGTCGACGGGTGTATATCACCGGGGCGCTCATCGGCACACTCAGCGCCTGGCCGTTCTTTATGGCGCTGGAGGCACAGTCGGTCTTCTGGATTGTCTTCTTCGCGATCATGCTTGCGAACATCGCTCACGATATGGTGGTCTGCGTGCAGCAGCCAATGTTTACCGAGCTGTTTGGCGCAAGCTACCGTTACAGCGGCGCGGGCGTGGGATATCAGGTGGCGAGCGTGGTCGGCGGTGGGTTTACGCCGTTTATCGCCGCCGCGCTGGTGACGTTCTCGGGCGGTAACTGGCATAGCGTGGCGATTTATCTGCTGGCGGGTTGCCTGCTTTCTGCCGCCACCGCCCTGTTGATGAAGGAAACCGCGCACAGCTGATCTCCTCACTTTTGTTTCACAGGCGTGTGACATACTATCGGGTAAAGCCGCACACCTGTGGAACAAGGAGACAGACATGAATAATAAGGGCTCCAGCCTGACCCCGGCTCAGGCGCTGGAAAAACTCGACGCGCTGTATGAACAGTCCGTCAATGCACTGCGCAGCGCCATCAGTGACTATATCGAAACAGGGAAACTTCCCGATGAAAAGGCCAGAACCCAGGGCCTTTTTGTTTATCCATCGCTCTCTGTCACCTGGGACGGCAGCGCCAGCAGCAATCCGAAAACCCGCGCCTATGCACGTTTCACCCACTCCGGCTGTTACAGCACGACCATCACGCGACCTGCGCTGTTCCGCCCCTACCTGGAAGAGCAGCTTACCCTGCTGTATCAGGATTACGGCGCGCATATCAGCGTTGAACCGTCCCTGCACGAGATCCCTTACCCGTACGTGATAGACGGCTCGGCGCTGACGCTGGATCGCTCCATGAGCGCGGGGCTGACCCGCCACTTCCCGACCACTGAGCTGTCGCAGATTGGCGATGAGACGGCGGACGGGATCTATCACCCGGCAGAGTTTTCACCGCTGTCGCACTTTGATGCCCGCCGTGTCGATTTCTCGCTGGCACGCCTGCGCCACTACACCGGCACCCCAGCCGAACATTTCCAGCCGTTCGTGTTGTTTACCAATTACACCCGCTATGTGGACGAATTTGTCCGCTGGGGCTGTAGCCAGATCCTCGATCCGGACAGCCCTTACATCGCCCTCTCCTGCGCGGGCGGGATATGGATCACCGCCGAAACCGAAGCACCGGAAGAGGCCATCTCCGACCTGGCGTGGAAAAAGCACCAGATGCCAGCCTGGCACCTGATCACCGCCGACGGTCAGGGCATTACGCTGATTAACATCGGCGTTGGCCCGTCGAATGCGAAAACCATCTGCGACCATCTGGCGGTACTGCGCCCGGACGTCTGGCTGATGATCGGCCACTGCGGCGGCCTGCGTGAAAGTCAGCTGATTGGCGATTACGTCCTCGCCCACGCTTATTTGCGTGACGACCATGTCCTTGACGCGGTTCTGCCGCCGGATATCCCTATCCCGAGTATCGCGGAAGTGCAGCGCGCCCTGTACGACGCCACCAAAGAGGTGAGCGGCATGCCGGGTGAAGAGGTGAAGCAGCGCCTGCGTACCGGTACGGTCGTCACCACCGACGATCGTAACTGGGAGCTGCGCTATTCCGCCTCCGCCCTGCGTTTCAATCTCAGCCGTGCGGTCGCAATCGATATGGAAAGCGCCACCATTGCCGCGCAGGGCTATCGCTTCCGCGTCCCTTACGGCACGCTGCTGTGCGTGTCCGATAAACCGCTGCACGGCGAGATCAAACTGCCGGGCCAGGCGAACCGTTTTTACGAAGGGGCGATCTCAGAGCATCTTCAGATTGGCATTCGCGCCATCGATTTACTGCGTGCAGAGGGCGACAAACTGCATTCCCGCAAGCTGCGCACCTTCAATGAGCCACCGTTCCGCTGATAACAAGGACCCACTCACCCGGCCTGGGATTCCGTAGGTCGGGTAAGCGGAGCGCCACCCGACAATTTCACGAACGCAGAAAAGCAAAAAGCCTGCTTTAAAAGCAGGCTTTTTAAATTTGGCTCCTCTGACTGGACTCGAACCAGTGACATACGGATTAACAGTCCGCCGTTCTACCGACTGAACTACAGAGGAATCGTGTGAACGGGGCGCATATTATCGATGCGCCCTGAGGATGTCAAAGGGTGAATGCAGATTTTCAATCGTTTGCCGATTTATTCTCCACTTCGCACATTTGTCAGGCACTTGCCGTTTCCGAAACCTCCTGCTCCGGTTTTTTTCGCGGATATTTCCACAGCCAGCGCCCGCTCACCATGCGCCAGTAGAACAGCGCCCCGCGCACGGCCCAGTCAAGGAACATCCCCAGCCAGACGCCGACAACGCCCATACCCAACATTACCCCCAGCGTGTAGCCCGCCAC
This sequence comes from Enterobacter sp. DN, assembly GCF_046054285.1. Lineage (NCBI taxonomy): Bacteria > Pseudomonadati > Pseudomonadota > Gammaproteobacteria > Enterobacterales > Enterobacteriaceae > Enterobacter > Enterobacter sp. DN. Next base: position 864,081 of record NZ_JBJJTG010000001.1, read on the forward strand.
AACGCGACAGCCCCACATGCCGAGCATGGAGACCCACATCGCAAACCGGGCATCGCGCGCCCCTTTCAGCCCGGCAGGAAGTACCCAGGACGCGGCCCAAATTGGCATAAACGCCGCGTTGAGCCAAATGAGCACCTTCACGACCTCTTTCACGTCATTTTCATGCGTATAGAACGAGGCCATCAGCCCGGCAAAAGGCGCAGTTCCCCACGCAATCGCCGTCAGTCCAATAGTTGAAAGCCAGAAGACGTGCCGAAGTTGCCGTTCCGCCTGCCCTATCTGCCCCTTTCCGAGACGTCTGCCGGTAATGATCGTCGACGCCGACCCCAGCGCGTTTCCCGGCAGGTTAATGAGTGAGGCGATGGAGAAGGCAATAAAGTTGCCGGCGATGACGTCTGTTCCCATCCCGGCAACAAACATCTGCGTCAGCAGTTTCCCACCGTTAAACAACACGGATTCGATGCTGGCCGGAATCCCGATCCCCATCACTTCCCAGATAATGGCGAAGTTAAGCGGACGGAAATAGCTTTTCAGCGTCAGGCGCAGCGATGGCGTAATTCCCGCCATCAGTACGCCAATTATCGCCGCCGCACCAATATAGCGGGAAATGGTCAGCCCTAAACCCGCGCCGACAAAGCCCAGCCCCTCCCAGGAAAAGACGCCGTAAATCAAAACGCTGCTGATAATGATATTCAGGATGTTCATGCCGCCGTTAATCAGCAGCGGAATTTTGGTATTTCCTGCTCCACGAAGCGCACCGCTACCAATCAGCGCGATGGCAGCCGCCGGATAACTCAGCACCGTCATTTCCAGGTAGGTGAGAGCCAGATCCTTCACCTCGCTGGTCGCTTCTCCCGCGACAATGTCGATAATTTCTTTGCCGTAATAATGGATAACCGCCGCAAGGATGATCGAAAAGAGGGTCATGATCATTAGCGACTGTCTGGCCGCTTCGCGGGCACGCTTCGGATCAAGCTTGCCCAGGCTAAACGCCACCACCACCGTCGTACCGAGATCGATAGCGGCAAAGAAGGACATCACAACCATGTTGAAACTGTCTGCCAGCCCTACCCCGGCCATGGCTTCTTTACCGAGCCAGCTCACCAGAAAGGTGCTCAGCACCCCCATTAGCAGGACGCAGGTATTCTCCAGGAAAATAGGCACGGCAAGGGGGGTGATTTCACGCCAGAACAGAACTCGATAGCTCTTACGTTTTGCATACCAGGGCGTGCGCATAATCGCCTGGCGTAGGGGTGCGGTGACGTTCAAAATGGACCTTAGAGAGAAAGTTGAAACTCCATTTCAAATGATGGGGCAGAAATGCGTATCCTGCAAAGTATTTTCCATAAAATTATGTTTGGATTTACAACAAAATGACGACAGAATCATCAATCAAACGCTTTTGCCTGAGATCAGGTTTGACAAAAGTTTTTTCGCCGCTAAGATAAGCCTCCACAACGATTCCTCTGTAGTTCAGTCGGTAGAACGGCGGACTGTTAATCCGTATGTCACTGGTTCGAGTCCAGTCAGAGGAGCCAAATTTAAAAAGCCTGCTTTTAGAGCAGGCTTTTTGCTTTTCTGCGTTCGTGAAATTGTCGGGTGGCGGCTTCGCCTTACCCGACCTACGTAATAACAGTCCTGTAGGCCCGGTAAGCGCAGCGCCACCGGGCAACAGAGTGTGCGATTACTCGCCTTTAGCGTCGACGTTTTTGATTTCGCCCATCACTTTCAGCTTCTTGGAGATGTCGCGACGCTCTTTGGACAGCTCAGCGTTTTTGATGATGTAGTCATCAACGCGATCTTCATAATCGCTCTTCATGCTGGCGATGATGCCCTGAATAGCTTCAACGCTCATGCCAGGCTTGATGTAGTCGCTCAGGTTGTCCAGCAGCAGGACACGTTTCTGGTTGTCACGGATCTTCTTCTCTACGTCCTGGATTTCGCGCTGTAGCTTGTTTTTGCGGCGGAACAGGCGGACGAACTCCAGAACATCCTGGAACGAAGGCTTGGTAGTTTCCATTTTTATACCCCTGATAATGTGAGATTCGGATTCGTTAAAGCAACCGTTTTAACAGACAGCGGCTGCGAATGACAATGAGTATATCGTTTAAAACCATCATAACCCTAATTGTTGCTGAATCGAAGCAGCAGGCATCACATACGCTTTTTATTTGCGCAGCGCCCGGCAAATCAGCTGCGATAACAACTCCAGCTGTCGCGCCAGCTCCATACTCAGCCAGACATAACCATGGATGGGCGTTTCCGCCACATTGTCGCCCTGGCGCTCATTCATCAGCTGTTTAAGCTCGGCGACGATTTCGTTCAGCCGCTCGCTGTTCGCCCGTATCGGCTGTGGGTTACCTTCGTAGAGCGCATGGGCGATGGTCAGCAGGGTTTGTTGCGTCATCTGCTGCGTCTCTTTTAGCGTATGCGCGTTGAGCATCAGAAGATGGCTGGGGCGTGAGGCCCAGTGGGCATTGATTTGCAGTTCAAGCATACAGACCAGATTACGGCTGACCGTCTGAATAGCTTCAAAAATGGCTTTCTGGATATGGGTTTCTTTGCTTGCCGGGGTAATCAACCCGCGCATTTTGACCACATCATTGAGGATTTTTTGCAGGTGCTTTTCCAGACGCGGGCGCTCAATCAGATTCGGCGAAAACCCGGCCTGGTAGACCCGGTTAAATGCCGTGACGTAGTTTGCCATCTGAATGCGCCAGTGCAGGAAGGCGCGCTGCGGCCAGATGCCGGTAAACAGCATGGCGAGCAACGAGCCAAGGATCACGTCCCCGCTTCGCCACAATGCGGTGGTCATATCGCCCGCCGGTGCGCCGACCACAACCGCGAGCGTAATGCCAATCAGCAGCGCCTGATACGGTTTCTTGCCAAGGGCAAGCCATCCACAAAGAAACATCGCCACCGCGCACCACAGCAACATGACCGGAAACGAGATCAGCTCCAGCTTCAGGGCGATAAGCCCAAGCGCTGAGCCTAAAACGGTGCCGCCTATGCGTTCGAAAGCGCGCGGGACCACGTTCCCCCAGAATGAGATCGGCCCCATCACCACCACCAGCGTGATCAGCGGCCACGTCCCTTCCGGGATATCCAGCAGACGAACCAGTACGAAGGTCAACACAAACGCCAGCGCAATGCGGCAACCGTGCACCACGCGATAATGTTTGTATAACCGAATTTCAAAAGGGGTTAATGACTTGTCGGGGCGCACACCCGTCTCCAGCTCTACGGCAAACCACAATTGTACTGTGTTTTCAGCCGGGTGGATCGCGCCCGGCTGAAAAACCCTGCATTCCGCAGGATTATCCCACTTTGTGCTCTACCGGTACAAACATCTCAATATCCCAGTAGCCGTCAGCATTGCCATCGTTCAGATAGCGTTCGAAGCAGGGTTTTGCCGCGATCTGGAATTTGTTGTCTTCCAGCAGGGAGTTGAAGAACTGATACCACGGAGTGGCGAAATCATGATTTTCGACGCGCGCGGCGGCAATAGCATACTCTCCGGCAGCAATTTCGGTCATCATCACCCCTTCGCTGTTTTCAGGGATAGTGAAATCGTCCGTTACCGTTACGGCGGTAACGCAGCGGAGCTTTTCTGCCGGCACGTCATCCGGATTGTCATAATAAACGGCCACCCACTCCTGCGGCTGAATATGACGCCCGTCTACCCACATGACCAGCTGTTCAAATCCCTGCTTGACCGTCTTTTCCCACGGCCCCACGAGATGAAAGCCAGCGATCGTACGTTTCTGTTGCTGCCTGATGCTGTAGTCCATGCTGCCTCCGTTTATTACTGTATATATATACACTGTAAAGCAGAATCGAGATTAACGGCAAACCAGGAGTGTTTATTATGTGAGCAGACTCGCAACACTGCCAGTCTGCCCAAAAAGGTCAGAGTTTATGATGCAGATAATCGCCAATACGGGAGAAAAGGCCGCCCTTTTCAACGCTTTCCAGCGTAACCAATGGCCAGTGCGCTACCACCTTGTCACGATCGTACAGCTGGATCTCCCCTACCCGCTGATGCGCGGCGATCGGCGCTTCCAGCTCTTTTTTATCCATCACGTATTTCGCCTTGATGTTCGGCACTTCCGATTTGGGTAATGCCAGCCAGAAGTCCTGATCCGTGCCCAGCGCGATCTGCTCTTTATCGCCGTACCAGATGCGCTCGGTTCCCACTTTTTTACCGTTATGCAGGATCTGCACCGTATCAAAATTTTGCTGTCCCCAGTGCAGCAGCTTGCGCGCCTGATCTTCACGTCCTTTCGGGCTGTCTGCCCCCATCACCACAGCAATCAGTCGACGCTGACCGTCCACCGCGGAGGCAATCAGGTTAAAGCCCGCGCCCGAGGTGTGACCCGTTTTCAGGCCATCCACGTTCATGGTCTTATCCCACAGCAGGCCGTTGCGGTTCTGCTGGGTGATGCCGTTCCAGGTCAGGCTCTTTTCGCTGTACATGTGATAGAACTCAGGCTCGCCGTGAATGATGGCCCGGGAAAGCACGGCGAGATCGTAAGCGGAGCTGTGCTGACCCGGTGCATCCAGCCCGTGTACGGTTTCGAAGTGGGTATCGCGCAGGTTCAGCTTTTCAACGTAGTCATTCATCATCCTGACGAACTGCGGCTGACCGCCCGCCACGTGATCCGCCAGCGCCACGCAGGCGTCATTGCCGGAATCAACAATCAGGCCGCGGCTGAGATCGCGCACGGAAACCCGATCGCCCTCCTTCAGAAACATCAGCGACGAACCGTCAAAGACCGGATTGCCTTTTGCCCAGGCGTCACGTCCGACCGTCACAATGTCATCGGGGCTGATGCGGTGGCTATCAATGGCACGATCGACAACGTACCCCGTCATCAGTTTGGTCAGGCTCGCCGGATTACGCTGCTGATGTTCGTTGCCCGCCGTTAAGATTTGACCCGTGGTGTAATCCATCAATACCCAGGAGCCAGCCTGGATGGCAGGCGGCTGAGGTGAAAAATCCAGCGGCTCGGCAGCCAGCGCGGATGAAATACTCGAAGCGAGTAAAGAAACAGCAATAAACAGACGGCGTTTCAACGGTATATCCTCAGGTCAGTAAAAATCGATGACCTTTTTACGGGAGTTCTGATGTCGTTACCTGCCTTAATTGCAAAAAAATGTGACAGCACGCAGATTTTTTCGGAACAAATCTCGCAAATTTCTTGCCTGACGGTGCTTTTTATTCGGACTGCTCACCCCAATCGTTTACCATAGAGACGTCAATTTTTAACAGGATGAGATTACTGGTGTCTGACTCTGCCGCGCGCCCGACTTTTTTGTTCCACGATTACGAAACCTTTGGCACCCATCCGGCGCTGGACCGACCGGCGCAGTTTGCGGCTATCCGTACCGATGACGAATTTAACGTCATCGGCGAACCCGAGGTGTTTTACTGTAAGCCCGCCGATGACTATCTGCCGCAGCCGGGCGCGGTAATGGTGACGGGCATCACGCCTCAGGAAGCGCGGGATAAAGGCGTTAGCGAAGCAGAATTTGCTCGTCGCATCCACGACCTGTTCACGGTGCCCAATACCTGCGTGGTGGGTTACAACAATATCCGTTTTGACGATGAAGTGACGCGCAATATCTTCTACCGCAACTTCTACGATCCGTATGCCTGGAGCTGGCAGAACCGTAATTCACGCTGGGATTTGCTGGATATCATGCGCGCCTGCTATGCGCTGCGCCCGGAGGGGATTAACTGGCCGGAGAACGACGACGGCTTGCCGAGCTTCAGGCTCGAGCACCTGACGCGGGCCAACGGCATTGAGCACAGCAACGCCCACGACGCGATGGCAGACGTTTACGCGACCATCGCTATGGCGAAACTTGTAAAAACCGCGCAGCCGCGCCTGTTTGAGTATCTGTTGAGCCATCGCAGCAAGCAAAAGCTGATGACGCTAATTGACGTGCCGCAGATGAAACCGCTGGTGCATATTTCAGGGATGTTCGGTGCGTGGCGCGGGAATACAAGCTGGGTGGCGCCGCTTGCCTGGCATCCGGACAACCGTAACGCCGTCATCATGGTGGATCTCGCCGGAGATATCTCCCCGCTGCTTGAGCTCGACAGCGACACCTTACGTGAACGGCTCTATACCCCGAAAGAGGCGCTGGGTGACCTGCCAGCCGTACCGGTAAAACTGGTGCACATCAATAAGTGCCCGGTGCTGGCGCAGGCCAACACGCTGCGCCCGGAAGACGCCGACCGGCTGGGGATTAACCGTCAGCACTGCCTCGATAACCTGAAAGTGCTGCGCGACAACCCGCATGTGCGCGAGAAAGTCGTCGCCATTTTTGCCGAAGCAGAGCCGTTCGTGCCGTCTGAGAATGTGGATGCGCAGCTTTATAACGGCTTCTTCAGCGACGCCGATCGCGCGGCGATGAATATCGTGCTGCAAACCGACCCGCGTAACCTGCCCGCGCTGGATATCACCTTCGCAGATAAGCGCATTGAGAAGCTGATGTTTAATTATCGCGCGCGCAACTATCCCGGCACGCTGGATGAAGCAGAGCAGGAACGCTGGTTACAGCATCGGCGCAACGTGTTTACGCCGGAGTTTCTTAATAGCTACGCCCAGGAGCTGGAGATGCTTTACGGTCAGTATGAAGGGAATGCTGAGAAGCAGGCGCTGCTGAAAGCGCTGTTCCAGTATGCGCAAGAAATTGTCTGAGTAGCGGGTACAAAAAAGCCGGAGGCGATGTCTCCGGCTTTTTTTTGCCGGGTGGCGCTAACGCTTACCCGGCCTACGAAACTGTAGGTCGGGTTGAGCATAGCCGTCACCCGACACAGTCTTACGCGACGTCTTCGTACTGAGGAACCGGGTTGCGGAAGCTTCTGGTCACGCAAGCCAGGTAAATCAGACCGATTGCACCCCAGATCAGACCCAGAACCATTGAGCTCTCTTCCAGGTTGATCCACAGGGCGCCCACCGTCAGGGCACCACACACTGGCAGCACCAGATAGTTGATGTGGTCCTTCAGCGTCTTGTTGCGCTTCTCACGGATCCAGAACTGCGAAATCACGGAGAGGTTAACGAAGGTGAACGCCACCAGCGCACCAAAGTTAATCAGCGCCGTGGCCGTTACCAGGTCGAATTTAATCGCCAGCAGGGCAATAGCGCCCACCAGCAGCACGTTCCACGCCGGGGTACGCCATTTAGGATGCACGTAACCGAAGAAGCGGGTTGGGAACACACCGTCACGGCCCATCACGTACATCAGACGAGAAACGCCCGCGTGCGCAGCCATACCGGAAGCCAGTACGGTGACGCTGGAGAAGATCAGCACGCCCCACTGGAAGGTTTTACCCGCCACGTACAGCATAATTTCAGGCTGTGATGCATCCGGATCTTTAAAGCGAGAGATATCCGGGAAGTACAGCTGTAAGAAGTAAGACGCACCAATGAAGATCAGGCCGCCAATCAGCGCGGTCAGGAAAATCGCTTTCGGGATCACGCGCTCAGCGTCTTTGGTCTCTTCAGACAGAGAAGAGATACCGTCGAAGCCCAGGAACGAGAAGCACAGGATAGTCGCACCGGTGATCATTGGCACTACGTGAGCGCCTTCAGACCAGAACGGACGGGTGCTGGTCAGCGTACCTGCGCCTTCACCGTGGGAAACGCCGTAGATGATCAGCCCAACGATAACCGCAACAATCCCCATCTGAAGGATCACAATCAGGGTGTTGAAGTTAGCCACGGTCTTGATACTGCGCAGGTTAGAGATGGTCATAAAGGCCACCAGCGCCACAACGAAGATCCACGACGGCACGGAAGGCACCAGCGCTTCGAAGTAAATTTTTGCCAGCAGAATGTTGATCATCGGCATGAACAGGTAGTCCAGCAGTGATGACCAGCCCACCATAAAGCCAACCGCCGGGCTAATGGATTTCTGAGCATAGGTGTACGCAGAGCCTGCGGACGGGAAACGGCGAACCAGTTTACCGTAGCTCAGCGCTGTAAAGAGGATGGCGACCAGCGCAAAGGCGTACGCCGTTGCAACGTGACCGTCAGTAAGGCCTGATACGATACCGAATGTATCGAACAGCGTCATCGGTTGCATATAGGCAAGGCCCATCATAACAACCGGAATCAACGTAAGCGTTTTACGTAATTCCACGCGAGAGGTGTTTGGAGTTGCGTTATGCGACATAGTTATTCTCCTTTACGGTGATAACCGCCACGTAAGCGAAAAATTGCCCCATTTCTTTCTTCCTCAGCGACAACAACTGTCGGATTTTAGTAAATATCTATCCGGTACGAAGCCCGGCCTCTTGGTTTTTAGTTTCGTTTCGTACATGCAAAAAAAAATAACCGACGCCTTTTATATCGTCGATTATTCATTTGTTTGCAGCGGCGGCATTTTGCCCTATTCCAGATACAAAAGGCAATACATTGAGAAACCTGCCCATAAATTAATTTTACTAACTGATTGATTTCCCATCATCTGCCTGAGCGTAAACTGTGGCGATAGCACTATTTGCTAAAATTTCGTCTCGCCACCAGGCGCTGGCAAGCCCGGCGGTCTGTTCATTCCAGCCTACCCATACCGATTCGTTACTGCTTTGCGCTAAAACCTGTTTTTCCACCAGCGCTCCGCTGTCAATAAACCGCTGCGCTAAATAACGGGGAAGGTAACCGCACCCCAGGCCGCTTATTTGCAGCTCCAGCTTGGTTTTAAAATCAAAAACGGTGATGGCCTCCTGCTCATCCAGCAGCTGCGATGAAATGCCGCACTCGGGGCGAGAACTGTCTCCAACCACAATGGCACGATAGTTTTTAATGACGCGTCGGGTAACAGGCTCCGGTTCATTCGCCAGCGGGTGATGAGGCGCAACGGCAAAAACCTGCTCCAGAACGCCGAGCCGCGCAAAACCAAATTCGCTCAACTGGGGAGGCTCATGCAGCGCGCCAACGATGATATCCGCCCTGCCCTGCGTCAGGGCCTCCCAGGAACCGCCCAGCACGCCATTGATAAAAACCAGCCGGGTGACGCTATGGCGCTGATAGAACGCCTCAATAAGCGGAGTGAGCAGGGAGAAAGGGAATGTATCATCAACCCCAATTACCAGCTCATTTTCCCAGCCCTGGTGAAGTTTGACGGCCTGTTTTTCCAGCTCGCGAACCGTATGCAGCACGTCACGCCCTTTTTCCAGCAGCATCTGCCCTGTACGGGTGAAACGCGCGCGATGCCCGGTGCGGTCAAGGATTTGGATATTCAGATCGCTCTCGAGCTTTTGCACGGTGTAGCTCAGAGCCGAAGGGGTTTTATAGAGCTTCGCCGAGGCGGCGGCAAAGCTCCCCTCTTTTTCCAGCGCATCCAGAATAACAAGAACATCCAGCAGCGGTTTCATCTTCGCCCCCTTGCGGTGTGCGATTGTCTCCGCCGGCGCAATTATTCCATGGGCATAACCAGCGGATCGGGATACTGATATTCAAATCCCAGTTCATGGCAAATACGATTGCCATCAATAATTTTGCCTTTGCGTTCCCCCTGCGCCTCGCTGAATACCGGTGGCGCCAGACCCAGCTGGCGCGCCATCAGCGGATAAAAGGTACTGCGCGGCGGATGCGAAGGCGCACATATATTATAGATGTGCCCCCCTTTCGGAGCCTGCAAAAGCAGTTCTATTGCGCCGATAACATCCTCAAGATGCACAAGATTAACCCCGTGCTGGCCATCCGGCGCGGATTTACCGGCAAAGAAGCGCCCCGGATGACGCCCCGGCCCCACCAACCCGGCCAGACGTAAGATATCCACCTGCGTGCCAGGCAGATTGTGCAGCCAGTCTTCCAGCTCTTTCAGTACCCGGCCGCTGGCGGTCACCGGACGGCGCTCGGTGTTTTCTTTCGCCGTACCGTCGATATCGCCATAGACGGAGGTGGAGCTGGTGAAAATGATACGCGGAATATGGTGCGCCAGGGCGCTGTCGACGATCTCCTGCACCGCCTGCAAGTAAAAAGACTCACCCGGGCCGCTGCGCCGCGCCGGTAAGGTAATGACCAGCGCGTCCACATTCATCAGTTCATCCAGCTCGTCGGTATCGCAGATAAGCTCGGGTTCGAGACGCAGCTCGACACCATCAATGCCGCACATGCGTGCCGCTTCAACCCCATCTCGGGTGGTCTTACTCCCTGTCACCTGCCAGCCTTTCGCGGCTAATGACATCGCCAGTGGCATTCCTAACCATCCTAACCCGACAATCGCGACCTTTTTCATTACATTCTCCGCTTAACGATGCCTGTTATAAGGCTACGCCAGCCTGGTGGAACGCACAATTCATACCATCAATATGAAATGAATTAATGATCAAAAAAAGCCCTTGCTTTATGGCGTACAACTGGTTTAGGTTAAAAGACATCAAATGCATAAGCATTCAACGAGAATTTATATGACACGCGTTCCTTTTAAAAACCACCATCATCACCATCATCCTGACTAGTCTTTCAGGCGATGTGTGCTGGAAGACGTTTGGATCTTCCAGTGGTGCATGAACGCATGAAAAAGCCCCCGGAAGATCTTCTTCCGGGGGCTTTTTTTTGGACCGCATTCAGACAGGTTAAAACAGGTTAACGAGGAACACAGAATGTTAGATAACTCACGTTTACGCATAGCTATTCAAAAATCAGGCCGTTTAAGCGACGATTCACGCGAACTGCTGGCCCGCTGCGGGATTAAAATCAACCTGCACACCCAGCGCCTGATCGCCCTGGCTGAAAATATGCCGATCGACATTCTGCGCGTACGTGATGACGATATCCCGGGCCTGGTGATGGATGGCGTCGTTGATCTCGGCATCATCGGCGAAAACGTACTGGAAGAAGAATTATTAACCCGCCGCGCGCAGGGCGAAGATCCGCGCTACTTTACCCTGCGTCGTCTGGACTTTGGCGGCTGCCGCCTGTCGCTGGCTACGCCGGTCGATGAAGCCTGGGACGGCCCGGCCGCGCTGAACGGCAAACGTATCGCCACCTCTTACCCTCACCTGCTGAAGCGTTACCTCGATCAAAAAGGCGTGCAGTTTAAATCCTGTCTGCTGAACGGCTCCGTTGAAGTGGCGCCACGTGCGGGCCTGGCCGATGCCATCTGTGACCTCGTCTCCACCGGCGCCACGCTCGAAGCGAACGGCCTGCGCGAAGTGGAGGTGATCTACCGCTCCAAAGCGTGCCTTATCCAGCGCGACGGCGAGATGGCCGACGCCAAACAGCAGCTCATCGACAAGCTGCTGACCCGCATTCAGGGCGTGATTCAGGCGCGTGAATCCAAATACATCATGATGCATGCGCCGACCGAGCGCCTGGACGAAGTGATTGCCCTGCTGCCGGGCGCTGAGCGTCCAACCATTCTGCCGCTGGCGGGCGACCAGCAGCGCGTGGCGATGCACATGGTGAGCAGCGAAACCCTGTTCTGGGAAACCATGGAAAAACTGAAGGCGCTGGGCGCAAGCTCCATTCTGGTGCTGCCAATTGAGAAGATGATGGAGTAACGACCATGAGCTTTAACACAATCATCGACTGGAATACCTGTGGCGACGCGCAACAGCGCGAGCTGCTGATGCGCCCGGCAATTTCCGCCTCGGAGAGCATCACCCGCACCGTGGCGGAGATCCTTGATAACGTCAAAGCCCGCGGGGACGACGCGCTGCGCGAGTATAGCGCGAAGTTTGATAAAACTGAGGTCGACGCGTTACAGGTTACCGAGCAGGAAATCATTGATGCCAGCAATCGTCTGGGTGATGACATCAAACAGGCGATGGCCGTCGCGGTGAAAAATATTGATACCTTCCACACCGCGCAGAAATTGCAGGCGGTGGATGTGGAAACCCTGCCCGGCGTACGCTGCCAGCAGGTGACACGCCCGGTGGCGTCCGTCGGCCTCTATATTCCCGGCGGCTCTGCCCCGCTGTTTTCGACCGTCCTGATGCTGGCCACCCCGGCACGTATTGCCGGTTGTCAGAAGGTGGTGCTCTGCTCTCCGCCACCGATCGCCGATGAGATCCTGTACGCGGCGAAGCTGTGCGGCGTGCAGGCGATCTATAAAGTGGGCGGTGCGCAGGCGATTTCTGCCCTGGCGTTCGGAACAGTATCCATTCCTAAGGTCGACAAAATCTTTGGCCCGGGCAATGCCTACGTGACCGAGGCGAAGCGCCAGGTCAGCCAGCGTCTGGACGGCGCGGCGATTGATATGCCTGCCGGTCCGTCTGAAGTGCTGGTGATTGCCGACAGCGGCGCTACACCGGATTTCGTGGCCTCTGACCTGCTCTCGCAGGCCGAGCACGGCCCTGACTCGCAGGTGATTTTACTGACGCCAGATGCCGACATGGCAAAACGCGTGGGCGACGCCGTTGAGCGTCAGCTGGCTGACCTGCCGCGTGCGGAAACGGCGCGTCAGGCGCTATCCGCCAGCCGCCTGATTGTGGCCCGCGATCTTGACCAGTGCATCGCCATCTCCAACCAGTACGGTCCTGAGCACCTGATTATTCAGACCCGCAACGCGCGCGATCTGGTCGACAGCATAACCAGCGCAGGCTCAGTGTTCCTCGGGGACTGGTCACCCGAATCCGCCGGGGATTACGCCTCCGGCACCAACCACGTGCTGCCGACGTATGGCTATACCTCAACCTGCTCCAGCCTGGGGCTGGCGGATTTCCAGAAGCGCATGACCGTGCAGGAACTCTCCCGCGAGGGATTTGCCTCGCTGGCGTCGACCATTGAAACCCTGGCCGCCGCCGAGCGCCTGACTGCCCACAAAAATGCCGTGACGCTGCGCGTTGCCGCCCTGAAGGAGCAAGCATGAACATCGAAGAATTAGCCCGCGAAAATGTCCGTCGCCTGACGCCCTATCAGTCTGCGCGTCGTCTGGGCGGCAACGGCGACGTCTGGCTGAATGCCAATGAATATCCCACGGCGGTGGCCTTTGAGCTCTCGCAGCAGACGCTGAACCGCTACCCGGAGTGTCAGCCGAAAGCGGTGATCGAGAACTATGCGCAGTATGCAGGCGTGAAGCCTGAGCAGGTGCTGGTCAGCCGTGGGGCTGATGAAGGGATTGAGCTGCTGATCCGCGCCTTCTGTGAGCCGGGTAAAGACGCGGTAATGTACTGCCAGCCTACCTACGGGATGTACAGCGTCAGCGCCGAAACCTTTGGCGTGTCCTGCCGCAACGTGCAGGCGCTCGACAACTGGCAGCTGGATTTGCAGGGCATCGCCGATAACCTCGACGGCGTGAAGGTGGTGTTTGTCTGTAGCCCGAACAACCCCACCGGGCAGATTATTCATCCGCAGGATATCCGCACCCTGCTGGAGATGACGCGCGGCAAGGCGCTGGTCGTGGCCGACGAAGCCTATATTGAGTTCTGCCCGCAGGCGACGCTGACAGGCTGGCTTGAGGAGTATCCGCATCTCGTTGTGCTGCGTACCCTTTCCAAAGCCTTCGCCCTCGCCGGCCTTCGCTGTGGATTTACGCTGGCGAATAAAGCGGTTATCGACCTGCTGCTGAAAGTGATCGCCCCGTATCCGCTCTCAACGCCGGTTGCCGATATTGCGGCACAGGCGCTGGCCCCGCAGGGCATCAGCGCGATGCGCGAGCGTGTGGCGCAGATCCTGGAAGAGCGTCAGTATCTTGTCGATGCCCTTAAAACGATTCCGTGCGTGGAGCAGGTGTTCGACTCGGAAACCAACTACATCCTGGTGCGCTTCACCGCCTCAAGCGCGATATTTAAATCGTTGTGGGATCAGGGCATTATCTTACGAGACCAGAATAAACAACCTACCCTGAGCGGCTGCCTGCGTATTACCGTCGGCACCCGTGCAGAGAGCCAGCGCGTGATTGACGCCCTGAAAGCGGAGAAAGTATGAGTCAGAAGTATCTCTTTATCGATCGTGACGGCACCATCATCTCGGAGCCACCCAGCGATTTTCAGGTCGATCGTTTCGACAAGCTGGCCTTTGAACCCGATGTGATCCCGGTGCTGCTGAAGCTTCAGAAAGCAGGCTATAAGCTGGTGATGATCACCAACCAGGACGGTCTGGGCACCGACAGCTTCCCGCAGGTAGACTTTGACGGCCCGCACAACCTGATGATGCAGGTGCTGACCTCGCAGGGCATCGCCTTCGACGAAGTGCTGATCTGCCCGCATATGCCTGCCGACGAGTGCGACTGCCGCAAGCCAAAAGTGAAGCTTGTTGAACGTTATCTGGCGGAAGAGGCGCTGGATAAAGGCAACAGCTATGTGATCGGCGATCGCGTCACGGATATCACGCTGGCGGACAACATGGGCATTGCGGGCCTGCGCTATAACCGCGACACGCTAAACTGGGCGATGATTGGCGAGCAGCTCACCCGACGCGACCGCTATTCCCACGTTGAACGCAACACCAAAGAGACGCAGATCGACGTGAAGGTCTGGCTCGACCGCGAAGGCGGCAGCAAGATCCACACCGGCGTCGGTTTCTTTGACCACATGCTGGATCAAATCGCCACTCACGGCGGCTTCCGTATGGAGATCACCGTTAAGGGCGACCTGTATATCGACGATCACCACACCGTGGAAGATACCGGCCTGGCGCTGGGCGAAGCCCTGAAGCTGGCGCTCGGCGACAAGCGCGGTATCAACCGCTTCGGCTTTGTTCTGCCGATGGACGAGTGCCTGGCGCGCTGCGCGATGGATATCTCCGGGCGTCCGCACCTGGAATACAAAGCCGACTTTACCTACCAGCGCGTGGGCGATCTCAGCACCGAGATGGTGGAACACTTCTTCCGCTCGCTTTCTTACACCATGGGCCTGACGCTGCACCTGAAAACCAAAGGCAAAAACGATCACCACCGCGTCGAGAGCCTGTTCAAAGCCTTTGGCCGTACCCTGCGCCAGGCGATCCGCGTGGAAGGTGACGCCCTGCCCTCGTCGAAAGGAGTGCTGTAATGAACGTGGTGATTCTGGACACCGGATGCGCCAACCTGAACTCCGTACTGTCGGCGATTATGCGCCACGGCTACGAGCCGGTGGTGAGCCGCGACCCGGACGTGGTGCTGCGTGCGGATAAACTCTTTCTGCCGGGCGTTGGCACCGCCCAGGCGGCGATGGATCAGATCCATGAGCGCGAGCTGGTGGATCTCATCAAAGCCTGTACTCAACCGGTGCTGGGCATTTGCCTCGGCATGCAGCTGCTTGGCCGCCGCAGCGAAGAGAGCAACGGCGTTGATCTGCTGGGCATTATTGAAGAAGACGTGCCGAAAATGACCGACCACGGCCTGCCGCTGCCGCACATGGGCTGGAACCGCGTTTATCCGAAGGCGGGCAACAGGCTGTTCCAGGGTATTGAAGACGGCGCGTACTTCTATTTTGTTCACAGCTACGCCATGCCCGTGAATGCCTACACCATCGCCCAGTGCAATTACGGCGAGGCGTTCACCGCCGCCGTGCAGAAAGATAACTTTTACGGCGTGCAGTTTCACCCGGAACGCTCCGGCGCCGCCGGTGCGCAACTGCTGAAAAATTTCCTGGAGATGTGATGATAATTCCCGCTTTAGATTTAATTGACGGCACGGTTGTTCGTCTCCACCAGGGCGATTACGGACAGCAGCGCGACTACGGCAACGACCCGCTGCCGCGGTTACAGGCTTACGCCGCCGAGGGCGCTGAGGTGTTGCACCTGGTCGATCTGACCGGCGCGAAAGATCCGGCCAAACGCCAGATCCCGCTGCTTAAAACACTGGTGGCTGGCGTGGACGTCCCGGTGCAGGTGGGCGGCGGCGTGCGTACGGAAGCCGATGTTGCCGCCTTACTGGACGCGGGCGTGGCGCGCGTGGTAGTCGGTTCGACCGCTGTGAAAGATCCTGAAAGTGTCAAGGGCTGGTTCCGCCGCTTCGGTGCGGATGCGCTGGTGCTGGCGCTGGATGTGCGCATTGACGCGCAGGGTAACAAGCAGGTCGCGGTCAGCGGCTGGCAGGAAAACTCCGGCGTAACGCTGGAAGAGCTGGTCGGGATGTATCTCCCCGTAGGGCTGAAGCACGTCCTGTGCACGGATATTTCACGCGATGGTACGCTCGCAGGCTCTAACGTCTCACTGTATGAAGAGGTTTGCGCCCGTTATCCGCAGGTGGCGTTTCAGTCCTCTGGCGGTATCGGCGACCTGGCGGATATCGCCGCTCTGCGCGGAACCGGTGTACGTGGCGTGATCGTGGGTCGCGCGCTGCTGGAAGGCAAATTTACGGTGAAGGAGGCGATTCAATGCTGGCAAAACGGATAATTCCCTGCCTGGACGTGCGTGATGGTCAGGTTGTAAAAGGCGTGCAGTTCCGCAACCACGAGATCATTGGCGACATCGTTCCACTGGCAAAACGCTATGCCGAAGAAGGCGCAGACGAACTGGTATTTTACGATATCACAGCCTCCAGCGATGGCCGCGTGGTGGATAAAAGCTGGGTGGCGCGCGTGGCAGAGGTGATTGATATTCCCTTCTGCGTGGCGGGCGGGATTAAATCTGCTGACGATGCGGCGAAAATTCTCTCTTTCGGTGCGGACAAAATTTCGATTAACTCCCCTGCGCTTGCAGATCCGGAGCTGATTACGCGTCTGGCGGACCGCTTTGGCGTGCAGTGCATTGTCGTGGGGATCGACACCTGGTTTGATACCGCGACGGGCAAATATCACGTTAACCAGTACACCGGCGATGAAAGCCGCACGCGCGTCACCCAATGGGAGACGCTGGACTGGGTGCAGGAAGTACAAAAACGCGGCGCGGGTGAGATCGTGCTGAACATGATGAACCAGGACGGCGTACGCAACGGTTACGACCTCGAGCAGCTGAAAAAAGTGCGCGCGGTCTGCCAGGTTCCGCTGATTGCCTCCGGCGGCGCAGGCACCATGGAACACTTCCTTGACGCCTTCCGCGATGCGAACGTGGACGGCGCGCTGGCGGCCTCCGTGTTCCACAAACAGATTATCAATATTGGTGAGTTAAAAACGTACCTGGCCGACCAGGGCGTGGAGATCAGGGTATGTTAACAGAGCAACAACAGGCGCAGCTGGACTGGGAAAAAACTGACGGATTACTGCCGGCGGTTGTACAGCATGCCGTTTCAGGCGAAGTGCTGATGCTGGGATACATGAATCAGGAGGCACTGGCAAAAACGCTCGACAGCGGCAAGGTGACGTTTTTCTCGCGCACCAAACAGCGCCTGTGGACGAAAGGGGAAACCTCGGGTCACTTCCTGAATGTGGTCGGCATTACGCCAGACTGCGACAACGACACCCTGCTGGTGCTGGTCAACCCGATTGGGCCGACCTGCCACAAAGGCACCAGCAGCTGCTTTGGCGAGGCGAGCCACCAGTGGCTGTTCCTCTATCAGCTGGAACAATTGCTGGCAGAGCGTAAATCAGCGGATCCTGAGAGCTCGTACACGGCGAAGCTGTACGCCAGCGGCACCAAACGGATTGCGCAGAAAGTGGGTGAAGAAGGTGTTGAAACGGCGCTGGCGGCCACCGTGCATGACCGTGAGGAGCTGACGAACGAAGCGTCGGATTTGATGTATCACCTGCTGGTGCTGCTTCAGGATCAGGAGCTGGATTTAACGGCGGTGATTGAGAATTTGCGGAAACGACATAAATAAAAAAAGACCGGGGAGACCCGGTCTTTTTTTGTGTGTAAATCAGGCTCTTGGCTTGTAGTTTCTCAGCGCGTTACGGCCGAGGACGACACCAGAACCGATAATTCCGCCGAGCAGTACGGCAAGGATGAGGGTAATAGCAATTTTCGGGCTGTCGCGTCGGATAGGCAGGTTCGGCTTCATGACGTAACGATAGACGTGAATAGTGTCTGGGTTAACGTTGAGGTTCTGAATATCCAGTAAATTTTGTTTGGTTTGGTAGTAAGCGCCTGAGAAGACCAGCGGGCGAGACGCTTCGTTATCAACCATTGACTTGAGCGCTACGGTACCCAACAGGAACATGGTTTCCTGAGTAACATCCTGAGTCTGTTGAAGCTGCGGAGTGGTGATCTTAGCGGCTTCTGCGTTCTTCAGCGCCTCAGTAATCTGCTTGATGCGTAGATCTTTCTGCTCCTGAGCAACTTTCTCCTGATTCTGGAGGGAGTCGTTCAGGGTTGTGATCTGCTGCTTGAGGTTATCTCTGAGATCAAGCGTCAGTTCTTTTGCCGTCTGCTCGTCAACCTGCTGAATGTACTGAGCTAATTGCTTTTGAGCTGCTTCAGCGGATTCGCCCTGATAGCTTACGGTTAAAGGCAAACTTTGTCCTTTAACGGTAGGCTCAATAGTCAGTTTTTCCGGATCTTCCTGATTCTCCAGCGCCTGAGCTAATGCCGAGAAGGAGGAATTGAAACGTCCAATAGCACGATTCTGAATGTCTAACATGGAGGGAGCTGCCCCGCCATAGAGGATATTCAATGCATTGGAATAGGTGGCGATTTGTGCCGCATCAGGCTGGGCTATGATGGCTGATGACGTCCATTTCTCTTTGGCTACAGTGATGTAAACGCCAGCAAGAACGATAAAAGCAGCAATAAAAGCCCCTATTACCCACTTACCACGCCACAGCTGTAGCATTACATCAAGTAAATCAATTTGCTCCGGGTCATTGTTGCGTGTGACCAGGTTATTGTTGTTTTGCGTCATACAATCCCTAACAGATGAAAAAGGGCAAAAATAATCTTGTTTCCTTAGTGTATCTGTTGCTGGCGATTTTTCTATAAGAATCCGATGAGTTATATCGGAAAGATGGGTTATGTAAGTGAAGTGCGACGCGCTATCATAGACGGATTCTGATGTCCTGGGACATCAACAAGAAGACTGTGAATGAGGGAAGCTATGAAATTTCTGGTAACTGGCGCGGCGGGCTTTATCGGTTCTCATGTCAGCAAGCGCCTGCTTGATGCAGGGCATGAAGTTGTTGGGATGGATAATCTGAATGATTACTATGACCCCAACCTCAAGCTCGCTCGCCTCGAACTGCTCAAATCCGGGAGTTTCACCTTCCACAAGCTGGACTTAGCGGACCGCGAGGGCATGGCTGCGCTCTTCGCCAATGAGAAATTTGACCGCGTAATCCATCTTGCCGCACAGGCGGGCGTGCGTTACTCGCTGGAAAACCCGCATGCCTACGCTGATGCGAACCTGTTAGGTCACCTGAACGTGCTGGAAGGCTGTCGCCACAATAAGGTTCAGCATCTTCTGTATGCGTCATCCAGCTCTGTGTACGGCCTCAACCGTAAGATGCCGTTTTCTACTGACGACTCCGTAGATCATCCGGTATCGCTGTATGCCGCAACCAAAAAAGCCAATGAGTTGATGTCGCATACCTATTCGCATCTGTACAATCTGCCGACCACTGGCCTGCGCTTCTTTACCGTCTATGGCCCGTGGGGCCGACCGGACATGGCGCTGTTCAAATTCACCAAAGCCATGATTGAAGGCAACAGCATCGACGTATACAACTACGGCAAGATGAAGCGCGACTTCACCTATATCGATGATATTGCGGAGGCGATTATTCGCCTACAGGACGTCATTCCTCAGGCCGATGCCGACTGGACAGTCGAAACCGGTTCGCCAGCAACCAGCTCTGCCCCGTATCGCGTGTATAACATCGGCAACAGTTCACCTGTCGAACTGATGGATTACATCACCGCGCTTGAAGAGGCGCTGGGCAAAGAAGCGGTGAAAAATATGATGCCAATCCAGCCGGGTGACGTGCTGGAGACCAGTGCGGACACCAAAGCGCTGTATGACGTTATTGGGTTTAAACCACAAACCTCAGTCAAAGAAGGCGTGAAAAACTTCGTCGACTGGTACCGCAACTTCTATAACGTTTAAAAACAAAAAACCCGGCAGATTGCCGGGTTTTTTATATCACGATTTTAATCAGTCGCTGCCGAACAAATCGCGGGTATAGACTTTATCTTTCACGTCCGCCAGCTCTTCCGCCATACGGTTGGAGATAATTACGTCCGCTTCTTTTTTGAATGCATCCAGATCGCGAATGACGCGAGAGTGGAAGAACTCATCTTCCTGCATCGCCGGTTCATAAATAATGACCTGTACGCCCTTCGCCTTAATACGCTTCATGATCCCCTGAATGGAAGAAGCGCGGAAGTTATCGGAACCGCTCTTCATGATCAGGCGATACACGCCCACCACTTTCGGCTGACGCGCCAGAATGGAATCCGAGATGAAGTCTTTACGCGTGCGGTTGGCATCCACAATGGCGGAAATCAGGTTGTTCGGCACCGCCTGATAGTTAGCCAGCAGCTGCTTGGTATCTTTTGGCAGACAGTAACCACCGTAACCGAAGGACGGGTTGTTGTAATGGTTACCGATACGCGGGTCAAGACACACGCCCTCGATGATCTGACGGGTGTTCAGACCTAAGCTCTCGGCATAGCTGTCAAGTTCGTTGAAGTAAGCCACACGCATCGCCAGATAGGTATTGGCGAAAAGCTTAATGGCCTCTGCCTCGGTGGAATCGGTGAACAGGACCGGAATATCTTTTTTGATTGCGCCTTCCTGAAGCAACGCAGCAAAACGCTCCGCACGCTCGGAACGCTCGCCAATCACGATACGGGATGGGTGCAGGTTATCGTATAACGCCCTGCCCTCACGGAGAAATTCCGGCGAGAAGAAGACATTATCAATACCCAACTCTTCTTTAATCGATTTGGTGAAACCCACTGGAATTGTCGACTTGATGATCATCACTGCGTTCGGGTTGATTGCCGTAACGTCTTTAATCACCGCTTCAACGGTAGAGGTATTGAAGTAGTTGGTTTTAGGATCATAGTCGGTTGGCGTGGCGATGATGACGAAATCCGCATCGCGGTAAGCGTCTTCTTTGTCCGTGGTAGCGCGGAAGTTCAGCGGTTTGGTCGCGAGGTATTCTTCAATCTCTTTATCGACGATCGGGGACTTCTTCTGGTTAAGCAGGTCCACTTTTGCCTGCACGATATCCAGCGCAACCACTTCATGGTTTTGTGCAATCAGAATACCGTTTGAGAGACCAACATAGCCTGTTCCGGAGATAGTTATTTTCATTTGTTTGACTTCTACACGTTTGAGTTTTTGATGACCATAACACAGTCACCACAATGATTAACTAAGCGTTTTTTATCGCTAACCTTCATTCGCTGTCAAGGTTTCAGGTTTTTTGAAAAATGTTTTTGCTCAACAAAAAGACCTGTCGTTACACTAAGCAAAGTACCTGTTTTACAGCGACAATAAGATGTTAAAGGGCAGTCGAGAGTAAGCAGAGGAAAACTGCTTACTTCGTCAAATCAGACTAATCCCTTGGTCAGATTCAGCAGATACTGACCATACCCGGTCTTTTTCAATGGTTCAGCGAGTACCCGAAGTTGTTCGGCATCAATAAAACCTCGTCGGAACGCAATCTCTTCAGGACATGAAACTTTTAGCCCCTGTCGCTCTTCAATTGTGGCGATAAAATTGCTTGCCTCGATCATACTCTGATGCGTTCCGGTATCCAGCCAGGCATAACCGCGTCTCATCATCGCGACAGACAATCGTCCCTGCTGCATATAGATGCGGTTGATGTCGGTAATTTCGAGTTCACCTCGCTCGGACGGAGTTAAACTTTTGGCCATCTCAATCACATCGTTGTCGTAAAAATAAAGACCGGTTATTGCGTAATTACTCTTGGGTTGCTGAGGCTTCTCCTCAAGGCCAATTGCAGTACCGTCTTTATCAAACTCAACGACGCCATAGCGTTCCGGGTCGCTGACATGATAGGCGAATACGGTCGCACCCTCTTGCTGGCTTGCTGCGCCTTCAAGCAGTCTGGGAAGATCGTGTCCGTAGAAAATATTATCGCCTAATACCAGCGCACAATTATCCTCACCGATAAACTCTTCACCCAGAATAAAAGCTTGTGCCAGTCCATCAGGACTTGGTTGCACTTTATACTGGATATGCAATCCCCACTGACTACCGTTCCCGAGCAGTTGTTCAAAACGCGGAGTGTCCTGAGGCGTGCTGATAATCAGAATATCCCGTATACCTGCCAGCATAAGCGTAGAGAGCGGATAATAGATCATTGGCTTATCGTAAATTGGCAACAATTGCTTACTTACGGCCATAGTCACGGGATAAAGACGTGTACCCGATCCGCCAGCTAATATAATCCCTTTACGTTTCGTCATTTACTCACGCTCCCCATAATTTTGCTCAATCCAGCTCTTATAGGCGCCGCTTTTTACATTCGATACCCACTCCTGGTTATTCAAATACCATTCAACCGTTTTACGGATGCCACTTTCAAAGGTTTCCACAGGAGTCCATCCAAGCTCGTCGCTAATTTTATGAGCATCAATTGCATAACGTCTGTCGTGACCTGGTCGGTCCGCGACATAAGTAATTTGTGCGCGATAGGATGTTTCTTTCGGTACCATGTCATCGAGCAGATCACAAATGGTCTGAACAACTTCAATATTTTTCTTCTCGTTATGACCGCCAATATTATAGGTTTCTCCCGGCTTACCCGTGGTCAGAACCGTATACAGTGCACGAGCATGGTCTTCAACGTATAACCAGTCACGGATTTGATCGCCCTTACCGTAAATCGGCAATGGTTTATTATCCAGCGCATTAAGGATAACAAGAGGAATCAGCTTTTCAGGAAAGTGGTATGGGCCATAATTATTCGAACAATTTGTCACAATCCCGGGTAAACCATAGGTGCGTATCCAGGCTCGAACTAAATGGTCGCTGGACGCTTTTGACGCTGAGTAAGGGCTGCTTGGCTGGTACGCTGTTTTCTCGGTAAACAGCGGTAACAGGGTGGAGTCAGAATGTTCATCGGGATGAGGCAGATCGCCGTAAACCTCATCAGTTGAAATGTGATGGAAACGGAAGGCGGATTTTGCTGCCTCGTCCAGTGAAGACCAGTAAGCACGACTTGTCTCTAACAGGATATAGGTGCCAACAATATTGGTTTCAATAAACGCAGCGGGACCGGTAATAGAACGGTCGACATGGCTCTCGGCAGCCAGGTGCATTATCGCATCAGGCTGATGGGTAGCAAAAATACGCGCCATTGCCTCTTTATCACATATATCGGCATGCTCAAAAACATAGCGTTCGCTATCGCTTACTTCACGCAAGGATTCCAGATTACCGGCATAGGTCAATTTATCAACGTTAACAACGCTATCCCGAGTATTGCTAATAATATGTCGGATAACCGAGGAACCGATAAAACCGGCACCGCCAGTAACTAGAATTTTCACGCAATCTATTCCATTAAACAGTAGGTGGATCGGGCAAGATAAAAAAGCCCGGTATCGCTACCGGGCTTGATGGCATGGCTAACCGTATATTAATCCAGCCATTCGGTGTGGAACACACCTTCTTTATCCGTACGTTTATAGGTATGCGCACCGAAGTAGTCACGCTGTGCCTGAATCAGGTTCGCTGGCAGAACGGCAGCACGATAGCTGTCGTAATATGCCACCGCAGCGGAGAAGGTCGGAACCGGGATACCATTCTGCACCGCGTACGCAACAACATCACGCAGCGCCTGCTGATATTCGTCAGCAATTTGTTTGAAGTAAGGTGCCAGCAGAAGGTTTGCGATACCCGCGTTTTCAGCATAGGCATCGGTGATTTTTTGCAGGAACTGAGCGCGAATGATACAGCCGGCACGGAAGATCTTCGCAATTTCACCGTAGTTCAGATCCCAGTTGTTCTCGTCAGATGCCGCGCGCAGCTGAGAGAAGCCCTGCGCGTAAGAGACGATTTTACCCAGATACAGCGCGCGACGGACTTTCTCAACGAACTCAGCTTTGTCGCCGGCTGGTTTAGCCTGTGGACCAGACAGCACCTTAGATGCCGCGACGCGTTGCTCTTTCAGAGAAGAGATATAACGTGCAAATACGGATTCGGTGATCAGGGATAATGGCTCACCCAGATCCAGAGAGCTCTGGCTGGTCCATTTACCGGTACCTTTATTCGCAGCTTCATCCAGAATCACATCAACCAGGTATTTACCCTCTTCATCTTTCTTGGTGAAGATATCTTTGGTGATGTCGATCAGGTAGCTGTTCAGCTCGCCTTTGTTCCACTCGGTGAAGGTCTCTGCGAGCTCCTCGTTGGAGAGGTTCAGGCCACCCTTCAGCAGAGAGTAGGCTTCAGCAATCAGCTGCATATCGCCATATTCAATGCCGTTGTGAACCATTTTCACGTAATGACCAGCGCCATCAGGACCGATATAGGTCACGCACGGCTCGCCGTCTTCAGCTACGGCTGCGATTTTAGTCAGGATTGGCGCAACCAGTTCGTACGCTTCTTTCTGACCGCCAGGCATGATGGATGGACCTTTCAGAGCGCCCTCTTCACCGCCGGATACGCCGGTACCGATGAAATTGAAGCCTTCAGCAGACAGTTCACGGTTA
The DNA here is from genome assembly GCF_046054285.1 of Enterobacter sp. DN. Lineage (NCBI taxonomy): Bacteria > Pseudomonadati > Pseudomonadota > Gammaproteobacteria > Enterobacterales > Enterobacteriaceae > Enterobacter > Enterobacter sp. DN. Next base: position 888,530 of record NZ_JBJJTG010000001.1, read on the forward strand.
CGACGAATGGTGTCCTGGAAGAAGGTGTTGCCGCCATCGATAATGATGTCGCCTTCATCCAGATACGGTTTCAGTGAATCGATAGCTGCATCGGTACCTGCGCCCGCTTTCACCATTAACAGGATACGACGAGGTGTTTCCAGAGACTCAACGAACTCTTTAACCGTATAGAAAGGAACCAGTTTTTTGCCTGGATTCTCAGCGATGACTTCTTCGGTCTTATCACGGGAGCGGTTGAAAACGGAGACGGTATAACCACGGCTTTCGATGTTGAGCGCCAGGTTGCGCCCCATCACTGCCATACCGACAACGCCGATCTGTTGCTTGGACATTACATACTCCTGTCAGGTGTGGTCGCCGCGACTATACACGGCTTGTAAGTATAAATATCTTAACTTAGGTTTTATTTTGAGTATATACAAATTTTGGCGTACTATAAAGACCACAATAAACAATATGGTTATGGCAATGAGTTAATATAATCCGCTATTGCTTCATACTTATTGAAAGGGATCTTGTGATATTTATTTGGTACAAAGGTTTCGATCCTCTTCATTAAATCTTCAAAGTTAGTGTAATCCCACCATACTAAAAGATAACCGAGCCTCTCCATATAAGACGCTAGATCAATCTGATGTTTATCTATTCTTTCCAAATTAGGAACAGCTATTATTTTCTTCCGTTGCTCAACCAAGGAATAAATTGTACCAGCTCCGGAATGGGTTATTATTAAATCGGAATTGATATAGTAACTTTGGATATCATCAGTGAAACTAAAGCTTTCACCGCTACGAGGTATATATTTTCCATCAGCCTTCTGGAACGTTACCTCGTAGTCTTTTCGTCCTATAAAGTACTCATCAATACGTTTAATCATTGAATCAAAAGAAGTTGTACCTACAGTTACAAAAACCTTCATAATCTTCCTGAAAAAATAGCTTTAGGGTATAATTCCAACAACGACTCATTTTGAACATAAAATTTTGAAGCCAAATGATACATAATTCTTCCGGAAAATGAGCGTGTTGTAAAGCGTGACCATGTTTCAATATGGATGATTTTAACATTTAGTATTTTCGCTGCAATTGCAGCAGAAATCGCAATACCAGGACCTGTAGTAATAATTGCACGACAGTTAGTTCGGTGAATAATGACGAGAGTCTTAAAAAAAATGTTCAGCGGCCCTAGGTTTTTTAGGACATTAATCCAAGTATATTTGTTTCTGAATTCTTGAGTTATATAATGCTCATTAGACCATGATGGTTTTTTCTTAGAATCAGATAATGTTATTGCATAGTAATTATCAAGTTTATTTAGAAGGTTCGGCGCAAATCTATTCATCTGAGCTTCATGTCCACCTTCGCCAAAAACAAACATCAATACTTGCTTAGTTTTTTTATTGAAAAACACTTTTTAGTACCTCTTTAACATTATCCGCTCCATATTTTTGAATAACAATCTCACTATTTTTTTTATTTATTATATTTAGCTCATCATCCCCAAACAGGGAAAACTTCACAATAGCATCTCTAATCGCATCAGACTCAAAATCATCAATTTGCAAGAAATTTAACCCGTGACTTTTAAATTCATTAAAAGCGGGTATTTTTGTTAATATACAATATACTCCACAAGCCATAGCCTCGAGTGGAACTAAACCAAGGCTTTCACTTTCAGAAGGATAAATTAACAAATCTATTTTTTTAAACCAAGACGCCAGTTCGGCATGAGGCAATGGATTGATGAATTCAACATTTAAATCTTTGCTAATCGCCATCAACTCACTTTTCTGCTCACCTTCTCCTACAATTGACAACTTTAACTTTTTAGTTCCTTTGAGGGCCTTAATTATAAGATCAACATTTTTTGACTGAACCAACCTACCAGCATATCCAATTACAATTTCATCTTTGGATTTAATAACAGTCCCGTCATAATTAAAGCATCTATCTACGCCTCCAGAAGGATAAATGATAATGCTTTTATCGTTGGCATTAAAATTTGCAAGCAAGAATTGTGAATAACTCGGTGAAGGGCATATTATTGTGGAACTTTTTTTAAAAATAGAGTTCGTGAGTTGATTTTTCAATCGATGAAAAAATTTACTCCTCCCTTTTAAGAGCTTAATATCACCGCCATGCACATGGCTAACAATGTTCATTTTCTTGCCGAAAAATGAAGCAATTAAAATTGGTAATGCTGTATGCGAGACATAATGACAATATATGTAGTCGTATTTATTAAAAATTAATTTATATGCAGTTTTGAGATATAGGCTAAGGTAGCTTATAACTTTGGAAAGTTTATTTTTACCTTTACTATCTCTCACGCACAAGTCAATATCATTATCGCTGGCTTTGAGCTCGTTTACTATTCTCTCTACAAATACTCCAAAATCAGGATGTTTTTTTGATGGATACATGTTACTTATCAAAAGAATATTCATTCTTATTCCTTTGTATAATTTTTAAATTTCGGATGGAAATTTGTAATAACTCTTCCGAAAAGATTTAAAAATGGTACTAGCTTTGGATTTGTACTAGGACTGTAGGCACCCTCAGACTTCATATTTCTATAAAAGGCATCTTGGTTTTTCCATACTTCATGGAAAGTCTTATACGTTAAGATATCTGCGGCTTTTTTATTAATAAAGTAATTAAATATATTGCGTGAGGCAAATAGTGGAATGGTTGTTTTAAAGCAAAGATTCATAACTAAAGCTCCACTGGTAATAAAACGAAGCCCTCGTCCATAAATGAATTCATAGTAAGTCACTTTTTGTAAAGGGTCTATGCCATTTATTTTTGAAGTTTTATTATGAAAATCTTCCAACACATAATTAAATTGCTCATCGCTTAATTTCCTGTAACGTTTTCTTAACAAATACTCAGGCTTTAATAATAAAGGTGTTAAAAACGGAAAAAGTTTATAAAACTCACCTAATTTACCTCCAAAAGACATGTAAACACCTCGCTGCAATACATCCCCTAAATAACCATCAAGAGCTATTGTATTTTTCACCGACAAACTGGCAGCATGGCGATAGTTACTGAAAAACTGGGGATTATATGCTCTGACGCTTCCACTAAAAAGCTGGTTACATATTGACTTGTCAGTTTCAGTAACTGAGTTACTTTTAAATCTGAAAGATTCAAATATTATGTTCCGAAATGCAGCCAATTTTTTACCATTCTGTACGTCAGCAGAATTTTCGGGTCCCCATGTATACGCAAATTTAGGGTCTGAAATAGTGAGTATAAATCTAGAATCGAATCCTGCCGATAATGCTATTGATTGTAATTCAGAAGGTGTGGCTGACAAAAGTGCTCTAGCTTCCTGAATCACATCAATATTATCAACTGCATTAATTTCATAACCATAGTTAGACACTTTTATATCAGAGTTTACAATTTCAATAATATCTCCAGGTATAAAACGATACACGTTTTCATAAATTGTATAATTACCGAAAAGATGTCCTTGTGCTAGAAGAATTTCTTCAATACTTTTGTTTTTAGGCTGAGAGAATATTGCTGCACATGGAGAGATATGAAGACTACCGTCAGAGATATTGTAATAATGAGGTGATAGCGAAAACGGATCAGTGAAGACCTTAACATTACCAACATCTTTATCGTAGTATAAACATATAAACATGCCAGAAATTATTTTTTTAGATATAGTTGTAAACTCTTCACCTTCATCAAGACATTTTTGCAACCAATTCAAATTATTACGTTCATATTTGTCATTTACAAACCACCCTGAAATAATTATCTCACTTTTGTTAGAGTTGTTGTGCGGCTCATCTAACCAATCGCTTGAATCATAATATACACAGCCTTCCCCATCAGCCATACTAAATTTGTAGGATGCTTTTGTAGTGCTAATAAAACAATCAAACTCTGCATTTAAGATGCTGTTATACGTTAAAAAGGACATATTAGACCTCCGCCAATACCTTTTTCATTACAAAATATCTTATATAATAAGCAATAAGAACAGTACCACTTAAAATAACAATAGCTATCAAAGGTGGGAACGAAATAAATTTATGCATAATGTAATACATAATGATGAAAATTGTGAACGTGATAGCATTTAACAATAACGATAACTTCTCTTTTCCGACAAGATTTATTAATGTTGATTCAATAATAGAGTATTGTCCAACGGAAATAAATGAAAAAATACATAAGCCAACGATCATAATCTCAATTGTTGATGCGTTTTTAGCAGCAAGATAAACATAGCCCATCATAGCAATGAATCCTAACAACATAATATATATTATTTGTTTTTTGAAACATCTTGATTGATCATAATATTGTTCTTTATTATTTAAAAGTATTAAATGAAGTTCTTTTACTTTCAAATTTAACATAGCTCTTGGAAAGACAGTAATTATCCCGGCAGCTGTTACCATAAGGGAGATGATGGAAGTTATCTCGGCCCCTGATAATGAAAATGCAATCATTGGCAGGAAATACAGAATACCAGAGGAGATGAGGTTTGAGTTACCAATATAAAAAGCGCCCTTGAAGTAATTCAGTTTAGGATTGCTTGAATCCTTGAAGCAGATTAAAACAACCAGCAATGATTGTATGATATACATTATTCCTAAAATAGAAATTAAATCTATTTGGCTCATTACCAAAAAAATTAAAGATGGTAACATAAGTACTAATTCGTTAAATGTACCTATTTTAAAGCTTTTGTTTACGATGATCATATATCTGAGTATTTGGTTCATAATTAAACCAACAGACAAAATAATTAAACCTAGCCAACTTGATGATAAAACATCTTTAAAGAAAAATAAAATAATTATGGCTGAACATATGCTTGTCACGAAACCAATGATTGTAGCTTTTAAGAAGCCCAGCATACCAAACTCAGTATTATTCTTTAAAATTACTGTACCAACACCAACACCACCAATCATTGATATGATTACAGCGATAGAATATACCGAAGAGAAAAGCGCGAAAGTATGTGTAGTTACTACGTGCGATACTATAAAGAACAGTAGCACTCTATTTACACCAGGCAAAACCGTAAAAAGAAGTGACCATAATTTATCGTTTAACATCATCGACACAATCAAATTTAATTTCTTCATCTTCTTGAAATCAACGAACTTATAAATGAATTAAAAAGATACATAATTAACATTATTATCCCGAATTTAATCAAAATATAGCAATATACCTCAAATCCATCTCGCACCCAGAAGAATAGATAGCCAATACTGCTTAATAATAATAATTTTGTATACCTTGTTTTTGAAGATGATATTATTTTATCAAATAAAAAAATAATTAACCCGCTTAAAACACCTCCAATCCAATAGAATGTCTGCCCAAACATAATCAAACAACTTCCTAAGAAGGTAGGTGACATTGTCAAGTTTGTATCTAAGCCTAATATCTCTGCTGTATAAAAATAACCATTGTTATAAACATTGATAGGTTTCCCTTCCCATAAAAACCTAGGAATGATAATTGAAAATTCATTTAAGAAAGTCGTTGCATACTGAATTTCGAAATAGTTCTTCATTAATGCATCGTTTATATTTAAAACCGCATGCATAGGGGAAAAGGATTCAAACGCAAATAAAATAACCTGGATTCCTCCATTCAGGATAAAATCCAATGCTTCAGAAAAGTTATTTACATAGCGATATAACTCTAGGAGCATCAATGTTACAACTCCTAAGGCTAATGCCAAAAACAGTTGTTTCTTATTAATATTTTTATATAAAAGCCCTAGGTAAATCAGAGAAAATACACCTGCCGCAAGTACGTTTCGGGAACCGCCGATTACAATATAGTATACAACACCACATAATGTACTTAAGCATAGACAAAGAAATAGGTTTTTTCTGGTCGGCATATTTATATATGCTAAAATCATTGCTGGTATATATGCGTACATTAATATTATCGATATACCGCCACCTGTATTAGCAGTCAAGCGATCATTATAAGAAAGCCCAAGTGCTATTCCATTTTGTAGGGTATAAATGACAACACCTACCCCATATAAAAAAAGAAGAAGCCGATAACCGGCGTTAAATTTAAGAATACTGATTTGGGGCGGGCCAATTTTGATAATGACGGAGGTAAAGCGATATGTTACAACTGTCATTATTAATAATATGACAGTTTGCCAAAAAGCCTGCCAATCCGATTCATTTAAATTAATATCTAAAAAACCATCCTTGCTTATAAAATACACGAAATGACATATTATAAAAAAAGAAATAAAACAAATATAGTAAATGCTGTAATTGCTATTTTTTGTCTTTAAAAAAATCAAAAAGATAAAAAAAACCAACCCTAGTGTTAACATTTTGAGTACTCAGATTATTGTAACTTAGAAACTATATCAAACTGTTCAATCAAATGAATGACCACAACTGATCGTTTTTTACTCAAGTTTTAAAATGGGACTATAAGTAGTAGGCACGCTACCGCACTGGCTAAGCTACAGCCAGTGCTTCACTATGATAATAATGGCTCTTTACATAGCCATTATCTTAAATAACAATTACATTTCAGCTTTAACAAATAATTAAGAGGAAAGCAACTTCATTACAGTTTCTCTGAACTTCGCCCCTTCCTTCAGGTTACGCAGGCCATAGTTCACAAAGGCCTGCATATACCCCATTTTCTTACCGCAGTCATAGCTATCGCCGGTCATCAGCATCGCATCAACCGACTGCTTCTTCGCCAGCTCAGCAATCGCATCGGTCAGCTGGATACGATCCCAGGCGCCCGGCTCAGTTTTTTCCAGCTCAGCCCAGATATCCGCATTCAGCACATAACGGCCAACTGCCATCAGGTCGGAGTCCAGGGTCTGCGGCTGATCGGGTTTTTCGATAAACTCAACGATACGGCTCACCTGCCCTTCCGTCTCCAGTGGCTCTTTGGTCTGAATAACGGAATACTCGGAGAGATCGCCCTTCATACGTTTCGCCAGCACCTGGCTACGGCCCGTTTCATTGAAACGTGCCACCATTGCCGCCAGGTTGTAACGCAGCGGATCGGCGGAAGCGGTATCAATAATGATGTCCGGCAGAACCACGATGAACGGGTTATCACCCACCACCGGGCGCGCGCAGAGGATTGAGTGGCCCAGACCCAGCGGCTGCGCCTGACGCACGTTCATGATGGTCACGCCAGGAGGACAGATAGACTGAACTTCTGCCAGAAGCTGGCGCTTAACACGCTGCTCAAGCAGCGCCTCGAGTTCATAAGAGGTGTCGAAGTGGTTCTCAACGGCATTCTTCGAAGAGTGCGTCACCAGAACGATTTCTTTGATCCCCGCAGCAACAATCTCGTCGACGATGTACTGAATCATCGGCTTGTCAACGATCGGCAGCATCTCTTTAGGAATGGCCTTTGTGGCGGGCAACATATGCATGCCCAAACCCGCTACCGGTATGACTGCTTTCAAATTAATCATTATTTCTTCCACCTTAAAATGGTTGACGAATTATAGCTTTTAAACCTGTTTTCGCCAGCATGTTTTGCCGTAAATATGAAGTAATCCTAGGTCACCCCACCACAAATTACAGTAGTTGTAATCTGAATAGATCGCGATTCCATACCAGGAATAGTCGCAAAATAGGCTGTAGGATTACCTGTGCGGCAGCGCAAAATTCAACCGTTCCGTATTCACCACGTGTTGATCGACCCGATCAATATCCACCGAACTCTGCCCCTTTTCATTAACCGCTTTTATGTTCGCGAGCGACAACAGCGTCTCGTTTTTGGCCATAAACTTCCCGCGCACGTCTTTGCGCAAGTCGAAGTTCATCTTAAGCGCTGGTCCCGTCGCTGACTCCTGCATCACGTTGATATTACGCAAGAAAAGATGCTGTGGCTTGTTGTGCAGCTCAAGCGTTGCCCGCTGCATGTTGACGTTGGTGATGGCAACAAACGAGGTGGCATTGCCGGAGGAAATCTGTATCCCGCGCAGCTTATAGGCAAGCTGTCGGTTATCCAGGCGAATATCGTTAAGTTTGAAGTTTTGCGGTATCGACAGATAATCGCCCTTGATCACGCCATACCCGATTAACATTCCGGCGCTGTTCACCATATCGATATTATCAATAACGAAATTATCACAGCCATAAATAGCTACCGTCGCGTTATCAATTCCGGCCTTTTTACTGAAGTCGGGAGTAATATTGCTGGCCTTGATATTACGGATCACAAAGTGTTTACCGTTTTCAACATGGACCAACTGCCGACAGTTGCTGCCTGTGATATTTGCCACCACGAAGTTTTTAACGGTCTGCTGTTCCGGATAGTCATTGTCGTACGTGCTGCCAGCCAGCCCAATGCCTATCCCCCAGTTGATCTTGCCGTTTGTGCAGTTGATGTTATCGATCACGTGGTCAGAGATCAGGATATTGCGGTCGTTAATCGCCACGTTCCACTCAATCGCGTCACCCTGCAAATGGCTGAATTTACTGTTGGTTATGCGCGCACCGTCCACCTGATTATGAAAACCCTGGCGCAGAATGGCGTAGTTGGCCTGGCTCACGGCAATGCGATCGATAAGCAGGTTACGCATCACTCTCGGCTTTTTACCGCCGATGTAGATCTGGGTGACGGGGCCGAAGCCGCTCATTGCCAGCCCTTTAATGACACAGTCGGAGCCACGCACGTCCAGCGTAATGTTATGCGTGCGCCCCTCTCCTTCCCCAATGACCTTACAGCCTTCCTGAAGCACAAACCGCCCGCGGCCGTTGCCCTTCAGCGCACCGCGGATCAGCAGGGTTTTGCCATCAGGAATGAAAATGCCGGTATTGATGTTTTCACAGGTTAACCCGGCGGGAACAACAACGGTATCGCCCTCGGTAAATGCCTGCTTAAAGGCGGCGATCCAGTCGTTATTGTTGTAGCGATCGACAGAAACCGTCTTCCCGGTTGCCGCCCGCACAGCGCGGGGCGACAGCAGTGGCATGGCAGCCAGGACGGATAAAGAAGAGACAAATCGGCGTCGGGTAATCTTTTTCAGCATACAACCTCAGCGTTACAGCGTTTGCAGCAGGCTCGCTAACTGGCGATTAATCACCTGCTGATTAAATTCTGCTTCAACTTTTTGCCGCGCATTTTGCAGCACAGGGATCAGCGTCTGCTGATCGATATCACTGAACGCAGCCAGACGATCCGCCAGCGCCAGCGCATTGTTTTCAGGGACCAGCCAGCCGGAGTGTTCAGAGGTGATCAGCTCCGGGATCCCGCTGTGCAGGGTCGAGACCACCGGAATGCCGACCGCCATCGCCTCCATCAGCGCCACGGGAATGCCTTCCATATCGCCGTCAGCGCCGGTTACGGAAGGCAGCAGGAACACATCCGCGTCATCAAGCATGGCTTTCACTTCGTGGCTCGGCTTGAAGCCCGGCATCTCGACCACGTCTTCCAGCTGATACTGTTCAATCAGCGTGCGCAGGCGACGCTCCCACGGCCCGATACCCAGGATGCGGTAGTGGAAGTCCACGCCGCGCGCCTTCAGCTGGCGACAGGCTTCGATGGCTACGTGCAGCCCTTTCTTTTCGGTCAGGCGGGCAACAGAGATAATTTGCAGCGGCTTGCCCGGCACCTTGACCGGTCGCTGAGTGAAACGTTCCATATCCACGCCCATGCGTGAAACGGTGATTTTCTCGCTCGGGCACCCCATGGTTTTCAGGCGTCCGGCCCACAGGTTGCTTATTGGCAGCATCATGTCGCCACGGCGAAACAGCTGCTGATATTCCGGCGTGTAGTGGTTCAGTACTTCCCGGCTGGAGATGTCGATACCGTGGAAAATGGTTGCGATTTTGCCGTCAATCACCCCCAGCTCACGCAGTTTTGCCGCAGTTACGCCCGCCGGGCCAAAGTGGGCGATAAAGACATCGGCCCGGTACGGCTGGGCCGTTTGCCCGCAAATGGCGGAAAGGATCAGGTTGCGGGCCTCCGCCCCATAGCGCGACATATTCAGCGCCCGCCACGTCGAGGCGCGATGAAGGCCGCGCAGCGTCTGGCTGGCGCGATGGCGCAGTTTGTTCATTCGTCCGGTGGGTTCATCCTGCAACCAGCGGGTTTTCGCCTCCAGCCCATACCGGGTATACGCCGCATGGGTGTTTTGCGTATCGCCCTTTTGCAGGGCGATAATCTCCACGTCATACCCCATATCGATAAACGCGGTGATTTGGTTCAGCACAAAGGTTTCAGACGACAGCGGAAATTTCAGTAAGAAGAAACCAACCTTCATTTCCCCTCCCGGACGCGGTCGAGTACGGATTTCACCATGCCAATACCTTTTTCGCGTTCGGCTTTTACCGCCACCGCCAGACGTTCGTTGATCGCAGGCAGCTGACCGAGCGTGTCGCCCACCATCGCACCCAGCGACCCGTCCAGCAGATGACGAATATCGACGGCCATTTCCGGCATACCGAGCTGCTGCATAATGCCCGCAGACTTGTGCTCGTAGTTAATGGCGATGGCTGGCGTGCCGAAGTTCATTGAGATAATGGCCGAGTGCAGACGCGTGCCCACGGTCAGGTCGCAGGTAGAGAGCAGCTTGCCCATCTCAAGGTCGTTCAGCTCGTCCATCACCACGTGATAGCGGGACGGATCGTTCACCAGGTTGCGCAGGTTGAGCGCCACCATACGGTCATCTTTGTTGTAGCTGTCGATACCGGTACAGGTGGAAAGCGCCAGCACCTGGTAACCGCTGTCCAGTACGCGGTTCACCACGTCGGCAAAGGCTTTCTCGTATGCCGCCTGGGTCGTGCCGAGGCGTTTATCGAACGGCGCAAGTTCACGCAGGGTAATGGCGACGGTTTTCTGTTTTGCCGCCACGTCCAGCCAGTGCTGTACCGCGTAGCTGGCCTGGAAACTGTCATCCTGATGATCCACCAGCCAGGCGGTGTCTACACCGTGCTCCACTTTGGTGGTGTCGATTTCGCTGCGCTTCATCATGTCGAGGCTGACCGATTCACGCAGGATCAGCGCGTCGCAGTGGCCGAAGACATAGTTCGCCAGCTGGTTAAACTGCGGATCCTGGAATGGCCCGACGCTGTGGCCGATCATAAACAGCGGTTTTTTCGCCATGAAGGTGCAGAGTGCATGCTCAAACTGCGGCACGCCGTAGAGATCGACGAAGAACGAACCGCCCACCTGAATAATCGCGTCATAGCCGGACAGCAGACGCACAAAATCGGTAAAACCCTGCGCGATGGCGATGTTGCGCAACTTGCCGGTATCGGTCACGCGAGAAAGCAGCACCTGATGCTGGTAGCGGCGACGCAGCACTTTCTTCACGCGCCCCATCACGCCCGCAGCGTTGTTGTGCTGTTTCATCTGACTGTAGAGCGGATCGCCCATCACCGGGCGGTTCAGTAACCAGGATGAGCTGACCGGATAACGGCTCATCACATCCACTTCAGTCTCAGGCTTAAGGGTGTTAATTGCATCCAGTAAACCGCGCAGGATGGCGCTGTCGCCACGGTTGCCGCAGGTATGGTTGCCAAGAATAAGTAATTTCATAATGGCCTCGTAAAATTAGCCTGCGCGAAGCAGCGTTTTCATTTTTTCGTTACGGCAAAACTGGCGCTTCATCTCGACCACCAGCGCATTGCGTGACAGCACAATCATCACGCCGAACGCCAGCGCGCCTGCCGCGACCTGCACCGCAAGCAGCGCCGCCAGCGGCAGATGCCCGTTGAGCACCACGCCCAGGCCGTAGCTCACCGCAAGCGTCGGTAAGGAGAGATAAAACGGCAGCCACAGGCTGAGGATGTACTGACGGTAGCTGGAGCCCAGCACCGGTTTGATCATCACGAAGTAGCTCAGCACGGTATTGACGATTTGCACCAGCAGGAAGCCGAGCGTCACGCCAATGGCGCCCGCCATGTGGCCGCCCACAATAATTGCCGGAATAAACAGGAAGGTTTTAAACACGTTGAACTTGAAGCTGATATCCACGCGCGCCTTAGCCATCAGCAGAGAACCAATCGGGTTCCCCACCGAGCGCAGCAGCCCCACGACGCACAGCAGTTGCAGGATCGGGACGATGCTGTTCCACTTCTCGCCAAACACCAGCGGCACGAAATTGCTGGCGACCACCATCAGCCCCAGCAGGACCGGGAAGTTGATGATCCCCACCACGGAGAGCAGCTTGTAAAAGTTCACGCGCAGCTTTTCGGTATCGTCCTGAATTTTGGCGAACGCCGGGAACAGCACGCGGGTGATGATAGGGTTGAGCTTCATCGGCGGTACAACCGCGACGTTATACGCCAGGTTGTAGCCACCCGCGACGCTCGCGCCCAGAATGCGCGCCAGCACCAGCGTGGAGAGGTTAGTATTCACGTAGTTGATAATGCTGTCTGCCGTCAGCCACGCGCCGAAACGCAGGTTGGATGAAACAGACGCCAGCGAAAAATGCAGCCCCGGGCGATAAATCTTACGGCCAAAGAAGCCGAACAGCAGCGTGCGCACGGCAGAGTTAACCAGGTAGCCGAGGATGGCGGTCATCGCCAGCGGCCAGAAATGGGCGCTGACCACGGTGAAGGTAAAGCCCGCCAGCACGGCGCTGGTTTCAATCACGCCGATTTTGTTGAACTCCAGCTCTTTCTGCATCAGCGCGCGGAACTGCTGCCCGTGCGGGATCACCACGAAAGCGAACGACAGGGTGCGCATCAGCGGCGCCAGGTCCGGGTTATGCAGCACGCCGGCAATCACATCGCTCAGCAGGAACACCAGCACAAAGACGAAGATACCCAGCCCGACGTTCAGCCAGTAGAGGGTGGTCAGCTCCAGATGGCTGATCTCCTTGCGCTGGATAATGGAGTTGGCGATACCAAAGTCCGACAGCGTATCGGCCAGGGCGATAATCACCAGCGAGACGGTCAGCAGACCAAACTGGTGGTTATCGATAATGCGCGCCAGCACCGTCATCTGCACCAGGCCGAGGCCAATGATGACTATGGTGGCCATGGCTGACCATTTCGCGCCGCTGATGGTTTTTTCTCGTAAGCTCATCTTAGTACGCCGCTTTGTTCACGAAGCCTTTGAAAATGGTCAGAAAAACAATCTTGATATCGAACCAGAGGCTCCACTCGCGGATGTACTCCAGATCGAACTCGATACGTTTTTCCATTTTTTCCAGCGTGTCGGTCTCGCCGCGCCAGCCGTTGATCTGCGCCCAGCCGGTGATGCCTGGCTTCACCTTATGGCGCAGCATGTAGCCTTCAATCAGGGTGCGGTACTGCTCGTTATGGGCCACGGCGTGAGGACGAGGCCCGACGATGGACATCCCGCCGGTGAACACGTTGATGAACTGCGGCAGCTCATCGAGCGAGGTACGGCGCAGGAAGTTGCCCACGCGGGTGACGCGCGGATCGTTCTGCGTCGCCTGGGTCACCACCTTGTCGTTCTCCATCACCTTCATGGAGCGGAATTTCCACACCATGATCGGCTTACCGTCCATGCCGTAGCGGGTCTGACGGAAGATGATCGGCCCCGGCGAGCTGAGCTTCACCGCCAGCGCAATGCAGCACAGCACCGGGGAGATGAGCAGCAGGATCAGGGACGAAAGGACGATATCTTCCACGCGCTTCAGCACGCGGTTAATCCCCGACAGCGGCGTGTCGTACAGTGGAACAACCGGTACCCCGTTCACCTCTTCAATACGGGAGTGGAGAATATTGAAGGTGAAGACATCCGGGATGAGGATCACCGAGCAGGTGGTATCCGCCAGCTCGCGCATCAGTTTCTTGATGCGGGATTCATCTTTCATCTGCATGGCGATGTAGACGTTATGAATTTTGCCGGCTTTCGCATCGTCAATAAGCTGTTCGTAGTTACCTGCCCAGTCGGACGGCACACCGCCGGGCTTCGCGTCGTGATAAATCCCGACCACTTCAAAACCTAACCACGGCTCTTTGCGGAAGCTGTCGAGCAGCACCTGCCCCACCGGCAGGTCGCCCGCCACGGCAACGAAGCGACGGTTATACCCGCGGTTGCGCAGCCAGCCCGCGCCAAAGCGGATCAGCGAGCGGCAGACCACCATGCCAATGCTGGTTAACAGATACCAGCAGAGATAGGTCACAAGACGGTTATCAAAATCATGGCTGAACGCCACCAGCCCTGCGCTGAAAACCAGGCTTAAGGTCCAGTTCTGGAGCAGCAGCATCAGTTCGGTGGTCATTTTGACGCCGCGCCATGAACGATAGAAATCGGTCATGCCGCCGATCATCTGAAACACCACCAGCGCAATCAACGCCATCAGCAAGTGCATGTATAAGAACGACTGCCCGCTGACCCAACACACCGCCCACAGTCCGCCGACCATGATGGTGATATCAGAAAAACGCTGCACCATAGAGATTAACGATGCATTCGTTCTCGCTCGTTCGCGCTTTTTTAGATTTGTCATCGTTGTTCCTTTAGTTCTAAACCTTACCCCTCGCCCCTCACCCCGGCCCTCTCCCCAAAGGGGAGAGGGTGTTCAAGTTCCCTCTCCCCTTTGGGGAGAGGGTTAGGGTGAGGGGTAAGGTTTTCTTTTTACTGATTCAACAGCGCCAGAATGTCCTTCGTTCGGGCTTCCATCAGCGCGGTATCGGCGCGGGACTCCACGTTCAGGCGCACCACCGGCTCGGTGTTGGAGGAGCGCAGGTTGAAGCGCCACTGCGGGAACGCCATGCTGATACCGTCGGTACGGTCAATCTCCAGCGCATGAATGGCAAAGTGGTGTTCTACGCGGGCAATGGCCTCAGCGGGCTGTGCCAGTTTGCTGTTGATCTCCCCGCTCGCCGGGAACGCCGCCATGCGGTCGCGCACCAGTTCACCCAGGCTCTGCCCTTTCAGGCACAGCAGCTCAGTCACCAGCAGCCACGGGATCATCCCGCTGTCGCAGTAGGCAAAATCACGGAAATAGTGGTGGGCGCTCATCTCGCCGCCGTAGATGGCGTCTTCCTCACGCATACGCTCTTTGATAAACGCGTGGCCGGTTTTGGACATCACCGGCTCGCCGCCCGCGGCCTTCACCACGTCGACGGTGTTCCAGGAAAGACGCGGATCGTGAATGATTTTCGCCCCCGGGTTTTTCTCGAGGAACGCTTCCGCCAGCAGGCCAACGATGTAGTAGCCTTCGATAAACTGCCCTTTTTCATCGAACAGGAAGCAGCGGTCGAAATCGCCGTCAAAGGCGATACCCATATCGGCGCCGTGCTCAATCACCGCGTTGCGGGTGTCGTCGCGGCACTCCGGCAGCAGCGGGTTAGGAATACCGTTCGGGAAGTTGCCGTCTGGCGTGTTGTGCACTTTGACGAAGGTCACCGGCACGTTCAGCGCCTTAAAGCGGGCTTCAAGTGCATCGACAACCGGGCCTGCCGCGCCGTTGCCGGAGTTAATCACCAGCTTCAGCGGTTTGAGGTTCGCCACGTTGATGTAGCCCAGCAGGTGGTCGATGTACTCTTTTTGCAGGTTAATCTGCTTATAGCTGCCGCGTGTGGCTTCATTCACCGGCGGGAAGTCGTTGGCCTCGGCCAGACGCTGCACGTCACGCAGGCCGGTGTCACCGCTGATAGGACGCGCGCCCTTGCGCACCAGCTTCATGCCGTTGTAGTCCATCGGGTTATGGCTGGCCGTCACTTCGATACCGCCGTCCACGCCCAGGTGGAAGGTGGCAAAATAGATCTCTTCGGTACCGGAAAGGCCAATGTCCAGCACATCGACGCCCGCGTCCTGTAGCCCTTTCGCCAGCGCCAGCTTCAGGGATTTGCTGGTCAGACGCACGTCGCCGCCCAGCACGATAGTTTGTGGTTTCAGGTATTCGCCGTACGCGCGGCCGATGCGCCACGCAATGTCTTCGTTCAGCTCTTCGCCCAGCTTGCCGCGAATATCGTACGCTTTAAAACAGGTTAATTTTTCCATGATGACCCCTTTTTCAGGCAACAGTTGGCCCTGACCATGTAATGGCCAAATTTATTTTTGTCATTCGTAGGCCCGGAAAGCGCAGCGCCACCGGGCATGATGCGGAGTGCTACACGCGCCCGTAGCGATCCTGGAAGCGGATGATGTCGTCCTCTTCCAGATAGGAGCCGGAACGCACCTCAATTAAGTCGAGCGGAATTTTCCCCGGGTTTTCCAGACAGTGCGTGGCGCCCAGCGGAATATAAATGGACTCGTTTTCACCGAGCAGCTTCACTTCACCGTCGATGGTCACTTTGGCGGTCCCCGCCACCACCACCCAGTGTTCGGCGCGGTGATGGTGCATCTGCACCGACAGCCCTTCTCCCGGCTTCACGGTGATGCGTTTCACCTGGTAACGCTCGCCGGCGTCGATGGAGTCATATTTGCCCCACGGGCGGTAGACTTCGCGGTGAATATGGTGTTCGTGGCGGCCATCGGCCTTGATCTGCTCCACCACTTTTTTAACGTCCTGCACGGCATTACGGTCGGCAATCAGCACCGCGTCTTTGGTCTGCACGACCACCAGATCCTTCACCCCTACCGTGGTGACGAGGCCAGATTCGGCGTAGACGTAGCTGTTTTCCGTTTTGTGGCTGATCACATCCCCGTGATGGACGTTACCCTCCGGGGTATGCGCGCTGATCTCCCACAGTGACGACCAGGAGCCGACGTCGCTCCAGCCCGCATCCATCGGTACCACTACCGCATCTGCCGTACGTTCCATTACCGCATAGTCAATGGACTCTTCCGGACAGGCGAGGAAGGCTTCTTCGTCCACGCGGATAAAATCGAGATCCGGATCCACCACCGCCATCGCTTTTTCGCAGGCGCGCAAGATATCCGGGCGATATTTTTCCAGCTCTTCCAGGTAGCGACCGGCGCGGAACAGGAACATACCGCTGTTCCAGTAGTATTCCCCGCTGGCCACGTACGCCTGCGCGGTTTCCAGATTCGGTTTTTCGACAAACTGCGCCACGTCAAAGGCCACGCTGTCGCCTTCACCAGGCGTAACGCTGCCGCGGCGAATGTAGCCATAGCCGGTTTCCGGGAGATCCGGCACGATGCCGAAGGTCACCAGCTTGCCGTTCTCAGCGTAAGGAATCGCGGCGCGTACCGCGTCGCGGAAGGCCTCTTCCTGCTGGATGACGTGGTCAGCCGCCAGCACCAGCATCAGCGGGTCGCAGTCCGGGCTGCTGCGTTTTGCCGCCAGCGCCGCAAGGGCAATGGCAGGCGCCGTGTTGCGTCCGGCAGGCTCCAGAATGATATTTTCGGTCAGTTTGTTCAGCTGGCGCAGCTGCTCGGCAACGATAAAGCGGTGCTGTTCGTTACAGATCACCACCGGGCTTTCACACTCCACGCCGTGCAGACGGTTAACCGTCGTTTGCAGCATGGTGAGGTCGCCTTTCAGGCACAGAAATTGTTTTGGATAAAGCACGCGGGACAGTGGCCACAACCGGCTCCCGGATCCACCCGCCATTACGACCGGATACAAAGTGGTTTGACTCATGATTTATCCCCGTATATCTGCAATAAATTGGCTCAGCACGTTCTCTTTCTCGAGCGTGCGTTCGGCATATTCACGTGCCACCGTGTTCTCTTTTGGCATGGCGAGTGCCTGCTCAATTCCGGTCACCAGCGCAGGAACCGATTCCGGCTCCACGCAAACGGCAATGCCCGGGTAGCTGTTGCACAGCTGGCCTAATTCTGTTGCGGCTTCTGCCGTAATCACCGCGTTTCCGCCCACTGCCAGAATGTTGGTCAGCTTGGACGGCAGCACCGCATCCGCCGCGCCGCGTTTTTGCACCACCAGATGGCAATCCGCCATTTTCAGCAGCGCGGGCAGCGCGTCATAAGACTGAAGCGGGAAGAAGCGGATGTTGGTCAGTCCGCGCTCGCTGGCCATTTTTTCCAGCCGCGCTTTACCGCCGCCCTGCCCGACAATCACGAACATCCACGGGTGTTCGCTCAGCTGAAGCGCGGCGTCAATCACGCTCTCCAGCCCCTGTTTTTCGCCGATGTTGCCTGAGTAAAGAATGATTTTTTGCTCAGCAGGCAACCCGAGCTGCGCGCGTAACGCCTGCGCATCCTCGTCTGTCACATCGCGGAAGCGCGCCACTTCGGACCAGTTCGGAAAGAAGATCACTTTTTCCGCCGGGACGCCCTTCTCCTGCGCCTTGTTCATCATCGAGCGCGAAATGGTCGAGACGTAATCCACGTTGTGCAGGCCGCTGCGCTCAAAGGCGCTGGCGAGCTTCGCCACCTTGCCGCCCTTGCCTTTCCCGGCCATCCCCAGCCCGAGCATGGCGTCCACTTCATAATCCTGAATGTGCAGCAGGGTGCGCGCGCCGGAGAGTTTGCCCAGCAGGCGCATGCCTGGCGTGCAGAACAGCGTCGGCACCACGCCGATGATGCGATCCGGCTTCCAGCGACGCTGCGCCATCAGCGGGAAGAAACTGCTCAGGGCAAAGCTGCCCAGATGAATTAAACGTTTCAGCGTCGAGGGCTGTTTCGGCACGTAGAGCGGGCAGCGCCAGACGGTCGCGGCGCCTTCTTCGCGGCGGTAGCGCCAGCTGGAATAGCGTTCGCCTACCTTCCACTCCGGGTAATACGGCGGGGCAGTAATCACCCGCACGTCATGTCCCTGGCTCGCCATCCACTCGACCATCTCGCCGGTGTATTTCCCGATACCGGTAAGCTCCGGCGAGTAGTTAATTCCGTAGACGAGGATTTTCATAGACCTGGCACCTCGGCCTGACGTTCCGCAAGGAAGTACGCCCGACTGTTGTCATGGACGTTGTCGCTTGCCAGCAGCACCTCTGGCGTTAACCAGCGGTAATCGTCATGCTGAGAATCAGGCAGACGCAGGTCTGCCTCACTCACCTTCAGGCGGAACCCCAGCACGATGTAGTGCGTGGTGAACCCGGTGCCTGAAAAGTTATCGTCATAGAAGTGCTGCCAGACCCCGTAAAACTGGCCCGCTGCCATCGGCAGTTGCAGGCCCAGTTCCGCCAGAGTGAGACGCTCAAACGCATCGGTAAGCGTCTCATCCTTCTGCACGCGCCCGCCGGGCACGAACCAGAAGCCCTGTGCAGGACGATTGGTTCGTTTCCCCAGCAAGAACTCGCCGCGTTCGTTCTCCACGATCAAATCAATTGAGATCAGCGGAGTGGAACGCACTACCGTGGCAAAATCTTCCTGACTTAAAAACATCATTACCCCCGGAAGCGGTGCTGGTTTTCCAGGAACCACTGGTAGGTGCTGGCCAGCCCCTGCTCCAGTGAGACCTCGTGATACCAGCCCAGCTGATGCAGACGGGTCACGTCCAGCAGCTTGCGCGGCGTGCCGTCCGGTTTGGTGGCGTCAAACACCACGCGTCCTTTGTAGCCCACCACCTGCGCGATGGTCTGCGCCAGCTCGCGAATGGTGCAGTCCACGCCGGTCCCGACGTTAATGTGCGACAGCATCGGCTCGGTGTTTTCCTGCCACACCTCGCGATCCAGCTCCATGACGTGAATGCTGGCCGCCGCCATGTCGTCCACGTGCAGGAACTCACGCATTGGCGTACCGCTGCCCCACACCACCACGTCCGGGGCGTTTTCGGCAGTCGCCTCGTGGAAACGACGCAGCAGCGCCGGGATCACGTGCGAATTGCTCGGGTGGAAGTTGTCGTGCGGTCCGTACAGGTTGGTCGGCATCACCGAGCGATAGTCGCGGTTATACTGACGGTTGTAGGATTCACACAGCTTGATCCCGGCAATTTTGGCAATCGCATACGGCTCGTTGGTGGCTTCAAGCGTGCCCTGCAACAGTTCGCTCTCGGCGATCGGCTGCTTCGCCATTTTCGGGTAGATACAGGATGAGCCGAGGAACAGCAGCTTATTCACGTTGTGCAGATGCGCCGCGTGAATGATGTTGCTCTCAATCATCATGTTCTCGTAGATGAAATCCGCCGGGTAGGTGTTGTTAGCGACAATGCCGCCCACCTTCGCCGCCGCCAGATACACCTGGTCGATACGTTCGCTGGCGAAGAAATCCTGCACCGCTTTGCTGTCAAGCAGGTTCAGCTCGTCGCGGGTACGAACAATCACCTCAACGTCGCCGCGCTGTTCCAGCTGGCGAACAATCGCGGAACCCACCATTCCGCGATGACCGGCGACAAAAATACGTTGTTTTGTCATTCTCAGGACTCCAGCGCGATGGCAACCTCGTAGCCATGAGACTTGAGCAGGGAGTGTTTTTTCGCTGCTTCAAGATCTTTGGCCACCATCTCGGATACCATTTCTTGCAGGGTGGTTTCTGGTTTCCAGCCCAGCTTCTCGTGCGCTTTGGTTGGGTCGCCCAGCAGGGTTTCCACTTCAGCAGGACGGAAGTAACGCGGATCAACCTGGACAATCACGTCGCCTGGCTTCACGCCCGGTGCGTCGTGGCCGGTCACGGAAACAACGATACCCTTCTCTTCCACGCCGGTGCCCTCGAAGCGCAGCTTGATGCCCAGCTGTGCCGCAGCCATCTCAACGAACTGACGCACGGAGTACTGCACGCCGGTCGCGATCACGAAGTCTTCTGGCTGTTCCTGCTGCAACATCATCCACTGCATTTTCACGTAGTCTTTCGCATGGCCCCAGTCACGCAGGGAATCCATGTTGCCGAGGTGCAGGCAAGACTCCAGGCCCTGAGCGATGTTGGCGATCGCGCGGGTGATTTTGCGGGTCACGAAGGTTTCGCCGCGACGCGGAGATTCGTGGTTGAACAGAATGCCGTTACAGGCGTACATGCCGTAGGATTCACGGTAGTTCACGGTGATCCAGTAAGCGTACAGTTTCGCCACAGCGTACGGAGAACGTGGGTAGAACGGCGTGGTCTCTTTCTGCGGAATTTCCTGCACCAGACCGTACAGCTCAGAGGTAGATGCCTGGTAGAAGCGGGTTTTCTTCTCAAGACCAAGGAAGCGAATCGCTTCCAGCAGACGCAGCGTACCCATCGCATCCACGTCAGCGGTGTACTCCGGGGACTCGAAGGAAACCGCAACGTGGCTCATTGCCCCCAGGTTGTACACTTCATCCGGCTGTACTTCTTGCAGGATGCGGGTCAGGTTGGAGGTATCGGTCAGGTCGCCGTAGTGCAGATGGAATTTCGGGTTTGCCGCATGCGGATCCTGGTAAATGTGATCGACACGCTCGGTGTTGAATGAAGAGGCACGACGCTTAATACCGTGAACTTCATACCCTTTTTCCAGCAGCAATTCTGCCAGGTAAGAACCATCTTGTCCGGTAACGCCGGTGATGAGAGCGACTTTAGACATGTTTATATTCCTCTGTACTTATCAAAGTTTTTCAGTTTCAACGCGTTCGCGTATCACCACTGCGGGGTTGCCACGGCAAATTTTATTTGCCGGAAGCGATTTAAAAACGCTGCTGCGGGCACCGACTACCGTGCCATCGCCAACAGAAACACCGGGTGCAACAAAGACATCTGTTGCCAGCCAGCATTTTTCACCAATCACAACAGGCGAAGCGGTAATATCAAAATGCGGGCTCATAAAATCGTGGCTGCCGGTGCACAAATAACACTTCTGTGAAACCACCGAATTTGCGCCAATCGTAATCTCGCCAAGGGTATATAACACCGCGTCATCCCCAACCCAGGCGTAATCCCCAAGCGTTAATTTCCAGGGATAAGTAATTTTCACCGAAGGTCGAATGACTACGTTTTTTCCTATTTTTGCGCCAAACAGACGCAGTAAAAATGCGCGCCAGCGGTACAGTATTTGCGGCGACCAGGCAAATAACGTTGCCTGTACAGCCCACCACAGTTGAACTTTAATACCGCTCCCGCCCCGAAAACCTTTCGGCACGGAGAATCCATTTAATTCCTGCATTACGTTTCCTTATATCTCAGGCTTTGTTATATAAGGCTTTCGCTTTACCCGTCGTTTTCAGACGTAAGAAATAAGATAATTCCGCCCAGAACCCTGGCACGCGTAATATTTTACGCTGCACGTTTTTGGCATCCTGGCACAGTTCCAGATTATTCGAGGTTGACACGCCACCCATTGAAAATTCAGATACCAGTCCTTTAATTCGACGGAACGGGTAGCCAGATTTGTACAGGCTGGCCGCCAGGGCATAATCTGATGACACTTTATAGCGCAAATCGTAAGGCTGTTTTTTCAGGCCGCTCATTGGGAAGAAAATAGCCTGATGGCTGGCCGGCAGGCTGTGGTAGATATACCAGCCTGGTTTCGCGCCGCGCAGCACTTTTTTCCCCTCGCCGAAATCAAGCAGCGCATCACCAATAAACATGGCATCTTCTTTCTGGCGCGCCAGCTGACGGGCAAACAGCG
Organism: Enterobacter sp. DN; assembly: GCF_046054285.1. NCBI lineage: Bacteria > Pseudomonadati > Pseudomonadota > Gammaproteobacteria > Enterobacterales > Enterobacteriaceae > Enterobacter > Enterobacter sp. DN. The sequence goes on from NZ_JBJJTG010000001.1 coordinate 910,847, forward strand.
CCACATCTTCATGGAACACATCGCCGGAATTGAGGAAGATGGCGTAACGCCCCTGCGCCATGTTGATGCCTTTATTCATGGCATCGTAAATGCCTTTATCTTTCTCGCTGATGTAACGTAAGTTGAACTCACCGTTGAGTTTTTCCAGGAACTCCGCCGTGCCGTCGTTCGAGCCGCCATCGACCACGATCCACTCAAAGGTGAGGCTCGGATCGCGCGCCAGGTTGCGCAGCGAGCGCCAGGTTTTTACCACCCCTTCGTAGTTACGAAAGGCGACAGTAATGACGCTAAGAAACATAAATCACCTCATTTCGTCATACGCTCGTAATATTCAGCGCTTTGCGCAAAATAAACGGACATACAATTAAGAATGCATATTCCGGGCTAAATATTGACCCGGTAAAAAACAACGACACCGGTGTGAACAGATAAAGTTGCACGCGAAAGTTCTGGTTATCACCAAACGCGTTAATCATCATTTTGAAAACTTTAAACAGATACCACAGTGTCAACAGTACGGCGAACCAGGAAAAATAGATAATTAACAGATACAGACCATTGTCTATGGTTTTACCGACATCCGCACCGTTAAAGATTCCGAATGATGCAACATATTCGTAAAGTGAGCCGAATCTTACTACGCCATCAATATGGGTTAAGGAATAACCCACCATCACCAGTGGACCAATGATGCGATAATAGGACGACGAACCTTCCGTTCCCAAATCACCCAGACGTTCAGAAATGTACGGAAACGCAAATATTACGCCCACTAAAAATACCGTCAGAGAGATTATCGCCAGCGGCAGTTTTTTCTTAATCGCCTCTTTGTTCAGGTACTGGAACGCCCACTCCAGCAGGTAAAACAGAATAAACGTCATTACCCCGGAGAACGACCCTGACAGAACGATTCCTGCAAGAATCATAGCATCGGTCTTGGGGGTTTTGATACCGAACTGTTTGATGCTGAGCCAAATTGAGATTAATGCCAGAGCAAAAAACGCCGGTTCAAAATAGAGCGCGGTTGTACGCTTGCCACCAAACTTAATGAAGTTCAGTACATAGCTGTTACTGTATATAAGATATTTCGAAATTATTTCCATCAGGCTACTGCCGCCTGTGAGAATAATTTGCGCCATCTCCATTGCCGCAAGCACAACAATCAGCCCGACGACAATATAAAAGAACCTGAGGATTTTCCTATAATTGTGCGGAGAAATAGTTTTAAAGCGAATACTCCACACCATGCCAATAATGATAACGATATAAACAAACAGCATGGTGGAGGTGACATATTTGCTGGCGTCCAGCGACTGACCAAAGATGTAGTTAAACGCCGTCAGACCAAATCCGATGCCCAGTGAAATCATCAGCTTTTTGAGGTTAAGCTTGTCAACGTAAAGCAACAGCAGAACCGGCAGGAAGGTGACGATAGTGATCGGGAAGCTTTCACCGAGCTGGGCAATCTTAACGTTGACCAGCAGGTAGATCAGCGGCAGCAGCAGATAACTACAGATTCTGATAGAACGAGACATACTCCTCCAGCATCTGTTGTCCACTGTACGCTTTGCGGCTACGGTTGCGGAACGATTCCAGGTCCGTGCCAAAAACAGCCTGCGCGATATCGGCCTTCGACAACTGCACCAGCGGCAGCACCTCATTTTCACTGAAGGTTTTACCGCCGGATTTCTCCAGCACTTCCCGCGCGGCGTCGCTGTGGGTGGCAATCACCGGTACGCCGATGGAGAGCGCTTCGCACAGGATCAGCGGGTAGTTGTCCACGCGGGAGCTGAACACCAGCGCGTCCATACCGTTCAGCGCGCTCATCAGTTTGCGCTTGTCGGTTTCAAACCCGTGGTTCACCACGTTAGCGCCTTCAAACGGCGAGAATTTGCCAAAGGTATGCAGTTCAATTTTGTCGCCGAGCGCCATCATGTCGCGCACCAGCTGCTGGTTGGTTTTGCCGTCGTAGCGCAGGTCATGGGCGACGACCGCAATTTTCGGCTTACCGGGGGTAACGGCTACGGGCGTCAGTTCGGCCAGGATCGCTTCCGTTGCCACATCAATACCGTTGTTGATGATCTGGCAGCGCCCGGCTCCGTACAGGCTATTAAAAGCGTCCGCCACGTGCTGGCTTGGGGAGATAAAGGTGCAGCCGAGCGAGAGCATATCGCGGAACAGCTGACGCTTACCCTCAACCAGCTGATGCGCGCGATCGACCTTCACCGGCGGGTAGTTGCTGAGCGTAGGGCATTTCTGGCAGTTATCTTTCCAGCCTTCGCAGCCGTCGGTAAAGGCGCAACGTCCGGTCACGCTCCAGTGGTCGTGCAGCGTCCAGACAAATCGGGTATCCGGCTTGTGCGCCTTCACCTTGCCACAAAACGCCACTACCTCTTCCAGATTCAGCCAGTAGCTGTGCAGCACGTGGAAGTGCAGCACAACCGGGCCGCGAGTGCGGGTGACGGTGCGGTAGAGATTATTCAGGTTGCCGAACAGGTCGCGGTTAAACAGGCGGAACAGCGCAATATTGGCGATGGAGGTCAGACGTGGCGTCTGCTTCAGCACCTGCGGATAGTTATCATGGCTGACGCTTTTCTTGCCGCCTTTACCGTAACCGTAAACAAAGCGCGACTGGAGTCCTTTTTGCAGCGCGCGCTGGTGCAGATCCAGCGCTACGCCTGCCGCCCCGCCCTCTGCGAGGCGTACGTTAAATTGCAGAATGTTCATTTAATCACCTTCACGCGGGCTTTCTCGCCCACCACCAGCGCGTTGTCCGGAATGCTGTCCAGCACCACGCTGCCTGCGCCAATCGTCACGTTATTGCCCACGGTAATGTCCCCGATCATCACCACGTTGGCGCCCAGCTCGACGTTATTGCCAATCACCGGGCAGGCCAGGCTGTCTGGCCCGCGGTTGCCGATTGTCACCCCGTGGCGAATGGTGAAATCATCACCCGCGACGACGAACTTGTTGATGACCACCGCATAGCCGTGATGAATGGTAAAGCGGCGGCCAATGGTGGCAGCGGCCTGAATTTCATAGCCAAAAAAGCATTCGGTGATGATGCGGTACAGCACCAGCACCGGCGCGGCCCAGATATTGTTCAGCACATTTTTTTTGCGCCACACCGAGCAAAAGTGCGCAATACGGTAGGCCAGAACCATGCAGCACGGGCGCAGGCTCCAGCTGTTAGCGCGGCAATCTTCCAGAAACATTATTTCCCCCGAAGCCCGTCAGCCAGACGCTTGCCGTTACGTACCGACAGCAGCGTCAGCAGCGTGCGCCAGTTCATGCGCTTATTACGGATCTGATACAGGGTGAAGAGCTGATACTTCCGGCTGGCACGGTCAAACTTGTCCTTGTGCTTGCGGTAAAAATGGAAGTAGCCCGAGAATTTCTTCGGCGACGAGGTGATTTGCATCTCCCCGTGATTGATGTGCAGGATCTGCGTGGCCTCTTCCACCTTCCACGGCTCGCCGTACTCCACCACCATCCGCAGGAAAATGTCGTAATCCTGCGCGGCCTTCAGCTCGGTATCGAACAGGCACTCCTTAAAGCGCCATGCCCAGGTAAACACCTGATTGCCGATAATGTTGCGCTTGTAGAACAGGCGGCGGGAATACGGTGATTTCGGATACAGCGGCAGGCTGGCCGGCTGCGAATAGACCTCGCCCTGGCAAACATAGTCATTGGCATACAGAAACGCGTGGGTCACCAGCTGCGCTTTGTGCGACAGGAAGATTGACAGACGGTTTGGCGTCCATTCGTCATCGTCGTCGATACCGGTCAGATACTGCCCTTTCGCCTGCATAATCGCCTGGTTGCGCACCGCACACGCCCCGGAGTTGATGGCGTTGTGGGTGTACACCACGCGCGGGTCGTTCAGGTCTTCAACAAACTTTTGCAGTTGTTCGTAAGAGGAGGAACAGTCATCCACGATAATCAGTTCCCAGTTATCGTAATCCTGACGCAGGACCGATTTAATCGCGCGGATCGCCAGCTGCTGACGATTCCATGTCGGCATATAGATAGAAATCAAAGGGCGTTGTGTGGTCATGGTCTTCCCCTTATCCCTCACCCCGACCCTCTCCCGGAGGGAGAGGGAGAAAAGCTGCACCATGCAGTCCTCTCTCCCCCCTGGGGAGAGGGTTAGGATGAGGGGGATTATTATTTACTGTCAGACTTGTATTCGTACTCGTAGTAGCCGTAATCCTGATACCCGGTCGCGCGGCGGAAGATGGAGTTCAGAATGACCCCCTTCACCTCAATACCGTTCTGCTCAAAGCGGCTCAGGCTGGTTTCCACTTCCTTCAGGGTGTTCACCGCATAGCGTGCGACCATCAGCGTGGTGCCCGCATGACGCCCTACCACGGCAGCGTCGGTGACCGCCAGAATTGGTGGGGTATCGATCAGCACCAGGTCATAGTTTTTGCTCGCCCACTCAATCAGCTGCGTGAAGCGCTCGCTCATCAGCAGTTCAGACGGGTTCGGCGGCACCTGGCCACGCGGGATCAGGTCAAATTTCGGAATCGACGTCGGCTTGGCGCTCTCGCTGATTTCCCCTTTACCGAGCAGGATTTCCGACAGACCGTTAACGTTGTTGGTCCCCAGCAGCTCATGGGTGTAGCCCTTACGCATATCGCAGTCGATCAACAGCACGCGCTTGTTGGTCTGGCTCACCACCGCCGCCAGGTTGGCGCAGACGAAGGTTTTACCGATTGACGGGCTGACACCGGTCATCATCAGGACGTTGTTTTTGGCCTGCATCATGGCGAAGTGGAGGCTGGTACGCAGGCTGCGCACCGCTTCAATCGCCAGGTCGGTCGGGTTACCCACGGCCAGCAGCTGGCTCTGTTTGTAACGCTTGACGCCCTTAACGGTTTTGACGCTGTCACGGGACTTCTGCCACTCTGAAAGCGGGATGCTGGCGTACACGCTGATCCCGTTCTCTTCCAGCACCTGCGGGCTTTCGATACCGCGGTTGAACAGCGAGCGCAGCAGCACGCCGACAATGGAAAGCATCAGGCCGAGAATAATGCTGCCGAGGATAATCAGCGCTTTCTTCGGCTTCAGCACGCCCGGCTGGGTAATCGCCGGGTCAACGATACGCACGTCGCCGACGGTGCTGGCTTCGGTGATTTTCAGCTCCTGCTGTTTGTTCAGCAGCTGCATGTAAACCTGCTGGCCGGATTCCACATCACGCGTCAGGCGTACAATTTCCTGCTGCGTCTTCGGCATCGCGGTCACGCGGTCATTCAGCTTCGCCTTCTCTTCTTCCAGGGTACGACGTTTCTCCAGCAGCGTGCGGTACGCCGGGTGACGTTTGGTATAGAGCTTGGAAATCTCCGCCTCTTTGAAGGTCAGCTCGTTCAGCTGCGCATCAATATTCACCATGGAGTCGAGAACCGATTTCGCCTCCAGCGGCAGATCGACGGAATCCTTGTCCTGACGGTACGCGTTCAGCTTGTTCTCAGCGTCATCCAGACGGGCACGCACCTCCGGCAGCTGTTTACTGAGAAACGCCAGGCTTTTTGCAGCTTCCGCTGACTTACGCTCAACGTTCTGCTCCAGATAGTTGCGGGTGATGCTATTGAGGATGTCGCGAATTTGATCCTTGTCTTCACCGGTGAAGGTCATGCTCAGGACGCCGGTGTCCTTGCCGTTTTCGGTGACGGTCAGGTTGTTTTGCAGGTTGTTGATCATCCCGAGCGTCGAGAATTTGGTGACCGTAAACTCCCCGCCCTCATGCGCCTGAATTGCGCTGACCTTGATGCTGACGCCCTCTTTGGTCAGCATCTGCCCCACCTCGCCGCGTGCGCTGAAGCCCGCGTCGCTGGTCAGCTGATACTGTTTTGGTCCCAGCACTGTCAGGGTAAAGGTTTGGTCCCCTGCCCCTTTTGGGATCACGAAGTCGGTCACTTTTACCGTATCGTTACTGCGCCCCATCAGGCGATCCCAGCCTGCGCCAAATACCGGGAAGGTGTTTTTGGTGACCGCGATATCCAGCCCCAGATCGTGAACCGTTTTGCCCAGTACCAGGCGCGACTGGATCAGCTGAATTTCGGCTTCCGATGCCGGCGGCTTGTTGGCCAGCGCCGAGCCGATATCCTGAACCAGCGAGTTTCCGGTATTTTGTTCGATCTGCACCAGCGCGTCGGCGCTGTAAATAGGCGTCGCGAACAGCGTATAAACGATCGCCGCCACGGCAAAGATGGCGGTAATACCCAGCACCCACCATTTCGCTTCAATAACGGTCCCGACCAGGCGACCGATATCGATTTCATCACTGCCCGACGTCGGGGCGGCAGAAGGTCTTGTTTTTTCTGTCATTGTTATCCCTGCTGAGCTTTCAGTGCCTGCGCCCACTGACGGGCAGACTGGTCTAGTAAGGTGTATACCGCCTCAAAGGCCTCGCGGCTCTTGCGATACGGATCGGGAATTTCGCGCTCACCATCCCAGTGACCAAACAGCATCACCTTGCCGCGCATCTCCGGTGCGATATCGCACAGCGCGTGAATGTGGCGTTTTTCCATCGCGAGGATCAGGTCATATTCCCGGCACATCCGGCCAGAGACCTGACGGGCAACGTGCCCGTCGAGTGAGAGGTTATGCTCAAGGGCAACGCTTGCGGCACGTTCGTCGGCACCTTTTCCGACCAGCGCGCCCAGCCCTGCGGAGTCGACCGTTAACGCAGGCTGGTAATTTTTCAACAGCCTTTCAGCCGTGGGGGAACGGCAAATGTTCCCCACGCACACCACCAGAATTTTGTTAAACATCGCGGCTTACCAGTTATGAACGTCGCTCGCCGTATCCGTCATGTAGCGAACGCCACTGATGGTAGGCAGCAACTGGTTGATCAGACGGTTCCAGCGGGCAACCGGCGCGGTGGTGACATAGACCACATCGTACGGCTGGAGACGGAACGACGTTGCCATGACCAGCGACGTCGCGTCGGACATATCCAGCTGGTAGATGTTGGCAATCTTGCCCTTCGCGTTCTCGCCTTTGATAGGACGGATCACGAAGATACCGCTGGCGTTGGAGGCGGTCAGATCGATGCCTTCCGCATTGCCCAGCGCTTCGGTCAGGGTCATACCGCTGAAGTCCATCTTGAGGGTGCTCTGTTTCTTCACTTCACCCATCACGAACACTTTCAGATCGTCGTTGCGCGGCACGTACAGAATATCGCCCGGATAAAGGAGGCGGTTCTGGGTCAGGTCACCGTTTTGCATCAGCGCCTGAAGCGAAATGCGCTGCTCTTTGCCGTTGTGGGTCAGCACCACGTTGCGCCAGTCAGCGCCGTCGGTTAAGCCCCCTGCGGCATTGATCGCATCGAGAACGGTGAGCGGGACGTTAGTGATCGCCTGCTGGCCGGATTTATTGACCTGGCCAGAGATATAGGCTTTCTGGGATCGGAACGCGGCGATATTAACGTCCACCTGCGGGTCAGCAATGTACTGCGCCAGGCGGCCGGTAATATCACTACGGATCTCAGCAAGCGTTTTGCCCGCGACGTGCACTTTGCCAATGTAGGGATAGAACATGGTGCCATCGGACTGTACCCAGTTACCGGTGTCACTTGAGCTGCGGTACTGGCCCGCAGGCGTGGTCAGTTCAGGGTGATCCCAGACGGTCACATTAATGACGTCACCCGGACCCACGCGATACTGGTAAGAGGCAATTTCCTGGTCCAGAGACATATTTGGCTGAGCAACATTTGGACGTGGGCGTAATTGTTCCACCAGACGTGGGGTTAATGGATACACATTCACCATTTTGTCGAGATCAAAATCAGCATCCTGCTGTTTAATCACATCCTTGCCCATTGTCGACATATTGCTGCCGGGAAAGACCGTGCAACCACTCATCAAGGTCACAGACACCAATAATGGCATCAATTTCATTTTGGATTTCATCATTGATTATTTATCACTTTGGCAGAGTAATTATCCTGTGCAATTAAAATAAGCGCGGGTCGTGGTGACAATCAGAATGCAGTTAATCATTTAGCAATATAACTGGCATCAGTCCTAAAAAAAGCTTATTCATCCATTGGCTATTGACAGAATAATTGAGGCTGATTCACACGCTTTCAGGCACGCTACCGCCCTTGGCTTTCAGTTACCAATCCACTGACTAAACAATGCGTTATGGTTAGACACCCTCTTGGATAAGGCCTTTTGCGAAATATATCAAACGCCTCACAGGGGCGATTGATAATGTATAACCTTCACCAAAGACCGAAACAAAAATAGCAACAAGGAGATTTAACATTTGATGCTGGAAGAATTGTTGCAGCTAACCTAATAGCAGGCAAGGAGACAACCGTCCTAATATTCGTTTTTAAGATTAATATTAAGAGCAAAGTTTTAAGGTTTTCGGATTTTCTTTATATTGACAAAATAGATCGCCAGACCATTTATTGCGATATATCCTAAATATCGTCTTATGTAATTAAATGTTCGCAATTAACTTATTTACACCGCCCGGCAAATGGGGTTTACCTGAGTGTAGCATTAAGAGAAATCTCACCCCGGCATTGCAATTTCCGTCGGCTTTATCCATGATCGAAGTGTGACATTAGTCATATAACAGAAGGTATTGCATTTACTATGGAATGGATTGCCGATCCATCAATCTGGGCCGGGCTGGTGACGCTGGTCGTCATCGAATTAGTGCTCGGCATTGATAACCTGGTGTTTATCGCTATCCTTGCCGATAAATTACCCCCTTCACAACGCGACCGCGCCCGCGTGACGGGTCTTCTGCTCGCCATGGTGATGCGTCTGCTGTTACTGGCCTCAATCTCCTGGCTGGTGACGCTGACCAAACCCTTATTCAGCGTGCAGGGTCTGAGCTTTAGCGCCCGCGACCTGATCATGCTTTTCGGCGGATTGTTCCTGCTGTTCAAAGCCACGGTTGAGCTTAATGAGCGGCTGGAAGGAAAAGACAGTGAAAACCCCACCCAGCGACGCGGTGCAAAATTCTGGCCAGTGGTCGCGCAGATCGTGGTGCTGGATGCCGTCTTTTCTCTCGACTCCGTGATCACGGCCGTCGGGATGGTTGACCATCTGGCGGTGATGATGGCCGCGGTGATCATCGCCATCACCCTGATGGTGCTCGCCAGTAAAGCCCTGACGCGCTTCGTGAACAGTCACCCGACTATCGTCATCCTCTGTCTGAGCTTCCTGCTGATGATTGGCTTTAGCCTGGTCGCGGATGGTTTTGGCTTCCATATCCCGAAAGGGTATCTGTACGCCGCCATTGGTTTCTCGGTGCTGATTGAGTTTCTCAACCAGCTGGCCATTTTCAACCGTCGCCGTTTTCTCTCCGCGAACCAGACATTACGACAGCGCACCGCAGATACGGTGATGCGCCTGCTGAGCGGCAAAAAAGAGGATGCCGAGCTGGATGCTGAATCCGCGGCGATGCTTGCCGACCACAGCGACGGGCAGATCTTCAACCCGCAGGAACGCCGGATGATAGAGCGCGTGCTTAACCTCAACCAGCGCTCGGTGAGCAGTATCATGACCTCCCGCCATGACATTGAGCATATTGACCTGACGGCGCCGGAAGAGCAGATCCGCGCCCTGCTGGATAAAAACCAGCACACCCGCGTGGTCGTGACCGGCGGTGAAGAGGAAGAAGAGCTGCTGGGCGTGGTACACGTGATTGACCTCCTGCAACAGCAGCTCCACGGCGAGCCGCTCAACCTGCGGGCGCTGGTGCGCCAGCCGCTGGTCTTCCCGGAAGCGCTGCCGCTGCTCTCCGCGCTGGAGCAGTTCCGCAACGCTCGTACCCACTTCGCGTTTGTCGTTGATGAGTTTGGTTCTGTGGAAGGGCTGGTAACGCTCAGCGACGTGATGGAAACCATCGCCGGTAATCTGCCTAATGAGGTGGATGAGATCGATGCGCGTCACGATATTCAGAAAAACGCCGACGGCAGCTGGACCGCCAACGGCCATATGCCGCTCGAAGATCTGGTGCAGTTCGTTCCGCTTCCGCTGGATGAGAAGCGCGAATACCACACCATCGCCGGTTTGCTGATGGAATATCTGCAACGTATTCCGCAGCCGGGCGAAGAGGTCCAGGTGGGGGATTACATGATCAAAACCTTGCAGGTAGAGAGCCATCGCGTGCAGAAGGTGCAGCTGATACCGCTGCGCGGTGAAGATGAGATGGATTTTGAGGTGTAAAAAAGCCGGGTGGCGCTTCGCTTACCCGGCCTACGGTGTCTGGCTTTTATAGGCCGGGTAAGACAAAGCCGCCACCCGGCACAACAGGCATCACAGCTTATCGAGCAGCTTTTTCACGTCCTTACCTGACTGAGACTCTTTATTGCGGTCCGCCCAGTCATTCAGCCGACGTTTCGCTTCATCCTGAAGGTGCTTCCGAAGGATCTGATCGACCTGCAAACTGTAATTCAACTCCTGCCATTTTCCGTACACGCGCAGCGGTATCGGCGTCTCTTTCAGGAACTCCACAAGCTGGCCTTCGCCTTCCCAGCCAGCCTTCACGCGGACGTTGAAGCGGGTGTCTGCCGTCTCTTTCACCAGATCCAGCGCGCCGGTTCCGGTCAGCGCCAGCAGTGACGACGTCCCCTGCATGTCGTCAAGCGAGAGCTGACCGTTGTCGAGGGCAAGCTCGCTGGTAAAGCTGTCCAGACGGGTTGCGCTGTCGTAGTTTTCATTCGCTTTCACGCTGCTGCTGCGTTCTACCGCCTGCTGCACCAGCTGCTGGAAGTTCAGCCCTTCCATGCGCGAATCTTTCAGCTCAACGTGCGCCTTCCCCTGCCAGCTACGACGGAAGGCGTCCGCATCAATCTTCGTACCAGAGAAATCCCCTGCCAGCGACAGCTGCCCCGTGAGGGCAATCGGGTAATTAAAGGCTTTCAGGATGGTGCCAATCTCAACGTTTTCCAGACGCGGCTGGAACGCGGCGCTGGCAACGTCTTTGCGTACATCCAGCGTGCCCGGCAGGGAGAGGTTCCCTGCTCCCATTTTTCCGCTGAGCTCGGAGATGACCAGCAGGCCGTTGTGGTTGAACATCTGGCTGCTGACGTCAGTAAAATCAATCCCACGCCAGCGCACGCTGTTCGCTTTCAGCAGAATGTCGGCGGTGAATCCGCGCAGGCCGTTGTAGTCAGGCTGATCGAGATTTGAGGAGATCACCGGACGCGACTGCGTGACCTGGCTTTGCCCCACCTGCGTGGCTCCCTCATCGGTCGCGTTCACCGGTTGGGGCGGAAGCAGGTTCTCGAGGTTCAGCTTGTCGAATTGCAGATCCAGCACCCACTTAGGTTTCTCATCAAGCGTGACGCTCGCCTGCCCCTTCAGGGCACTGTCGTTGGCCTGGAGGTTGAGCGCGTTCAGTTCGAGCTGTTTGCGCTCTTCATGCCACACCGCCTGCATCGTGCCCTGGCCGGCAATCCCCTTCGCGGGTAAATCCGCGCCGGTCAGCTGCCAGTTAAGCTGCTGAACGTCCGCCGTCAGCTGGTGCGGATAATCAGAGGCGTTCACGTTCGCGTTCATCGACAGGTTGAGATCGCGCTGATTGCGGTTGATCCGCCCGGAGAACTCCATGGTGGCGTGATGGTTGGCATCCTGCTCCATCCTGAGGTTGATATTGCGTACGGTGATCTGTTCGTCATCTTCATGCTGGAAAACCAGCACGCTGTCAGCAACTTTCAGATTACCAATATCGAACGACCAGCCGGTGTCAGACGGGACGTCAGGCAAGGTGTTTTCACGCGGTGCGACCGGAGCATCCGCCTGACGAACGGCTTCGGTTTGCGGCGTAAGCTGAATCACCGCCCCTTTCAGCATCACCTGTTCAACCTGGAGCTGATGGGATAAGAGCGGGATGAGCGCGACATCAAGACGCATGTTATCCGCCGTGACCAGCGGCTGCGCGGCACCCGGCGCGGTGAGGGACATACGTCCGGAGAGAATGCTGAGCTGAGGCCAGACGTGCCAGCGCAGCGGCCCGTCCAGCTTGAGTTCATACCCGCTGCGCGCTTCCACCTGCCGCACCATGTAGGCCCGGAAGTCATTCGGGTTAACCAGCAGCACCAACGCTGAAAGGCCAGCCACCAGCACCACCAGCAAAATCATCAGCGTTGTCAGAACTCTTCTCATGGCTTCCTCAGTGAACTCACAGATCAGTCTTTATCGATACGACTGGCAACCGCACCCTGCTGGTCGCGATATTTTGCGTCCTGACGGCGGTTATAAGGACGGTCTGCCGGGCCGGTCAGCGGTTCAAAGCTCAACGCACCAATCATCATTCCCGGACGAAGCGCCAGCGGCAATTTACCGGCGTTAAAGAACTCCAGCACGATACGGCCAGACCAGCCCGGATCGATACGGTGCGCGGTGACGTGCACCATCAGGCCCAGACGCGCCAGGGAAGAGCGTCCGTCAAGCCAGCCGACCAGGTCCGCAGGCAGCGTGACCGATTCAAAGGTCACCGCCAGCGCCAGTTCGCCAGGATGGAGATAAAACGCCTCTCCTTCTTCGATGACGATTTCGTCGCTCATGACGCGATCCAGCGCCGCACTGACTTCGTCTTTCGGCCCGCTGAGGTCTATAAACGGTGCCGTGTGGCCGCTGAAGGTGCGGAATTTATTCCCCAGACGCACATCGACGGTCACGCCGTTAATACGCTCAACCGGCGGACGCGGGGTGATAGACAGGCGGCCTTCATCCAGCCAGGCTTCTATATCGCGGTCACAAAGACGCATGGCACTTTCTCCTTTCGTGCATCGCGCCCTGAAGCCTTACGGCGTCAGGGCAAAACCAGGTTATCTCTGAACGGTACACAATTCACACGGCTTATTCAAAAAACTGACTGATTTTCGCTTTTAAGATATCAATGGCAATACGGTTTTTACCGCCGCGAGGCACGATAATATCGGCGTATTGTTTCGAAGGCTCAATAAATTGCAGGAACATCGGGCGAACGGTTTTCTGATATTGCGCCATCACGGAGTCCATGGAGCGGCCGCGTTCGTTAACGTCGCGTTTAATACGCCGCATCAGGCAGATATCCAGCGGAGTGTCGACGAAAATTGAGAAGTTCATAGATTCGCGCAGACGGGCGTCGGTGAGCAGCAAAATCCCTTCAAGGATAATCACCTTCTTGGGCTCGATACGGATCGTTTCCTGGGTGCGGGTATGTTCCACGTAGCTGTAGACGGGCAGCTCAATCGCCTCGCCGCGCTTCAGCGCTTCCAGATGCTGGAACAGCAGGCTGTGATCCATCGCACTGGGGTGGTCGTAGTTGGTTTTTACGCGCTCTTCCATCGAAAGATGGGATTGATCTTTGTAATAGCTATCTTCGGGAATCACACCGATATGCTCATCACCCACTTGTTCACGCAGTTCGCGATAAAGCGTACTGGCAATAAGACTTTTACCTGAAGCCGATGCGCCGGCGATGCCTATGATGACGCACTGATGAGACTTATCAGTCATAAATTTAGCGACCTGATTAACCTGGATGTAAGGAAGGACGACGCCGGAGCGTCAAACGCGGCAATTATAGGGATTTCGGGGGCGTGATACCAGTCGAATGCGCAGGTTATGCGAGGCGGGCTGAAAAGCGCTGTTTCACGCCTTTAGCAAAATTTTTACGCGCGGTTTTTCGCCATTTCATCACCCTTCTTCGCAGAGTAACTATTTTATAAGTCTATGAAGTCAAAATCTGACCACTCAGCATATGAATTGTAAAATGTTTGTACTAGCATAAACCAAATTATTAATTTCACGCGTCCGGACCTGGCTCCTGACAACATGGCGTCCCTGGATAGAGCGGTAATGAATAAACAATACCAGCGGGTTTTGGTTACTACCCCACATCCTTTACTGCGGCTTGTCTGTCTGGGTCTGGTCACGTTCATCTTCACCTTATTTTCCCTCGAGCTGACTCGCTTCGGTACGCTGCTGGCGCCACTATGGTTCCCGACTTCAATTATGATGGTGGCGTTTTACCGCCATGCGGGAAAAATGTGGCCCGGCATTGCGCTCGCCTGCTCCTTTGGCAATATTTTTGCCTCGTGGATGCTCTTCTCATGGGCATCGATCAACATCACCTACACGGCGATCAATATCATTGAGGCCACGGTTGGCGCGCTGTTACTGCGTAAGCTGCTCCCCTGGTATAATCCGCTGCAAAACCTCAACGACTGGGTCCGGCTTGCCCTCGGCAGTGCCCTGGTGCCGCCGCTGGTGGGGGGCGTTCTGGTTCATTTTCTGGTGCCGAGCGCGGAGCCGCTGCGTAATTTCCTTGTCTGGGTACTTTCAGAAGCCATTGGCGCACTGGCGCTGGTGCCGTTAGGTCTGCTGTTTAAGCCGCATTACCTGCTGCGCCACCGCAACCCGAAACTGCTGCTGGAAACGCTGGTGACCCTGGTCGTCACGCTGGTTCTTAGCTGGACGGCAATCACCTGGCTGCCGTGGCCATTCACCTGCATTATCGTTCTGCTGATGTGGAGCGCGGTGCGTCTGCCGCGTATGGAAGCGTTCCTGATATTTTTATTCACCATCATGATGGTGTCCCTGATGATGGCGCGAAATCCGCTCTCCATGACGCCCTCCAGCATGATCGTCACCTTCAACGCGCCGTGGCTCCCCTTCCTGATGATGCTGCTCCCCGCCAACATTATGACGATGGTGATGTATGCCTTCAGGGCCGAGCGTAAACATATTACGGAAAGCGAAGAACGTTTTCGCAATGCGATGGAATATTCCGCGATTGGTATGGCGCTGGTGGGCATTGAGGGCCAGTGGCTTCAGGCCAACAAGGCGCTGTGTAATTTCCTCGGTTACAGCCAGTCTGAGCTTCAGTCGCTCACGTTCCAGCAGTTAACCTGGCCGGAAGATTTAAATACCGACCTGGAGCAGCTGCAACAGCTGATTCACGGCGAGATCAACACCTACACCCTCGAAAAACGCTACTACACCCGCAGCGGCGAGGTGGTGTGGGCGCTACTGGCCGTCTCCGTTGTGCGCCATGCCGACGGCACGCCGCTCTACTTTATTGCCCAAATTGAAGACATCAACGATCTGAAACAGACCGAGTGGGTGAATAAGCGTCTGATGGAGCGTATCACTCTCGCTAACGAAGCCGGCGGAATCGGGATTTGGGAGTGGGATCTCGAGCCGGACGTAATCAGCTGGGATAAACGGATGTTTGAGCTGTACGAGATCCCCTCGCACATTAAACCCACCTGGCAGCTCTGGCATGCGGCCATGGTGCCTGAAGATCGTACGCACGCCGAACAGGTCCTGCGTGAGTCACTCCAGGCCAGGGTACCTTTCAAGCTGGAATTTCGCATTCGCGTCAAGGATGGCATTCGCCACATTCGTTCGCTGGCGAACCGGGTGCTGAACAAACAGGGCGAAGTGGAGCGGCTGTTAGGGATCAACATGGATATGACCGAGGTGAAGCAGCTGAACGAGGCGCTGTTCCAGGAAAAAGAGCGCCTGCATATCACCCTCGACTCCATCGGCGAAGCGGTGCTGTGTACCGACATCGACATGAACATCACCTTTATGAACCCGGTCGCCGAGAAGATGAGCGGCTGGTCGCAAAGCGAAGCGCTGGGTCAGCCCGTTCTGAAGGTACTACACATTACCTTCGGCGAGAACGGTCCGTTAATGGAAAACATCCACAGCGGCGATATGTCCCGTACCGATATCGAACAGGATGTGGTGCTTAACTGCCGCAATGGCGGCAGTTTCGACATTCATTACAGCATTACCCCCCTCAGCACTCTGGAAGGACACACCATCGGCTCGGTGCTGGTGATTCAGGACGTCACCGAGTCGCGCAAAATGCTGCGCCAGCTGAGCTACAGCGCTTCCCATGACGCCCTTACCCACCTGGCGAACCGCGTCAGCTTTGAAAACCATCTTAAGCGCCTGTTGCAGACGGTACAGGAGACCCATCAGCGTCACGCGCTGGTCTTTATCGATCTTGACCGTTTTAAGGCGGTGAACGATACGGCAGGCCACGCGGCGGGCGACGCTCTCCTGCGCGAACTCTCTTCGCTGATGCTGACCATGCTGCGCTCCAGCGACGTGCTGGCGCGTCTGGGCGGCGACGAGTTTGGCCTGCTGCTGCCGGACTGCAACGTCGAAAGCGCACGCTATATTGCGGGCCGGTTGATCGACGCCATCAACAACTATCATTTCTCCTGGGAAGGACGCCTGCACCGCATTGGCGCCAGCGCGGGGATTACGCTGATTGACGACACCAATTATCAGGCTGCGGAAGTGATGTCTCAGGCCGATATCGCCTGCTACGCCTCGAAAAACAGCGGGCGCGGCGTGGTCACCGTCTACGAACCCCAGCAGGAGCGGATCCACAGCGCGCGCAGCATGATGTCGCTGGATGAGCAGTGGCACATGATTAAAGATAACCATCTGCTGATGATCGCCCGCAGCGTCGCCTCGCCACGCATTCCCGAGAGCAGTAGCTTCTGGCTGATTTCCTTGCGGCTGTGGACCAGCCAGGGGGAAGTGCTGGAAGAGCATGCCTTCCGCGCCGGGCTGGCGGAGCCGGAGCTGCTGCACGCCCTGGACCGACGGATATTCAGCGAATTTTTCCGTACCTATGCCGCACAGGTGGCGGCCAAAGGAATGGGCGTCGCGCTGCCGCTCTCAGAAGCGGGTTTAGCCAGCGTCACGCTGGTGGATGAGCTGCTCGACCTGATCACCAGAGGTCCGCTGCCGGCGCGGCTGCTGCATCTGGCGATCGCCGTTGATGTGCTGAGCAATACGGATGAAAACGTGCAGCAGGGTCTGCAAAAGCTTCGTCAGGCCGGCTGTCGCGTGGTGCTGACCCGGGTCGGACGCGATATGAACGTCTTCAGCCAGCTCAGCGCCAACACCGCCGATTATCTGCTGCTGGATACAGACATGGTGACCAACGTCCACGGCAATCTGATGGATGAGATGATGGTGACAATCATTCAGGGCCACGCCCAGCGTCTGGGCATAAAAACCATTGCCGGGCCATGCCATCAGTCGATCATGATGGATACGCTGTCGGGCATCGGCGTTGATTTTATTTACGGCGACACCATCGGGGAAGCGCAGCCGCTCGATCTACTGCTGAATACCAGCTATTTCGCCATCAACTGACGGCGACCAGCCGTCGGTGTACCAGATATGTAACAGCGCATACGAGCGCCACGGCTGCCAGCGTTCGGCATAGCGACGGATCTGCGCGGGCGTCATACCGGCAAAGCGCTGTTTAATCAGATAGTCATCCGGCAGGAAAACATCCTTCGCCTGCCAGCCGCGCAGGGCCAGATAATTCGCGGTCCAGCGCCCGATGCCGGGGCGCTGCTGTAGCGCCTTCATCCCGGCCTCAACGTTCGCAGGCGGGAACAGCGGGAATTCACCGTCCACCACCGACTGCGCCAGATGAATCAACGACTCCGCACGCCTGAGCGGCATCCCGAGGGCTTTCAACGCCAGCGGATCTGCCGCGGCCAGCACCTCTGGCGGAGGAAAGCAGAGATAGCCCGGCGCATCCTCAATGGGTTCACCGCACAGCGCCACCACCCGTGACGCCAGTTTTGCCGCCATCGCCACGCTCACCAATTGCCCGAGAATGGCGCGCACGCCCTGCTCGTATGCATCCATCGCGCCGGGCAAACGTAAGCCCGGCCGCGCCGCGCCGAGCTCGCCGAGAGTCTGCGCAATGTGCAGCGGGTCGCAATCGAGGTCAAACAGGCGGGAGATGCGGTCGAGGCAGATATCCGCCACCGGGATCAGGCCAGGGCTGAGCGACACCGCCAGCGTAGGGGTTGCGCTGTCTGGCGTAACCCGGAAAACGCCCTGGTGCCCGGCATAGCCAAAACTGCGCTCGTAGTAATCCTCCGTAACGGTTTCAACCCCCGTGACCGCACGCGCGGCAAGAAAGCCAAACATCCACGACCAGTCGTAGGGCGGTTGCCAGTTCAGGGTGTACATCGTCTCTCCTTTTGTATTTACCTCAGCATAAACCGAAAGATCGCCTTGCGCCTTGCTTTCATATTCCTGTTGTCGCCTGGCAGACATTTCGCTAAAGTCTCGCCCCTTCTCACCGGCATGGGGATTTATTGTGTTTATTGGATTCGACTACGGCACCGCAAACTGCTCGGTTGCGATAATGCAAAACGGACAACCGCAGCTCCTGAAAATGGAAAACGGCAGTACGCTGTTGCCGTCAATGCTTTGTGCGCCCACGCGTGAAGCGGTGAGCGAGTGGCTGTTCCGCCACCATCAGGTTCCGGCCACGGCGGCGGAGACCCAGGCGCTGCTGCGCCGTGCGGTCAGCTTTAACCGCGAGGAAGATATCGACGTTACCCCGTCCAGCGTGCAGTTCGGCCTCTCTTCCCTCGGGCAGTATATTGAAGACCCGGAAGAGGTCTACTTCGTTAAATCGCCGAAATCCTTCCTCGGCGCCAGCGGCCTGAAGCCGCAGCAGGTGGCGATGTTTGAAGATCTGGTCTGCGCGATGATGCTGCACATCCGCAATCAGGCGCAGTCCCAGGTGCCGGATGCCATCACCCAGGCGGTGATTGGCCGTCCGATTAACTTTCAGGGGCTGGGCGGCGACGAAGCCAACCAGCAGGCGCAGGGGATCCTTGAGCGTGCAGCGCACCGGGCAGGCTTCCGTGACGTGGTGTTCCAGTATGAGCCGGTTGCGGCGGGGCTGGATTTTGAAGCCACGCTGACGGAAGAGAAACGGGTGCTGGTGGTGGACATCGGCGGCGGTACGACGGACTGTTCATTACTGCTGATGGGTCCCCAGTGGCATCACCGTCGCGATCGTGAAAATAGTCTGCTGGGGCACAGCGGCTGCCGCGTGGGCGGTAACGATCTGGATATTGCCCTGGCCTTCAAGAGCCTGATGCCGCTGCTCGGCATGGGCGGTCAAACCGAGAAAGGCATCGCCCTGCCGATCCTGCCGTGGTGGAACGCGATTGCCATCAACGACGTCCCTGCCCAGAGTGATTTTTACAGCACCGTGAATGGCCGTTTCCTCAACGATCTGGTGCGTGATGCGCAGGATGCAGAGAAGGTCGCACTTCTGTATAAGGTGTGGCGTCAGCGCCTGAGCTACCGCGTGGTGCGCACCGCCGAAGAGAGCAAAATTGCCCTTTCCGATCGTCCAGAGCATGCGGTTTCGCTGCCGTTTATCAGTGACGATCTGGCTACGGCTATCACCCAGGAAGGGCTGGAAATGGCGCTGACTCAGCCGCTTCAGCGTATTCTGGAGCAGGTGCAACTGGCGCTTGAGAACGGCAAAGTGAAGCCGGACGTAATTTACCTGACTGGCGGTAGCGCCCGTTCGCCGCTGATCAAGAAAGCGCTGGCGGAACAGCTGCCGGGGATCCCGATTGCCGGCGGCGATGACTTTGGCTCCGTTACGGCAGGGCTGGCGCGCTGGGCGCAGGTGGTGTTTAGCTAATGGGGTTATGCCGGGTGGCGGCTTCGCCTTACCCGGCCTACAAGATCTTCCAACCGTAGGCCGGGTAAGCGCAGCGCCACCCGGCGAAGGCGAAACAGCGCGCCACACTCAGACAATTCCCGACAGTCTTCCATATTTCCTCCATTTTTCCGCTGTGTTAGCTGACTAAACTAGTATCATTCCCCGAAAGAGTTTCAGGATGAGAACGTATAACGATGAAAGGCAGTAACAAATCCCGCTGGGCAATCGCCGTTGGTCTGATTGTGGTGGTCCTGGCCGCCGCCTGGTACTGGCACAGCCAGTCCGCGAACTCCACGGCACCTGCTGGCGCTAATAGCCCCTCACAACGCTCAACGGGCGGCGGGCGCCACGGTATGCGCGGCGGTGCGCTGGCACCGGTGCAGGCGGCAACGGCGGTGAATAAAGCGGTGCCTCGTTATCTCTCCGGGCTGGGAACCATCACCGCCGCCAACACCGTGACGGTACGTAGCCGCGTGGACGGTCAGTTGATGGCCATTCACTTCCAGGAAGGTCAGCAGGTAAAAGCCGGCGATCTGCTGGCGGAAATCGATCCAAGCCAGTTTAAGGTGGCCCTGGCGCAGGCGCAGGGGCAGCTCGCGAAAGACAAAGCTACCCTCGCCAATGCCCGCCGCGATTTAGCCCGCTATCAGCAGCTGGTAAAAACCAACCTCGTGTCGCGCCAGGAGCTGGACACCCAGCAGTCTCTGGTCAGTGAATCTCAGGGCACCATCAAGGCCGACGAAGCCGCGGTCGCCAGCGCCCAGCTCCAGCTTGACTGGAGCCGGATCACCGCGCCGATTAACGGCCGCGTGGGCCTGAAACAGGTCGATATCGGCAACCAAATCTCCAGCGGCGATACCACGGGCATCGTGGTGATCACCCAGACGCACCCTATCGATCTCGTTTTTACCCTGCCGGAAAGCGACATTGCGACGGTGATACAGGCGCAGAAGGCCGGAAAAGCGCTGGTGGTTGAAGCCTGGGATCGCACCAACAAGCAGAAGCTGAGCGAAGGTT
This sequence comes from Enterobacter sp. DN, assembly GCF_046054285.1. NCBI lineage: Bacteria > Pseudomonadati > Pseudomonadota > Gammaproteobacteria > Enterobacterales > Enterobacteriaceae > Enterobacter > Enterobacter sp. DN. Next base: position 931,352 of record NZ_JBJJTG010000001.1, read on the forward strand.
CGCTGTTGAGCCTGGATAACCAGATCGACACCACCACCGGCACCATTAAGCTAAAAGCACGCTTCAACAATCTGGACGATGCCCTGTTCCCGAATCAGTTCGTCAACGCGCGAATGCTGGTCGCGACCGAAGAAAACGCGGTAGTGATCCCGACGGCGGCCCTGCAAATGGGCAGTGAAGGCAACTTTGTCTGGGTGCTGAACAGCGAAAACAAGGTCAGCAAACATCTGGTGAAAACCGGCATCCAGGACAGCCAGACGGTGGTGATCAGCGCCGGACTGTCCGCTGGCGACCGCGTCGTGACCGACGGTATTGACCGTCTGACCGAAGGGGCGCAGGTCGAGGTGGTGGAAGCGCAGGATACAGGAGCAAAAGCCTGATGCAGGTCTTGCCGCCGAGCTCTACAGGTGGGCCATCACGCCTGTTTATCTTACGTCCGGTTGCGACGACCCTGCTGATGGTGGCGATCCTGCTGGCCGGGATCATTGGCTACCGTTTTCTGCCCGTGTCGGCGCTGCCGGAAGTGGACTACCCGACCATTCAGGTTGTCACCCTCTATCCGGGCGCCAGTCCGGATGTGGTGACGTCCGCCATCACCGCCCCGCTGGAGCGTCAGTTTGGCCAGATGTCTGGCCTGAAGCAGATGTCCTCCCAGAGCTCCGGTGGCGCTTCGGTCGTCACGCTTCAGTTTCAGCTCACGCTGTCGCTGGACGTCGCTGAGCAGGAGGTGCAGGCCGCGATTAACGCCGCCACTAACCTGCTGCCGTCTGACCTGCCGAATCCACCGGTTTACAGCAAGGTCAACCCGGCGGATCCGCCGATCATGACCCTTGCCGTCACCTCCTCCGCCATGCCGATGACCCAGGTCGAAGACATGGTTGAAACCCGCGTGGCGCAGAAGATTTCGCAGGTGACCGGCGTGGGGCTGGTGACGCTGGCGGGCGGTCAACGCCCCGCCGTGCGCGTCAAACTGAATGCCCAGGCCATTGCCGCGCTGGGGTTAACCAGCGAAACCATTCGCACCGCCATCAGCAGCGCCAACGTCAACTCAGCGAAGGGTTCGCTGGACGGCCCGACCCGCGCGGTCACGCTCTCCGCCAACGACCAGATGCAGTCCGCCGATGAGTACCGTCAGCTGATCATTGCCTACCAGAACGGCGCGCCGATCCGTTTGGGCGACGTGGCAACCGTTGAACAAGGCGCGGAAAACAGCTGGCTCGGGGCGTGGGCCAATAAGCAGCAGGCGATTGTCATGAACGTTCAGCGCCAGCCGGGCGCGAACATTATTGATACCGCCGACAGCATTCGCACCATGCTGCCGCAGCTGGTGGAAAGCCTGCCAAAATCGGTCAGCGTGAAAGTGCTCTCTGACCGCACCACGAATATTCGCGCGTCAGTGACCGACACCCAGTTCGAGCTGATGCTGGCGATTGCGCTGGTGGTGATGATCATCTACCTGTTCCTGCGCAACGTCCCGGCAACCATCATTCCCGCCGTCGCCGTGCCGCTCTCGCTGGTCGGCACCTTCGCGGTGATGGTGTTCCTCGACTTCTCGATTAACAACCTGACGCTGATGGCGCTCACCATCGCCACCGGGTTTGTGGTGGACGACGCCATCGTGGTAATCGAGAACATCTCGCGCTATATCGAAAAAGGTGAAAAGCCGTTAGCCGCCGCGCTGAAGGGCGCGGGGGAGATCGGCTTTACCATTATCTCGCTCACCTTCTCGCTGATTGCGGTGCTGATCCCGCTGCTGTTTATGGGCGATATCGTCGGGCGGCTGTTCCGCGAGTTTGCCGTGACGCTGGCGGTCGCCATTCTGATCTCTGCCGTGGTGTCGCTGACGCTGACGCCGATGATGTGCGCCCGCATGCTGAGCCACGAGTCCTTGCGCAAGCAAAACCGCTTCTCGCGCGCCTCCGAGCGGATGTTCGAGCGCATTATCGCCGCCTACGGCCGCGTGCTGGCGAAAGTGCTGAACCATCCGTGGGCAACGCTCGGCGTGGCGCTCGGCACCCTGGCGCTCAGCGTCATGCTGTGGATTTTCATTCCGAAAGGCTTCTTCCCGATTCAGGACAACGGCATTATTCAGGGCACGCTTCAGGCGCCGCAGACGGTCTCCTTCGCCAACATGGCGCAGCGCCAGCAGCAGGTGTCTGAGATCATCATGAAAGATCCGGCGGTGGAAAGCCTGACTGCCTACGTGGGCGTGGACGGCACCAACCCGTCGCTCAACAGCGCGCGCCTGCAAATTAACCTTAAACCGCTCGATGACCGCGACGATCGCGTTAACGCGGTGATTGAACGCCTGCAAAGCGCGGTGGCGCGCGTGCCGGGCATTGAGTTGTATCTGCAACCGATCCAGGATTTAACCATTGATACGCAGGTGAGCCGCACGCAGTACCAGTTTACGCTCCAGGCCACCTCGCTTGAGGCACTGAGCACCTGGGTGCCGCAGCTGGTGGACAAGCTGAAAGCACTGCCGCAGGTTTCTGACGTCAGCAGCGACTGGCAGGATAAAGGGCTGGCGGCGTACGTGAACGTCAACCGCGACACCGCCAGCCGTCTGGGCATTACCATGTCCGACGTGGATAACGCCCTGTATAACGCCTTTGGCCAGCGCCTGATCTCCACCATCTATACCCAGGCCAACCAGTATCGCGTGGTGCTGGAACATAACACCGAAAACACGCCCGGGCTGGCCGCGCTGGACACGGTGCGCCTGACCAGCAAAGACGGCGGGATTGTGCCGCTCAGCGCCATTGCCAGCGTGGAAGAGCGCCACACCCCACTGTCGATTAACCATCTCGATCAGTTCCCGTCCACCACCATTTCGTTCAACGTGCCGGACGGGTATTCCCTGGGCGAAGCGGTGGAGGCCATTCTGGGCGCGGAGAAAGAACTCAGCTTCCCGTCCGATATTCAGACCCAGTTCCAGGGCAGTACGCTGGCGTTCCAGGCCGCGCTGGGCAGCACCGTCTGGCTGATTGTCGCGGCGGTGGTGGCGATGTATATCGTGCTTGGCGTGCTGTATGAAAGCTTTATCCATCCGATCACCATCCTCTCCACCCTGCCGACGGCGGGCGTGGGGGCGCTGCTGGCGCTGATGCTGGCGGGGAGCGAGCTGGACGTCATTGCGATCATCGGCATCATCCTGCTTATCGGCATTGTGAAGAAAAACGCCATCATGATGATCGACTTTGCGCTGGCCGCCGAGCGCGAGCAGGGTATGGCGCCGCGCGAGGCCATTTACCAGGCCTGTCTGCTGCGTTTTCGCCCGATCCTGATGACCACCCTCGCCGCCCTGCTGGGCGCGCTGCCGCTGATGCTGAGCACCGGCGTGGGGGCCGAACTGCGCCGTCCGCTGGGCATCGGGATGGTGGGCGGCCTGCTGGTGAGCCAGGTGCTGACGCTGTTTACCACGCCGGTTATCTACCTGCTGTTTGACCGTCTGGCCCTGTGGACGAAAAGCCGCTTCCCGAAACGTGAAGAGGAGGCGTAAGTGAAGTTTTTCGCCCTCTTCATTTACCGTCCGGTGGCGACGATTTTACTCTCCGTCGCTATTACCCTGTGCGGCGTGCTGGGCTTCCGGCTGCTGCCGGTGGCCCCGCTGCCGCAGGTCGATTTCCCGGTGATCATGGTCAGCGCCTCGCTGCCGGGTGCCTCGCCGGAAACCATGGCGTCATCGGTGGCGACGCCGCTTGAGCGCTCGCTTGGGCGAATTGCCGGGGTTAACGAGATGACCTCCAGCAGTTCGCTGGGCAGCACGCGCATCATTCTGGAATTTAACTTCGACCGGGACATCAACGGCGCGGCGCGTGACGTGCAGGCCGCGATAAACGCCGCCCAAAGCCTGCTGCCAAGCGGCATGCCGAGCCGTCCAACCTACCGCAAGGCTAACCCGTCCGACGCGCCGATCATGATCCTGACGCTCACGTCAGAGACCTACTCCCAGGGCGAGCTGTACGATTTTGCCTCCACCCAGCTGGCGCAAACCATCGCCCAGATTGACGGCGTGGGCGACGTGGACGTCGGCGGCAGCTCCCTGCCCGCCGTGCGCGTGGGGCTGAATCCGCAGGCGCTGTTTAACCAGGGCGTGTCGCTGGACGACGTGCGTTCCGCCATCAGCAACGCCAACGTGCGTAAGCCGCAGGGCGCGATTGAGGACAACAGCCACCGCTGGCAGATCCAGACCAACGACGAGCTGAAAACCGCCGCCGAGTATCAGCCGTTGATTATTCACTACAACAACGGTGCGGCGGTGCGCCTGAGCGACGTCGCCAGCGTCACCGATTCGGTGCAGGACGTGCGTAACGCCGGGATGACTAACGCCAAACCGGCGATTTTGCTGATGATCCGCAAACTGCCGGAAGCCAACATTATCCAGACGGTGAACAGCATCCGCGCGCGCCTGCCGGAGCTTCAGGAAACGATTCCGGCGGCTATCGACCTCCAGATTGCGCAGGACCGCTCCCCTACCATCCGCGCCTCGCTTGAGGAGGTAGAGCAAACGCTGATCATCTCCGTCGCGCTGGTGATCCTGGTGGTGTTCCTGTTCCTGCGCTCGGGGCGCGCCACGCTGATCCCGGCGGTGGCGGTTCCGGTATCGCTGATAGGCACCTTTGCCGCCATGTACCTGTGCGGGTTTAGTCTTAACAACCTGTCGCTGATGGCGCTGACGATTGCCACCGGGTTTGTGGTGGACGACGCCATCGTGGTGCTGGAGAATATCTCGCGCCATCTGGAAGCGGGCATGAAGCCGCTCCAGGCGGCGCTTCAGGGGACGCGCGAAGTGGGATTCACGGTCCTGTCCATGAGCCTGTCGCTGGTGGCGGTGTTCCTGCCGCTGCTGCTGATGGGCGGCCTGCCGGGGCGACTGCTGCGCGAATTTGCCGTCACGCTTTCCGTCGCCATCGGTATCTCCCTGGTGATTTCGCTGACGCTGACGCCGATGATGTGCGGCTGGATGCTAAAGCGCAGCCAACCTCACTCGCAGCCGCGCAGGAAAGGCTTTGGCCGCGTCCTGATGGCAATGCAGTCCGGCTATGGCAAATCGCTGAAATGGGTGCTGAACCACACGCGTCTTGTCGGGCTGGTGCTGATCGGCACCATTGTGCTCAACGTCTGGATGTATATCACCATCCCGAAAACCTTCTTCCCGGAGCAGGATACCGGCGTGCTGATGGGCGGTATTCAGGCGGACCAGAGTATTTCGTTCCAGGCGATGCGGGGCAAACTGCAAGACTTTATGAAAATCATCCGGGAAGATCCGGCCGTGGATAACGTCACCGGATTTACCGGCGGCTCGCGCGTTAACAGCGGGATGATGTTTATTACCCTTAAGCCACGCGGTGAACGTCACGAAACGGCGCAGCAGATCATTGACCGCCTGCGGCTGAAGCTTGCCAAAGAGCCGGGGGCAAATCTGTTTTTGATGGCCGTTCAGGATATTCGCGTCGGCGGACGACAGGCTAACGCCAGCTATCAGTACACCCTGCTCTCGGATGACTTAGCCGCCCTGCGCGAATGGGAGCCGAAGATCCGTAAAGCGCTGGCCGCGCTGCCGCAGCTGGCGGACGTGAACTCCGACAGCCAGAATAACGGCGCGGAGATGGCGCTCACCTACGATCGCGAAACCATGTCCCGCCTGGGCATTAACGTTGAAGCGGCCAACAGCCTGCTTAACAACGCCTTCGGGCAGCGTGAAGTCTCCACCATCTATCAGCCGATGAACCAGTACAAGGTGGTGATGGAAGTTGATCCGCGCTACACCCAGGACATCAGCGCGCTGGACAAGATGTTTGTGATCAATAATGACGGCAAGGCGATCCCCCTGTCGTACTTCGCCAGCTGGCAGCCGTCGAACGCGCCGCTGTCGGTGAACCACCAGGGGCTTTCCGCCGCCTCGACCGTGTCGTTTAACCTGCCAACCGGCTCGTCGCTGTCTGAGGCCAGCGACGCCATCAACCGCGCCATGACCCAGCTCGGGGTGCCCTCCTCCGTGCGCGGCAGCTTTGCCGGTACGGCGCAGGTGTTCCAGGACACCATGAACTCGCAGGTCATTTTGATTCTGGCGGCTATTGCCACGGTTTATATCGTGCTGGGCGTGCTGTACGAAAGCTATGTGCACCCGTTGACCANCACCATGAACTCGCAGGTCATTTTGATTCTGGCGGCTATTGCCACGGTTTATATCGTGCTGGGCGTGCTGTACGAAAGCTATGTGCACCCGTTGACCATTCTCTCCACGCTGCCTTCTGCGGGCGTGGGGGCGCTGCTGGCGCTGGAGCTGTTCGGTGCCCCGTTCAGCCTAATCGCGCTCATCGGGATCATGCTATTAATAGGTATTGTGAAGAAAAACGCGATTATGATGGTCGACTTTGCCCTGGACGCCCAGCGTAACGGCAACCTGACGCCGGACGAGGCGATATTCCAGGCCTGTCTGCTGCGTTTTCGCCCGATCATGATGACTACCCTGGCCGCGCTGTTCGGTGCGCTACCGCTGGTCATATCCGGCGGTGACGGCTCGGAACTGCGCCAGCCGCTGGGGATCACGATTGTCGGCGGCCTGGTGATGAGCCAGCTGCTGACGCTCTACACCACGCCGGTAGTCTATCTGTTCTTTGACCGCCTGCGGCTGCGTTTTTCGCGTAAAAAGAGAACCACGGTGACCGAGTAAATGACCGACCTACCCAGTAACGTTCGCTGGCAATTGTGGATCGTCGCGTTCGGCTTCTTTATGCAGTCGCTGGACACGACCATCGTGAACACCGCCCTTCCCTCGATGGCGAAAAGCCTGGGGGAGAGCCCGCTGCACATGCATATGGTGATTGTCGCCTACGTGCTGACGGTCGCCGTGATGCTGCCCGCCAGCGGCTGGCTGGCGGATAAAGTCGGTGTGAGAAACATCTTCTTCACCGCCATTGTGCTGTTTACCACCGGGTCGCTGTTTTGCGCCCAGGCCAATACCCTCGACCAGCTGGTGATGGCGCGCGTGCTACAGGGCGTCGGCGGCGCGATGATGGTGCCAGTCGGGCGGTTAACGGTGATGAAAATTGTTCCGCGCGCGCAGTATATGGCGGCGATGACCTTCGTCACCTTGCCCGGTCAGGTCGGCCCGCTGCTTGGCCCGGCGCTGGGCGGTATTCTGGTGGAGTATGCCTCCTGGCACTGGATCTTCCTGATCAACCTGCCGGTCGGTATTATCGGCGCGATTGCCACCCTGACGCTGATGCCGAACTATAAAATGCAGACCCGGCGCTTTGATTTCGTTGGCTTTATCCTGCTGGCGGCTGGCATGGCGACGCTCACCCTGGCCCTCGACGGGCAAAAAGGGCTGGGGATCTCCTCCCTGTCGCTCGCCCTGCTGGTGGCGCTGGGGATCATCGCGATTCTCTGGTATCTGTGGCATGCCAGAGGCAACGCTAACGCGCTGTTCAGCCTGAATCTGTTCAGGAATCCCACCTACCGTCTTGGTCTGTTCGGCAGCTTTGCCGGACGCATCGGCAGCGGCATGTTGCCGTTTATGACGCCGGTGTTTTTACAGATTGGGATGGGCTTCTCGCCGTTCCACGCCGGGCTGATGATGATCCCGATGGTGCTCGGCAGCATGGGGATGAAGCGTATTGTGGTGCAGGTGGTGAACCGCTTTGGCTATCGCCGGGTGCTGGTGGCCGCCACGATCGGGCTGGCGTTGGTTTGCCTGCTGTTTATGGCCGTGGCGCTGCTGGGCTGGTACTACATCCTGCCGCTGGTGCTGTTCTGCCAGGGGATCATCAACTCCATGCGCTTCTCGTCGATGAACACCCTGACGCTGAAAGATCTGCCGGACGAGCTGGCGAGCAGCGGTAACAGCCTGCTGTCGATGATCATGCAGCTCTCCATGAGCGTGGGGGTCACGGTCGCCGGATTGCTGCTCGGCATGTACGGGCAGCACCATCTCAGCGCCGACACCCCCGTCGCGCATCAGGTCTTTTTATACACTTACCTCAGCATGGCGGTAATTATCGCCCTGCCCGCTTTTATCTTTGCCAGAGTACCGAATGACACGACCAAAAACGTCGTGATCCGACGCGGCAAAAGGAGTGCACCATGAAATTCTGGCGTCCGGGCATCACCGGTAAGCTTTTTGTGGCGATTTTCGCCACCTGTATCGTCCTGCTGATTACCATGCACTGGGCGGTGCGGGTCAGCTTTGAGCGCGGCTTTATTGACTACATTAAGCACGGTAACGAACAGCGACTACAGGGCTTAAGCGACGCGCTGGGCGAACAGTATAGCCTGCACGGTAACTGGCGTTTTCTGCGCAATAACGATCGCTTTGTGTTTCAAATCCTGCGCTCGCTGGAGCACGATAATGACGACGACCGCCCGGGGCCGGGCATGCCGCCGCACGGCTGGCGCACCCAGTTCTGGGTGATAGATCAGGAGATGCGCGTGCTCGTTGGACCACGCTCTCCGGTACCGCCGGACGGCACAAAGCGCGCCATTACTTCGAACGGCGCCACGGTGGGCTGGGTTATCGCCTCGCCGGTCGAGCGGCTGACGCGCAACACCGACATCAACTTTGACCGCCAGCAGCGTCAGACCAGCTGGCTGATTGTCGCGCTTTCTACCCTGCTTGCGGCGCTCGCCACCTTCCCGCTGGCGCGCGGCCTGCTGGCGCCGGTTAAGCGCCTGGTGGAAGGCACGCACAAGCTGGCGGCGGGTGATTTCTCGACCCGCGTTGACACCCGCAGCCAGGATGAACTGGGCAAGCTGGCGCAGGACTTCAACCAGCTCGCCAGCACGCTGGAAAAAAACCAGCAGATGCGCCGCGATTTTATGGCCGACATTTCGCACGAGCTGCGCACCCCGCTGGCGGTGTTGCGCGGCGAGCTGGAGGCGATTCAGGACGGCGTGCGACAGTTCACCCCCGAGTCCGTGGCCTCGCTTCAGGCGGAAGTCGGCACGCTGACCAAGCTGGTGGACGATCTGCATCAGCTTTCCATGTCCGACGAAGGCGCCCTGGCCTACCAGAAAGCCCCAGTCGACGTGATCAATATCCTTGAAGTCGTGACCGGCGCATTCCGCGAACGCTTCGCCAGCCGTGACCTGAAAATCAACCTTTCGCTGCCGGACAGCGCGGTGGTATTTGGCGACAGAGATCGCCTGATGCAGCTGTTCAATAATCTGCTGGAGAACAGCCTCCGCTACACCGACGGCGGCGGCGCGCTGCATATCTCCGGCAGGCAGGAAAACGGGCGCTTTGCCCTGACCTTTGCGGACTCCGCCCCTGGCGTGAAAGATGCGCAGCTGGAAAAACTGTTCGAGCGCTTCTATCGCACCGAAGGTTCACGCAACCGCGCCAGCGGCGGTTCCGGCCTTGGGCTGGCGATTTGCGTTAACATTGTGGAGGCCCACGGCGGCACCATCCGCGCCGCCCATTCGCCTTTTGGCGGGGTTAGCATTACAGTAGAGTTACCTCTGGAACGGGATTTATCGAGGGAAGCATGACCGAGTTACCGATTGACGACAACACACCGCGTATTTTGATCGTGGAAGACGAGCCTAAACTTGGGCAACTGCTGATCGACTATCTGCGTGCCGCAAGTTACGCGCCAACGCTTATCAGCCACGGCGACCAGGTGCTGCCCTACGTGCGCCAGACGCCGCCGGATCTGATCCTGCTGGATCTGATGCTGCCGGGTACCGACGGCCTGACCCTGTGCCGGGAAATTCGTCGTTTCTCCGATGTGCCCATCGTGATGGTGACGGCCAAAATCGAAGAGATCGACCGTCTGCTGGGGCTCGAAATCGGCGCCGACGATTACATCTGCAAGCCTTACAGTCCGCGGGAGGTGGTCGCTCGGGTGAAAACCATCCTCCGCCGCTGTAAGCCACAGCGTGAATTGCAGGTGCTGGATGCGCAAAGCCCGCTGATCGTCGACGAAAGCCGCTTCCAGGCGAGCTGGCGCAGCAAACTATTGGATCTTACCCCAGCGGAGTTCCGCCTGCTGAAAACGCTCTCCCACGAGCCGGGAAAAGTGTTTTCCCGCGAACAGCTGCTCAACCATCTGTATGACGATTACCGCGTAGTGACCGACCGCACCATCGACAGTCACATCAAAAACCTGCGCCGCAAGCTGGAGGCACTGGACGCCGACCAGTCGTTTATTCGCGCGGTGTACGGCGTGGGTTATCGCTGGGAAGCGGATGCGTGCAGGATTGCCTGAATAACCCTCCCTCACCCTGCCCTCAGCCCCAAAGGGGAGAGGGTTAGGGTGAGGGGCAAAGCTTTACCTCTCTTCCCCGCAGCGCTACAATGCCCGCCCTTAAAGTGGGGGATCTCCCCTTACCGCTGCACCAGGTGCACGCGGATCTGACCTGTCATCAGAACGAGAACAAACATGTTTAAACCGGAACTCCTTTCCCCGGCGGGAACGCTGCAAAATATGCGTTACGCTTTCGCCTATGGTGCCGACGCCGTCTACGCGGGCCAGCCGCGCTACTCGCTGCGCGTGCGTAACAACGAATTCAACCACGAGAATCTTCAGCTCGGCATCAACGAAGCGCATGCCCTGGGCAAAAAATTCTACGTGGTGGTGAACATCGCGCCGCACAACGCCAAGCTGAAAACGTTCATTCGCGACCTGAAGCCGGTCGTGGAGATGGGGCCGGACGCGCTGATCATGTCGGACCCGGGTTTAATCATGCTGGTTCGGGAGAACTTCCCGGAGATGGACATTCACCTCTCGGTGCAGGCTAACGCCGTCAACTGGGCAACGGTGAAATTCTGGAAACAGATGGGGCTGACCCGCGTCATTCTGTCCCGCGAGCTGTCCCTCGAAGAGATCGAAGAGATCCGCACCCAGGTGCCGGATATGGAGATCGAAATCTTCGTTCACGGCGCGCTGTGCATGGCCTACTCCGGCCGCTGCCTGCTCTCTGGCTACATCAACAAGCGTGACCCGAACCAGGGCACCTGCACCAACGCCTGCCGCTGGGAATATAACGTTCAGGAAGGCAAAGAAGATGACATCGGCAATATCGTGCACAAACACGAGCCGATCCCGGTCACCAACGTTGAGCCAACGCTGGGTATCGGCGCGCCTACCGACAGCGTGTTTATGATCGAAGAAGCCAAACGTCCGGGCGAATACATGACCGCCTTCGAAGACGAGCATGGCACCTACATCATGAACTCCAAAGATCTGCGCGCCATCGCACACGTCGAGCGTTTAACCCAGATGGGCGTACACTCCCTGAAAATCGAAGGCCGCACCAAGTCTTACTACTACTGCGCCCGTACCGCACAGGTGTATCGCAAAGCCATCGACGATGCCGCCGCCGGCAAACCGTTCGACACCAGCCTGCTGGAAACGCTGGAAGGTCTGGCGCATCGCGGCTATACCGAAGGTTTCCTGCGTCGCCACACCCACGACGACTACCAGAACTACGAGCATGGCTATTCGATTTCTGAACGCCAGCAGTTTGTAGGCGACTTCACCGGCGAGCGTAAAGGCCCGCTGGCCGCCGTCGCCGTAAAAAACAAATTCACTAAAGGCGACAGCCTGGAGCTGATGACGCCTCAGGGCAACATGAACTTCCGCCTCGAGCACCTGGAAAACAAAAAAGGTGAGGCGATAGAGGTCGCACCTGGCGACGGCCATGTGGTCTGGCTGCCGGTTCCTGAAGAGGTAGAGCTGGAGTTTGCGCTGCTGATGCGTAATTTTGAAGGTGAAAATACCCGAAATCCACACGGCAAATAGTCAATCAACGGGATTTTTTCACGCTGGGATAATTCTTAGAATCGGATCACATACCGCTTCGTTCAATACGGGTATTATCCCCCCGCTGAAAAACATAACCCATAAATGCTAGCTGTACCAGGAACCACCTCCTTAGCCTGCGTAATCTCCCTTACGCGGGCTTATTTTTTGCCTTTCATCCTGTTCTTACCCGCTTTTTCCTTCTCTGGGATACACTCTTTCTATAGTTAAAAAAGGGAGCAACCCGGATGGCATCCTATCCAGACAGTTTATTAATTCTCAATGGCAAAAGTGCAGGCAACGATCTGTTGCGCCAGGCGATCACCGAATTGCGTGAAGATGGCGCGCGCATTCACGTGCGGGTGACCTTTGAAAAAGGCGATGCGGCACGCTATATCGACGAAGGCATCAGATTAGGCGCTGAGACCATCATTTCAGGCGGCGGCGACGGAACAATCAACGAGATCGCTGGCGCGCTTATTGACCTCAACACAGCACATCGCCCGGTGATGGGCATTTTACCGCTCGGTACCGCCAATGATTTTGCCACCAGCGCCGGCATACCTGAGGATTTAGGCAAAGCGCTGCAACTGGCTATCCTCGGGAAAGCGACCGCCGTCGACATCGCGCAGGTGAATGAAAGAACCTGCTTTATCAACATGGCAACGGGCGGTTTCGGCACGCGGATCACCAGCGAAACGCCGGAGAAGCTGAAAGCCGCGCTGGGCGGCGTCTCGTACCTCATTCACGGCCTGATGCGCATGGACACCCTCAAGCCCGACAGTTGTGAAATCCACGGTGAGAACTTCCACTGGCAGGGCGACGCGCTGGTGATTGGTATCGGCAACGGACGTCAGGCAGGCGGCGGACAGCAGCTTTGCCCGGAAGCCCTGATTAATGATGGTCAGCTACAGCTGCGCATTTTTACTGGCGACGGGCTGCTGCCCGCGCTGTTTACGACGCTGACGCAGCCAGAGGAGAGCCCCAATATTATCGCCGGGAAATCCGCGTGGTTTGAAGTGATCGCCCCACACGGCATGACCTTTAACCTTGATGGCGAACCGCTGAGCGGAGAGAAATTCCGCATCGAAGTTGTTCCGGGCGCGTTGCAGTGCCGATTACCGCCGGATTGTCAGCTCTTGCGCTGATGGTTTGCCGGGTGGCGGCTACGCCTTACCCGGCCTACAGGACCGATCGCGTAGTCGCCACCCGGCTACCTAATACACCGCCACCTCCCGCGCCATCTCGCGGGAATACTGCTGTGAGGCATTGACCAGCATCCGCGTATAGTCGGTTTTGGCCTGCCCGGCGACCAGTTCGTCCACCGTCAGGCTTTCAAGGATTTTGCCATACTGCATTACCGCCACCTTCTGACACAGATGGGCAATCACGCCCAGATCGTGGGTGACCATCAGGTAGGTCAGGTTCGACTCACGCTGAAGTTCCGCCAGCAGGTTGAGGATTTCCGCCTGCACCGAGACGTCCAGCGCCGAGGTAGGTTCATCCAGCAGCAGCACCTGCGGCTCCAGAATCAGCGCCCTGGCAATCGCCACGCGCTGGCGCTGCCCGCCGGAAAGCTGGTGCGGATAGCGATCGCGAAACGCCCGGCTAAGCCCAACTTTATCCAGCAGGGCGTGAACGCGCCGCTCCCGATTTTTTATGCGGTGAATGTGCAGCGGCTCTTCCAGAATATCGCCGATGGTGTGACGCGGATGCAAAGAGCCGTACGGATCCTGAAATACCATCTGCACCCGGCGGCAGCGTTCCGGGCTGATACGTTTTTCCAGCCGCTTGCCGTTAATCGCCAGCTCGCCCTCCCAGTGGGTAAACAGCCCGGCAAGGCATTTCAGCACCGTGGTTTTGCCCGAACCGGACTCCCCCACCAGGCCGTAAATCTCGCCGTCCCTCACGCTGATATTCACATCGTCCAGCACCTGATTACGCTTCTCGCCCTCGCCAAACGTCAGGTTAAGGTGTTGTATCTCGATCATCTCTGCTCCTTACTCGGTGAGCCAGCTGGCCTGACGCTGTAATACCGGCAGCGTCGGTCGGCGATGGTTGATTTCCGGTAGCGCGCTGATGAGCCCCTGGGTGTAGGGATGCCTGGCGTTGTGCAGATCCTTCGCGGCAATCGACTCCACCACCCGTCCGGCGTACATCACCAGCACCCGGTCGCAGAAGCTGCGCACCAGGTTGATGTCGTGGCTGATAAAGATCAGCCCCAGACCGCGGGACTGCACCAGGTCGTCGAGCAGGCCCAGCACCTGCAAACGCACCGACACGTCCAGCGCCGAAGTCGGCTCGTCGGCAATGACCAGCTCGGGATCGGCGATCAGCATCATGGCGATCATGATGCGTTGCCCCTGCCCGCCGGAAATCTCGTGCGGACAGAGGTGATACACCCGCTCCGGCTGGCGAATGCGCACCACGTCGAGCATCTCCAGCACTCTGGCTTTGGCTTCCGCCTTGCGCCCCGGATGATGGGTCAGCCAGGCTTCGGCAATTTGGTCGCCCACGCACACCACCGGGTTAAGGGAGTATTTCGGGTCCTGCATGATCATCGAGATGCGCTTGCCGCGAATGCCGCGCATCTGCGCCTCGCTGACGGCCCGTAAATCGACATCGCCAAACTGCATCCGCGCGGCGCGGATCTGCGCTTTGGCCGGATGCAGGCGTAGCAGCGCCCGCCCGACGGTGGATTTACCGGAACCGGATTCACCGACAATCGCCAGCTTTTCGCGTCCGAGCTGGAAAGAGACGCCGCGCACCGCGTGGGTGACCGCGCCGCCGTTGATAAAATCGACGTGGAGATCGCGCACGTCGAGCATCGGGTTATTCGCTACGAGGATCGAGGATGTCACGCAGGCCATCTCCTAAGAAGTTGAACGCCAGACTGTTGATCAGGATCGCCAGCCCCGGAATAGTCACCACCCACCAGCACTCCATCATGTAGGTACGACCGCTGGAGATCATCGCTCCCCACTCCGGCTCCGGCGGCTGTGCGCCAAGGCCAAGAAAGCCCAGCCCGGCGGCGGTGAGAATGATCCCCGCCATGTTCATGGTGATGCGGATAATCACTGACGGCAGGCACAGCGGGACAATGTGACGCCACAGTACGCGCACCGGGGAAGCACCCTGAAGCCGCACGGCGGAGATAAAATCGGCCTGGCGCAGAGAGAGGGTTTCGGCGCGCGCCAGACGGGCAATCGGCGGCCAGGCGGTGAGCGTAATCGCAATCACCACGTGCTCCAGCCCCGGCCCGAGCGCCGCGACAAACGCCAGCGCCAGCACCAGGCTCGGGAAGGAGATAAAGATATCGGTGACGCGCATCAGCACCGCGTCCACCCTGCCGCCGAAGTAGCCTGCGGTCACGCCCAGCAGCAGCCCCAGCGGGCCAACGGTCACGGAGACCAGCAGCACGATGTAGAGCGTGATGCGCGCGCCGTACACCAGCCGGCTGAAGATGTCCCGGCCAAACTCGTCGGTGCCGAACCAGTGCAGTGCGTTCGGGGCGACCAGCGCGTTATTGAGGTCCTGCACCAGCGGGTTGTACGGCGCGATCAGCGGGGCAAACGCCGCCACAATCAGCAGCAGCAGGATAATCCCGCCGCCGATGGCGGTGAGCGGATTGCGCGCCATCTTGCCGACGAAGCCCGCGGCGCGGCCCAGCGTGCGTCTGATACGCTGGCGGCGTTCGGATGGCCCGGTCCCCAGCGGCGAATCCAGAGAAACGGTCATGATTTCGTCCTCGGGTCAAAGAGTTGATACAGCATGTCGGAGAGCAGGTTCAGCATCACGAAGATGACCCCCACCAGCAGCACGCAGCCCATGACCGCGTTCATATCCCCGAGCAGCAGGCTGCCGGTGAGATACGAACCGAAGCCCGGCCAGGAGAAGACGGTTTCAATCAGCACCGCCCCCTCCAGCAGCGAGCCGTAGGCCAGCGCCACTACCGTCAGGAGCTGCACGAGAATGTTGCGAAACGCGTGATTCCAGATCACCTGACGTTCAGTTAATCCCTTCACCCGGGCAGTGATAATGAACTCCTGCGACAGCTGCGCCAGCATAAAGCTGCGGGTCATGCGGCTGATGTAGGCCAGCGAGTGGAAGCCGAGCAGCGACGCGGGCAAAACCAGATGGTTAATGGCGTTCCAGAACACCGCGCCGTTCCCGGCCAGCAGCGCATCCACCGTCATCAGTCCGGTGCGGCGTGGGACTACCCCCTCCAGTCCGAGATCCAGACGTCCCGCGCCTCCCACCCAGCCAAGCCAGGCGTAGAACAGCAGCAGCCCCATCATCCCGACCCAGAAAATCGGCGTGGAATAACCCGCCAGACTGATGATGCGCACCACGTAGTCGGAAACGCTGTTGCGCCGCGCCGCCGCCAGTACGCCCAGCGGAATGCCCAGACCCGCACCGACGATAATCGCCATCGTCGCCAGCTCGAGCGTCGCCGGGAAGACGCGCAGAATATCGGCAGTCACCGGTTTACCCGTCAGCAGGGCATTGCCCAGATCGCCGTGCAGCAGGTTATTGAGGTAAATACCGAACTGAGCCAGCAGCGACCGGTCGAATCCCAGCTGGTGATAGACCTGCTGATAGGTGCTGTGGTCGGCATCCGGTCCGACAATCGCCAGCACCGGATCGACGGGCATTACGCGGCCGATGAAAAAGGTCAGCAGCAGCAGACCGAACAGCGTCACCACCACCTGCGTTAACCGCTTTGAGAAGCGCCGGGTCCGTGAGCCGGGCGCGAGAATTGCCACACTCATTTGTCACCTCCGGTTTTGTAGACGTCGCGCAGGAAGGTGGTGGCCGACGGGTGCGACTGGAAGTTCTTCACCTCGTTACGCACCACCACCGAATCAACCATCTGCGACAGAGGAACCATCGCCGGGATCAGCGCGTCGTAGCGGACCTGGATCTGCTGGTAATCGGCGATCTGTTTTTCCGGATCGCGCTCCAGCAGGGCCTTGTCGATCATTTCGTTGAGCGGCTTGTCGTAGAAGCTGGTACGCCAGCCCTGGAAGTTGGTCAGACGGGCTTCATCGCTGTTGTCCGGGTTATAGACCAACGCCCGCAGGCTGGAGTGCGGATGGGGTTCGACGCCGCTACCGCCGCGCCCCACCAGCATGTCGAACTTGCGCTCGCGCATTGCGCCGTAAATCTGGTTCCCGGTGCCGGTGATGATTTTGGCGTTGATGCCCGCCTGCATCAGCGTCGACTGCACGGCGATGGCGATATTGAGGAACGGCTGATCCGCCAGCACCCGCAGGGTGGTGTCAAACCCGTCCGGGTAGCCCGCCTCCGCCAGCAGCTTTCTGGCGCGCGGGATATCGAGCCTATAGCCCGGGTCCGGCAGCGTGGACGGCATACCCGCCTTGATCGGGCGCTGGTGCAGCACGCCGTAGCCCGGCATCAGCGCGCTGTTGATGCCCTGATAGTCAATCAGATAGCGCACCGCTTCGCGCACCTTCGGGTTAGCGAAATGGGCCTCTTTCATGCTCATCGCCACGTAGTACACCGTGCCTTTCTGCACGGCTTCGACGGTGAGCTGCGGGTCTTTGCGCAGGGCGTTAATGTCCGCCACCGCCATGTTGTTGGCAACGTCGAGGTCGCCTTTCTCAATCATCAGGCGCAGGGTTTGTGACTCCTGGAAATGACGCAGCACCACCCGGCTCATTTTGGGTTCTTCCCGCCAGTATTGCGGGTTGCGCTGCATGCGCAGCACATCCTTCGCCTGCCAGGTTTCCAGCATAAACGGGCCGGAACCCGCTTCGTTGGTGGTAAGCCAGCGGTTGCCCCAGTCGTTATTCACCGCGTGCTGCTGCACCGTTTTGCTGTCGAGCACGCCGAGGTTGCCGAGCGCGCCGAGGGAGTAGATCACCAGCTGCGGATCGTTAGGCTTAGGCAGAACAATTTGCACCGTGTAGGCATCGGTGGCGCTGATTTGGCTGTCGATGTTTTGCTTAGAAAATCCATACGACTTCCACACCGAGGCCTGGGCAAGGTTGAGGTGCAGCAGACGGCGCATCGACCAGACCACATCCTCCGCCGTGAGCGGGTTGCCAGAGTGGAATTTAACGTCGTCACGCAGGTGAAAGGTCAGGGTTTTACGGTCCGGCGAAATATTCCAGGACTTCGCCAGCGCGGGCCTGACGTTGGTGAGCGCGTTCGGGTCCAGCTCCACCAGCGAGTCGTAGAGATTGACCACAATGCCGACCACTTCGTTACCGGTCATTGCCGCCGGATCGAGGGTCAGCAGGTTATTCATGTTCATGCCGATGATGAGCTGGTCGGGCGGCGTTTTCGCGTACGCCGCACCGCTCCCCATCATCAGCGAGAGCGCGAGCAAGCACGCCCCGGCTAAGGGAGATCGTTTCATGTATATATCGCCTGTAGGGTACGTTTTTATCTGTCAGTCGTGGCTGACGGTATTGGCTTCGATATATGCAAAATTAATGTCTTCGCCCAGTCCCGGGCGGGTCGGCAGACTGACCATGCCGTTTTCGTCCATAGGGTCCACCAGGCTGTTGAGGTACGCCGCCGGTTGGTCGTAGTCGAGGAACGGGTGCAGCAGGCCGCGCTCGTACCAGCGGCAGTTTTTGATGGCGCCAATCACCGCCAGGCTGGCCGCGCCGTTGCCGTGTATTTCGCAGTCCATGCCAAAAGATTCCGCCAGGTTCGCCACCTTCAGCGTTGGGGAAATGCCGCCCACGCCGTTCGACCCTGCGCGCAGGATGTCGCAGGCCCCGGCTTTGATCCAGTCAGCACGGCTGTGGTGCTTTCCGCCCAGGCTTTCCGGCCCGATAACCGGAATCGAGAGGTTCTCCGCCAGCCACGCGTAGGAGGCCATGCTCTCCTCTTCCATCGGCTCTTCAAACCAGGCGAAGTCAAGCTTTTCCAGCGCTTTGCCGATGTACAGCGCCTCGGTACGGCTGTACCAGTGGTAGCCGTCAATCATGAGGTCAATGTCCGGGCCAACCGCTTCACGCACGGCGGCACAGGCTTTGACGTCCATCTTTGGATTGGGGGCGAAAGAGACCGGCGGCATCCAGGTGTGCAGCTTGATGGCCTTGTAACCGCGCGCTACCAGCTTTTCGGCAAAGCTGGCGTACTCCTCCGGCGTGGATAATCCGCCCGGCAGATCGTCGCCGCACATGGTGCTGCCATAGGCCGGCACCTTATCGCGATAGCCGCCAAGCAGTTTCCAGACCGGCAGGTTGAGCTTACGGCCAATCAGATCCCACAGCGCCTGTTCAACGAAGCCCAGCGCACGCTCGGTCAGCTGATGCGCGCTTCCCCGCTGCCAGTGCGCCAGATCCTGCCAGATGCGTTCCCGGTTGAATGCGTCCTGCCCCACCAGCACTTTGCGAAAGAAGGTATTGACCACAAAGGGGCGCACCACTTCCGGCGGCGCGAACGAATATCCGCGGGTGCCCTCTTCTGCCGTGATGGTCAACATCGCCATTTTGGCCATGCTCTCCGGCCCAGGATGCGAATGCCCCGCGGCGTCAGAGACCCGACGCGTCGGGTACTGAAAAACGGTGACGTCTACAGATTCAATTTTCATTATCGGTCCTTAAGTCCGGCGATAAGCCCAGAAGCAGAAAATGACAAAGGGGTTTTATGTTTTTAAAAATGCGTTTCAGTATGTAATTTAAGCATAAAAAATCAGCACGTCCTCGGACAAAACGCGTTAAGGAGAGGCTATTTTTTGGGCATATGCACGGTCGGACGTGACAATTTTCACAAAAGCGCGGGGAAATGTGAGGTTGATCGGGAGACGTTATTTGAGGGTAAGCGCAGAAGCAGGAATATGCTGACCGGCAACAACCCGCGGAAACTTCTGCGCTTACAAATCAGTCAACTAACCCGCTTCCGGGGCTGGAACGGCAAGCGTTTCCAGCAGCGCATGCATAGACGCATACCGGCCACTGGCATTGTTAAAGCTGGCATGATGGCACGCTGGCGAGACGATGAGGGTTTTGAGCCCCGCACTAAGGGCGGCACGGTAGCCGCTCTGGCTGTCCTCAATCACTATGCACTGCGAGGCCGTCAGGCCTAATTTTCGCAGCGCCGAGAGATAGACGGCAGGGTGCGGTTTTCCGTAGCGTTCATCATCGGCGCTGCAAATGACCTCAAAATAGTGACCCATCCTGAGTTTCTTAAGCACCGCATGCACGATTTCATGCGACGAAGAGGTGGCAAGTGCAATCCGGTAACCTGCCTCACGAAAATACGACATCACGTCGTAGATGCCCTCTATCGCTTTGCCTTCCCGGCCAATCAGTTCGATGATACGCAGACGAATGGCCGCTTCAATCATTTCAGGATCGGCCTCAAGTTTGCAGTATTCGCACCAGGTCCGGGCAATCTCATCCAGCCGCTTGCCTTTCGTCAGTGACTCACACTCTTCGTCGCTGACCTCAGCACGCCAGCCTGCCAGAGCTGCTTTCTGCGCCTGACGCCACAGGCCTTCGGAGTCAATGATGACGCCATCCATGTCAAAAATTACCGCCTTAACATCCATCATACGTCTCCGTGAATGGCCCGACGCTGCCGTCAGGCCTGAATAAATTACGAAATTCCGACCGTTTCACCCTTACAGGTTTCCTGACGAACAAACCCAGGCTGTTCAACCCGAATAAACGGACACAGGATGAAGGCCACGACATACAGCGCCGTGTAGGCAATGACCACGCCGAGCGTGCTGAACCAGGGCAGCAGCACCACGGCAATCGCCGGCGCAAGGAAGTTAGACAGACCGGCTGACAGGTTATACACCGAAATCGCCGCCCCCTTGTGCCGCGGCT